>CAZRCT010000001.1:0-156930 GCA_964598655.1 uncultured Gemmatimonadaceae bacterium
GCGCGTCGTGGAAGCTCTCGTGCAGCAGCGCCAGCAGGTCCTCGTCGAGGATCTCGCGCTTGCGGTCGGCCAGGGCGGTGAAGTCCTTGTAGAGCTGCGCCAGCTTCTCCTCGGTCAGCTCGTAGCCCAGCTCCTTGTAGCGGCGCTCGAGCGCGTGGCGGCCCGAGTGCTTGCCCAGCACCAGCGTGGAGCGCGGGATGCCCACCGACTCCGGCTTGATGATCTCGTAGGTGAGCCCGTGCTGCAGCACGCCGTGCTGGTGGATCCCCGCCTCGTGCGCGAAGGCGTTCCGGCCCACGATGGCCTTGTTGGGCTGCGGGAAGCTGCCGGTGAGGTAGGACAGCAGCTGGCTGGTCCGGAAGATCTCGGTGCTGTTGATCCCGGTGGTGAACTGGGCCAGCTGCGGGCGGATGCGGCCCGCCATGACGATCTCCTCGAGGGCGGCGTTCCCCGCGCGCTCCCCGATGCCGTTCACGGTGCACTCCACCTGCCCCGCGCCG
The DNA here is from genome assembly GCA_964598655.1 of uncultured Gemmatimonadaceae bacterium. Lineage (GTDB taxonomy): Bacteria > Gemmatimonadota > Gemmatimonadetes > Gemmatimonadales > GWC2-71-9 > JADJOM01. The sequence goes on from CAZRCT010000001.1 coordinate 501, forward strand.
GCCGCCACGGCCGCGAGCGAGTTGGCCACGGCGAGGCCCAGGTCGTCGTGGCAGTGCGCGCTCCAGGTGACCTTGTCCGCGTTGGCCACCCGGCCCATCACGGTGCGGAACATCGCCGCGTACTCGTCGGGCATGGCGTAGCCCACGGTGTCGGGCAGGTTGATGGTCGTGGCGCCCTCGGCGATGGCCATCTCCACCACCTGACAGAGGTACTCGAGGTCGGTGCGGCTCGCGTCCTCGGCCGAGAACTCGATGTCGTCGGTGTAGCGGCGGGCCTGCCGGATGCTCTTCCGGGCCAGGGCCAGCGCGTCCTCCCGCGTGATCTTGAGCTTGTGCTCGAGGTGCAGGTCGGAGGTGCTGATGAAGACGTGGAGCCGGCCCCGCGCCGCGTCCCGGATGGCCTCGCCGGCCAGCTCGATGTCGCGCTCGTGGCAGCGGGCCAGCGCGGCGATGACCGGCCGGCGGACCTCGTGGGCGATCTCGCGGACGCTGCGATAGTCGCCCTCGCTCGCCGCCGGGAAGCCCGCCTCCATGATGTCCACGCCCAGGGCGTCGAGCTGGCGCGCCAGCCGGAGCTTCTCCTCCGGGGTCATGGTGTTGCCGGGCGCCTGCTCCCCATCGCGGAGCGTGGTGTCGAAGATCAGGATGTTGCGGGCCATACCGGGTCTCTCTCTATCAGGGCCATGCCAGGGGGTACGGAAACGAAAACCGCGGACCGGTACGGGGTCCGCGGTTCGAAGGGCTCAATCGTGTATCGATTGCTATGCCAGCCCGTGCGCGCCGCGATCCCCGTGCCCCAGTCCGATAAGGACGAGCACGAGGCTGGTAAGGACGAGAAGGAGCGCGCTGGCGAGGATCATGGTCTCGGAGTATCGGCCGGCCCGACAAGGAACTTTATGCGCCGGCGTGGAACGTGAGTCTACGGGCGGGCTTGGGATCTGTCAAGGGCGGGCGCGGCCACGGCCCGGGGCCCGGGGAACCCCGGGCGCGGCGACCGGGATGGGGCCGCGGCCCGGGGCCGGGGCCATTGACCTCCTCGCACCGCCTCGTATTTTTATTCACATGCCGTCCGTCGCGCCCCGCCGCGCCACCGCCGTCCTTATTACCACGCCGGCCCTCCTCGTTGGGAGGGGCGGCCCGGGATGGTGACGCGCTCGCGCGACTGACCACGCCCCGGCCCGCTCCTGACCGAGCGGGCCGTTTTTCTTGCCCCGGAGGGTCCATGACCACGCACCATCGCACCAGCGCCACGCCCGCCCACCGCCGCGAACACGACGCCTGTGGCGTCGGCTTCGTGGCGCGGGCCACCGGCGAGCGCTCCCACGAGATCGTCCGGATGGCGCTCGAGGCCGTGGCCCGCGTGGCCCACCGCGGCGCGGCGAGCATCGACAACTCGGGCGACGGCGCCGGGGTCCTCACCCAGCTGCCCACCCGGCTGTTCTACCGGGAGGCCTACCGCCTGGGCCTCGGCCTGCAGCCCGGGCAGCCGTTCGCGGTGGGCTTCCTCTTCATGCCTCCCGGGCACGACCCGCTGCTCGAGGCCAGTGACCTGGTCGAGGCGGCGATCGCCCGGAACGGGATGACCTTCCTGGGCTGGCGCGACGTGCCGCACGACCTCGAGGCGCTCGGCCCCCAGGCGCGGGCCACCTGCCCCGCCATCCGCCAGGTGTTCATCGGTCGCCCGGCCACGATCCACGACGACGACGCGTGGGAGCGCGCCCTCTACCTCCTGCGCCGCGACCTCGAGCGCGACGCGGACGCGGCCGGCCTCGCGCCCTTCTACGTCTGCTCGCTCTCCTGCCGCACCATCGTCTACAAGGCGCTGCTGACCGGCACCCGGCTGCCGCAGTTCTACCCCGACCTGCGCTACCCCGAGTACGAGAGCGCGGTCGCGGTCTTCCACCAGCGCTACTCCACCAACACCCTGCCGAGCTGGCCGCTGGCCCAGCCGTTCCGGATGATCGCCCACAACGGCGAGATCAACACCCTCTGGGGCAACCGGAACGCCATGGCCGCGCGCGAGAACGACCTCGCCGCGCCGGTCTGGGGCAACGACATCGACCGCCTGAAGCCCGTCATCTGGCCCGGCGGCAGCGACTCGGCCGGCTTCGACAACACCATGGAGCTGCTGGTCCGCTCGGGCCGCGACCCCCTGCACACCGTCATGATGCTGGTGCCGCAGGCGTGGGAGCGGTATCCCGACGTCGAGCCGGCCATCCGCGACTTCTACCGCTTCCATGCCCAGATTGTGGAGCCGTGGGACGGGCCGGCCGCCCTCGCCTTCACCGACGGAGTCATCGCCGGGGCGGCCACGGACCGGAACGGCCTCCGCCCCTGCCGCTACAAGGTGACCCGCGACCAGCTGGTGGTGGCGGGCTCCGAGGTGGGCCTCGTGGACCTCGACCCGCGCAACGTGGTGGAGAGCGGCCGCCTCGGCCCCTGCGAGTACATCGCCGTGGACCTGACCAGCGGCACCGTGCTCCGCAACATGGACGTGAAGCGCCGCGTGGCCGGCCGGCAGCCGTACGGCCAGTGGTGCCGCGACAACATGAAGGTGCTGGAGGCCGACCGGACCGTGACCGTCACGCCGGTCCCCGCCGAGGAGCTGGCGCCCCTGCAGACGGCCGCCGGCTACGGCGCCGAGGACCTGCGCTTCGTGCTCGAGGCCATGGGCGGCACCGGCCTCGACCCCGTCTGGAGCATGGGGGACGACGCGCCCATCCCGCCGCTGGCCCAGAAGCCGAGCCTCTACGACTTCTTCCGCCAGAAATTCGCCCAGGTCACCAACCCGCCCATCGACCCGCTGCGCGAGTCGGTGGTGATGTCGCTCCGGGTGCACCTCGGGAAGCACACCTCGTTCCTGGTGGAGAGCCCGCTCCACGCCAAGGTGCTGCGGGTGGATCATCCCATCCTGCTCGAGGAGGAGATGGCCGCGCTCCGAAACATGCCCGGCTTCTCCTGCGTCACGCTGGACTGCACCTGGCCCGCGGCCGAGGGGCCCGACGGCCTGCGCACCGCGCTGGACCGCCTCTGCCTCGAGGCCGAGACCGCGGCGCGCGACGGCGCCCGCATCCTGGTCCTGAGCGACCGGGGCCTCAGCGCCCAGCGGGCGCCGGTCCCGATGCTCCTGGCCGTGGGCGCCGTGCGGCGGCACCTGATCGACACCGGTCTCCGGCTCCGCTGCGGCATCGTGGCCGAGACGGCCGACGCCTTCGACATCCATCACTTCGCCACGCTCATCGGCTACGGGTGCGAGGTGGTATACCCGTGGCTCGCGCTGCAGTCGGTGTCGGCCCTCTTCACGCCGCCCGCGGAGCCGGCGCGGGAAGGCCGCAAGAGCGGGCGCTACGAGGTGGCGGACCGCCCGCCCCCGGCCGAGGCGCGCAAGCGCTTCCGGAGCGCGGCCGAGAAGGGCCTGCTCAAGATCATGTCGAAGATGGGGATCTCCGTGCTGCCGTCGTACTGCGGCGCGCAGATCTTCGAGATCCTCGGGCTCGGCCGCGAGGTGGTGCAGCGCTGCTTCCTCGGCACCGAGTCGCCGGTGGGCGGCATCGGGTTCGAGGAGCTCGCCGAGGACGTGCTGGCGCGCCACGCCGCGGCGTGGACCGCGGCCGCGGGGAGCGAGGTGCCGGACTACGGCCGGATCCGCTTCCGGAAGGACGGCGAGGAGCATGCCTGGTCGCCGCCCGTGGTGGTGGCGCTGCAGAAGGCGGTGGGGAGCGGCAAGGGCGCCAAGGAGGCGCCCACCGACGTGGCCACCGGCTACGCGCGGTTCAAGGAGTACGTCGCCAAGGCCGAGGCGCACCGCCCCACCAGCCCGCGTGACCTGCTCGGCTTCCGCCCGGCCGGCGCCCCCGTGCCGCTCGAGGAGGTGGAGCCGGTCGAGGCCATCCTGCCGCGCTTCGTCTCGGCGGCCATGTCGCTCGGGGCGCTCTCGCCCGAGGCGCACGCGACGCTCTCGATCGCCATGAACCGGATGGGCGCGCGCAGCAATTCCGGCGAGGGCGGCGAGGACCCGTTCAACTACACGCCGCTCCCCAACGGGGACCGGGTGGACAACCGCATCAAGCAGGTGGCGAGCGGCCGGTTCGGCGTCACCACCGAGTACCTGGTCCGGGCCGAGGAGCTGGAGATCAAGGTGGTCCAGGGCGCCAAGCCGGGCGAGGGCGGGCAGCTCCCCGCGCACAAGGTCACCGAGCTCATCGCGCGGTTGCGGCACTCGGTGCCGGGGGTGTCGCTCATCTCGCCGCCGCCCCACCACGACATCTACTCCATCGAGGACCTGGCGCAGCTCATCCTCGACCTCAAGACGGTCAACCCGCGCGCGCGGGTGGGCGTGAAGCTCGTCGCCGAGACCGGGGTGGGCACGGTGGCCGCCGGCGTGGCCAAGGCCTACGCCGACTACGTCCTGATCGCCGGCCACAACGGTGGCACCGGCGCGTCGCCGCTTTCGTCGATCAAGCACGCCGGCAGCCCCTGGGAGATCGGGCTGGCGGAGGCCCAGGAGGCGCTGGTGGCCAACGGGCTGCGTGGCCGGATCGAGGTGCGCGTGGACGGGGGCTTCCGCACCGGGCGGGACGTGGTGGTCGCCGCACTGCTGGGCGGGGAGAGCTTCGGCTTCGGCACCGCGCCGCTCGTGGCCATCGGCTGCGCCATGGCGCGGCAGTGCCACCTGAACACCTGCCCCACCGGCGTGGCCACGCAGCGCGAGGACCTGCGCGCCAAGTTCAAGGGCACGCCCGACCAGGTGGTGACCTTCTTCAGCTTCGTGGCCGAGCAGGTGCGCGAGCTCCTCGCGAGCCTCGGGGTCCGCAGCCTCGACGAGATCATCGGCCGCGCCGACCTGCTGACCCGGGTGGAGCGCCCGGAGGTGCCGCGCGCGCAGATGGTGGATCTCTCGGCCCTCATGGCCCCGGCGGAGAGCGCCTCCACGCCGCGCTTCCACCAGATCACCCGCAACGACCGCCCCGGCGTGGTGTACCTCGACGACGAGATCCTCGAGGAGAGCGCCAGCCACATCCTGCAGGGGATGCCCTTCTCCGGGACGTACGACATCCGGAACCACCACCTGGCGGTCGGCGCCCGGGTGGCCGGCGCCATCGCGCTCAAGTACGGCGACGCGGGCCTGCCCGACGCCACCGTGCGGCTCCGCTTCCGCGGCAGCGCGGGGCAGAGCTTCGGCGCCTTCTGCATCCGCGGCATGCACCTCGACCTCGAGGGCGAGGCCAACGACTACGTGGGCAAGGGCCTCTCGGGCGCCACGATCAGCATCCGGCCCTTCCGCCAGGCGAGCTACGTCCAGGCCACCCACGAGAACACCATCGTGGGCAACACCTGCCTCTACGGCGCGACGGGCGGCACCCTCTTCGCCGCGGGCCAGGCGGCCAGCCGGTTTGCCGTCCGGAACTCGGGTGCGACGGCCGTCATCGAGGGCGCGGGCAACCACTGCTGCGAGTACATGACGGGCGGCCTGGTGCTGGTGCTCGGCCCGGTGGGCCGGAACTTCGGCGCCGGCATGTCCAACGGCGTGGCGTATGTCCTGGACGAGCTCGGCGACTTCCCCGGCCGCGTCAACGGCGACATGGTCCGCGTGGACGGCTGCACCGAGGACGACGAGCGGACCATCCTGGCGCTGATCCACGAGCATCAGGAGCGCACGGGGAGTTACCGGGCCAAGTTCCTGATCGAGCGGTGGGGCGAGTACCGCAGCCTGTTCCGGAAGGTGGTCCCCAACACGGCCCCGGCCGCCCCGGCGGTGGCACCCGCCCCCACGGTGCCGGCGCCCGAACCCACCCCGCAGCCCGTGGGCGCCTGACCTACCACCCGGTCAGCAACCCGGACAGCCGAGGCCAGCGCCTCGGCTGTCTTCTTTTCGGCCATGTACAGATGGGGATTTCCGAGGAGGTGACCACTCTTGCAAACGCCTGCCCCTCTCGTAACTTGCTAGACGTCAAGCAAGCACACCAGACGAGGGCTATGGACCGCCACCCCGACCGGGAACGCAATCCCGCCCGCACCCGGGAAGCCATTCTGGATGCGGCCGAGCGTCTGTTCGCCGAGAACGGCTACGAGGCGACGAGCCTCACCGACGTCGGGACGGCGGCGGGCGTATCTCGGGGGACGCCGGGCTACTTCTTCGGCTCCAAGGAGCAGCTCTACCGGGAAGTCCTGGCGCGCTGCCTCGAGCGGGTCCGCGCCGCGGTGCGGAGCGGCCGCGAACGGGCCCTCGCCAGTCAGGAGCCCCCGGAGGTGGTGCTGGCGGGCGCGGTGGGCGAGTACTTCGACTTCATCCTCTCCCATCCGCACTTCGTGAAGCTGCTGGAGCGCGAGGCGCTGGACGGGGGCCGGCAACTGGCCCGCATCCCGCCCCACCTCGAGGCGGCGCAGGAAGCCCTGGGCGCCATCGTCTCCGAGCTGGCGCTCGACCCGTCGGACGAGGCGGAAGCGCAGCAGCTGCTCATCAGCATGCTGGCGCTGTCGTGGTTCCATGTGGTGCACGGGCCCACGGTGCTGCGGGCGCTCGGTGTGGAGGCCGGCAGCCCGGCGTTCCTGGAGGCCCGCCGGCGGCACGTGGTGGGGCTGGTGGTGCAAGGTTTGCGAGGCAGGATCGGGGCCCGTCCGGCACCGGCCGGGGAGGCCGGGGACGAGGCCTGAGCAGCGTCAGGTTCATTTCAGCGAGGCATCCAGTCATGACCAACGTCATCACGCCCGAACCGAAGCCGGCCGCCACGGCGGCGCCGCTCGCCACCGAGCAGGAAGCACGCGAGGTCGCCGAGGGCGCGCGCGAGCAGGGCTGGGAGGCCCCCAGCTTCGTGCGCGAGCTCTTCGAGGGGAACTTCCGGCTGGACCTGATCCACCCCTTCCCCGAACCCGACCCGCGCGAAGTGGAGAAGGCCCGGCCGTTCATGGAACGCCTCGAGGCCTTCCTGCGCGACCGCGTGGACCCCGACCTGATCGACCGCGAGGGCAAGATCCCCGCGGACATCGTCCAGGGGCTCCGAGACATGGGCGCCTTCGGCATCAAGATCCCGGCCGAGTATGGCGGGCAGGGCCTGTCGCAGCTCATGTACACCAAGGCCATCGGGCTGGTGACGAGCGTGGACGGGAGCCTCACCGCCCTCCTCTCGGCCGCGCAGTCCATCGGGGTCCCCACGCCACTCAAGCTGTTCGGCACGGCCGAGCAGAAGAAGAAGTACCTGCCGCGCCTGGCCAAGGGGGCCATCAGCGCCTTCGCCCTGACCGAGCCCAACGTGGGCTCCGATCCCGCCGGGCTCGCCACCCACGCCGAGCTCTCCGAGGACGGCACCCATTACATCCTGAACGGCGAGAAGCTGTGGTGCACCAACGGCACCGTGGCGGAGCTGCTCGTGGTGATGGCACGGACGGCCAACAAGAAGATCACGGCCTTCATCGTGGAGATGGACTGGCCCGGGGTGGAGGTGACGCACCGGCTGCACTTCATGGGGCTCAAGGCCATCGAGAACGGCGTCATCCGCTTCACCAACGTGAAGGTGCCGAAGGAGAACGTGATCTGGGGCGAGGGCAAGGGCCTCAAGCTCGCCCTGGTGACGCTCAACACGGGCCGCCTGACGCTCCCTGCGTCCTGCGTGGCGGGCGCCAAGCGCTGCCTGGAGATCGTGCGGCGCTGGGGCAACGAGCGGGTGCAATGGGGCCAGCCGGTGGGCAAGCACGACGCGGTGGCGCAGAAGATCGGGCGGATGGCGGCCGAGACCTTCGCCATGGAGGCGATCAGCGACCTCGCCAGCCTCCTGGCCGACAAGGGCGGGCACGACATCCGGCTCGAGGCGGCGATCGCCAAGATGTACAACACCGAGCTCAGCTGGCGCATCGTGGACGACACGCTCCAGGTGAAGGGCGGCCGCGGCTACGAGACCACCGACAGCCTCCGCTCCCGCGGCGAGCGGCCCGACCCCGTGGAGCGGATGCTCCGCGACTGCCGCATCAACCTGATCTTCGAGGGCTCGAGCGAGATCATGCGGCTCTTCATCGCCCGGGAGGCGGTGGACACCCACCTGCAGGTGGCCGGCAAGCTGATCGACCCCAAGTCCACCGGCGGGGAGAAGATGCAGGCGCTGCTCAAGTCGGCCGGGTTCTACGGGCTCTGGTATCCCAAGCTCTGGCTGCCGTTCAAGGGCTGGTTCGGCTACGGCGAGTTCGGGCGGCTGGCGGGGCACATGCGCTTCGTGGAGCGGTCGAGCCGGAAGCTGGCACGCACGCTGTTCCACTGCATGGTGCGCTTCGGGCCCAAGCTCGAGAAGCGGCAGGCCGTGCTCGGCCGCCTCGTGGAGATCGGCGCCGAGCTGCTGGCCATCTCGGCGGCCTGTGCCCGCGCCCAGGCCATGGTGAGGAAGAACCCCAACCAGACCGGCCCCCGCGAACTCGCGGACGTCTTCAGCCAGCAGGCGCGGCTCCGGGTGGAGGACAAGTTCCGCGCCATCTGGCGCAACGCCGACGTGGCCACCTACGCCACGGCCCGCCACGTCCTCGACGACCACTTCCGCTGGCTCGAGGAAGGCGTGGTGCGGCTCGAGACCAAGTAGGCCCGGCCACGTCGGGCGCGGGCCCCGCTGCGGCGGGTGGGGTCGTCCCCCCACCCGCCGCGCTGCTATCTTGGGGCACGGCACGCCGGCGATGGGCGCCCGGCGGCCGACCCTCAGGGAGTGACCGATGGCGATTGCGGAAGGCCGGACCCTGCCCTTCGTGGGCCCCGAGCAGGTGGACGTGGCGGTGCTCGAGACCTTCGGGTACGCCGGGCCCGACCAGGAGATCGTGACGGAGACCGACGAGTTCAGCGCGGTGTGCCCCTACAGCGGGCTCCCCGACTTCGCCAAGCTCGTGATCCGGTACGTGCCGAAGGCCAAGTGCATCGAGCTCAAGAGCCTCAAGTACTACGTCACGAGCTACCGGAACGTGGGGATCTTCCAGGAGCATGCCACGGCCAAGATGGCCGAGGACCTGGTGAAGGTGCTGGAGCCGCAGTGGCTCGAGGTGAAGACGATCTACAACGTGCGGGGTGGCTTCCTCACCACTTGCGTGGTGCGGCTTCCCAAGGCCTGACGCCGTCCCCGCACGCACCACGGCCCCGGGCGGCAGTCGCCGCCCGGGGCCGTGTTCGTTCTCGCGCTGCGGCGTGCGTCAGCGCGCCAGGCCCGGGCTCGGCTTGGCCACGCTCGGCGGCGTCACGTCGACGCGGGCGCCGCGCGGGAGGAGGACGGGGAGGTTGGCCAGCTCGTAGGCCGTCACGGCCATGACCGCCGCCGCCTGGCGCAGGTCGCCCGAGACCGCCTTGTCGAAGCTGTCGGTCTGGGAATGGTGGGTGTGGTTGTAGCCGCGGCGCTCCTGGTCGAAGTTGAAGCCCGGGATGCCGTACGGCGTGAAGGCCAGGTGGTCGGTCCCGCCCTTCATTCCCTGCCGCACCGTGCCGGCGCCGAGGTGCGCCACCGGGGCGAGCAGGTCCTTCCAGAGCTGCTCCAGCTCGTTCCGGCCCTGCAGCGCCTGGCCGGTGATCATGCCGGTCCCGTTGTCCAGCACCAGCACCGCCTGCACGCTGTCGGCGGTGGCGGCATGCGCGGCCGCGTAGGCGCGCGAGCCGAGCAATCCCTGCTCCTCCCCGCTGAACAGCACGAACCGGACGGTCCGCTTGGGCCGCAGGCCCGTGGCGAGCATGACACGCGCCGCCTCGAGCACCACGGTGGACGACCCGCCGTTGTCGGTGAGCCCCTGCGACAGGTCCCAGCTGTCGAGGTGGGCGCCGAGGATCACCACCTGCCCGGGCCACTCGCTGCCCCGGATCTCGCCCACCGTGTTCCACTGCTCCACCGGCGTCTTGCCGACCTTGTTCTCCACCCGCGCCTCGAGACGCGGCACCAGCCCGGCGGCGATCTGGCGGGTGAACATCAGGAAGTCCTCGTGGCTCACCACCAGGTTCGGGAGCGGCGAGACCCGGTTCGGCGACCCGCTCATGGTGACGAGCGCATGCTCCTTGGCGCCATCCGTGATGAGGCCGAGGGCCCCCGCCCGCTTGAGCAGGTAGGGCCGGTCGATGCCGAACTGCTGCCGCGCCGCGCGCGCCGCCGCCGAGGTGTCGGCGTTGGCGCGGCGCATCTCGGCGGCACGGCGGTCCTGCTCCGCCTTCTGGGCGGCGGAATCGGCCGCAGTCATCGGCGGGCCATCGGGATTCCAGACCTGGGCGGGGTCGTTCAGGATGAGCCAGGCACCCTTGATGCGGTCGCGCTGGGCCTCGAGGCTCGCGGCGTCGGTGATGGTGAGCCGCACGATGGGGCCCGTGAGCGTCTTCCCGCCGGTGCCCGCGGTCCAGGCCCAGCTCCACACGTTGACCCAGCGATCGAACGGCGCCACCAGCCGGGCACTCGCGGGGCCGCGCTCCCAGGTGACCCCGAACGGGTAGGCCTCGAGGGCGGCGGAGGCGCCGTAGCTCCGGAACTTCTCGGCGAACCAGTCGTTGGCGTGGCGCATGGCCGGCGAGCCCGAGAGCCGGGGCCCGATCACGTCGCTCAGGTACTGCAGGTTGGGCATCAGCTGCGAGCGCTCCAGCGCCTCGGCGATGAGCTGGCCGCTGCCGGTGGTGTCCACCGGGTACTGGGCCGCGAGCGGAAGCGCCGGGGCGCCCGCGAGGACGAGCGCGAGTCGGACAGCACGCATGGGACCACTCCTCCGGGAGGGGAAGATCAGGACGCCTTGAGACCCACGAGGCGAAGCGCCAGCTCCTCGAGGCGGCCGGCATCGCGCACGGCGGCGCGCCAGCGGGGGGGGACGGCCTCGAGCCCGTCGCGGGCGCCGAGCAGGCCGCCGGCGACGGCGGCGTTGGTGTCGGTGTCGCCGCCGGCGCCCGCCAGCCACACGAGGCCGCGCTCCAGGTTCGGTTCATGGTACGCGAACCACAGCGCAATCTCCACCCCGTGCACCACGTAGCCGGCCGCCGGGCCGGTCACCGGGAGCTCCTCGCGGGCCGTCACCGGCACCCGCGCCACCGCTTCCACGAGCTCGGCGGGCGCGCCGTTGTTGCGGAGGACGGCCAGCACGTCCCCGATGAAGTCGCGCCGGCCCTCGAGGAAGCTCATCGCCGCCACGTTGATGGCCACCGCCCCCCAGCCGCAGCGCTCGTCGGGGTGGGTGAGCATGGCGGTGTGGAAGCTGCTCATCACCATCGCTTCCGGGTTCCGGAAGTGGCGCAGCGCCACCGGCAGGCAGCGCGAAATCGTGCCGTTGCCCGCCTGGCCGCCGGTGGAGGCGGGTGGCGAATCGTGGGTGCGGATGTGCGCCAGCGCCGTCCGGGTCCAGCTGCCGATCCCCCGCCCGTCCCGCTCGGCCCAGTCGCACCAGCGGAGGGCCAGGCGGCGCACGTCCGGCTCGGGCTCGAGCAGCTCCTCGGCCAGGAGCAGGGTGAGGGCCACGTCGTCGTCATGGGGCGAGTCCGGCGTGTCGGCGCGGCGGACCTCCGTGACCCCGGCGGGGAAGGCCCGGGCAATGGCCTCGGCGGAGCCGAGGAACTCCGTGGGGACCCCGAGCACGTTGCCGGCGGCATGGCCGAGCAGGGCGCCCTTGGCGCGGCTGGCGAGGGAGGGTGTGGGCACGGCCAGAATGTAGCGTCCGGGGCAATCGGGGCGGCCTATCGGGGGATTGGGAGTGGGCACGGGCACCCCCGCGGCCCCATACCCGACCGGCGCGGCGCACAGTATCTTCTCGATCCCTAGTCAGGACCCTGCCGGACCCCGTCTTCTCCCGCCCGGAGCGCCGCGTGGCCAAGGACTCCCTCACCATCGTCGACAACCGCACCGGCAAGCAGTACGAGTTGCCGATCAGCGAAGGCTGCATCAAGAGCGCCGACCTGCGCCAGATCAAGACCGGCGACGAGGACTTCGGCCTGATGGCCTACGACCCGGCCTTCCTCAACACCGCCAGCTGCCGCAGCGCCGTCACCTTCATCGACGGCGACAAGGGGATCCTCCGCTACCGCGGCTACCCCATCGAGCAGCTGGCCGAGAAGGCCAGCTTCCTGGAGGTGGCGTACCTGCTGCTCGAGGGCGAGCTCCCCACCAAGGCGCAGCTCGAGAAGTGGGAGGGCGAGATCCGCCACCACACCTACGTGCACACCAACGTCACCAAGTTCATGGAGGGCTTCCGCTACGACGCCCACCCCATGGGGACGCTGCTCGGCGCGGTGGGGGCGCTTTCCACCTTCTACCCCGACGCCAAGCACATCGAGGACCCGGCCAACCGCTACCTGCAGCGGGTGCGCCTCATCGCCAAGTTGCCGACCATCGCGGCGTTCGCCTTCCGGCACTCGCGCGGGCTGCCCTACGTCTTCCCGCGGAACGACCTGAGCTACATCGGCAACTTCGTCAATATGACGTTCGAGATCGGCGGCAAGCACGAGCCCAACCTGGTGCTGCAGCGCGCGCTCGAGATCCTGCTCATCCTCCACGCCGACCACGAGCAGAACTGCTCCACCAGCGCGGTGCGGAGCGTCGGCTCCTCGCACGTGGACCCGTTCTCGGCGGTCTCGGCCGGCATCGCGGCGCTCTACGGCCCGCTCCACGGCGGCGCCAACGAGGCGGTGCTCGTGATGCTCGACGAGATCGGCGAGAAGAAGAACATCCCCGCGTTCATCGAGGACGTGAAGGCGGGCAAGGGCCGGCTGATGGGCTTCGGGCACCGGGTGTACAAGAGCTACGACCCGCGCGCCAAGCTCATCAAGAAGGTGGCCTACGACGTCTTTGAGCAGACGGGGCTCAACCCCAAGCTCGAGATCGCGCTCGAGCTGGAGCGCATCGCCCTCGAGGACGAGTACTTCATCAAGCGGAAGCTTTACCCCAACGTGGACTTCTACTCGGGCCTCATCTACCAGGCCATGGGCTACCCGACCGACTACTTCACCGTGCTCTTCGCACTCGGGCGGCTGCCGGGGTGGATCGCGCAGTGGGAGGAGATGCTGCGCGACAAGGAGACCAAGATCTCCCGGCCCCGGCAGGTCTACATCGGCTATGACGAGCGCCAGTTCGTGCCGATGGCCATGCGCGGCTGAGCGCCCGGCGCCGGGACGCTGCGCCGAGGGGCCGTCCTCCCGCCGGGGGACGGCCCCTCGCACATGGCGCACCGGGCGCCCCCCCGCGACTATTGAGCCGTCCCCAGCCTGAGCCCCGCGTGCCCGCTGCCCCGCCCGCCCCCCGCACCGACGCCGAACTCGAGGACCGGCTCTCCGAGCCCACTCCCGGGCTGCCCGGGACCCTCGCCCGGCTGCCGGGCGACCTCCTGATCCTCGGCGCCGGCGGCAAGATGGGTCCCTCGCTGGCCCGCATGGCGCGGCGCGCCTTTCAGGCCCTCGGCCGGGCCGACCGGGTCATCGCCGTCTCCCGCTTCGGGGATCCGGCGGTCCGCGCGGCCCTCGACGCGGTGGGCGTCGTCACCCTGGCGGCCGACCTGCTCGCCGACGGCGCCCTCGAGGCGCTGCCCGACGCACCCAACGTGGTCTTCATGGCGGGCCAGAAGTTCGGCACCAGCGGGGATCCCGCCAGCACGTGGGCCATGAACGCGCTGCTGCCGGCGCTCGCCGCCCGACGCTATCCCGCGGCGCGCACCGTGGTCTTCTCCACCGGCAACGTCTATCCCCTCTGGCCCGCGGCCAGTCCCGGTCCCACCGAGACCGACCCGGTGGGCCCCGTCGGCGAGTATGCCATGAGCTGCCTCGCCCGCGAGCGCCTGTACCAGCACGCGAGCCTGGCGCGCGGCACGCCCGTGACCATCGTCCGGCTCAACTACGCGGTGGACCTCCGCTACGGCGTCCTGGTGGACATCGCCCGGCGGGTTCACGCGGGCGAGCCGGTGCCCCTCGCCATGGGCTACGCCAACGTCCTCTGGCAGGGCGACGCCAACGCCATGGCCCTCCAGTGCCTGGCGCTGGCCACGAGCCCCGCCACCGTCGTGAACCTGACGGGCCCGGAAAAGCTGTCGGTGCGGGCCGTGGCCGAGGCCTTCGGCCAGCGCTTCGGGAAGGCGGTGCGGTTCGAGGGCGCGGAGGCCCCCGATGCGCTCCTGAGTGACGCGAGCGCACTCCTCGCCCGGCTCGGCCCGCCGACGGTGCCGCTCGTCACGCTGCTCGAGTGGGTGGCCGCCTGGCTCGAGCAGGGCGGCCGCCTGCTGGCCAAGCCCACCCGCTTCGAGGCCCGTGATGGCCGCTTCTGACCCCACGCTCGCCGAGCTGCGCGCCCACCTGCTCGCGGGCCAGGTGATCCCCGCGCACCCGCTGGCCCTCACCGCCGCGCGGCACCTCGACGAGACCCGCCAGCGCGCCCTCACCCGCTACTACCTGGCCGCGGGGGCGGGCGGCCTTGCGGTGGGCGTGCACACGACGCAGTTCGCCATCCGCGAGCCGCGGCACGGCCTGCTCGAGCCGGTGCTGGCCCTGGCCCGCGACACGGTGCGCGCCGAGGCCGGCGGGCGCCGCGTGGCGCTCATCGCCGGCGCCGTGGGCCGCACCCCGCAGGCCACCGCCGAGGCGGCGCTGGCCGCGCGGCTCGGGTATGACGCGGTGCTGCTCTCCCTCGGCGCCTGGCGTGACGCGGAGGACGCCGAGATCCTGGCGCATTGCCGCGAGGTGGCGGCCATCCTCCCCCTCGTGGGCTTCTACCTCCAGCCCGCCGTCGGCGGCCGCGTGCTCGGCTACGGCTTCTGGCGCGGCTTCGCCGAGATCGCGCGCGTGGTGGCCATCAAGATCGCGCCCTTCAACCGCTACCAGACGCTCGACGTGATCCGCGCCGTGGCCGATGCCGGCCGTGACGACATCGCCCTCTACACCGGCAACGACGACAGCATCGTCACCGACCTCCTCACCCCCTTCCCCACCTCCGGCGGCGATCGCCGCATCGTCGGCGGCCTCCTGGGCCAGTGGGCCGTGTGGACCGAACGCGCCGTGGCGCTGCTCGCCGCCATTCGCACCCTGCCGCCAGGCGCCGCGGCGCCCGCGGCCCTGCTCCGCCTGGCCGCCGCCCTCACCGACGCCAACGCCGCGCTGTTCGATCCAGCCCACGACTTCGCGGGCTGCATCCCCGGCATCCACGAGGTGCTCCGACGCCAGGGACTCCTCGCGGGCCGCTGGTGCCTCGATCCACACGAGGAACTCTCCGCCGGACAGGCGGACGAACTGGACCGGGTCCTCGCCGCCTACCCCGAGCTGCAGGACGACGCCTTCGTGAGGAATAACGTCGAAGCCTGGCTCCGGCCCTGATACCGCAAGTCTCTGCTGCAGCGCTGGTTATGTCGTGTATTGCGCCGGCAATAGCAATGTGATATCATAATGCTACCTACTTCACCAGAGGGTACGAACGTGATCCGCGAAGTCGAGCGCAAGGCAACGTCGGGGCTGTTCATCGTGTTTGTGCTGCTGCTGCTCACCGCACTGACCGTATTCGGCTTTATCAGCGCCGCCCGCGCCCAGGACGGCCTGAAGATCGCGGCGTACGCCACGGCCTTCGTGGGAGTGATGATCGCGTGGGCCGGGCTGTTCACGGTGCAGCCGAACGAGGCCAAGGCCCTGCAGTTCTTCGGCGAGTATACCGGCACGGTGCGGGCGCCCGGCTTGTGGTGGATGAACCCGTTCTACACCAAGAAGGGGATCTCGCTCCGGGTGCGGAACTTCGAGACGCCGAAGCTCAAGGTGAACGACCACAGCTCGAACCCGATCGAGATCGCCGCCGTGGTGGTGTGGCAGGTGGTGGACAGCGCGGAGGCGCTGTTCGAGGTGGACAGCTACACCGACTACGTGAAGGTGCAGAGCGAGTCGGCGCTGCGGGGGGTGGCCAACCAGTTCCCCTACGACGCCCACCAGGACGGGCAGATGAGCCTCTCCACCCACACGCACGAGGTGGCGGAGAAGCTGCGCGGCGAGATCCAGGACCGGCTGGCCAAGGCGGGCGTGAAGGTGCTCGAGGCCCGCATCAGCCACCTCGCGTACGCGCCCGAGATTGCGGGCGTGATGCTCCGCCGCCAGCAGGCCACGGCCGTGATCGCGGCCCGGCAGAAGATCGTGGACGGCGCCGTGGGCATGGTGCAGGCCGCGCTGGAGCAGCTCTCCGCCAAGGAAATCGTGCACCTCGACGAGGAGCGCAAGGCCAGCATGGTGAGCAACCTGCTGGTGGTGCTCTGCTCCGAGCAGGCCACCACGCCGGTCGTCAACGCCGGGTCCATCTACTGAGGCGCCCTTGGCCGAGCGCCGCGCCTTCCTGCTCCGCATCGACCCGGCGCTGCACGACCAGCTGCAGCGCTGGGCGGCGGACGACCTCCGCTCCCTGAACGGCCAGGTCGAATTCCTGTTGCGCAAGGCCCTGGTCGAGGCCGGCCGCCTGAAGGCGCCGGCCGCGGGCCAGGCTCCTCCCGCGGAGTGATGCCCCATGTCCACGCCCAGCTGCCCCCGCTGCAACGGCCGGTTCCAGGACGGCTTTCTCCTCGACCTGCAGCACCACAACTCGTCCGGCCAGACCAGCTGGGTGGAGGGAGTCCCGGAGAAGTCCTGGCTCGGCACCCTCAAGATCAAGGGCCGCGCCCGGCTGCCGGTGAAGACGCTGCGCTGCGAGCGCTGCGGCTACCTCGAGTCCTACGCCCCATCCGACCGCTGACGGTTCCCATGACCGCCCGCTGGCTCCGCCCGCTGGCCGCGCTGCTCGCGCTGGCCACCAGCCGCCTCCCGGCCCAGGTGCTGCCCGAGGCCGGGACCTGGCGCATCTACCAAGGGACCGCCGAACTCGGCCGCGAAAGCTTCCGGCGGGCGGGCGAGACACTGGTCCAGACCATCACGGTCCCGGTGGCCAACCTGCAGGTCACCGCCACCACCCTCCGCCGGGGCCCCACCCTGGCCGGGTTCCGGATGACCGTCCGGAACGCCGCCGGGGACAGTGTGCGCGGCACCTACCAGCTCGAGTCGTCCGGCGATTCGCTCCACCTCACGCAGGAGGGCGGAGGCCAGCGGCGCGTGCGCACGGTGCCGGCGGGACCGGCCGCCGTGGTGCCGCCGCAGTCCATTGGCCTCTTCGCCGAGCTGCTGCGCGGGGCGGCCGGCCGGGACACGACGCTGGCGCTGCTCGTCGCCGGGCCGGACACGGTGCTCCCGGCCACCCTCACGCACGCCGGGGACTCGGCCATCGTCGCCTTCGCGGGCCTGCGGATCATCGCGCACCTGCGGGAGGGACGCCTCACGGAGATCGCCGTGCCGCAACAACGGGCCCGCGCGGTCCTGGCCGGCGCGGGCGATAGTCTCCCGCCGCTCCGGGGCCTGCGCCGCCCGGTGCCGGACTACGCCGCCCCGCCCGAGGCCGCGTGGACGGCCGAACAGGTCCGGGTCCCCGTCGGCGCCGCGCCCGACAGCTTCTCGCTGGCCTGCACCCTGACCCGGCCCAAGGGCGTCCAGGGGCGGGTGCCGGCGGCGGTGACCATCACCGGCTCCGGCAGCCAGACCCGCGACGAGGATCTGTGGCCGCTGCTTCCCGACTACCACCCGTTCCGCGAGGTGGCCGAGGGCCTGGGGCGCGCCGGCATCGCGGTGCTCCGCTGCGATGACCGCGGCGCGGGGCAGAGCGGCGGCCGCGCCGATTCGGCCACCACGGCCGACCTCGCCGGGGACACGCGGGCCCAGGTGCGCTGGCTCCGGGCGCGGGCGGACATCGATCCCGGGCGCATCGCGCTGATTGGCCACAGCGAGGGGGGGATGATCGGCCCCATGGTGGCGGCCGAGGACCGGCGCATCGCCGCGGTGGTGATCATGGCGGGCCCGGCGAAGAATGGCGTGGAGATCCTGGTGGACCAGGTGCAGTGGCCCATTCGCACCGCCCCCGGCCTCTCGGCCGCGGCGCGGGACTCCCAGCTGGCGGAGGCGGCGCGCGCCACGCGCGAGGCGGCCACCACGATCCCGTGGCTCCAGTGGTTCCGAACCTACGAGCCGCTGCCCACCGCGCGCCGGGTGCGCCAGCCCGTCCTCATCCTGCACGGCGCCCTCGACCGGCAGGTCACCGTGGGCCAGGCCGACACCCTCGCCGCGGCCCTCCGTGCCGGCGGCAACCGCCGGGTGGCGCTCGAGGTGTACCCTCGCCTCAACCATCTCTTCCTCCCCTCCTCTTCCGACGGCTCGCCCGCGGAGTATCCTTCCCTCACGGACACCCGGCTCCCGGGCGCCGTGCTGGATCGCCTCACGGGCTGGCTCGCCGCGGCGCTCAGGGCCACCCCGGCCCGCCCCTGAGGCCCTTCCGGACCGGAGATACTTGACGCGTCAAGTAAATCTGCCTATACTGGCCCCATGCCGAGCCGCCTGCAGCAGGAACTGAAGCAGAACCGCCCCTTCCGCTCCGCGGGCCAGGAGGCGTCGATCAGCCTGCTGCGGACGGCGGACGAACTGCGGCGGCACTTCCTGGCCCTGCTCGAGCCGTCGGGGATCACCACCCAGCAGTACAACGTGCTGCGGATCCTGCGCGGGGCCGGCCCCGAGGGGCTGCCCACGCTCGAGATCGCCGAGCGGATGATCGAGCAGACGCCGGGCATCACGCGGCTGGTGGACCGGCTGGAGGCCAAGGGGCTGGTTAGCCGCGAGCGCTGCCCCAGCGACCGGCGCCAGGTCACCTGCCGGATCAGCAAGGCGGGGCTGTCGCTGCTCGCCCGGCTCGACCCGGTGGTGGACGCCGCCGACGAGCGGATCACCGAGGCGATGTCCGAGCCCGAGTTGCGGCGCCTGATCCGGGCCCTGGAAACCTTCCGCGGGCTGCTGAGCGTCCCGCGCTGACTCCCCCGGCCGACCCTGGCCGGGAACTTTTGAAGTCGTTACATGATTAGTCAACCATTGACGTAGCACGCAAACCTTGGACACCAACCGGAGCATCCGATGACCACCGCCACCCTGGCCACCCCCGTGGCCGCGCTGGAGCAGGAACTCAACGCCGCCGTCCTCGCCGGCCAGATCCTCGAGGCCTTCGACCGGTACTACGCCGACGACGTGGTGATGCAGGAGAACGCGGCCACCCCGACCGCCGGCAAGGCGGCCAACCGCGAGCGCGAGATCAAGTTCCTGGAGAGCATCGAGCAGTTCCACGGCGCCCAGTGCCTCGGCTCGGCCACCGCCGGCGACACCAGCTACTCGGAGTGGGTGCTCGACGTGACGTTCAAGGGCGGCGTCCGGGTGAAGCTGGAGCAGGTGGCGGTGCGCCGCTGGCGGCACGGCCAGGTGGTGCACGAGCGCTTCTACTACAACGCGGGCAACGCCTGAGCCCGGGAGACCACGACCATGACCGCACTGTTCCGCACCAGCAACGACAAGGCCCTGCTCTACCTCCGCCTGGTCCTGGCGGCGATCATCTTCCCGCACGGCGCCCAGAAGGTGCTCGGCTGGTTCGGCGGGTATGGCTACGAGGGGACGATGGGGTTCTTCACCGGCCAGCTCGGCATCCCGGCGATCTTCGCCTTCCTCGCCATCGTGGCGGAGTTCGCGGGCTCGATCGGCGTCGCCCTCGGGCTCCTCACGCGGGTGGCGGCGTTCGGCATCCTGAGCGTGATGGGGACGGCCGCGTACCTGGTCCACGCCGGCAACGGCTTCTTCATGAACTGGAGCGGCCAGCAGGCGGGGGAGGGCTTCGAGTACCACGTCGTGGTCGGGGCCATCGCGCTGCTGCTCACCATCCGGGGCGCCGGTACGGCCTCGGTGGACGCGGCCATCGCCGCGCGGCTGGAGCAGCCGGGGACGGCCGGTGCCCCGGAGTACGCGACGCGCTGACGCCGCCCCTGCCCTGACGCACGCGAGGGACCGTCCCGGCGGGACGGTCCCTCGTTCGTTTCGGGCGAGCGGGGGTCAGGCGGCGGAGCCGTTCCCCGGCAACTCCTCCCCCTCGAGGTAGGTGTAGCCCTCGAGTCCCGCCACGTAGTCGGCGATGAACTGGTTGGCCTCGTGGCGCGGCAGGTCCTTCGCGTTGGTGACCTTGCGGCGGAAGGTGGTCAGCAGGTCGGAGGCGTGGAACTGCACGTAGTTGAGCACCTCGGTGACGGTGTCGCCGTGCACCAGGTCGGTGATGATGTAGCCGTCGTCGGTGAGGCGGACGTGGACGGCGTTGGTGTCGCCGAAGAGGTTGTGCAGGTCGCCCAGGATCTCCTGGTAGGCGCCGGTGAGGAAGATGCCCAGGATGTAGGGCTCGTCCTCCTTGAGCGGGTGGAGCTCCAGGGACGGCTTCCCCTTCCGGCCGCCGACGAAGCGGTCGATGACGCCGTCGGAGTCGCAGGTGATGTCCTGCAGGGTGCCGCGCCGGCTCGGCTGCTCCAGCAGCCGGTGGATGGGCATGATGGGGAACAGCTGGTCGATGGCCCAGTTGTCGGGCAGCGACTGGAACACCGAGAAATTGCAGAAGTAGCGGTCCACCAGGGTGGCCTCGATGTCCGACCAGATCTCGGCGTACTCGCCCTTCTGGGGCTCCACGAGGCGGGCCAGCTGGTTCATGGTGCGGAGGTAGATGACCTCCGCCTGCGCCCGCTCCCGGAGCGACAGGACGCCGCTGGCGAAGAGCTCGTGCGCGCGGGCCTTGCCGAAGGTGGCGTCGTGGTGGACCTCCTCTAGCCGCTCGGGGGAGAGGCCCTCGCAGTTCTCCTTGAGGTCCACCAGCACGGTGTGGGCGTCGGGGCCCAGCTCCGGCATGGGGGGCTCGTCCTGGGACTCGACGTCGGTGACGTTGATGAGCAGGAGCGAGTGGTGCGCCGTGATGGCCCGGCCGCTCTCGGAGATGAGGTGCGGCATGGGCACGTTCTCGGTCTTGCAGAGGGTGCCCAAGGTGTGGACGATGTCGCTCGCGTACTCGCGCATGGAGTAATTCATGCTGGCGGGCCGGGTGCTGCGCGAGCCGTCATAGTCCACGCCGAGCCCCCCGCCGACGTCCACGTGGCTCAGGCCGAAGCCCATGTTGCGGAGCTCCACGTAGTACCGCCCGATCTCCTCCAGCCCGGCGCGGATGTACTGGATGTCGGTGATCTGGCTGCCGAGGTGGAAGTGCACCAGGCGGAGGATGTCCTTCCGCCCGAGGGCCTCCAGCCGGTCGAGCAGCTTCATGAGCTCCATGGCGGAGAGGCCGAACTTGGACTTCTCGCCGCCGCTCTTGGCCCAGCGGCCGGAGCCCTCGGTGGCCAGCTTGATGCGGACGCCCATGGTGGGCTGGAGGCCGAGCTCGTCGGCCACCTTGAGGTAGGTGTCGAGCTCGGTGAGCTGCTCGATCACCACGAAGACCGTGTGGCCGAGCTTCTGGCCGGTGAGGGCCAGTCGGAGATACTCCTCGTCCTTGTAGCCGTTGCAGACGATGACGGTCTGGACGTTGTCGGAGATGCCGAGGACGGCCTGGAGCTCGGGCTTGGAGCCGCACTCGAGGCCCACGCCGTGGGCCGAGCCGAACTCCACGATTTCCTGCACCACGTGGCGCTGCTGGTTCACCTTGATGGGATACACCGTGGTGTAGCTGCCGGTGTAGCCGAACTCGGCGATGGCGTTCTCGAACTGGGTGGCGAGCGTCTGGATGCGGACGCGCAGGATGTCCGAGAAGCGGAGCAGCAGCGGGAGGCCCACGCCCTGCGCCTGCAGGTCGGTGGCCAGCTGGTAGAGGTCGAGCCCGCGCTTGGGATTGCCGTCGGGGTGGACCGTGACGCGGCCCTCCGCATTGACGCGGAAGAAGCCGAGGCCCCAGCCCTGGGTGTTGTAGAGCTTCTCCGCGTCCTTGACGGACCAGGTGACGTTGGCGATCGGGGGCCTCCGGGTACCGGTGAGGGGCGGAAAGTAGGGGGTCACCGGGGGTGACGGAAGATGGCGCATGGCGCCGGCCGCCGGGGCGGCCCCCTCAAGTCCGGCGGGAGTCCGCCGATAGTGGAGGGAACTTAAGACATAGCCCCCCGTGGGCCCCAGGCGGCTGGCCTGGGTCATGAATCCAGCCGTGAAGCCCGGGCGCGACCGCGACCGGGTTTCTCGTTACTATACAGCCATGGCGTGGTCCTTCCGGCTGGTGCGCATCCTCGGGACGGACGTGAAGGTGCACTTCACGTTCCTGCTCCTGCTCGGCTTCCTGTTCCTGTCGTGGCAGCAGGCCGGCGGCGTGGACGCCGCGCTGCAGCTGACCGGGCTGTTCCTGACGCTCTTCCTCTGCATCGTGCTGCACGAGTTCGGGCACATCCTGATGGCGCGGCACTTCGGGATCCGGACGCCGGACGTGGTGATCCTGCCGATCGGCGGGGTGGCGCGGCTGGAGCGGGTCCCGGAGGTGCCGCGCCAGGAGTTGCTGATCGCGCTGGCGGGGCCGCTGGTGACGGCCGCGATCGCGGCGGGGCTCGCGGCGTGGCTGGTGGCGCGCGGGGAGCTCATCACGCTGACCAATGCCGACGAGTTGCAGGGGAGCCTGGCGCTGGACCTTCTCCAGGCCAACGTGGTGCTGCTCTTCTTCAACCTGATCCCCGCCTTCCCGCTCGACGGCGGGCGGGTGTTCCGGGCGCTCCTCGCCATGCGGATGCCGCACCTCAAGGCCACGCGCCTGGCCGCCAAGACGGGGCAGGCGCTGGCGATCGGCGGCGGGCTCTACGGCCTGGCCACCGGGCAGACGTGGCTCATGGTGGTGGCGTTGTTCGTCTTCCTCGCGGCGGGCCAGGAGCTGGTGTCGACGACCACCCGGGTGGCGGGCGCGGGCATCCTGGTGGACCAGATGATGATCACCCGGTTCCGGACGCTGCCGGTGTATGCCACGCTGCGGGAGGCGGTGGACCTGCTGCTGGAGGGCGAACAGGGGGAGTTCCCGGTGGTGGACAACCTCGGGGCCGTGGAGGGGCTGCTGACGCGGGATCACCTGATCCGCGGGCTCACCGCGCGCGGCCCCGACTCCCCGGTGGCCGAGGCCATGGCGACACCGGTGGCACGCCTGCCGCTCGGGCTCCCGTTCGAGGCGGCGCTGGCGCAGCTGCGCGAGAGCGGGCTGCCGGCGCTGCCCGTGGTGGACGCCGGGGGCCAGCTGGCCGGGCTGCTCACCATGAACAACATCACCGACCTGATCCTGGTGCGGCAGGCGGTGGCGCCCCGCTGAGCCCGGCTCAGCCGTCCGAGAGCGGCGGGCGGGTGGTCTGGGTAGTGGCGCGCCGGTGCTCGCGGCCCAGGGTGGGGCCGGGCCGGGCGGCGAGGCGCCAGTGGAAGGTGCCGAGCACCGGGCCCCAGAAGAGCAGGTCCGCGCCGGCCGCCCCCACCAGCAGGCCCACGATCCCCCCGAACAGCCAGAGCCCGAGCGCGTAGCAGGCCGGCCGGAGCACCAGGGTATCGGCCACGTCGGCGGCGCCGAACTCCACGTGAAGCTGGCGGAGCAGCGCGCCCACGCCGAGCGGCGGGGCGGTCCCGGCCTCGGCCTGGCGCTCGGCCCGGAGGTCCTGGCGGGCCAGGAGGGAGTAGAAGCAGGCGGTCTCGGCCACGGTGGCGGCGCCGGCGGTGGCCAGCACGCCGCCGCCCAGCCGCTGCACGCCAAGGCCGGCCAGCACGGCGGCGGCGAGGCCCGCGAGCTCGGGCACGCCGTAGCGGCGGCGCCAGGCGGAGAACCGCGGCAGGAGGCGCTCGGCGCTGGATTCGGGCAGCGGCACCGCGCCGTGCTCCCACGGGACGGCGGTGACGAGCAACTCGTGGCGGCCCACGCGGAGCCGGTCGCCGTCGGCGAGGAGGGCCGGGGCGGCCACCACGGCCTCGTTCAGGATGGTGCCGTAGCGGCTCCGGTCCACGAGCACCGGGCCCTCGGGCGTGGGGAGGATGCGGGCGTGGCGGCGGGAGACCTCGAGGCCCTCGAGCGGGAGGTCGCAGCTCTCGAGACGGCCGAGGGTGACGGGGCGGCGGAGGGAGAGGGCGACGTCGCCCGAGACGAGGTAGAGGGCGATCGGCACGCGGCGATCAGAGCCCGTCGAGGTCGGCCTTGAGGGCGGGGCCGGGGACGCGGGGCTTCTCGAAGTACCACCACTCGACCTCGGGGTCCCAGCCCTCCTCCGCCGCCACGATCCCGCCCCAGAGGCAGCGCGCCGCGGGGGTGAGATGGAGGCGGACGAGGCGGTCGGCCTCGGCGACACGGGGGAGGAAGGCGTCGCGCACCTCCGCCGGGGCCAGCTCGAGGGCGTTGGCGAGGAGCTGCCGGCCGTCCATGTCGTTGAGGTAGTCGTCGAGGGTGAGCGGATAGCCGTCGAGGACCTGCTGGACCACGCGCTCCCAGTTCTCCACGAGGCCCCGCAGGCCGCGGGTGACCACGGAATGCGGGGCGCCGCTCTTGCGGAGGTAGTCGCGGACCGGATCGTTGGGACCGGAGATGCGCTGGGTCATGGAGTGCTCCCTCGGCGGGCCTGGCGCTGGAAGTAGGCCTCTCCATCGTTCGGGCGGAAGTACGTGCGGATGACCCCATCGGGATTCACGGCGAGGAAATCGCCGGTGGCCCGGTCAAAGCGGGTGATCACGCCGTCCGCGCGGACCTGCTCCAGGATGTCGCCGCCGGCGGGGCGGTCGCGCAGGAACTGGGCGCGCTCCAGGTACTCCCGCTTGCTGATGTTGCCGAACTCGGCCGCGTGCTTGACGTAGTGCTCGGTGAGATCCCGGGCCGAGTGGAAGCCGAGGTTGGGCCGGGTGATGCGCGCGGCGCCCGCGGCCGGCGGGACCACCGTGGTGGACTCGACGGGCGCCCCGGCGGGCAGGCCGGTGACCACCTCGGCCGGGCCACGGAGGTCCCGCCCGCGGATCAGGACAAACAGTAGCAGCGCGGCGACGATGGCGCCCACGCGCACCAGCAGGGATCGGTTCATTCGTGGCACGAGCTGGGGGAGCGAGCGCGACCGGCGCGCACGCCGGGGTCCCCGAAAAGATACCGTCGGATGGGGGGGCGACAACCCGGCCCCGCCACCACCCGGGCCCCGCCGCACGGAACCCACGGCGGGGTGGCGAGTAGCAGTAGCGAGTCCTGTCTCCCCCGTTGCACCCCAGGAGGTTCCGTGGCCGTCGAACGCTTCGAGCTGACCAGCGAGCTGCCCGTCCCGCCGGGGGAGGCGTGGGCCTGGCATGCGCGGACCGGGGCCTTCGAGCGGCTCACCCCACCCTGGGAGACGGCGCGGGTCCTGGAGCGCAGCGGCTCGCTCGGGGACGGGCGGGTGGTGCTGCAGGTGTCCACCGGGCCGGTGACGCACCGGTGGGTGGCCCAGCACCGCGACGCGATCCCGGAGCGGCAGTTCGTGGACGAGCAGGTGGAGGGGCCGTTTGCCCGCTGGGTCCATACGCACCTGTTCGAGCCGGCGGAAGGCGGCCACACGCGCTACACGGACCGGATCGAATACCAGCTGCCGGGCGGGGCGGCCGGCGCCTTCGCCGGCGCCGGCCTGGTGCGGAAGCGCCTGCAGCGGACCTTCCGCTACCGCCACGCCACGGTGGCCGCCGACCTGCTGCTGCATCGCCGGCTCGCGGCGGCACCGATGACCGTGGCGATCACCGGCGCCACGGGCCTCCTCGGCGGTGTGCTCTCGGCGGTGCTCACCACGGGTGGGCATTCGGTGCGCCGGGTGACCCGCCGTCCCACCCGGCCCGACGACATCCGGTGGGACCCCGCCCGCGGCCAGCTCGACGCCGCGATGCTGGCGGGCGTGGATGCCGTGGTGCACCTCGCGGGCGAGACCATCGCCGGCGGCCGCTGGACCGCGGAAAAGCGGCGCCGGATCCTCGAGAGCCGGACCCAGGGCACCACCCTGCTGGCCGAGACGCTGGCCCGGCTGCCGGTGCGGCCGAAGGTGCTGGTGGCGGCCTCGGCGGTGGGGATCTACGGGCACCGGGGGGAGGAGGTTCTCACCGAGGAGTCGGGCCTGCGCACGGGCCCCGAGGCGTCGTTCGTGGAGCAGGTGGGCCACGCGTGGGAGGCGTGCGTGGAGCCGGCGGAGCGCGCGGGGATCCGCACGGTGCGGGCGCGGATCGGGATCGTGGAGACGCCGGCGGGGGGTGCGCTGGCCAAGATGCTCCCGCCGTTCCTCGCCGGCGCCGGCGGCGTGCTCGGGCCGGGGACGCAGTGGACCAGCTGGATCGGGATCGACGACGTGGTGGGCGCCCTCTGCCACGCGCTGGTGGCCCCCTCCGTGCGCGGGCCGCTGAACCTGACCGCGCCGGCGCCGGTGACCAATGCCGAATTCACGCGGGTGCTGGCCCGGGTGCTGGGCCGGCCGGCCGTGGTGCCGGTGCCGGCGGCGGCGCTCCGGCTCCTCCTCGGCGACCTGGCCGACGAGTTGCTGCTGGCAAGCACGCGCGTGGTGCCGCTGCGGCTCAAGGAGACGGGGTACGAGTTCCGGCACCCGGAGCTCGAGGGGGCGCTGCGGCACGTGCTCGGGCGGTGAGGCGGGGTCCTGCGGCGTGGTTCAGCGCGGAGCTGTGGCGCGCCCCAGAGGAACTGCAAAACCACAGAGACACAGAGGGCACAGAGGCCACAGAGGGATCGAGCCCGGATCGGCACGTTGCCGGCCCGGGCTCCGGGACTTTCGGGTGCGCCTCCGCGAGCGGAAGGTGGCGTTGCCGTACCCCAATCCACACCCCAGAGAACAGCACGGGCTCACCCGGAGGTGAGCCCACCAGTCACGAGCAGTTCTCTGTGACCTCCGTGTTCTCTGTGCCTCTGTGGTTTCGGGACCAGCGCCGGGTCCACCTCGCCTCGCCGAACGCTCGTACTCCCCGGCCATCTGCAGGCCGCCGCACCGCGGCGGTGAATCACGATGCCGCACCCCGCCCCATTGGCGCGGCGCGGCGGGATCGCCTAGAATCGTGCGATGACGCAGGGGACTCCGGCGGTGGTCCTGCTCTCGGGCGGGCTCGATTCGGCGACGGTGCTCGCGATGGCGCGGGCGCAGGGCTTCGCCGCGCATGCGCTCAGCTTCCGCTACGGGCAGCGGCATGCCACTGAGCTCGCGGCCGCGGCCGCGGTGGCCCGGGCGCTCGGGGCGGTGCGGCATGCCGTGGCGGAGATCGACCTGCGCTTCGTGGGTGGTTCAGCCCTCACGAGCGACCTCGCGGTGCCGAAGGGCCGCTCGCTCGAGGCCATGACCGCGGAGATTCCGGTCACCTACGTGCCGGCGCGGAACACCATCTTCCTCTCCTACGCGCTGGCGTGGGCCGAGAGCCTCGGCGCCTCGGACATCTTCCTCGGGGTGAACGCGCTGGACTACTCGGGCTACCCGGACTGCCGGCCCGAGTACATCGCGGCGTTCGAGCAGCTGGCCAACCTGGCCACCAAGGCCGGCGTCACCGGGCAGGCGCGCTTCCGCATCCACACCCCGCTCATCCGGATGACCAAGGCCGAGATCATCGCCGCGGGGCGCGCGCTCGGGGTGGACTATGGCCTGACGCGGAGCTGCTACGATCCCGCACCGGACGGGGCGGCCTGCGGGGCCTGTGACTCGTGCCTGCTCCGCCAGAAGGGCTTCCGCGAGCTCGGGCTCACCGACCCCGCCCCCTACCAGGCGGGGGCGCGGGACGCATGAGCTACGCGGTGAAGGAGATCTTCTTCACGCTGCAGGGTGAGGGCGCGCAGGCGGGGCGCCCCGCGGTGTTCTGCCGCTTCGCCGGCTGCAACCTGTGGAGCGGCCGCGAGGCCGACCGCGCCACCGCCACCTGCCGCTTCTGCGACACGGATTTCGTGGGCACTGACGGCCCGGGCGGTGGCCGCTTCGCCACGCCGGCCGAACTCGCGGCGGCCGTGGCGGCCGCCTGGCCGCGCGGGGCCGCCCCCCGCGCCCGGCGCTACGTGGTGTGCACCGGCGGCGAGCCGCTGCTGCAGCTCGATGCCCCGCTCGTGGCGGCGCTCCACGCCGAGGGGTTCGAGGTGGCGGTGGAGACCAACGGCACGCAGCCCGCGCCGGCCGACCTCGACTGGACGTGCGTGAGCCCCAAGGCCGGCGCCCCCCTGGTGCTCACCACGGGCGACGAGCTCAAGCTGGTCTTTCCCCAGGCCGACGCGCCGCCGGAGCAGTTTGCCCACCTCGCCTTCCGGCACCTGTTCCTCCAGCCCATGGATGGGCCGGACCGCGACCGCAACACCGCGGCAGCCGTGGCCTACTGCCTGGCGCACCCGGAGTGGCGCCTGAGCCTGCAGACGCATAAGCTACTCGGCATCCCATGACCCACGGCTATTCCGACCGGATTGCGCACGCGCTCGCGTTCGCGGCCAAGCACGGCACCCCGCGCCACGGCCCGGGCGCCGGCGTGATGTACCTGACGCATCCCGCCAACGTGGCCGTGATCCTGGCGCGCTACGGCTGCGACGAGGCCACCATCGTGGCCGGCATCCTCGCCGTGCTGCTCGGCGACAGCGAGCCGACCCGCCGCAGCGCGCTCGAGGGGAAGATCGGGCCCAAGTTCGGGGAGCGCCTGCTGCACGCGGCGCGGATGGCCACGGAGCCGCGCTGGGACGCGCGCGGCAAGGAGCGGACCTGGGACGCCTACAAGCTGGAGCTGCTGGCGCAGCTGTCGGAGGCGGAGCCGCGGACGCTCGAGATCAGCGCGGCGTCGGAGATCCACCTCTGCGGGGCGCTGCTCACGGACGCCCGCCGGCTCGGCCCCGAGTACCTGAGCGGCTATGCCCCGGGGGGCGCGCCGACGGTGCTCCGCTGGCTCCGCAGCCTGGTGGAGGTGCTGGAGCGCCATCCCGTGGGGCCCCGGCCCGCGATGCTGGCCGAACTCCGGGACCTCAGCAACCGGTTGCAGGCCGCCCTCGACGGCTGAGGCCGGCCACCCGGGACGCCAACAGGGCCGCTGCCCCGCGGGGCGGCGGCCCTGTTGGCGTGAGGCCGGTGGCGGGCTAGTGCCCGGTGCTCGCGTGCTCGGGCGCCGGGCCGGCGGCCGGGACGTGCCCGCCCCCCGGCGGTTCCGCGGCCGGATGGGCCGCGGCGTCGTACCCGTGCGCGAAGCTGGTGTTGACGTGCACCACGGCCTCGTTCAGCCCCCGGAAGGCATAGTCCTCAGTGATCTCGGGGAGCCGGGCGGCGGTGGCGGCATCGGTGACCACCATGCCGGCGGGGACGTAGCGGTTGGGCGGGATGGTCACGCCGATCACCTTGGCGCCCGGCTCCACCACGGCGTTGTGGCCAACCCAGGACTTGAACACCAGCGCCTGCATCCCGATGAACACGTCGTCGTCGATGCGCGCGGGGCCGTGCACCTGCGACTGGTGCGCCAGCGACACCCGCCGGCCGATGTACACCGCGTAGGGCTTGCCGTTCACCTCGTAGGTGCGGTTGGGGACGGCCGTGCCGTGGCTGTGGGTCTCGAGGGCGTGGATCACGACGCCGTCCTGGACGTTGGTCTCGTCGCCCACGGTGATGGGGTGGCCCTCGTCGCCGCGGATCGAGGCGAAGGGCGCCACGTAGACCTCGCTCCCGACGCTCACCTCGCCAAGCACACTCGCGAGGGGGTCGAGGTAGGCCGACTCCTTGATGGCGGGGAGGTTGACGGTGCCGTTGAAGTCGGTGGTTACGTTGGGCCGTCCATGGCCCTCGGGTGTCGCCAGTGCTTCCTCAAGCGTCGCCACCCGGGCCTGCAGGGCCTGGACGTCCCGGTTGGAGAGACTGGCTTCGCGGGCCAGCACGGCGACGAACCCGAGGATGGCCGCGCCGAGGAAGGTGCCGACGCCGCCGACGATCATGGGTAGCCTGGACATGTGCGCTCCTGAGGGTGCCCCGGGCGCTCCGGGGCCGGTGCCGTAGTATCGGCCCCCGCCGCCGGCCGCTTGAGGGCCGGTCCGGGACAGTGAAGCGGCCGGACCGGCTCGCGGTGTGGGGGACGTATCGGTATATTGGGCAACAAGATGGACGCTTCCCTCTCGGCGCTCGCCCCGCTTCCGTCCGCGTTCGCCGCGGCCTGCCGCACGGCGCGGACGGACGCGGAGCTCTTTGAGCGCTGCCGCGAGGCGCTGGTGCGGCGTTTCGGGAGCGAGCGGATCTGGTTCGGCGTCACCTCCCCCTCCAGCCTGATGCACCTGCTTCCGCCCCCGGACTGGCTCCCCGGGGCGGTGGAAGTCATCCGCATGGCGAGCGGGCAGACCGAGATCGCGATCCTGGCCGACCCCAAGGTGGCGCACGAACTGCGCGGGCACGCCACGCCGATCGCGCTGGGGCTGTCGGTCATGCTGGAGCTGCACGCGGTGCTCCGGGAGCGCCAGGGCCAGCTCGACGATGCGGTGTTCCAGCTCCGCGCCCTCCGCCAGGTGGCCCGGCTCCTCTCCTCGGTGCACTCGGCCGAGGAGACCGAGAACCTGATCCTCGACTTCATGGCCGAGGTGTTCTTCTGCTGGTGGGGCTGCCTCTACCGGCCGGTGAACGGGGAGTACGTGCCGAAGGTGGTGCGGTCGCTGCGCGGGGCGATGACGCTGCACCCGATCGCCGGGCCGGCGCTCGACCTGGCCCTGCCGCCCGACTCGCCCGTGAGCAGCGCGGCGGACGCGGCGGTGGCGCGGCTGGTGCCCGCGGGAAGCCAGGTGGTGGTGTCGCTCGACTCGGGGGCGGAGCGGCTGGCCGTCCTGGTGCTGGGGCCCCGGCTGCACGACCAGGGCTTCGGCGCGCCGGAATCGGAGCTGGCCGGGACGCTGGCCTTCGCGGCGGCGATCGCGCTCAAGAACGCGCTGCTGGTGGAGGAGCTGCAGAGCGCGGCCACCACCGACCCGCTCACGGGGCTGTTCAACCGCCGGGCCATGGAGGAGCGGCTCAAGGCGGAGATCTCCCGGACGGAGCGGCACCAGATCCGCACCAGCGTGGTGGAGCTGGACGTGGACCGCTTCAAGGTGGTCAACGACACCCTGGGCCACGCCGCCGGCGACCGGCTGCTGGCCGAGCTGGCCCGGATCCTCAAGGCGCAGGCGCGTACGCTCGACAGCGTGGGCCGCATGGGCGGCGACGAGTTCCTGGTGATCCTGCCCATGACCACCGCGCAGGAAGCCCATGCCTACGTGGAGCGGGTGCAGGCGGCCGTGGCGCGCCTGGCGGCCGAGCGGCCGGAGTTCGGCCGGCCCTCGCTCAGCATGGGCATTGCGGAGGCTCCGCTGCACGGGCAGACGCCGGACGCCATCCTCGCCGCGGCCGACGCCGCCCTGTACCGGGCCAAGCGCGGCGGTCGCGACGCCGTCGAGACCGCCCCGAATCCCTAGCCCCATGCCCGATCCCGAATTCCTGCTCCTGGGCGAGCCGCTCTGGCTGGAGTTCGTGAACACCGCGCACCTGCCGCCGGCCGGCAGCGAGGCGCTGCCCGATCCCGCCACCTACCTCCGCTGGACCAAGGCCGTGCAGCTCTCGTCCGCGGGGGATGCCGAGGCGCACCGTGCCGCGCTGGCGCTGCGGGAGCGGCTCAGCGCCATTGCCGACGCGCTGGCGGAGGGCCGCGCCGCGGCGCCGTCGGCCATCGAGGCGGTGAACCGCCGGCTGGGCCAGCTCGAGGGGCGGGAACAGCTGGTGCGCATCGGCGGGCGCTGGCGCCTGCGCTTCCACCCGGAGCGCCCGCCCGCCGACCTCGAGGCCATCGCGCTCTCGGCGGCCCAGACGCTCGCCAACCCGCTGGCCACGGTGCGGCGCTGCCCGGGCCCGGACTGCGGGCTGTTCTTCCTCGACGAGACGGACAACCAGAGCCGCCGCGTCTGCAGCCGCACCCGCTGCGGGCAGCAGCGCGGCCGGGTGGAGCGCCGCCGCGCCAACCGGACGCCGGTCGTGACGGACGAGTGACCGGATGACGACGCCGCCGCCGACCACCTCCGGGAACGCCACCCCGCCCCCGCTCACCATCTTCGAGCGGGTGGAGGCGGCCCTCGGCAAGCGCTACCGCCTGGAGACCATGGTGGCGGCCTCGCGGGAGCGGGTGCTCTTCACGGCGCACGACACGCTGCTCTCCCGCCGGGTGTCGCTCCGGGTCAACCTGTATCCCAACGACCGCACCCGCGCCTGGTTCCTGCGCGAGGCCGAGGCGCTGGCGCAGCTCGACCACCCCGCCATCCGCCACGTCTACGACGCCGGCCTGGTGGGCGACCTGGCCTACCGGGTGGGCAACTGGATCGAGGGCGAGAGCCTGCTGGAGGCGGCGCAGCGCGGGCCCCGCCCCTTCCCCGCCGTGCACGTGCTGGCGCGCGACGTGCTGAGCGGGCTGGAGCACGCGCACGCGCACGGGATCATCGTGCGGCGGATCGCGCCGACGTCGCTGCTGGTCAACCTGGGCGGCCGCGGCACCGTCACCGACCTCCGGTTCTGCAACTGGACCCTGCCGGTGATCCCCGAGGGAGAGGTGCCGGGCGGGCTCTCCTTCATGGCCCCCGAGGTGCGCGCCGGCGCCCCCGGCGACCCCACGAGCGACATCTACACCGCCGCCGCGATCCTGTACTTCGCGGTCACGGGGGCCGAGCTGCCGCTGGACCCGGCCGAGATCCGCCCGCCCGCCGAGTTGCGGCCCAACGTGCCGAAGACCATCGAGCGGATCCTGCTGCGCGCGCTCCGCCCCAGTCCCGATGACCGCTACCTGACGGCGGCCGAGATGCTCGAGGACTTCGCCTCCGACGCGGGGACCTTCGAGAACCCGGCGCTGGTGATGCAGGTGGTGAACCCCCGCCCGCTCCCGAGCGAGAGCGACGACGGCCGCCACTGGGAGAAACGCCTGCGCCGCGCCCTGGGCGACGACTACGAGCTGCTGAGCCCGCTGGGCCGCGGCGGCTACGGCCGGGTGTACCGGGTGCGCGACCTGCACCTCGAGCGCGAGGTGGCGCTCAAGGTGCTGCACCCGCACCTCACGGCGGACCCGGCGGTGGTGGAGCGGTTCCGCCGCGAGGCCCAGCTGGCCGCCCGCCTGACACACCCGAACCTGGTGAACATCTACGACATCGGCGGCCGCGCGGGGCTCCTCTGGTACACCATGGAGCTGGTGGGCGGCCCCAACCTGGCGCAGCTGGTGGAAAAGGAAGGCCCGCTGCCGCTCGACGAGGTGGTGAAGCTGCTGCGGGAGGCGCTCTCGGCGCTGTCGCTGGCCCACCAGGGCGGGCTGGTGCACCGCGACCTGAAGCCGGAGAACATGCTGATCGCGCCGAGCGGGGACCTGCGGATCACCGACTTCGGCCTGGCGCTGGCCCTGCGCGGGCAGGGACGCTTCGGCGGGGCCACGAGCCAGAGCGGGACGCCGATGTTCGCGAGCCCCGAGCAGCTCCTCGGCGAGCGGGTGGACCAGCGCTCCGACCTGTACAGCCTCGCGGCGGTGGCCTACTTCGCCCTGCTCGGCGAGCCGCCGTTCACGGGGCAGACGGTGGACCAGGTGCTGGCGCGGCAGACCACCAACCAGCGCCCCGCCCTCCGGGAGCGGCGCCCGGACGTGCCGGAGGACCTGGCCGTGGTCCTGGAGCGGGCGCTCCACAACGAGGTGGAGCAGCGGTTCCCCTCGGCGGCGGAGTTCCTGCAGGCGCTCAACCGGGCGGTGGGCTCGGGATTGCGGCGCCGCAGCGGCGAGTGGGCCCGGGCGGCGCTCAAGTGGTGGCGCCCCTGACGGGCCCTCTTGACGCGGCGGGACGGCGGCCCATCTTTGGGGCGGCCTTGGACTGAACCCGGCGGACCTCGCCGGCTCTGGAGCACCCTCGCAGCGCCTTCGCGACATCCCCGATCGACCGCACGCGGTCAGATGGTTGCAGCCGCCGGGATTTCCCCGGCGTGTTGTCCCTGTCGGGCCCGGGACTTTCCCGACCCGACGATGTTCCCCTACGCACGGAGTACAGCAGCATGCCTCGCGTCACTGGCACGGTGAAGTGGTTCAACGACGCCAAGGGTTTCGGCTTCATCACCCCCGAAAACGGCTCGAAGGACTGTTTCGTCCACCACACCGCCATCAAGGCGGACGGGTTCCGCAGCCTCACCGAGGGTGAGCGCGTCGAGTTCGACATCGTCGACGGGGCCAAGGGGCCCGCGGCCGAGAACGTCACGAAGGTCAAGTAAGCTGGGGCACGCTGCTCCTGACGGACGCCGGCCCGGGATCCTGTCCCGGGCCGGCTTTCTGTTGGGCCACGTGTCGGAGCGGACCTGACGCGGGGGGGGAAAACGAGCAGGCGCGGCCGGGAGGCCGCGCCTGCGATGCTGAGCGTGCCGGCCGGTGGCCGTTCCTGCCCCCTCACTTGTGGCGGTAGATGACCCGGCCCCGCGTGAGGTCGTAGGGGGAGAGGACCACGGTGACGCGGTCGCCCTCGAGGACGCGGATCTTGAACTTGCTCATCTTCCCGGCAGCGTAGGCAAGGATCGAGTGGCCGTTCTCGAGGAGCACCCGGTAGTTGCGGTCCGGGAGGACCTCGGTGACCACACCTTCCATCTCGATGCCTTCTTCCTTCGCCATTCAGCCTCTCTGTTCCGGGTAGGGGGACCTGCCGACGGGGGAGGAATCTTGCCCACGAATCCCCCGGGGACAAGGGCCGAGGGGGCCCGGCCCCCGGGGCCCGCCCGAGGGGGCGACCTACCCCCAGGCCCGCTCCAGCTCCGTCTCGACGAGCGTCACGAGCTCCCCGATCCGGGCCGCCTCGAAGGTGAACTCCACGCCCGCCGCCCGGTAGAGCTCCGGGAGTGACCGGGTGTTGCCGAGCGCCAGCGCCTCACGGTAGCGGCGCACGGCCTCGCCCTGGTCCGTCCGGGCGTTCCGCCACACCTGCAGCGCGCCGATCTGGGCGATCCCGTACTCGATGTAGTAGAACGGGTAGAGGAAGATGTGGAGCTGGCGGTACCAGCGGCTCACCCGCTCGCGCTCGAGGCCGGACCAGTCGATGCCGCGCTCGAAGCGGCTGCGGATCCGGAGCCAGGCCGCGTCGCGCGCGTCGGCGTCGTGGCCCTGCCCCGAGGTGTAGATCCAGCTCTGGAAGGCATCGACGCCCGCCACGTGGGCCAGCGTGATCAGCACGTCCTCGAGGTGGTCGGCGCGCGCCCGGCGCATCTCCTCGGGGGTGAAGAGCCCGCCGTCCGCGCGGCCCATGTACGGCGCGGCGAGCAGCTCCATGGACATGCTGGCCAGCTCGCACATCTCCAGGCCGGGATGGCGCTCCCAGACCAGCGGGCGCGCGTGCGCCTCGAAGGCATGGAACGCATGGCCCGCCTCGTGGAGCAGCGTGTTGACGTCGTCGAGCACGCCGACGGCGTTCATGAAGATGAACGGCCGGCCACGCGCGTGGAGCGTCTCGCAGTAGCCGCCGGGGGCCTTGCCCTTCCGCACCTCGAGGTCGAGCAGGCCCTCGCGCGCCATGGTGGCGAACTGGTCGCCGAAGGCGGGCGCAACCCGCTGGAAGACCCGGCCACTGGCCTCGATGAGTTCGCCGGCGGCGCGGAAGGGGCGCAGGGGCTCGCGGCCCTCGGGATCGGGACCGACGTCCCAGGGCCGGAGCGTCGGGACGCCAAGCCGCTCCCGGCGGCGGGCCATGACCCGCTCGACGGCGGGCGCCACCACCGCCTCCACCGCCTCGTGGAACCGGCGGCAGTCGGCGGGGGTGTAGTCGAAGCGGCACTTGGAGCGGAAGGCGTACTCCTCGTAATCCCGGCAGCCGGCGTTGGCCGCCACCTTCGCCCTGCGCGCGAAGAGTTCGTTGAAGATGCCGGCCAGCTCGTCGCGCCGGGTCAGGTAGGCGGCGGTGCTCAGGCGGAAGGCCTCTTCACGCTCCGCGCGGTTGGTGCCCTGCAGGATCGGCTGCAGCTCCGGCAGCGTCTTCTCCTCGCCCTTCCACGCGACCGTCAGGCCGCCGGTGATCTTCTGGTAGCGGGTGCCGAGCTCCTCCATCTCCTGGAACAGCGGGACGTTGGCCTCACGGAACAGCTCCCGCGCGCTCCGGAAGCGCGCGATGGTGACCTCGAGGCCGGGCCGGGTGTAGCCCAGGTCCAGCAGCCGTCCCGCCAGCGCCACCTCCAGTTCCTCCATCTGCGGCAGGATCTCGGCGGAGAAGCGGAGGTGCGCGGCCTCCTTGGCGGGGTCGGTGGTGTCGCAGGTATAGGCGATCATCGCCAGCGCCGCGGCCTCGCCGACCACTTCCTCCAGCCGCGACCAGTCGGCCAGCCACGTCTCCACGGTGGCGAGCGTGAGCGGTCGCTCGGCGAGTTCGCGATAGAGGGGCTGGATATCTGCCCAGGTGGCCTGGGCAAGATCGTCGGGAACGATGACGTTGGCGGACGGCAGCGGCATGACTCGAAATCCGAAGGGGACCACGGCGCCCGGGCGGCCCCCGGGCGGCACGCGGGGAATCTACATCCGGCGGGCGCCGGCGCGATGTCGGGCCGGTGCGAGGGGACGGATTCCGGCGGTGGGCGGGGTCGTTGAGGGTTTCGCCGCGGTGCAGCTGCGGTCGGCGTGGAGGGGTGGTGGAGGGGCGCCGGGCCGAGCGACTCACTGAAGTGGCGTTGGGGGCCGCGGAGGACCTCTGCTCGGAGAGGGGAGCCTGGTTGTGGGGGTGGTTGGGGCGTGGGAAACCACAGAGGCACAGAGGACACGGAGGACACAGAGGACACAGAGCACTGCCCGGGGATGGTGGGCTCGCCGCAGGGGGTGCCCATCGGTTTGGGCGGGTGTCCGTTCGGGTCCGGCTTGATCCCTCGCCCCACGCTTTCCCCACCAACGGCCGAGTCGGGGTTGGCGACGCACCGATCCGGGCTCGATCTCTCCGTGACCTCCGTGTCCTCGGTGGCCTTGCAGTTGCTCCGCACCCTCGGCGCCCCTGCATTGAGACGCACCCAACCCCGGCCTACCCCGGCGCCCGGCGGTGATATGCGTAGGCAATCGCCAGCGACACGAGCCCGAGGATGAGCGCCGAGCCGACCCGGTACAAGGCATCGAGCGTGGAAAGGTCCACCAGGACCACCTTGGCCACCGCGAGCCCCGCCACCGCGAAGCCGGTGAGGCGGAGGCCGCGGAGCCGGCGGCGGAAACCCACGGCGAAGCAGGTGCCGGCGTAGAGGATCCACCAGGCACTCACGGCCAGGCCGCCGGCGAGGGCGCGCTGGTCGGGAGCCATGGTGCTCTGGCCAAACGCGCGCATCAGTTCGGACGACACGCCAAGGAAGAGGAGCAGGCCCGCGGCGCCCCAGTAGAGAAGGCGGACCGAAACCTCCCCGAGGTAAGCCTCCTCCGCGATGAGCACGGCGGCCTGCACCACCGCGACGGCCACGAGCAGCCAGAGTGTCAGCGCCACGGCGCTGGTGAAGGCGGGGTCGGTGGCCTCACGCATCGGGAGCGCATCGGTCCCGAGGATGTAGAGCGCCCCCACGAAGACGAGCAGCGAGAGGTTCCGGCCGTCGCGGCGACGGAGCAGCCGGTCGGCCGCGGTGGTGGCCAGGCAGAGGGCCGCGAGGAGCCAGACCCGGAGCAGGACCTCCTCCTGCAGCACCGCCGCCCAGGCGAGCGCACCCACCGCCACCACGGTGAACGGGCGTCGCTCCTGCTGGTAGCCCGCCACGAGGTACGGCACGGCCACCAGCGCCGCCGCCGCCCCGGGATGCGCGGCGAACCAGGCCCGGTCCGCCGACCAGAGCGCAGCCGCCACGGCCAGCGGCGTCACGTAGAAGTAGAATGTCTCCCCGAAGGCGAAGGGCCGGAGGTGCATCCCCTCCTTGGTGGAGGTGACGTTGGGCCCCGCGCGTCCGGGCCAGACGAGGTCGGCCTGGAAGGCGCGCCACCACACGGGGGCCGCGAGCACCAGCGCGCCCGCGAGGTTGGGCCACGCGGCCGCGGTGTGCGCATCGGCCGCCGCGAGGAAGGCCCAGCCGCCGGCAAAGGAGAGGAAGCGCGTCTCCCACCAGCCCTCTCGGAGCCCCACGAAGAGGCCGGCCGCGCCGCCACCGATGCCGTACAGCCAGAGGGGCAGCGCGGAGGCGTGGTCCGCTGCGGACGGCAGCGCAATGCCGAAGTACGCCAGCGCCACGATCCCCATGGCCACGCGCCAGTGCCGCTGCGCCGCCACGGCCCCGAAGCCCACGCCCATGGAGCCGAGATAGCCCAGGAGCAGGTTGGCGCTGCCCGCCTCGGGCACCGTCAGGAGCGGCGCGAAGAACGCGCCGAGCGCCGCCGTGGCGAGCAGCGCCTCGACCCCGATGGCCCAGGCCACCGCGGCGAGTCCCACCGAGACGAGCGCCAGCCCCACCAGCGCCTGCGCGGCGGGAAGGAACTGGTACAGCTGCGCCGCCGCCCACACCGCCAGGTAGAGGATGGCCGCACCCGCGCCGAGGAGGGCGGCCCCGTAGATCCGCAGCCCGCGCCCATGGAGCCGCCAGCCCACCAGCCCCACCATCATCCCAGCCGCCGCCCCCCCGAGGCAGCGCGCCAGCGGCGACACCCAGCCCCGGTCAAAGGAGAGCTTGAGCAGGTACCCCGCCGCGAGCACGAGGAACACCACGCCCACCGCCAGGAGCCCGCGGCTGCCGAGCCACTGCTCGTTGAGGACGCCGGGCGCGCGGCCCGCAGGAGGCGGGGCCGGCTGCGGTGGATGTGGCGCCGGCAACGGGGGTGGGGGCGCGGGCCGGGGGGACGGCACCGGCTCGGGCGGGGCGTGCACCGGGGCGCCACGATCGTCGACGTGCCCACTCCAGGCGCGGGGGGGCGCGGACGCAGGAGGTGCCATGGCGGGCTCCGGCGCGGATGGCGCGCTGTCCGGTGCGCCCGTCCCCCGGCCGGCCACGAGCTCCCGCACCAGCCGCTCCAGCACCTGCACCCGCGCCTCGAGGCGCGCGATGCGTGGGTCGTCCGTCATGTGGGCCCTCGGGTCAGGGGCGGATCCGCTCCAGTGCCTGCTGGAATTCGGCCGCGGTGGCCCAGCGTTCGTCGGGCCGCTTGGCCAGCGCCTTGAGCACCAGGGCACAGAAGTCGCCGGGCAAGCCCGGGACCAGGGTCCGCGGATCGGTGGGCGGCTCCTGCACCTGCTTCAGGAGCACCGTGCCGAAGGACTCGCCCTCCACCATGCGGCGGCCGGTGGCGCACTCGAAGAGCACCAGGCCGGCGGCGTAGAGGTCGGCGCGGCCATCCACCGACTCGCCCATCAGCTGCTCCGGCGCCATGTACTGCGGCGTGCCGATGATGGAGCCCTCGGCGGTGAGCGCCTCGCCCTTGGGCCGCGCCGCCTGCCGCCCCTCCACCAGCCGCGCGATGCCGAAGTCCATCACCTTGAGGAAGCCCTGCGCGTCCACCACCAGGTTCTGCGGCTTGATGTCGCGGTGCACCACGCCCTGGGCGTGGGCCACCTCGAGGGCGCGGAGGAGCTGGCGGCCCACGGCGAGCGTGACCGCGAGCGGCAGCGCGCCGCGGCGGCGGATCACCTCGTCGAGGGCGCTGCCCTCCACGAACTCCATGGTGAGGAAATAGAGCCCGTCGGCGACGCCGAGGTCGTGGGTGCGGACCACGTTGGGGTGCGAGATCTGCCGCGCCAGGCGGATCTCCTGCTTGAAGCGCTCCAGCAGCACCGCGTCGCCCACCAGCTCGGGGCGCAGGGTCTTGATGGCCACGGGCTCCTTGAGCTCGCGGTCGTACGCGCGGAAGACGACGCCCATGCCGCCGGCCCCGAGCTGCTGGCGAAGCTCGTAGCGGCCATTCAGGACGGTGCCCACGCCCACGTCGCCGCTGGCGGGCTGGCTGCCGGTGGGGATCACCTGGGTGCGGGCCACGGTGGCGGAGGAGCCGAGGAACTCCACCAGCTTCTGCTTCTCGCGCAACTCGGCCACCATGCCCTGGAAGGCGCTGGCGAGCTCGCCCACCTCGTCGCTGGCGCGGATGTCCACCTGGCCGGTGTAGCGCCCCTCGGCCACGTCCCGCGTGAGGCCGACGAGACGGCGGAGCGGCCCCGTGATCTGCCGCGCCAGGAGCAGCGAGATGAGGAGCGCGATGGCCACGGCCCCCGCGAAGGCGTACACGAACGACTGCTGCAGCGCGGCGAAGGGGGCCAGCGCCTCCTCGCGCGCCCGGAGGCCGGCGTACTCGCCCACGATCAGGCCGCTGGCCGTGCGGAGCGCCCCGGCCGCGCCGATCCACGTCATCCCCCCCGCGAGCACCCGGAGCCTGGCCGGCACCGAGTCCACGGTCCCGCCGGTCCCCGTGTAGCGCTCGCGGAGCGCGCCCTCGAGCTGCTCCCGCGGCACCGTGGCCGCATGGACGTGCGGCGCACCGAGCGTGTCGAACGAGACGAACACCACCTCCGACCCCGTCTGCCGCTTGAGCCGCTCGGCCAGCGCATTGTCGAGCGGCACGGCCACGATGAGGGCGCCGGCCACCGGCGCGCTCTCCGCCGCGAGGGGCACGGACACGGCCTGGTAGAGCGAGTCGCCCGCCGGCGTGCTCTCGATCCAGGTGCCGCGGGCCGGGGTGCCCGTGAGGGCGTCGCCCACGAG
This sequence comes from uncultured Gemmatimonadaceae bacterium, assembly GCA_964598655.1. Taxonomy (GTDB): domain Bacteria; phylum Gemmatimonadota; class Gemmatimonadetes; order Gemmatimonadales; family GWC2-71-9; genus JADJOM01. Next base: position 40,902 of record CAZRCT010000001.1, read on the forward strand.
GGGGCTCTCGCCGAGCTCGACCCCGCTGGCCTCGGGCGCGCGGGTCCAGGCCTGCAGCACGCCGCCCGCGTCCACGATCATGGCCCAGTCGGCGCCGCTCTGGTCGCGGAACTCGCTGGCGGCGTCGAGCAGGTCGCCGCGGGTGCCGGTGCGGAGCGCCTCCTCGATGCGGGAGATGTAGGTGGGGACCCGCGCCAGGACCTGCGCCGCGCGCTCCAGGGTGCGGCTCCGCCCGTCGAGCGCATCCTCGATGGCGGACTGGGTGGCCACGAGGCCCTGGTCGATGGCCGCGTCGGCCGCCTGGCCGGCGCGCATCCGCACCAGCAGCAGCGCGCCGCCCAGCGTCAGCACCACCATGGCGGCGGTGGCGAGGAAGAGCTTGAGGCCGAGGCCGCGCAGGGGGGAGGTCTTAATAGCGGCGGCTCCGGTCGCTGTAGGACTTGCCGTTCTTGTCCCGGTGCTGGACCAGGCGGTAGCCGCGCGCGTCGAGCGCCACGGTCACCGGCGCCGGGTCGCCCGCGCCCACCTTGAGGGGTTGGGTGGCCTCGGGGGTGCGCTCGTGCCAGACGTGGAGCACGTAGTCGCCGGGCGGGACGTTCGCCAGGCGGAAGGCGCCGTCGGTCCCGGGCTGGGTGAACCGCCCGCTGCCCGGCACCACCACCAGGCCGCGCATCTGCGCGTGCACGTTGCAGTACACGCGGATCACGCCCGGCGCCCCGAAGTCCACCGCCTTCGACTCCCCGCGCCCGTAGAGCCCGAGGTCGAAGACCCGCTCGGCGGCCAGGGAGAAGACGTTGTGGTTGAAGGGATCGTGGTTCGGGAAGGCCACCGTGGAGCCGGGCGGCACCACCACGAGGTGCGGCACGAACTGCTTGCCCTCGGTGGCCATCTCGACGCTCACCGGGGCGGCGCCCGCGGCGGGACCGCCCTCGAGCCAGACCACGGCCTGCGCCTGGTCGGTGCCGGGGCGGCCATCACGGTCCTGGATGGTGACCCGGCCCGTGACCGTGACGCCTTGTGCGGCGAGGGCCAGGGGGAGGGCCGCCGCAAGGGTCACCACCTGAATTCGCCATGAGAGGCGGAGGAAGGGCATTGGCACTAGCTTATCTCCCGCCCCTCGGGGACGTCAACCGCACCCACACCGCCCGTGCCCATGCGCCGACTCGCCCTTGCCCTGCTCGCCCTGCCTGCCGCCCTCGTGCGGCCGCTCGCCGCGCAGGACCAGCCCGCCCCCGAGGTGACCATCCACGTGATGGTCCTGATGAACGGCTTCCACACCTCGGCCAAGAGCAACAACAGCGACCTGCCCCAGTTTGCCGTCCGCCGCGACGCGGGCGACAGCTTCCCGAACGCCGGCCTCGGCGCCACGATGCGCCAGACGCGGGTGACGGCGCGCGCCTTCGCCGGCGGCGTCCTCGGCGGCGACTTCTCGGCCGAACTCGACGCGGACTTCTGGGGTGGCCAGCAGCCCTCCAACGGCGGGCGCACCTTCCCGCTGCTCCGCATCCGGCGGGCGATCGGTGAGATGCGGTGGACCCGGTTCCGGGTGCTGGTGGGCCAGGAGGCGCCGCCGATCGCGGAGCTCAACCCGTCGAGCCTCGGGAGCCTCGGGCTGTCGGCGCTGTCGAGCAGCGGCAACCTGTGGCTCTGGATCCCGCAGGTGCGGGCCACCGGGGAACTGATCCCGGGCAAGTCCGCCGCGCTGGAGCTCGAGGGCGCCGTGCTGGCGCCGACGGGCTACGCCGCGCAGGGCCCCTTCGTAACCCAGCCCGACCGGGCCGAGCAGACCGAGCGGCCATACCTGCAGGGCCGGCTCCGCCTCCGCTTCGGCGCCACGGGCGAACTCGGGGTCGGCGGGCACTACGGCTGGCTCTCCACCACCGGCGACTCGCTGCTCACCTCCAAGGCGGTGGCCGCCACGGTGCGCATCCCGGTGGGCAAGGCGCTCGAGCTCCGCGGCGAGGCCTTCACCGGCCAGGCCCTCGCGGGCCTCGGCGGCGGGGGCATCGGCCAGAACTTCGGGCTCGGCGGGCGGCCCGTCCGGACCAAGGGCGGCTGGGCGCAGCTCCTCATCCTGCCGAGCCCCACGGTGGAGCTGGGCGCCATGTTCGGCATGGATGACCCCAAGGACGCCGACCTCGACACCACCACCCAGCGCCTCAAGAACCAGACCTGGGGCGCGCACCTCCACTGGCGTCCCGCCCCGCTGGTCCTGGGCCTCGAGTACCGCCACGTCACCACCACCTACGGCGCCGGCGACGCGAAGCTCGGGCACCTCAACCTCGCAGTAGGGGCGGAGTTCTAGGCGTCACCGGGCGCGTTGCCGGGGCGTGCGCCTGGTGTGACCCAACGCAGAGGCGCAGAGAGATCGGGCCCGGGGGAGGCTTCGTGCCAGCCCCGGCCACCTCGTCGCTATCGCAGTTGGGTTCCGCGACCGGTTGGGTTCGTTGCCGGACCCCGGCGTTCACCCACACGCGGCAGGAAGGGCTCTCGCAGGAGTGAGCCCACCATCAGTGCGCGGTTCCTCCGCGTCCCTCTGCGCTCCCGCGTTGCGCGCGCCGGCAGCTGCTGAGCTGACGCGCTCAGCGCCGTGGCCTCAGCTCCGCGCTGCCGCGGGAGGCACCGGGGTTTCCGTGGTGTGCGCGGGCGGTGGCTCCACCTGGGTGGCGAGGAGCCCCGCGATCCCCACCACGACCGCCGCGAGGTAGAACGGCGCCCCGTGCGCCACGCGCTGGAAGGCCACCGTGGCGAGGAGCGGCGCCACCACGCGGGAGATGCCCGCGAAGGTCTGGGCCACGCCCATGGTGGTGCCCAATTCTTCCTTGAGCGACGCGCGCGACATGAGTGCCGTGGTGCTCGGGAAGAGGAGCGCCGTGCCGATGGGCACCAGCGGGATGATGGCCGCCAGGATCCACACCTTGTGCACCACGGTGTAGAGCACGAGCCCCACCACCAGCGCGGTGGTCCCCGCCCGCATGGCGCGCACCTCGCCGATGCGGCTCACCACCGGCCCGAGCAGGAGCGAGCGCATCACGAACGACAGCGCCCCGACATAGCTGTAGAAGTACCCGATCGTCTGCTCGGTGACCCCGAACTCGGCGTCCAGGAACAGCGCCAGGATCGAGGTGAAGCAGGTGAAGGCGAACATCCCCACGCCATAGATCCAGATGAGCCGCGACACCGGCCGCGTCGGGTGCTGCACCACCTCCGCCGCCGCATGCCACACCGGGCGCTTGGGCCGCGAGGGCATGCCCGCCGGCGTCGGGACCCGGGACTCCGGCAGCCACTTCCACGCGAACGCCACGTTGAGGACGCAGAGCGCCGCCGCCACCAGGCCCGGCGCCGCCGGCCCGAAGTGCTGGTTGCTGAACGAGCCGATGGCGGGCCCGATCGCCACCCCGGCGCTCGTGGCGGCCGACAGCCAGCCGAGGGCCTGGGCGCGCTTGCTGGCCTTGACCGTCTCGGTGACGTAGGCCTGCGCCACGCCCGTGGTGCCGCCCCCCGCCCCCTGCACGATGCGCGAGAGGAAGAGGAGCCAGAGCGCGTCGGCGTAGCCGAAGATCACGTAGGCGATCGCCGACGCCGACAACCCGATGAGGAGCGCCGGCCGCCGCCCGTAGCGGTCCGAGAAGCGGCCCCAGTAGGGCGCCGCGATGAGCTGCGCCACCGAGAAGATGGCGGTGAGCATCCCGATCATCTCGGGCGTGGCGGCGAGCTTCTTGGCGTAGAAGGGCAGGAGCGGCAGCACCATCGCGAAGCCGATCATGTCGATCATGCACGTGGCGATGAGCACCGAGAGCTGCTTGAGCTCGCCGGGGACGCGCGGAGCGGTCATCGGGCCACCACCTCCCGCTCGCTGCCGAGCGCGAAGACCAGCGCGGAAAGGAGCATGAGCAGCACGCCGTACGCGGCGGCGACACCCACGTCGCCCTGGCGCAGCGCCGAGAGGATCTCGAGCGAGAGCGGCCGGGTGTCGTAGGTGTAGAGGATGATCGAGACCACGAAGTCCCCGAGGGCCGTGACGAAGGCGAGCGTGGCGCCCGCGGCCAGGGCGGGACGGAGGAGCGGGAGCGTCACCCGCCGGAGCGTGCGCCAGTGCCCCGCGCCCAGTGAGTGCGCCGCTTCCTCCACCGAGGGATCGAGCGCCCGGAACCCGGCCAGCACCGCCCGCCCCGCGAGCGGGAGGTTCCGGATCACATAGGCAAGCGGCAGAATCCAGACCGTCCCGACAAGGATGATTCGCGCCACCCACGGGGCGTGCACGCTGAACGCCGACGCCAGCGCCACCGCGAAGACCGTCCCCGGCACCAGCCACGGCACCGCGATGAGCCGCTCGACCAGCCCCGCGAGCGGCGCCCGCCGCCGCGTGGCCAGGAGCCCCACCGCCACCGCCACGGCCATCGCCACCGCGGTGGCCAGGGTGGCCATCCAGAGGCTGTTGCCGAGCGGGCGGAGGCGGGAGGGTTCGGTGAGGAGCTGCACGTAGTTGGCCACGGTGTACGCGGGCGGGAAGGTCTCCACCGTCCACGTCCCCACCGGCACGAACGAGAGCAGCACCAGCGTGGCATGCGGCAGCAGCAGGACGACGCCGAGCGTCCACCCGCCGACGGTGGCCAGGAGGCGGAGTGCCGGGCTCGTGATGGGCTGCGGCCGGGGCGCCACGCCCTTCCCGCCGGCCCGCGCCCCGGGGCCGCCACTGCCCGCCAGCCACAACCCTGCCAGCCCGAGCAGGCTCAGCACCACGGTCTGCACCATGGCCATGCCGTACTCGCCGTTCAGGCGGGTGAAGACGATCTGCGTGGTCATGACGCGGAACCCGCCGCCGAAGATGTAGGGCGCGCTGAAGCTGGCGAGCGCCGTCATGAACGTGAGCAGCGCCGCGCCCTTGAGCGACGGGGCGAGGAGCGGCAGCGTCACCCGCCGGAGGGTGCGCCAGCGGTCCGCGCCGAGGGACTGCGCCGCCTCGAGGGCGGCGTGGTCCAGCTGCGCCAGCCCCGCGCGGGTGAAGAGGTAGAAGTAGACGTACATCGAGTAGGCGTGCACCAGCAGGATCGCCCACGCCCCCTCGAGCCGCCAGGGCGGCTCCTCCAGCCGGAGCGCCGCCTGCACCAGGCGCGCGATGAATCCCGTCTCGCCGTACAGGAACAGGAAGGCGATGACGCCCACGAGCGGCGGCAGGACGGCCGGGAGCGCCACCAGCGCGCCGATGAGCCGCCGGCCGGGGAACTCGTAGCGCTCGAAGAGGAACGCCAGTGGCACGCCCAGCACGGCGGCCAGCACCACGCTCGCCACGGAGGTCCAGAGGCTGGCCCAGAGGGCGCGCCACTCGCGCGGCTCGGCCACGAAGCGCTGGAAGTAGGCCGCGGTCCACTCCCCGTGCGGGCCGCGCACGCTCTCGAGCGCCACGATGAGCAGCGGATACGCCACCACCCAGGCCAGCAGGAGGGCCAGGGCCAGGGTCAGCCAGCGGCGGGCGCGCATCAGGCGGGCCCCGCCGGGAAGAGGTGCACCCCGTCGCCGGCGCCCGCCGGCTCCATGGCCGGCGCCACCCGCACCGCCTGCCCCACCACGGCGGCCGCGCTCGGCGCGGCGACCTCGAGCGCCACGCCGGCGGCGGTCTGGGCTAGGTAGAAGGTGCTGGCGCCCGCGTAGCGGCGGTCGGTGACGGTGGCGGGCACGCCGCGCGCCGCATCCGCGGTGAAGGCCAGCCCCTCGGGCCGGAGCAGGAGCGCGCACGGCCCGGGCACCGGCGCGCGGCCGGCCTCGGGGCGCACCCGCCAGCGCGCGCCCTCCACCACCACGCTGGCCGCGCCATCCCCCGTGCCCGGCGCCACCGTCCCGCCGATCCAGCTCGAGCGCCCGATGAAGCGGCCCACAAACGGTGTCGCCGGGTGGCGATAGAGGTCCTCGGGCGTGCCGAGCTGCTCCAGCTTCCCCTGCGCCAGCACCGCCACGTGATCGGCCAGGTCGAAGGCGTCCTCCTGCTCGTGGGTCACGATCACCGTGGTGATGCCCACCCGGCGGATGAGCGCGCGCAGCTCCCGGCGGGTGCGCTCGCGGAGCGCGGGGTCGAGGTTGGAGAGCGGCTCGTCGAGCAGCAGCACGCGTGGCTCCGGCGCCAGCGCGCGCGCCAGCGCCACCCGCTGCTGCTGCCCGCCCGAGAGCGCGGCCACCGGCCGCCGCTCGAAGCCCGCCAGGTCCACGAGCGCCAGCGCCTCCCGCACCCGCCGCGCCGCCTCGGCGCCCCCTACCCCCCGGCTCTCGAGGCCGAAGGCCACGTTCTCGCCGACGTCGAGGTGCGGGAACAGGGCGTAGTGCTGGAACACCATGCCGAAGTGCCGCCGCTCGGGCCGGAGGGCGGTGACGTCCTCGGCCCCGACGAGGATCCGCCCGGCATCCGGGCGCTCGAAGCCGCCCAGCATCCGGAGGGTCGTGGTCTTGCCGCTGCCGCTCGGGCCGAGGAGCGCCAGGATGCCGCCCTGCTCCACCGCGAGTCCGAGCCCGAAGACCCCGGTCTCCGCGCCGAAGCGCCGCGTGAGCCCCTCGAGGACGAGGTAGCTCACCGGCCGGTCCCGCGCACGTGCTGGTCCCAGTACCCCATCCAGGTGGCCCCCTGCCTGGCGAGCAATGCCCAGTCCATCGGCTCCACGACCATCTCCCGTTCCACCGTGCGCACCCAGGCGGGCACGCGCGCCTCCGGCAGGTCGTGCCGCGCCGGCAGGCGGAACACCCGCTCCGCCGCGAGCAGCTGCGCCTCGGTGTCCCCCACCCACTCGATGAACGCCTTGGCCTCGGCGGGGTGCTTGGCGTTCCGCACCAGCGCGATGGCGTCGTCGATCACGGCCGTGCCGCTCCGGGGAAAGGTGTAGCCGAAGGGCATGCCCTTGCTCTGCGCAATGAGGATGTCCGGCAGGTCCCAGAGTGTGACGAGCCCTTCCTGCCGTGCCAGCTTGGCATCGAGGAGGGCCGGCGAGAGCGCATACGTGCGGGTCTGCCCGTCCAGTTTCCGCAGCCACGCCATCCCGGCGGCGGTGTCGCCGGTGGCGCGGAGGCTCCGCTGGAGGATCAAGCCCCAGATGGCCCGCATGGTTCCGGAGGCCACCGGGTCGCGGATGAGCACCTTGTCGTGCCAGCGCGGGGCGAGCACGTCGTCCCAGTCGCGCGGCGCCAGCGAATCGGGCACCGCATCCCGGTTGTAGGCGATGATCGTGGGCGTGCGGTACACCGGGTAGTACAGGTCGTCCGGCCCCACGCCCGACGGATCCACCCGCCCCGCCCAGCTGGGCCGGTAGGGGGCCAGCAGCGAGTCCTGGATGCCGCGCTGGAAGAGCGTGGTCGGGCCGCCGAACCAGAGGTCGGCCTGCGGGTTGACGCGCTCGAGCCGCAGGCGGTCCAGCACCTCCTGGCTGCCCAGGTCGAGCCAGCGCACGTCGATCTCGGGATGCAGCCGCTCGTACTCCCGCTCCAGCAGCAGCAGGTGATCGCGCCCATGCGGCGAGTACAGGGTGAGCGGCACCCGGCCGTCCCCGCACGCGGCGAGCCCAAGCAGGGCGGCCCACGCCAGCCGTCTCGTGAGCGATGGGCCGGGGCTCATCGGAGGCTCGCGTGACTCAACGCGGAGGCGCCACGGAGGCCGGACTCGTCGCGTCCGCCCTCACGGCTTCTCGACATCGTACGAGGCCGCCGGCGGTGGCGTGACCGGCGCCACCGCGCCGGTCCGCCGTTCGCCGAGGGCCAGCAGGTTGGCGAAGAGGCGGAAGGCCCCGGGCACGCCCGCGGGGAGCTGCCGGAAGAAGCTGAGGCCGGTGTAGACGTAGGTGCCGCGGCCCACCGTGGCCACGAGGAGGCCGCCCTGGAGCGGGGACTCGCCCGGGTCGTGCATGGCGAGCACCGGGCGCCAGTGGTTCTCCCAGGTGCGGGCAAAGTAGAGCCCGCGCTCCTGCACCCAGCCCTCCCAGTCGGCCGCGCCGAGGCGGTTGGGGCGGAGGACCACGGGGGAGGCGGCGTCCACGATGCGGACGGCGGCGGTCTCGTCGGTGACCCGGTCATGGCCGCCGAGGAGGGCGGTGGTGGCCACGCGCGTGGCGCTCTCGCGGGTGGTGGCGGTGGCGGCGGTGTTCGGCTGGCCGGGCGGGCGGCTTCCCACCGTGAGGCCGAAGGGGGCATAGTCGCCCAGGAAATAGCCGTACTGCTGGTACTGGACCAGCACGGTGCCGCCGGCGCGGGCGTAGGCCAGCAGGGCGGCGTTGGCGCGCGGCAGGTCGGCGTCGGTCTCGAAGGCGCGCGGGCCGATGACGATGACGTCGAAGCGCCGCAGGTCGCCCCGGCCCAAGTCGGCGCCGGTGACGAGGGTCAGCGGCACCCCCACGTCGCGGAGCGCCTCCGGCACCCGGTCGGCGGCGCCGCGGACGTACGCCACCGCGCGCAGCCGGGGCAGCGCCAGCGCCGCCACGTGGAGCGTGGCCACCGCCCGCCGGCTCCACGTGCGGGGATGCACGTGCGGGTGGGCCATGCGCTGCATCCCCACGTCGTAGGCGCGGCCCTGGTCGTCCAGCGCCACCGCGGCCACCTCGTAGCGGCCGGGGCGCACGCCGGCGGGGGCGCGGAGCTGGAAGGTCACCACCCGCCGCTCATCCTCCTGCGTGAACCGGAACGCCACCGGCGCGGGCGCCACCCAGCCGGGCGGCACCTGCAGGGTCAGCTGGCCGCTCGTGGTGTCGCGGGCGCCGTGGGTGAGGGTCACGGTCACGGTCCGCGCGCCGCTCCCGAGCGGCCAGACCTCTTCCTCCGGCGTCACCGCCACGTCCACGCGCGGCACCACCACCACCGGCCGGCGGAACTCGCCCAGCGCCTGGTCGTTGCCGCGGAAGGTGAGCTCGGTGGCGTTCCAGGGCTGCGGCTCGGGGCCCGCGAGCAGCGCCTGCTGCCAGACCGCCGGCTCCTCGAACGGCTCGCCCCAGGCACGCCAGCTGTCCTCGTCCCAGGTGTAGAGGTCGCCGTCCCGCGGGGCGCGCAGGAAGTACGGGACCGAGTAGTCGGCGGTCATCGGCACCGTCATGCTGCCGCGCGCCGTGACGAAGCCGCCGGCCGGCAGCGTGCCCGTGGCGTTCACCGCCGGCTCGAACCGGTTGCCGCCCGCCGCGTACCCCACGCAGGCGCCGCGGCGCTCGGACCTCGGCAGCGACGTGCCGCCGTTTCCCTCGCCGAGCGTGAAGTCCCACGCCACCTGGCCGAGACACAGCCACGCGCGCGACGGGTCGCTCCCCGGGTTCCAGAGCGCGAGCGTCACCCCCACCTGCTGGCCCGGGACCACCCGCTCGTCGTCGCTGGTGGCGTCGCCCAGCACCTCCTGGGCGCGGAGCCGCGCGGTCCACAGGCGGCGGAACTCGCCCTCGAACGGGTCCCCCTGGAGCAGGGGGTCCAGGTTCACCCGGTCGCCGCGGTTCCCCGGGAGGGCCGCGAGCACCGCCTTCCGCGCCGCGGCAAGGTCGTCGGTGGCGCGCTGCAGCAGGGCGCGCAGGTCGCCCCGCTCGGCCGGGGCCACGCGGAGCCGGGCCGAGTCGATGCGCGCCGCGTAGCTCGCCAGCCGCGCCTCGGCCGCCGGCCGCTGGGCGCCCTTCCCCGCCTGCACCAGCGGCATCCCCGCCAGGGTGGTGTCGAGCCCGGCGAAGAGCCCGTCGGCTCCACGCCCGGTGCGGTCCTCGAGCAGCTGCAGCCGCAGCTCCGACGGCCCCAGCCGCTGCAGCTGCCCCATGTCCTGCGAGCGGTGCAGGCTCCGCCCCCGCATGGCGATCTGCAGGTACGACTGCCCCACGGCGGGATCGAGCCCCCCGCTCGGCAGGCGGAGCGTGGTGGCGGCGGAATCGAAGCGGGTGCTGCGGTAGAGCTTGAGCGGGGTCCACGGCGCGAGCGCCTCGCGCGCGAGCTCCGGGAAGGCGTCGGGATCGCCCGCCACGCGGAAGGCCTCGAGGGCGGCCCACCCCGCGGCCTGGTGCTGGCCGTGGCCGTCGCGCGGGGTGCCGCTGAAGACGGACACGATCACCTGCGGCCGGAACTTGCGCACGATGCGCACGACGTCCTTGAGCACCGAGTCGCGCGGCCAGTGGGCCCAGGTGTCGTCCAGCGTCTTGGAGAAGCCGAAGTCGTAGGCGCGGGTGAAGTACTGGCGCGCCCCGTCGAGCCGCCGCGCCGCGAGCAGCTCCTCGGTGCGGAGCAGGCCGAGCCCGGGGCCGAGTTCGGCGCCGATGAGGTTCTGCCCGCCCTCGCCGCGGGTGAGCGAGAGGTACGCGGCCTCCGCGCCGAGCCCGCGGGTCACCAGCGTCAGCAGCTCGGTGTCCTCGTCGTCGGGGTGCGCCGCGATCATGAGCACGCGCTGGTAGCGCGCCAGCGGCCGGAGCGACTGGTCGAGCGCCACCAGTCCCCCGCTGGAGGGCGGCTCGAGCTGCGCGGCAAGCGGGAGGGGAGCAACGGCGAGCGACAGGACCAGCGCGGCAACGACAGGACGCACGACCACCGGCCGGGGTTGGGACGCCCCAACTTAACCCGGCGGCCGGGTCCCAAATAGGGGCGCCCGGCCGCGCCACGCCCGGGTGGCGCGGCCTGCGGGAGGTCGCGCGGGCCCGCGGCGCACCGCAGGCTGTGAGGCAGGCCCATGGCCCGCCCGGACGGAAGGGAGCGTACGCGTCCGCGCGTCGGGCCCAGGGGAGAGGGACGCGGGACCAGGCGGGGGGATGGGGGAGCGCGGGGCACGCCGGCGGGGTCCGCCCCGGCGGGGATCAGTCGTCGTCGTCCAGTTCCTGCTCGCGCTTGCCCGCGATGAACGCCCCCACGAAGCAGGCGAGCGCCAGCGCCAGCAGTGTGGGGCCGAAGAACGAGAGGAACCCGAGCAGGAAGGTGAGCATCCCGAGCGACACCAGCACCGTGCCCGCGCCGCGCAGGATCTCGTCGGTGTTCCGCCAGGCCGTCCGCCGCCCCCAGTGCACCGCGCCCACCAGGCCGGTGATGCCGAGGAGCAGGAGCGCAACCCAGATGGCCACCCACAGGGGATGACCAGGCAACCGGAGGGAGAGGTGGAGGGAGTACATCAGGCGGGAGGCTCGGCGTGCGCCGCGCGGCACGCGTCGCAGGGACAGCTGGCCCGGAGCCGCTCGAAGGTGAAGATCCCCGTGTCGTGGCCGTCGCTCCAGGTCACCCGGAGGCCGTAGGCCCCCACCAGCGCCACCGCCACGGGCCGCACGTCGAGGGGGACCGTCGCCGGGTCGAGGAGCGGGCGGCCCGTCATCTCCTCGACACAGCCCGCGCAGGGACACGCCAGCCGGAGCGCCCGCGCCCCGTAGAGCGCGCGGTGCCCCGCCTGGTCCCACTCGAACTCGATCCCCTCATCGCGCCGGGTGATGGCGCGCGGGATCACCGGTCGCTGAGCCATGCCACAGTCGCCCCGCATGGTGTATACTTGGCCGTCCGCCACCACCCTCGCCCGTGAACCCGCCATGACCACGAAGACGCCCAACCCGTTCGGCGCCCGCGGCACCCTGGAGCTCGGCTCCCAGGCCGCAACGATCTTCCGCCTTCCGGAGCTGGAGCGCAAGGGAGTCGCCACGCTCGACCGGCTGCCCTACTCCATCCGCGTGCTCCTGGAGAACGCCCTCCGCTTCGCCGGCCGGGGCCTCGTCACCGAAGAACACGTTACCCAGATCGGGGCCTGGCGCGGAACTGCCACGGGCCGCAGCGAGATCCCGTTCATGCCCGCCCGCGTGGTGCTGCAGGATTTCACGGGCGTGCCCTGCGTCGTGGACCTCGCCGCCATGCGCGATGCCATGGTCCGCATGGGCGGGGACCCCGACCGCATCAACCCGCTCGTCCCCTGCGACCTCGTCATCGACCACTCGGTGCAGGTGGACTTCTTCGGCACCGGCGCGGCGTACCAGCAGAACGTGGACCTCGAGTTCGACCGCAACCGCGAGCGCTACCAGCTGCTCAAGTTCGCCCAGCGCGCCTTCCGCAACTTCCGCGTGGTGCCCCCCGGGACCGGGATCGTGCACCAGGTGAACCTCGAGTACCTCGCGCCGGTGGTCCAGCTCCGCGAGCAGCACGGCGTCCTCACCGCCTACCCCGATACCTGCGTCGGGACCGACTCGCACACGACGATGATCAACGGCCTGGGGGTCATGGGCTGGGGCGTCGGCGGCATCGAGGCCGAGGCCGTGATGCTCGGCCAGCCCTACTTCATGCTGATCCCCGACGTCGTCGGCATGAAGCTCGTGGGCGAGCTGCCCCCCGGCACCACCGCCACCGACCTGGTCCTCACCGCCACCCAGATCCTCCGCAAGGCCGGCGTGGTGGACAAGTTCGTCGAGTTCTTCGGCCCCGGCCTCTCGAGCCTCGGCCTCGCCGACCGCGCCACCATCGCCAACATGGCCCCGGAGTACGGCGCCACCATGGGCTTCTTCCCCGTGGACGCCGAGACGCTCCGCTACCTGGAGCGCACCGGCCGGGACAAGTCTACCGTCAGCCGCGTGGAGCGCTACTGCAAGGAGCAGGGGCTCTTCCGCACCGACCAGAGCCCGGACCCGGAGTTCACCACCGTCCTCACGCTGGACCTGGCCAAGGTGGTGCCGAGCCTTGCCGGCCCCAAGCGGCCGCAGGACCTGGTGCCCATGAGCACCCTCAAGCGGAACTTCCAGACCGCGCTCCCCGACCTCCTCGTCCCCGCCGCCCCCGCGGCGCGGAAGGAGCAGGCCCAGGCCACCAAGGCCCAGTGGGACGGCGGCGCCACCGCCGTGGCCAGCGCCGAGGCGCCGAGCCGCGTGGACGCCATGCTGGACGGCCAGCCCATCACGCTGCACGACGGCGCCGTGGTCATCGCCGCCATCACCAGCTGCACCAACACCTCCAACCCCTCCGTGATGCTCGGCGCCGGCCTCCTGGCCCGGAAGGCCGTGGAGAAGGGGCTCACCACCAAGCCATGGGTCAAGACCAGCCTCGCCCCGGGCTCCCGCGTGGTGACGGAGTACCTGAAGGGCGCCGGCGTGCTGCCCTACCTGGAGCAGCTCCGCTTCAACGTGGTGGGCTACGGCTGCACCACCTGCATCGGCAACTCGGGCCCGCTCCCCGACACCATCGGCAAGCTCATCGACGAGCACCAGCTGGTGACCGCCGCCGTGCTCTCGGGCAACCGGAACTTCGAGGCCCGCGTCCACCCGCAGGTGCGCGCCAACTACCTGGCCTCGCCGGTGCTCGTGGTGGCCTACGCCCTGGCCGGCCGCGTGGACATCGACCTGGCCCAGGAACCGCTCGGCACCGGCAAGGACGGGAAGCCGGTGTACCTGCGGGACATCTGGCCCACCGCCCGGGAACTGGCCGACGCCATGGCCTCGAGCCTCAAGCCCGAGCTCTTCCAGGCCAAGTACGCCTCCGTCTTCGAGGGGGACGATGTCTGGCAGGCGCTCCCGGTGCCGGAGGGCAGCCGCTACGCCTGGGATCCGGCCAGCACCTACGTGGCCGAGCCGCCGTTCTTCCAGAAGCTGGCCGCCGAGCCCGGCCCGCTCAGCGACATCCAGGGCGCCCGGGTCCTCGCCGCCCTCGGTGACTCGGTCACCACCGACCACATCTCCCCCGCCGGCGCCATCCCGAAGAACGGGCCGGCCGCGCGCTACCTGCGCGAGCACGGGGTGGAGCAGGTGGACTGGAACACCTTCGGCGCCCGTCGCGGCCATCACGAGGTGATGATGCGCGGCACCTTCGGCAACGTGCGCATCAAGAACGCGCTGGTGCCGGACAAGGAAGGCAACTGGACCACCTACCTCCCGGGCACCGAGGTGATGTCCATCTTCGACGCCTCGGAGAAGTACCGCGCGGCCGGCGTCCCGCTCATCATCCTGTCGGGCAAGGAGTACGGCACCGGTTCCTCCCGCGACTGGGCCGCCAAGGGCCCGGCGCTGCAGGGCGTCAAGGCCGTCATCGCCGAGAGCTACGAGCGCATCCACCGGAGCAACCTCGTCGGCATGGGCGTGCTGCCCCTCGCCTACGAGCCGGGCACCACCCGGCAGTCCCTCGGCCTCACCGGCCGCGAGCTGTTCAGCATCAGCGGCATCGCCAAGGGGCTGACGCCCGGCGGCCGGGTGACCGTCACCGCCACGGCGGAGGACGGCAAGGTCACCACCTTCCCCGCCGTGGTACGCCTCAACAGCCAGGTGGAGCTGGACTACTACCGGAACGGTGGCATCCTGCAGCGGGTGCTCCGCATGTTCGCCAAGGGCGAAGCCTGATCGCCCCACCCTGAAGGCTTCTTCACCAAGCCTTCAGCCCCCCCTCCCCGGCCTCCGACGACTCTTCGTCGGAGGCTTTTTTCATGACGCGCACAGCCATGATGCTCGACGGCAACGAGGCCGCGGCCCGGGTCGCCTACCTCGCGAGCGAAGTCGTTGCCATCTACCCGATTACGCCCGCCTCGACGATGGGCGAGCTGGCCGACCAGTGGGCGGCCGACGGCAAGCCCAACGCCTGGGGCCTCGTCCCCTCGGTGGTGGAGATGCAGAGCGAGGGCGGCGCCGCGGGGACGGTTCACGGCGCCCTCCTGGCCGGCAGCCGCGCGACGACCTTCACGGCGTCGCAGGGCCTGCTGCTCATGCTCCCCAACATGTTCAAGATCGCGGGCGAGCTGACGCCGCTGGTGATTCACGTGGCCGCCCGCGCCATCGCCACCCAGGCGCTCTCGATCTTCGGCGACCACAGCGACGTGATGGCCGCGCGCTCCACGGGGTTCGCGATGCTCTGCGCCGCCACGCCGCAGGAGGCCATGGACCTCGCGCTGGTGTCGCACGCCGCCACGCTCGAGAGCCGCATTCCCTTCCTGCACTTCTTCGACGGCTTCCGCACCTCGCACGAGGTGGCCCGGGTCGTCCCGCTCGACGCGGCCGACGTGCAGGCGCTCCTGCCCGAGGCACCCCGCCTGGCGCACCACGCGCGCGGCCTCTCGCCGGCGCGCCCCGTCCTGAAGGGCAGCGCCCAGAACCCCGACGTCTTCTTCCAGGCCCGCGAGGCCGCCAACCCGTTCTACCTGGCCACGCCGGCCATCGTGCAGCAGGCCATGGACCGGCTCGCGGCCCGCACGGGCCGCGTCTATCACCTGGTGGACTACCACGGCGCCGCCGACGCCGAGCGCGTCCTCGTGGTGATGGGCTCCGGCGCCGAGGTGACGCGAGAGGCGGTGGACGCCCTGCGGGCCCGGGGGGAGAAGGTGGGCGTGCTGCAGCTGCGGCTGTTCCGGCCCTTCCCGGTGGAGCAGCTCCTCGCCGCGCTCCCAGGGACGGTCCACTCCCTCGCCGTCCTCGACCGCACCAAGGAACCGGGCTCCGCCGGCGAGCCACTCTACCAGGACGTGATCACCGCCCTGGCCGAGGGCGTGAGCGCGGGGCGCCGTCCCGCCCTGCCGCGCATCATCGGCGGTCGCTACGGCCTCGCCTCGAAGGAATTCACCCCCGCCATGGCGAAGGCGATCTTCGACGAACTGGCCCGCCCCGTCCTGCGGAACCACTTCACCGTCGGCATCACCGACGACGTCACCCACACGAGCCTCGAGTACGACCCGGCCTGGAGCACCGAGCACCCCGAGACCGTCCGCGCGGTCTTCTACGGCCTCGGCGCCGACGGCACGGTGGGCGGCAACAAGAACTCCATCAAGATCATCGGCGAGGATGCCGGGCTCCACGCGCAGGGCTACTTCGTCTACGACTCGAAGAAGTCGGGCTCCGTCACCACCAGCCACCTCCGCTTCGGGCCGCACCCCATCCGCTCCAGCTACCTGATCGGCCAGGCCAGCTTCGTGGCCTGCCACCAGTTCCACTTCCTGGGCGAGATGGACGTGCTGGCGCTGGCCGAGCCCGGCGCCACGGTGCTGCTCAACGCGCCGTACCCGGCGGCCGAGCTCTGGCCCCACCTGCCGCGGCCGGTGCAGGAGACCATCATCGCGAGGCGGCTCAAGGTCTTCAGTGTGGACGCCATCGCCGTGGCCACGAAGGCCGGGCTCGGCAAGCGCATCAACACCGTGATGCAGACCTGCTTCTTCGCGCTCACCAACCTGCTGCCGTTGCCGCAGGCCGTGGCCGCCATCAAGAAGGGGATCGAGAAGAGCTACGGGAAGCGCGGCAGCATCGTCCTCGAGAAGAACTACCAGGCGGTGGACGCCGCCATCTCGGCCCTGGCCGAGGTGCCGGTGCCCGCGACCGTCAGCTCCACCCGCGAGCGGCGCCTCCCCGTGCTCCCCGAGGCGCCGCCGTTCGTGCAGGCGGTCACCGCCGCCCTCATCGCCGGCCAGGGCGACGCCCTGCCCGTCAGCATGCTGCCCGCCGACGGCACCTGGCCCACGGCCACCACCCGCTACGAGAAGCGGAACCTCGCCACCGAGGTCCCCGAGTGGGACAGCGAGATCTGCATCCAGTGCGGCAAGTGCGTGCTGGTCTGCCCCCACGCCGTGCTCCGCGCCGCGGTGTACGACGAGGCCGCGCTGGCCGGCGCCCCCGCCGGCTTCAAGTCCGCCGCGGCCCGCTGGCGCCAGTTCCCGGGGCAGAAGTACACCCTGCAGGTGAGCGCGGAGGACTGCACCGGCTGCCGCCTCTGCGTGGAGGCCTGCCCGGTGAAGAACAAGCGCGAGGTGCGCCTCAAGGCCATCAACATGGCCGCCCACGCCCCCATCAGGGACCGCGAGCGCGACAACTGGGCGTTCTTCCGCACCCTGCCCGAGGTGCCGCGGGAGCACCTCAACCAGGACCTGGTCAAGGACACCCAGCTGCTCGAGCCGCTCTTCGAGTTCTCCGGCGCCTGCGCCGGCTGCGGCGAGACGCCCTACCTCAAGCTCCTGAGCCAGCTGTTCGGCGACCGGGCCATCATCGCCAACGCCACCGGCTGTTCCTCGATCTACGGCGGCAACCTGCCCACCACCCCGTGGGCCACCAACCGCGCCGGCCGCGGCCCCGCGTGGGCCAATTCCCTCTTCGAGGACAACGCCGAGTTCGGCCTCGGCATGCGGCTGGCGCTGGACCAGCAGCGCGCCCGTGCCGAGGCCCTGCTCCGCACCCACCGCGGCAGGCTGGACGCCGCGCTGGTGGACGGCCTGCTGGCCATCGAGGGCCGCGATCCGGCCGCCCTCGCCGAGCGCCGCCACCTCGTCACCACCCTGCAGCAGGCCCTGGCCGATGCCAGCGACCCCGAGTTGCACGAGCTCGCCGCGCTGGCCGAAAGCCTGGCCCGCCAGAGCGTCTGGATCGTGGGCGGCGACGGGTGGGCGTACGACATCGGCTTCGGCGGCCTGGACCACGTGCTGGCCAGTGGGCGCGACGTCAACATCCTGGTCCTCGACACCGAGGTGTATTCCAACACCGGCGGCCAGATGTCCAAGTCCACCCCGCGCGGCGCCGTGGCCAAGTTCGCCGCCGGCGGGAAGCAGGCGCCCAAGAAGGACCTGGGACTCTTCGCCATGTCGTACGGCCACGCGTACGTGGCCCAGATTGCCCTGGGCGGGGACGACAGCCACGCGGTGAAGGTGTTCCGGGAAGCCGAGGCGTTCCCGGGCCCGTCGCTGATCATCGCCTACAGCCACTGCATCGCCCACGGCTACGACCTGGTGCACGGGCTCGAGCAGCAGAAGCTCGCCGTGCAGACCGGCCACTGGCCGCTCTTCCGCTACAACCCCGCGGTGGCCGAGACCGGCGCCAATCCCTTCTCGCTCGACTGCAAGGCGCCGAGCCTCCCCCTGCGGAAGTACGCCTACAACGAGACCCGCTACACCATGCTGGCGCACGCCCATCCCGAGGCCGCCGAGGAATTGCTGCACGAGGCCGAGGCGGACCTCAAGGAGCGCTGGCACCGCTACGAGTACCTGGCCCGCTCCGTCCACGGGTGGACCGCCGACGCGCAGGAGGAGCCCCATGCCTGATCTCTCGACCCGCTACCTGGGCCTCACGCTCACGAGCCCGATCGTCGCGTCGTCCTCGCCGCTCACGGAGCGGCTGGAGAGCCTGCGGGTGCTCGAGGACGCCGGGGTGGGGGCGGTGGTGCTGCCCTCGCTCTTCGAGGAGCAGCTCACCCTGGAGAGCACCGACCTCGACACCTACCTGAGCCACGGCGCCGACAGCCACTCGGAGGCCCTGAGCTACTTCCCCGACATGTGGGCGTACAACCTGGGCCCCGAGGGCTACCTCACCCGGCTGGCGGACGCCAGGAAGCTGCTCAAGGTCCCGGTCATCGCGAGCCTGAACGGGGTGTCGGTGGGTGGGTGGATCGCGTATGCCAAGCGGATGGAGGAGGCGGGCGCCGATGCGCTGGAGCTCAACGTCTACTACGTCCCCACCGACCCCGCGCAGGACGGCGCCGCCGTCGAGCGGCAGCAGTCCGACCTGGTGCAGGCCGTGGTGGAGAGCCTCACGATCCCGGTGGCGGTGAAGCTCACGCCGTTCCTGAGCGCGCCCGCCAACGTGGCCGCCCAGCTGGCGCGGGCCGGCGCGAAGGGCGTGGTGCTCTTCAACCGCTTCTACCAGCCGGACCTCGACCTCGACGAGCTGACCGTGGTGCCGGCGCTGGACCTGAGCACGCCGTCCACGCTCCGCATCCGGCTCCGCTGGGCCGCCATCATGCACGGCCACATCGACACCGACCTGGCCATCTCCGGCGGCGTCCATTCGGCCACCGACGTGCTCAAGTGCATGATGGTCGGCGCGAAGGTGGCCATGATGGCCAGCGCCACGCTGCGCCATGGCCCCGGCCACGTCCGCAAGGTGCTGGCGGACCTCGTCACCTGGATGGAGGTCCACGACTACGATTCCATCCAGCTGATGCAGGGCAGCATGAGCCGCCGCGCCTGCGCCGAGCCGGCCGCGTGGGAGCGGGCCAACTACATGAAGGTGCTCCGCTCCTACGCGCTGCGCGGCGGCTGAGGGGAAAATGAACGGCCCCGCCTCGGGGGAGGCGGGGCCGTCGTGTGCCTGCCGGGCGGGCTAGGCGACCAGGTCGCGCAGCTTCTGCCCCTGCTCGCCTTCCCGGAGCCGGGTGAGGGCCCGGTCGCGCAGTTGACGGATGCGCTCCCGGGTGACGCCCATCATCCGGCCGATCTCCTCGAGGGTGCGGCTGTTGCCGTCGTCGAGGCCGAAGTAGAGCCGGAGCACCTTGGCGTCCCGCGGGGGGAGCGTCGCCAGGGCCGCCTCGATGTCCGAGGTCTGGCTGTTGGCGATGGTGTTGGTGTCCGTGCCTTCCTGGTCGAGCGCGGTGAAGCGCTCCATGCGCTCGCTCGAGTCCCCGTCGCGCGTGGGGTGGTCGAGCCGGACCGCCTCGGTGTTGAGGGCCCCGAGGCTCCGGACCGCCTCCAGCGTGAGGCCGGTGGCGCGCGCCAGTTCCTCGGTGGTGGGCATGCGGCCCAGCCGGTCCTTGAGGAGCGTGGTGGTGCGCCCCAGCCGCGACAGGTCCGCGGTGCGGTTGAGGGGCACCCGGACCGGCCGCCCATGACGGGCGATGGCGGCCTGGACGGCCTGCCGGATCCACCACACGGCGTACGAGATGAACTTGACGCCGCGATCGGGGTCGAACTTCCGCGCGGCGGTCATCAGGCCGAGGTTGCCCTCGCCGATGAGGTCCACCAGCGGCACCCCGCGATTCTGGAACTTCTTGGCGACGGAGACGACGAACCGGACGTTGTGCCGGGCCAGCTTCTCCTGGGCCGCGACGCTGCCGCGGAACGCCTTGCGGGCCAGTTCCATCTCCTCCTCACGGGTCAGCAGGGGGACCTTGCTGATCTCGTCGAGGTACAGGTCAAGACTTTCCCGACCCTCATCAACCGCCTTGGCGATCTGGGCCGGACGCACCGCACGACGCTTCCGGCGTGGCTGCATGGTCACGCGCGCCCCTCCTTGGGCTGGGTGTGTCCACGTCCCATCGGGCAATCCCTGAACGGTGCCCAATATACGACAGGCCACCCAGAAAAGAAACCGAACACCTAAACCGTTGAATTACAGATACTTGCTGCGATCCACAGTGTATATACCAGCACTGTCTTTACAGTTCCCTCGACAGTTGGACCCCAGACCCCCTGCCGAGGTTCCTTCCCGGAGCCTCCCGGGTGTGCCTGCAAGGACGAGCAGGGCGGGTGCCGTTGCACGACCTGCGGGAGATACGCGCTCCCACCGGGAGTGTTACACTACCTCCATGAAAACCGATCCGGCCTACGAGCTCCTGCGCCTCTTCACCTCCCCGATCATCGCCGTCACGTCGAGCTGGCAGGGCCAGGCCAATGGGATGATCTCCGATGCGGTGATGCGCGCCTCGATCTCGCCCAACGTCCCGCGACTGTCGGTGTACATCCACAAGTGGCACGCCAGCCATGACCTGATCTGGAACAGCGGCAAGTTCGGGATCAACCTGCTCCACCAGGGGCAGCTGCAGCTGGTCCATGACCTGGGATTCGTGAGTGCCCGGGAACGACGCGACAAGCTCGCCGGGCATCCCTGGCATGCCGGGGAGACGGGGGTGCCGGTGCTGGAGGAGGCCCCGGCCGCCTTCGAGTGCCGGGTGATCAACACCATGGACACCGGCTACTCCACCTGCTTCCTGGGCCACGTGGATGCGGTGTACCACGGCCCCAAGATGGGCGAGGTAATGACCGCGCCCTGGTTCCGTGCCCACCTGCCGCCCGAGTGGCAGGAGGCATGGCTGGCCAACTACCGGAAGGCACAGGACGTGATCGAGGCCAACCAGGTCCCCGAGGACCGGCGCTGGACCGGCCCGGCCCGGGCCTGACCCGCACTCCACCCCAACGAGAGGATGTTCCGCATGCCAGCGCGTCTGCGTGGTGCCCTGCCCCTCCTTGCCCTGCCGCTCGTCGCGGCGCCGGTCGCGGCGCAGGGGTTCGAGGGGGCCGTGACCCTGAAGCTCACGAGTGAGCGGGGGCAGATGGAGATGGTCCAGCAGGTCAAGGGCGACAAGGTCCGCGCCGAGATGAACATGGGCGGCCGCGGCGGCGTGATGCTCATGGACGGGGCCGCCATGACCATGACGATGCTCATGCCGAGCGAGAAGATGTACATGACGATGCCGATCGGCGGCTCGCCGATGGGCGGCCCGCCGGAGCCCCAGCCGACGCCGACGATCACCAAGCTCGGCACCTCGGAGACCATCGCCGGCCGGGCCTGCGACAACTACCTCGTGGAGACGGAGCGGCAGAAGATGGAGATCTGCGCCGCGCGGGGCATGGGCTTCTTCATGATGGGCGGGGGCGGGGGCCGCCGGGGTGGTGGACCCGGCCTGCCGAACTTCCGGGACGCGAAGGTCGTGGCCGACTTCAAGGACGGCTTCTACCCGCTCCGCATCACCGACGTCACCAGCGGGCGCAAGCCGATGATGGAGGTCACCAAGATCGAGCCCAAGTCGCTCGACGCGGCCCTCTTCCAGGTCCCGGCCGACTACCAGCAGATGAGCATGCCGGGCGGCATGGGCCCCGGCGCCGGCGGGCCTCCGGGCCGGCCGTAACCCCCTCCCGGAACGACGAAGCCCCCGGCCGCGTGGAGCGGCCGGGGGCTTCGTTTGTCCCGGGGCGCGGGCCCGGGGCTCAGTGCATGCCGCTCTCGCCCGCGAACTGCTTGACCAGCTCGCCCACGACGCCCTTGGCGTCGCCGAAGAGCATCCAGGTCTTGTCGCTGAAGTAGAGCTCGTTGTCGATGCCGGCGAAGCCCGGGTTCTTCGAGCGCTTGATGGCGAAGATGGTCCGCGCCTTGTCGGCGTCGATGATCGGCATGCCGTAGATGGGGCTCGACTTGTCGGAGCGCGCGGCGGGGTTCACCACGTCATTGGCGCCCACCACGAGGCAGACGTCGCACTGCGGCATGTCGGGGTTGATCTCGTCCATCTCCACCAGGTCGGTGTACGGGATGTCCGCCTCGGCCAGCAGCACGTTCATGTGGCCGGGCATGCGCCCCGCGACGGGATGGATGGCGAACTTGACCGTGATGCCCTTCTTCTTGAGCTGGTCGTAGAGCTCCCGCACCTTGTGCTGCGCCTGGGCCACCGCCATGCCGTAGCCCGGGACGATGACCACCAGGCTGGCCTGCTCCATGACCTGGGCCGCGCCCTCGGCGGTCTCGCCCTTGTACTGCTTCTGCTCGCCGCCCTTGCTGGCCTGCTGCACCTGCCCGAAGGCGCCGAAGAGCACGTTGGTGAACGAGCGGTTCATCGCCTTGCACATGATGATGGCGAGGATCAGGCCGCTCGAGCCGTCGAGGGCGCCGGCGGTGATGAGGAGCTTGTTGTCCAGCACGAAGCCCATCGCCACCGCTGAGAGGCCCGCGTAGGAGTTCAGGATGGCGATGACCGTCGGCATGTCGGCGCCGCCGATCGGGATGATGAGGAGCACCCCGAAGGCGAGCGACAGCGCGATGACCACCGGGAAGGCCGTCGTGGCCCACGGCGCCGTCGGGTTCATCGCCAGCGCGATGCCGAGGCCGACCGCCACCGCGAAGAGCAGCCCGTTGATCAGGTTCTGGCCCGGGTAGGTGACCGGCCGCTGCGGGATCCACTTGATCTCCTGCAGCTTGCCGGCCGCCAGGAGACTGCCGGTGAAGGTGAGGTAGCCGAGGATGATCTCGAGGGTGATGGCCACCATGCGGAAGGTGGTCAGGTTCCCCGCGCCCTCGCCGTACCAGAGGTAGAACTTGGCCGTGCCCACGAGGCCGGCGGCCAGGCCGCCGAAGGCGTGGGAGAGCGCCGTCCGCTGCGGCACCGCGGTGAGCGGCACGTTGGCGAGCGGGATGCCCACGCCGAAGCCCAGCACGATGGCGATGACGATCCAGGCGTGGTTGATCACCTCGGGCTGGGCCCAGGTGACGAGCACGGCGATGGCCATGCCGGCGACGCCGGCGTGGACGCCCTTCCTGGCGCTGTCGGGCGTGTTCATCCAGTGCAGGGCCAGGATGAACAGCACCGTGGCGATGATGTAGCCGACCTGCGCGAAGGCGTATGTCATCTCAGTGCCCCCCCGCCTTCTTGTCGTCGGCCTTGAACATCTTGAGCATGCGGTTGGTGATGAGGAAGCCGCTCACGATGTTGGTCATCGAGGCGAAGAGCGCGATGGCGCCCATCACCTGGATGTGCAGCGGGTAGTGGCCGCCGGCCACCAGGATGGCGCCCACCACGGCGATGGCCGAGATGGCGTTGGTGAGCGACATGAGCGGGGTGTGCAGCAGCCGCGACACCCGGCGGATGACGCCGAGCCCGATGAACGACGAGAGCACGAAGACGAAGATCAGCGACCAGAACTCGCCGCTCGAGGTGGCGCCGTGGCCGGCGGCCTCGGCCGCGGGCTCCGCCGCCGCCTGCAGGATGGTCAGGATCATAGGCCCGCCTTCTGGAGCGCGTCCTTGGTCCGGGCGTGCACCACCTCGCCCGCGTGGGTGATGAGGGAGCCCTGCTGGATGTCGTCGGAAGGGTCCAGCACGAATGCCTTGTCCTTGGTGAACGTCGTGAGGAACGACACCAGGTTGCGGGAGAAGAGGAGGCTCGCGTCGGCCGGCATGGTGGCGGCGAGGTTGAGCGGCGCCATGATGGTGACGCCGTGCTCCACGACGGTCTCCCCCGGCTTGGAGAGCTCGCAGTTGCCGCCGCCGTCGGCGGCGAGGTCCACGATGATGCTCCCGGGCTTCATGGTCCGGACGATCTCCGCCGTGATGAGCTTCGGCGCGAAGACGCCGCCGATGAGCGCGGTGGGGATCACCACGTCCACCTGCGCGCACTGCTCGGCGAGCAGCTGGCGCTGGCGGGCCTGGTCCTCGGCCGAGAGCTCCTTGGCGTAGCCACCGCCCGCCTGCGCATCCTGCTTGAGCTCGATGCCGACGTACTTGGCGCCCACCGACTCGATCTGTTCCTTGACCTCCGGCCGCACGTCGGTGGCGAACACCGTGGCGCCGAGGCGCTTGGCCGTGGCGATGGCCTGGAGGCCGGCCACGCCGGCGCCAATGACGAAGACGCGGGCCGGCTTCACCATGCCGGCCGCCGTCATGAACATCGGGAAGTACTTGGGGAGCTCCGCGGCCGCGAGCAGCACGCCCTTGTAGCCCGCGATGTTGGCCATGGAGGAGAGCGTGTCCATGGCCTGCGCGCGGGTGGTGCGCGGGATGGCGTCGGTGGAGAAGGCGGTGACCTTCCGCGCCGCGAGCGCCCGGGCGGCCGCCAGGTTCCGCAGCGGCATCAGCGAGCTCACGAAGATGGCGCCCTCCTTCATCCAGGCCACCTCGTTCCGCCCGCCGTCCACCGCCGGCGCGCCGACCTTGAGGACGATGTCGGCCCCGCCGAGGAGCGCGGCCGGGTCGGCCACCACCTCGGCACCCACCGCCTTGTAGGCGTCGTCGGCGAAACCGGCGGCAAGACCGGCTCCCGACTCGATGGCGATGGTGTAGCCGGCCTGCCCGAGCTTCTTGCAGGTCTCGGGTACCAGCGCGACCCGCCGCTCGCGGGGAGCGGTTTCCTTCGGGACAGCTATGCGCATTTGGGAGTCTCGAATGTGAAGCGGATTTTGCGAATCTATCGCACCGGGCGCGGAGCGGGAGGGGGCCCCGGTCACATTCCCCGAACATGAACGCGACATGAAGAGCGGGCCGGGCCCGCTCAGAGCCCCGGGAGCTTGATGCCGCCGGTGGCGCCGCGCGTCAGGCGACGGATCTCCGCCTCGAGGCGCTGGCGGACCTCGGCCACCTGGCCCTGCTCGAGGGGCAGGCGCCGGGTGACATCCCCCTCGAGGGCGCTGACGCGGGTGCCGAGGGCGCTCACCTGCTGGTCCACGAGGCGGTCCACCGCGTCGCGGGCCTTCTGCTCGGCCTTGGCCACTTCCTCGCCCACGATGGCGCGGAGGCGCTCGGCAATGGCCTCGTCGAGGTTGGAGCGGATGGCCAGGGTGGGGCGCTGGATGGTGCCGCCCAGTTCGGCGCGGACCTCCAGCGTGGTGAGGCCCGAGATGACCCGCCAGACCGTGCCCTCCACCAGTGAAGCCGACTGGAGCCGGCTCGAGTCGGCCACCCAGGTGACCTTCGGGGAGCTGATGGCCCAGCTGCCCGCGAGGCGGTCGCCGGCGAGGGAGAAGCTGGCCGTGAGGGTGCTCCGGCCGGGATTCACGCCGAAGGGGAGGTCGGGAAACTGGATGGTGGGGAGGGCCACGCCCGTCAGGCGGGCGCTCATCGAGTCCTTCGGCGCCGTGCCGAAGTGCCGCAGCATGGCGCCCACCTGGACGCCGACCTGCCCCTGGTCCCCGAGGGTACCGTTGAGCCCGAGCGTGGCGGGCTGGCCGAGGAGCGCCGGCTGGCTGGTGATGCCGGTGGCCCGCGCGGCGAGCTT
The DNA here is from genome assembly GCA_964598655.1 of uncultured Gemmatimonadaceae bacterium. Lineage (GTDB taxonomy): Bacteria > Gemmatimonadota > Gemmatimonadetes > Gemmatimonadales > GWC2-71-9 > JADJOM01. Next base: position 66,261 of record CAZRCT010000001.1, read on the forward strand.
CCCGGGCACGGGGCCGCCGAAGCTCAGGTCGATGTCGCCCTCGCGGAGCAAGAACCTGGGGTATTCCGCCTGCTTCGGGAACTCCACGTTGGTGCCGTCGAGGCGGGTGCGCTTGGGACCCGGCCGCTTCCAGGGCTGGAGGCCCGGCGGCACGTAGCGCTCCAGCACGCGGGCGTAGGCCAGCGCGGTCTCGAAATAGTCGGTGCTGGGCTGGCCGAAGAGGGCGCCGCTGATGTTCGGCGCGTCGAGGCTCGGCAGCTGGAGCAGGCCCAGGGCAAAGGCGTAGTCGCGCTTGCGGGCCTCGTTGACGTCGCCGAGGCCGGCCTGGAGGGCGCCGAGGGAGGTCCGGGCGGTCTTCTCGATGTCGCCCAGGGCGCGCTCGGTGCGCTCCAGGCGCTGGATGGCCTGGCGCACGGAGGTGACGGTGGACTGGATCCCCGCCACCCCGAGTTTCTTCGGGTCCAGGGTGGCCAGGCGGTTGGCCAGCGCCGTGGAGGAATCGACGAGGTCCTTCACGTTGAGCGCCGCGACCTGCTGCTCGAAGTCGCCCTTCACGGAGTCCACGCGGCCGGCGAAGGCCTGCGCGGCCTGCACGGTGCCGAGCTGCTCGGGGTTCAAGACGAGGCTCTTCACCGAGTCCACCCGGCCCATCACCAGCTTCGGGAACTGGAACTTCTCGCGGGCCCAGCCCGAGGTCTCGGCGAGGAGCTTGGCGGCGGGGCTGTTGGGATCGGCGGGCCGGGCGGGCTCGCGCCGGGCGGTGAGGAACTGGAGCCCCGAGAGCGAGAGCCGGTCGATGACAATCTTCTTCTCGGCGAGCGGGACCGGGTCCAGGTCGATGGTGATCCCGCCGGCCTCGAGCAGGTTCCGCATCGGGTCGCGCGGGTCGGCGATGGCGAGGCCCGCCAGGTCCACGGCCACGTCCGACTCGCGGATGGTCAGGCGATCCAGGTCCACCTGCGTGCCGAGCATCTCCTCCAGGCTGTCCTGCGCCTGCCGCCGGGCCAGCGCGTCGGCGAACAGCATCCAGAGGACCACGAGCAGCAGGAAGAACAGGAGCAGCGGGCCGATGGCCCGCCAGCGGAAGACCTTGAAGCGCTCGGGCGTGGTGGCGGTGCTCATTCGGGCCGGAACCAGGTGTAGACGTTGTACACCTTGCTCGCCTTGACGGCCTTCATCAGGCGGCTGTTCTCCACCCGGACGCCATACTTGGCGCGATAGGTGGTGATGGCCGCCTTGGCGCCGACGTAGATGGGGAGCGCCAGCACCAGCCACGCGGCCAGCGCGCCGAGGGTGACGGTGTTGTTGAAGCTGGTGTAGGGGACGAGCGGGGTGTTGTAGAGGCTGGTCCAGAGCCCCTGCAGTCCCGGGGCATCGAGCAGCGCCAGGCCGAGCCGGTCGAGGACCGGGTCGAGCAGGAACCCGAGGGGGGTGAACAGCGCCATGCCGAGCATGCCGCCAGCAAAGCTCACGTTGAGGAGCACCAGCGCCGTGAAGAGCACGAGGTTATGGCCGGCGAGGATCGGCGACAGGCCGAGCCCGGCGCCGAGCATCATGCCGGCCGCGACCTGCCCGGGGGTGCCCTGGGAGTGGAGGGTCTTGAACAGGGACTGCAGCAGCTTGAGGATCGCGAGCATGAAGAGAAGTTAGGACGGGGCACGGGAATGGGGAACCGGGGCGCGGGGACGGATCCCGCGCGGGCCCGTGGCCTCCCCGTGACGCGCCCCGTTCCGCCCCGTCGGGGCGCGTGGTATCCTTCCCGCACTATGCCTCGCGGCACTTCCCAACTCGACATCCACAAGTTCGGCGGCGCGTCCCTCGCGGACGCGGCGGCGGTGCGCCATGCGGTGAGCCTGATCCAGGGCTGGCCGGGCCCGCGCGCCGTGGTGGTCTCGGCCATGGCCGGGGTCACCGACCTCCTGCTCGACGTGGCCGCGCGCGCGCAGGCCGGCGACATGCTGGGGGCCAGCCGCACCATCGCCACGCTGCGGGAGCGGCACCACGACGCAGCGCGGGCGCTCATCGGCCAAGCCGGGACCCGGCACGAGCTGGTGGCGTTCCTCGACGCGCAGCTCGACGAGCTCGAGTCGCTGGCGAAGGGCCTCTCGATCCTCAAGGAACTCACCCCCCGCACCAGCGACTTCCTGGTGGCGCGCGGGGAGCGCCTGAGCGCCCGGCTGGTGACCGCCGCCCTCGTCGCCGCGGGCGTGAAGACGCGCTACGTGGACGCCGCCGAGGTGGTGGTGACGGACGGCCACTTCCAGAACGCGTCCCCGGACCTGGAGCGGACCGACGCGAAGCTCCGCAAGGCGCTGCAGCCGCTGCTCAAGCAGGGGATCACGCCCATCGTCACCGGCTTCATCGGCGCCACCCGCACGGGCGAGGTGACCACGCTGGGGCGCGGCGGCTCGGACCTCACGGCGGCGCTGGTGGGCCGCGCCCTCGGGGCGCGCGCCGTGCACCTGTGGAAGGACGTGCCCGGCCTCCTCACCAGCGACCCGCGCGTGGTGCCGGATGCCCGGGTGCTGCCGCAGCTCAACGTGCGGGAGGCGGCGGAACTGGCCTACTACGGCGCCAAGGTGCTGCACCCGCGGGCGCTCACACCGATCATCGGGCGCGGGGTGCCGCTGTTCGTGCGGCCGTTCGCGGAACCGGCCCAGGCGGGCACGGAGGTCTCGGAGCGGGCCACCGGGCTCGACGTGCCGGTGAAGGCGCTCTCGGCGGCCACGGGGCAGGCGCTGCTGACGGTGGAGGGCAACGGGATGATCGGCGTGCCGGGCGTGGCGGCGCGCACCTTCGCGGCGCTGATGCGGGAGCAGATCTCGGTGTCGCTCATCTCGCAGGCCAGCAGCGAACACTCGATCTGCCTCTGCGTCCCCGCCGCGGCCGCGGAGCGGGCCCGGACCTGCCTGACAGAGGCGTTCCGGGACGAGATCACCCACCGGGAGATCGACGGCGTGAGCGTCCGCCCCGGCGTGGCCACGCTCGCGGTGGTGGGCCTCGGCATGGCGGGGACGCCGGGCGTGGCGCAGCGGGTGTTCTCGGCGCTGGCGCAGGCGGGGATCAACGTCATCGCCATCGCGCAGGGGTCGAGCGAGCTCAACATCTCGGCGGTGGTGGACGAGCGGCAGGCGCAGGACGCGCAGCGCGCCATTCACGCCGCGTTCCAGCTCGGCAAGGTGGGCGGCGGGTCGGTGGCCCCGCGGGACCGGCTCGACGTCTTCCTGCTCGGCTTCGGCCGCATCGGGCGCAGCTTTGGGGAGCTGGTGGCCGAGCTGCCGGCCCAGGGGCCCAAGGTGCGGATCGTGGGCGTGGCGGACCGCAGCGGCGTCGTGTTCGATCCCGCGGGGCTCTCGGCCCACCGGCTGCAGGTCATCGCCAGGGAGAAGGCCAAGGGGCACAGCCTCAAGCACCTCGACGGTGGCCGCGCCGACAAGGCGGAGGACGCGGTGCGACGCGCGCTCAAGCACGCGCTCTCCCACCCGGTGCTGGTGGACGTGACCGCCGACGAGACCGGCCCGGTGCTGCAGGCCGCCCTCACCGCCGGCATGGACGTGGTGCTGGCCAACAAGAAGCCGCTGGCCGGCCCCGCGCGGGAGGCGGAGGCGCTGGCGGCCCTGGCCGCGAAGCACGGGCGGCGCCTGCGGCACGAGGCCACCGTGGGCGCGGGCCTCCCGGTGATGGACACCTTCGCCAAGCTGGTGGAGACGGGCGACGAGGTGGTCTCCATCGAGGGCTGCCTCTCGGGGACGCTCGGCTTCCTGCTGACGGAACTGGAGCGGTGGAAGAAGTTCTCCGAGGCGCTCAAGGCCGCCATCCACGCCGGCTACACCGAGCCGGACCCGCGCGAGGACCTCTCGGGCCAGGACGTGGCGCGGAAGGCGCTGATCCTGGGGCGCCTCATGGGCTTCCAGGGGGAGCCCGGCGCCGTGGTCACGGAATCGCTGGTGCCGGCCGACGCCGCCCGGCTGCCGCTCAAGCAGTTCCTGGCGCGGCTCAGCGCGTGGGACGAGCACTTTGCCCAGAAGGTCCGCGCGGCGCAGCAGAAGGGCCAGGTCCTGCGCTACATCGCGACGGTGACGCCGAAGCGGCTCCGGGTGGGGCTGCAGGCCGTGGGGGCGGACAGCCCGTTCGCGGCGCTCAAGGGGACCGACAACCAGGTGGTGTTCACCACCACGCGGTATCGCGAGCACCCGCTGGTGGTGCGCGGGCCCGGGGCGGGACCGATGGTCACCGCCGCGGGCGTGCTCAACGACGTGCTGGCGCTGGCCCGCCGATGACGGCCGCCCGCGCCTCGGTGCGCGTGTTTGCGCCGGGCTCCGTCGGCAACGTGGGGCCGGGGCTCGACATCATGGGAATGGCCGTGGCCGGCGCCGGCGACGTCGTCGAGGCCACGGTGGCCGCCGGGCCCGGCGTGGTGGTGCTCGACGCCGGGCATCCCGACCTCCCGCGGGAAGCCGGCGCGAACACCGCGGCCCTCGCGGCGCAGGCCGCGCTTCGCCTGGCGGGACGCCCGGACGCCGGCCTGTCCCTGACCATCACCAAGGGCCTCCCGCTCTCCGGCGGCCAGGGCGGCAGCGCCGCCTCGGCGGTGGCCGGGGCGGTGGCCACCGACCGGCTGCTCGGCCTCGGGCTGTCGGAGCGGCAGCTACTGGAGGCGGCGCTCGCCGCGGAGGCGTGCGTGGCGGGGTGGCACCTCGACAACATCCTGCCCTCGCTGGTGGGCGGCATCGTCCTGATCCGCGAGACGGCGAGCTACGACTACGTGAAGCTGCCGGTGCCCGCCTCCCTGCGCGTGGTGATGGCGCACCCGGCCCAGCGGCTCCGCACCGCCGAGGGCCGGGCCGTCCTGCCCACGGACCTGCCGCGCGACGTGGCGCTGCACCAGGCCGCGCAGGTGGCGGCCATGGTGCTGGCGTTCGCCACCGGGGACCTGGCCCTGCTGCGGCGCGCCCTCGACGACCGCATCGCCGAGCCGGCGCGGGCGCCGCTCCTGCCGGGCTTCCGGGAGGCCAAGGCGGCGGCCCTCGCGGCGGGCGCGCTCGGCTGCTCCATCTCGGGCAGCGGGCCCACCGCGTTCGCCTTTGCCGAGAGCGACGCGGCGGGCGCGGGGATCGCGGCCGCGATGCGTGCGGCGTACGCGGCCGCGGGCGTGGACAGCGTGACCCGGGTGGCGGAGGTGAGCCGCTCGGGCGCGCAGGTGCTGGCGGGCCCGGCATGACGAGCGTCCAGCGCTGCGACCAGTGCCGGGCGGCTTACGACGAGCTCGATCCCCGGGTGCGGTGCGTCTGCGGGGGGCTGCTGGCGCTCGCGCACGCGCCGCCCGCCGAGGATGGCGCCTCGCTCCGGCGGCTGTTCGAGGAGCGCTGGGGCCAGCGGAACGACGTGAACCTGTCGGGCGTCTGGCGCTACCGCGAGCTGGTGCTGCCCAGCGCCGGCGAGCGCGTGGTGACCCACCCCGAGGGGAACACCCCCCTGCTCCGCCGCCCGGCCATCGCCGAGTGGGCGGGCCTTCCCCACCTGCGGGTGAAGCACGAGGGCCACAACCCCACCGGCAGCTTCAAGGACCGCGGCATGACGGTGGGGGTGACGCAGGCCGCCCGGCTCGGCGCCAGCGCCATCGCCTGCGCCTCGACGGGCAACACCTCGGCCGCGCTGGCAGCCTACGGGGCCCAGGCCGGGATCCCGGCGCTGGTCTTCGTGCCGGCGGGCCAGGTGGCGCTCGGGAAGCTGGCCCAGTCGCTCGCCTACGGGGCGAAGACCCTGCTGGTGCGCGGCGACTTCGACGCCTGCCTCCGGCTGGTGCAGCAGGCGGCCGACGAACTCGGCGTGTACCTGCTCAACTCCATCAATCCGTACCGGCTCGAGGGGCAGAAGACCATCGTGCTGGAGCTGCTACACCAGCTCTGCTGGGACGTGCCCGAGTGGATCGTGCTGCCGGCGGGCAACCTCGGCAACACCGCCGCGTTCGGGAAGGCCCTCCGCGAGGCAAAGGCGCTCGGGCTCATCGACCGGGTGCCGCGGATCGCGTCGGTGCAGGCCGCCGGGGCGGCGCCCTTCGCGCAGGGTTTCGCGGAGGGATTCGCGGCACGACGCACGGTGAAGGCCGAGACGATCGCCACGGCCATCAAGATCGGCGACCCGGCGAGCTGGGACCGCGCGGTGCAGACCATCCGCGAGACCGACGGCGTCGTCACCGCGGTGACCGACGCCGAGATCCTCGAGGCCAAGGCCGTGATCGACGCGGCAGGCGTGGGCTGCGAGCCGGCGAGCGCGGCCAGCGTGGCCGGCGCCCGGCGGCTCCATGCCGAGGGGATCATCGGGCGGGACGACCGGGTGATGGCGGTGCTCACCGGGCACGTGCTCAAGGACCCGGGGGTGCTGCTCACCTACCACCAGGAGACCGATCCCCCGCCAGCGCGCGCCAATCGCCCCATCGAGATCGACGCCGACCTGCGCGCGGTGGCGCGGGTGCTCGGGCGCTGAGGGGCGAGGCTCGGCGCGCTGCTGCCCAGCGAGGCGCGGGGGGGCGGCTGGGAACCGGAACGGCAAGACCACAAAGGCACAGAGGGCACAGAGGCCACGGAGAACCCGAGCCCGGATCGGCATCTTGCCGACCCGGGCTCTGATGTTCTCGGTGGGGCTCCGGGAGCGGTAGGGAGCATTGCCGGGCCCGAGCCCACATGCACAAAGGCATGGGGGCTCACCCTGCGGTGAGTCCACCCTGGCCGCACCGTCCTCTGTGTCCTCCGTGTCCTCCGTGCCTCTGTGGCTGCACGCACCGAAGCCAGCCCCACCGGGGCCGCCGCTCAGGGCAGCGGTGTGCCGTGCCGCCCCGTCAGCGCGCCACCATGACCTTCCAGATGGTCCCGCCCCGCTCGCTGCCCACGTAGAGGGAGCCATCCGCCGCCCAGGCGAGGCCGGCGGCGCGCAGCGCGGTGTCGCCCTCGGAGGCGGTGGCGAAGGTCTCGTACTGGCCCGTGGGCCGGCCATCGGCGCCGAAGGGGGCGAAGACGACGCGATAGCCCTGCTGGGGCAGCGGGGCGCGGTTCCAGGAGCCGTGGAAGGCGATGAACGCGCCGCGGCGGTACGCCTCGGGGAACTGCGTCCCGCCGGCGAAGAGGATGGCCATCGGCGCCCAGTGCCCGGGGAAGCCGATGAGGGGCGCCTTCTTCCCGGCGCAGCGGCCGGTGGCGCGGCCGTCGCCGCCGTACTCGGGGGCGAGGACCTTGAGCTTCTGGACCTGGTCGTAGTAGCAGTAGGGCCAGCCGAAGTCGTCGCCCGGCTCCACCAGCATGAACTCCTCCGAGGGAAGTTCGGCGTTCTGCTGGTCGGTGAAGCCCCAGTTGGCCGAGAGCTGGTCGCGGCCGTGCGGCGCGGCGAAGAGCTTCCCCGTCGCGGGCTCCACGGCGAGGGCCATGGCATTGCGGAGGCCGGTGGCGTGGCGGACGCCGTCGCCGGGGCGCTGGTTCAGCCTGCTGGCGCTGAAGCGCCACAGGCCGGCCCGCGTCTCGAGCTCGGTGCACGGGTCCTTCCCCGGGGAGCGGACGGCCCGGTCGCTCACCTGGCAGCTGTTGGTGGCCGAGCCGAAGTTGACGATCAGGGTGTCGCCGCCGAGGAAGGCGAAGGTCTTCTCCTGGTGGCCGCCCGTCGGCATCCCGGTCACCACCACCTCGGGCGCCCCGAGGGGCGCGGCCGTCGGCGCGGGGAGCTTCCAGCGGAGGATGCGGTCCGGGGTGGCGAGCCAGAGGTAGCCGTCGTGCACGGCGATCCCGGTGCCGCCCTCACCGAAGAGGCGGTCGGTGCGGTCGGCGGTGCCGTTGCCGTCGGTGTCGCGCAGGCGGAGGAGGCCGCCGGTGTCGCCGCGCAGCGCGACGTAGAGCTCGCCCGCCGGGCCCACGGCGAGCTGGCGCACATTGCCGAGGCCCTGGGCCACCACGACGGCGCAGAAGCCCTCGGGCAGCGTGAGGCCGGCCGTGCGGGTGCAGGCGGGCGGCGCCAGCGGCGCCGGGGGAAGCGTTTCCGAGGGAAATACGAGGACGCCCGGCAGGAGCACACGGGCGAGGAGCGGCAGCATTCCGGTCATCCTTGGGTGGAGGTTCCGAGGGAACATAGCCCCCTCCACAGGGGGAACCAGAGGGGCGCCGGGGGCCGGGCACCCCATTTTCCCTCGGAAAGCGGCGCCCCTTCCGAGGGGAAACGGCCGATTTCCCTCTTGCACCTGAGGGACAACCCCTTACTTTGGGTCACGGACTGCGCAGGAGGTTCCGGCGCCAGATCCCCCAGTTCCCCTCAACGGAGGCTCTCGATGGCCACGAAGAAGAAGGCTGCGAAGAAGAGCGCGAAGAAGGCCGCCCCCAAGGCGAAGCGGAAGCCGAGCGCGGCGTTTATGAAGCCCATGACCCCGAGCGCCACGCTCGCGGCCGTGATCGGCGACAAGGCCGTGCCGCGCACCGAGGTCATCAAGAAGCTGTGGGCGTACATCAAGAAGAACGGCCTGCAGGACAAGAAGAACCGTCGCGCCATCAACGCCGACGCCAAGCTCAAGCCGCTATTCAAGAAGGACCAGGTCACGATGTTCGACCTCGCGAAGATCGCGAACAAGAACCTGTCGTAACCTCCGCAGCACGCGGTACGCGGTCTCAAGGGCGCTCCCGTCGGGGCGCCCTTCGCGTTACCTTCCCCGCCCTATGGCCGGCGAATACATCTTCACGATGCGCGACCTCCGCAAGGTCGTGCCCCCCTCCAAGGAGATCCTCAAGGGGATCTACCTCTCGTTCTACCCCGGTGCCAAGATCGGCGTCCTCGGCGGCAACGGCGCCGGGAAGTCCACGCTGCTCCGGATCATGGCCGGCGTGGACAAGGACTTCATCGGCGACGCGCGCCCGCTGCCCGGCACCAAGATCGGGTACCTGGCGCAGGAGCCCCAGCTCGACCCCGCCAAGGACGTGCGCGGCAACGTCGAGGAGGGCGTGGCCGAGCAGCGGAAGCTCCTCGACGACTTCAACGAGATCTCGATGAAGTTCGCCGAGCCGATGGACGACGACGCCATGAACAAGCTCCTCGAGAAGCAGGGCCGCATCCAGGAGCGGATCGACGCCCTCGGCCTCTGGGAGCTCGACCACAAGATCGACCTCGCCATGGACGCCCTCCGGCTCCCGCCGGGCGACGCCGACGTGACGAAGATCTCGGGCGGTGAGCGCCGCCGCGTGGCGCTCTGCCGGCTGCTCCTCTCCGAGCCGGACATGCTGCTCCTCGACGAGCCCACCAACCACCTGGACGCCGAGAGCGTGTGGTGGCTGGAGCGCTTCCTGGCCGAGTTCAAGGGCACCGTGGTGGCCGTGACGCACGACCGCTACTTCCTCGACAACGTGGCCAAGTGGATCCTCGAGCTGTACCAGGGCGAGGGGATCCCCTGGGAGGGCAACTACTCGAGCTGGCTGGAGCAGAAGCAGAAGCGGATGGCGCAGGAGGAGAAGCAGGCCTCCGCGCGGCAGCGCACGCTGGCGCACGAGCTCGAGTGGATCCGCATGTCGCCCCGGGCGCGCCAGGCCAAGAGCAAGGCGCGCATCCAGCGCTACGAGGAACTCCGCGCCGAGGCCGAGAAGCAGCAGGAGGGCGCGGCGGAAATCCTGATCCCGGTCCCGGAGCGGCTCGGCGAGGAGGTGGTCATCGCCAAGAACGTGTCCAAGGGCTTCGGGGACCGGCTGCTCTTCGAGAACCTCAACTTCTCGCTGCCGCGCGGCGGCATCGTGGGCATCATCGGCCCGAACGGCGCCGGCAAGACCACGCTGTTCCGGATGATCGCGGGGCAGGAGACGCCGGACGCGGGCGAGCTGGTGGTGGGCAAGACGGTGCAGCTGGCCTACGTGAACCAGGACCGCGACGCCCTCGACCCGGCCAAGACCGTGTACGAGGAGATCTCGGGCGGGCTCGACGAGTTCCAGTTCGGCAACCGCAAGGTGAACGCGCGCGCCTACTCGGCCGGCTTCAACTTCCGCGGCGCCGACCAGCAGAAAAAGGTGGGGGTCCTCTCCGGCGGCGAGCGGAACCGGCTCCACCTGGCCAAGCTGCTCAAGAGCGGCGGCAACCTGCTGCTCCTCGACGAGCCCACCAACGACCTCGACGTGGACACGCTGCGGGCGCTGGAGGAGGCGCTGCTGGGCTTCGCCGGCTGCGCCGTGGTGATCAGCCACGACCGCTGGTTCCTCGACCGCATCGCCACCCACATCCTGGCGTTCGAGGGGAACAGCGAGGTGGTGTGGTTCGAGGGCAACTACCAGGACTACACGGCCGACCTCAAGCGCCGGAAGGGCGTCGACGCCAACCAGCCGCACCGGGTCAAGTACAAGCCCATCAAGCGCTAAGCGGGCGGGGCCGAATCCGGGGAGAGGGGCCGCCTTTCCGACGGGAGGCGGCCCCTTTCTTGCCTGCGGAGCCGCCGTGCGCGGGGCCCCGAGGCGGCCGGCCTGCCGACCCCGCGCTACAATTTCGTTCCTCGGCGGACGCCCGTTCCCCCCACGGCCCGGGGGTGATAGGTTCCCGCTTGCCAGTCCGCGACCCGCCCTTTTTGCGGAGTGTCATGACCCAGCCGCGTGTTCGCATCCCATACCTCCCGCCCCGCATCGAGGGGCTCGCGACCCTCGCAACCAACCTCTGGTGGAGCTGGTCCACGGATGCCCGGCAGGTGTTCCGCCGGATCGACGAGGCGCTCTGGTCGCTGACCAAGCACAACCCCATCGAGCTGCTGCGGCGGGTGGACCCGGCGCGCCTGGCGGCCTGCGCCACGGACCCCGCCTTCCTGGTGCTGTACGACCGGGTGATGGACACCGCCACCCGCGCCCTGCAGGGCCCCAACACCTGGTTCCACGCGCACCACGCCGAGCTCGAGCGGCCGGTGGCGTACTTCTGCGCCGAGTTCGGCCTGCACAACTCGGTGCCGATCTACTCCGGCGGCCTCGGCATCCTGGCCGGTGACCACTGCAAGGCGGCGAGCGACCTCGGCATCCCGCTCGTGGGCATCGGGCTCTTCTACACCAAGGGGTACTTCGACCAGCGCCTGCGGATTGACGGCTGGCAGGAGGACAGCGACGCCCGCTTCACCCCCGAGTCCACCCCGCTCACCCGCATCCCCGGCCCGAACGGCGAGCCCTACCTCACGGTGGTGCACACCTTCGGCCGCCCGGTGCACCTGGCGGCGTGGCGGATGCTCGTGGGCCGCGTGCCGGTGTACCTCCTCGACACCAACCTCGAGGAGAACGACCCGGCGGACCGCGAGCTGACCAGCAAGCTGTACGCCGGCGGCCCCGACATGCGCCTGCGGCAGGAGTGGCTGCTCGGCGTGGGCGGGGTGCGGGTGCTCCGCGCGGTGGGCATCGATCCCGCCGCCTGGCACGCCAACGAGGGGCACGCCGCGTTCATGCTGGTGGAGCGCCTGCGGGAGCACCTCGCGGCGGGGATGACCTACACGGAGGCGGTGGAGGAGGTGCGGAGCCGGAGCATCTTCACCACCCACACCCCGGTGCCCGCAGGGCACGACCGCTTCGGGCTGGACCAGGTGCTGGCGTGCGCCGGCGCCATCCACGAGGCCATGGGCATCACCGCGGAGCAGCTCGCGGCCATCGGCGCGCACCCCGAGGACCAGCACCCCACGTTCCACATGACGGCCGCCGCCATCCGGCTCTCCAGCCGGGTGAACGGCGTGGCCGCCAAGCACGGCGAGGTCTCGCGCGAGCTCTGGCGCCCGCTGTGGCCGCAGCTCGCGGCCGAGGATGTCCCCATCGGGAGCGTCACCAACGGCGTCCACCTCCCGACCTGGATGGCGGGGCCCATGCGCGGGCTGCTCGACCGCCACTTCGGGGAGGGCTGGAGCGAGCTGGTGGATGAACCCGGCTTCTGGGACACGGTGCTCACGCTGGACGACGCCGAGCTCTGGCACCTGCACGGCGAGCTCAAGGACGCCCTGCTGGCGCACGCGCGCGAGGAGGCCCGGCGCCGCTGGGCCGAGCGGTGGAAGGAGGCGGCGCACGTGGTGGGGGCCGGCACGCTGCTCAACAGCAACGCGCTCACCATCGGCTTCGCGCGCCGGTTTGCGACGTACAAGCGGGCCTCGCTCCTCTTCCGCGACTTCGACCGGCTGCGCGAGCTGCTGGTGAACCCCTGGCGGCCGGTGCAGATCATCTTCGCCGGCAAGGCGCACCCCGAGGACCAGGGCGGCAAGGAGGTGCTGCAGCAGGTGTACGCGTACACCCGCGACCCGCGCCTCCAGGGCCGGGTGGCGTTCATCGAGGACTACGACATGCACCTGGCCCACCGCCTGGTGGAGGGCGTGGACCTGTGGATGAACGTGCCCCGGGTGCCCCTCGAGGCCAGCGGCACCAGCGGCATGAAGGCGGGCCTGAACGCCGTGCCGCAGCTCAGCACGCTCGACGGCTGGTGGGCGGAGGGGTACACCGGCCTGAACGGCTGGGCCATCCCCCCGCTCCAGCCCGGCGAGGACGCCGACCAGGCCGACGCCGACCGCCTCTACGACCTGCTGGAGCAGCAGGTGGTGCCGACGTTCTACAAGCGGAACGCGCGCGGCATCCCGGTGGAGTGGCTGCAGCGGATGAAGCACGCGCTCAAGGAGGCGGGCGAGCACTTCACCGCGCGCCGCATGCTGCAGGACTACGCCCGCGATTACTACGTCCCCGCGATGCGGGGCGAAGCCCCCGCCAGCGTCCAGCCCGCGTAAGGAGCGCGCATGAGCGAGCCCAGCGCCCTCTCGATGCCCGACGGCACGCCGGTGAGCATCGTGCACCTGGCGGCCGAGTACGGCTGGCTGGCGCGCACGGGCGGGCTGGCCGAGGCCGTGGCGGGCCTGGCCGCGAGCCAGGCGGCCAAGGGCATCCCGGTGGCGGTGGTGATCCCGCTGCACCGCTCGGTGCGGAGCGCGGCCGCCGGCCTCGAGCGGGTGGCCGGGCCGTTCCAGGTGCAGGTGGGCCCGCGCCACGAGGAAGCCAGGCTCTGGCGCATCCCCACCGAGCCGGGGAAGGCGAGGGTCTACTGCATCGAGCACCCGTACTTCGACCGCGCGGGGCTCTACGGCGAGGGCGGCGCCGACTACGGCGACAACCTGCTGCGGTGGGCGTTCTTCTGCCGGGCGGCGCTGGAGTGCCTGCACCGCGTCACCCGGACGCCGTGCGTCCTGCACTGCCACGACTGGCACACGGCGCTCGCCCCGATCTACCTGCGCACCTACCACCAGCACGCGCAGTTCGCGCAGGGGATCCGCACGGTGGTGTCGGTGCACAACGCCGGCTTCCAGGGCCACTTCCCCCCGGGCGGGATGCCGGAGATCGGCCTCCCGTGGGAGCTCTACACCTGGGAATGGCTGGAGTGGCACGACAAGCTGAACCTGCTCAAGGGCGGGCTCAAGTTCGCCGACGCGGTCACCACCGTGAGCCCGACGCACGCCCACGAGCTGCGCACCCCCGTGGGCGGCTTCGGCCTCCATGACGTCTTCCTCTGGCTCGGCGACCGCTTCTCGGGGATCGTCAACGGCCTCGATCCCCGGGAATGGGACCCGGCCACCGACCCGCACATCACCGCCAACTACTCGCCCCAGGACCTCGAGGGCAAGGCGCGCTGCAAGGCGGCGTTGCAGCGGAGCTTCGGGCTGCCGCAGCGCCGGCGGATCCCGCTCTTCGCCATGACCGCGCGGATGACGCACCAGAAGGGCCTGGAGCTCATCACCGGCGAGTACACGCTCTTCATGCTCGAGGCGCAGTTCATCTTCCTCGGCACCGGCGAGCCCAAGTACGAGCAGCTGCTCAAGATGTGGGAGGCGCGCTGGCCCGACCGGATCAGCGTGCACCTGGGCTTCAGCGAGCGGCTGGAGCATCGGCTCATGGCGGGGGCGGACATCTACCTGATGCCGTCGCTGTACGAGCCGTGCGGCCTGGCCCAGCTGCGCGCCGAGCGCTATGGCGCCATCCCGCTGGCCCGGCGCGTCGGCGGCCTGGCCGACACCATCAAGGACGGCGAGACCGGGTTCCTGTTCGACGAGTACAGCTCGGAAGACCTGCTCCGCGTGGCACGGCACGTCATGGACCGCTACCACCGCGGCGCGCCGTGGGAAGAGATGATGCGGAACGCCATGGCCATGGACTTCTCGTGGGACCGCTCCTCCGGGAAGTACCTCGAGGTCTACCAGCGCATCCTGGCGCACCCGCCGGTGGTGCAGCGGTGAGGGAGGGTACGATGGACTTCGTCCTGGCGCTCCACAGCCACCTGCCCTGGGTCCTGAACCACGGCCGCTGGCCGCACGGCAGCGACTGGATCTGTGAGGCGGCGATCGACACCTACCTGCCGCTCCTCCACACCCTGGACCGCCTGGCCGCGGAGGACATCGCGGCGCCGCTGACCATCGGCATCACCCCCGTGCTGGCCAACCAGCTGGCGAGCCCCGACTTCGTCACCGAGCTCGAGGCCTACTTCACCCAGCGCATGGAGACCTGCGCCGAGGCGGAGACCTCCCTCGAGGAGACGGGCGACGGGCACCTGCTGCCCATCGCCCATTTCTGGCGGAGCCACCTCCTCGGCCTCCGGCAGCTCTTCCACCGCGAGGGCGGCGACCTGATCGCCGCCTTCCGGCGCCACCTGGACGCCGGGCGGGTGGAGCTCATCTCCTCGGGCGCCACGCACGGCTTCCTGCCGCTGCTCGCGCGCGACGAGTCGATCCGCCTCCAGCTGCAGCTCGGCTACGCGGAGCACCAGCGTCTCTTCGGGCGGAAGCCGGACGGGGTCTGGCTGCCCGAGTGCGCCTACCGGCCGGCCGGCCCGTGGGCCCCGCTCCCGGCGGCACCGGGCGCCGGCCGCCACCGGGCGGGCATCGAGGTGCACGTGGCCGAGGCGGGGTTCAAGTACTTCTTCGTGGACAGCCACCTGGTGGACGCCGGGCAGGCCTTCGAGCTCTACGGCGCGGACTGGGGCGAGTGGCGCGTCATCGGCGGCTCGGCGCCCAAGCGCCGGCCGCCGAGCGGGCACGTCCCCGCCAACTCGCCGTACTTCGCGTACGACGTCCTCAGCGAGGGGGGCCCGAGCGGCGTCGCGTGCTTTGCGCGCGATCCCATCTCGTCGCGGCAGGTGTGGAGCCGCCAGGAGGGCTACCCGGGCGACGAGTGGTACCTCGAGTTCCACAAGATCCGCTGGCCCGGGGGCCTCAAGTACTGGCGGGTGAGCGCCCCGGGCTCGGACCTCGGCAGCAAGGAGTCGTACGACCCGGTGCGCGCCGTGGAGCGGGCCGGCGTGCATGCGCGCCACTTCGCGTCGCTGCTCGAGCGGATGGCGGGCCAGCTGCCCGACGCCGACGACCGGCTGGTGGCCGTGCCGTTCGACACCGAGCTCTTCGGGCACTGGTGGTTCGAGGGGGTGGAGTTCCTGGGCCAGCTCTACCGGAGCCTGGGCCGGCAGCAGCGCATCCGGCCCACCACGGCGGCCGCGCACCTGCACGCGCACCCGCCCGCCAGCGGCATGGACCTCATCACCGGCAGCTGGGGCGCCAACGGCGACTTCAGCATGTGGCTCAACCCGGGCACCGACTGGACCTGGCCGCGACTCTGGGCCATCGAGGAAAACTTCTGGGCCCTGGCCCCCGGCGCGCTGCAGGACCCGGCGCGCCGCCCGGTGCTCGCGCAGGCCGCGCGCGCCATGCTGCTGGCCATGGGCTCCGACTGGCAGTTCATCATCTCCACCGGCGCCGTCACCGATTACGCCGTCAAGCGCTTCACCGAGCACTGCGCCGACGCGGAGTTCCTGCTGTCGGCCCTGCGGCCGGGCGCGGACACCCTCGCCGAGGCCCAGAAGGCCGCGGCCGAGCAGTGGGACCGTGACCACTGCTTCCCCGACGTCCTCGCCACGGTCCAGGCGGTGCTGGCGGGCCGCGAGGGCGCGGTCGCCTGAGGCGGGGACTCACCGCCGCGCTTGCCACCGCGGCGAGTGCGGCCCGGATGTACCGCGGGACCGCACTGGTGGTGGCCGCGTCCGGGGCCTTGGCCCTCGCGGCGCTCGGCCCGGTGGCGCGGTTCCTGGCCCCGGGGAACGGGGCGGCCAGCCGGCTCCAGCTTCCTTCCTTCCCCAATTCGCTCGACGGCCTGCCCGTCGCCACCCCGCGCACCACGGTGGCGATGGCGCAGGCCGCCACCGTGGAGGGCCTGTTCGGCTTCCTGCTGGCGGCGGCCGTGGCCACGGCGGCCGTGGCGCTGGTGACGCTCCTGCTCCTCTGGTTCGCGCGCGCCAGCGCGCGGGAGGGGGAGGTGGCGGTGCGCCGGGCCGTGGGCGCCTCCCGCGCGGTGCTCGTGGCCGCGAGCCTGCTCGAAGGGATGGCGGTCTACCTGCTCGCCACGGCAGGCGGCGCCCCGGCCGCGCTCGGCCTCGGGACCCTGGCGGCGCGCGACTGGCCCGGCACCGCCCTCGCCGCCCAGCCGCAGGTCCTGGCCGCCGTGGCGGCGGGCCTCGGGGTGGTCCTCCTGCTCGGGGCCGAGTTCCCCGCGTTCTTCACGGCGCGCCGGCGCGTGGTGGAGGTGGAGGCCACGCCCGTGGCGTTCTTCTTCCCCGCCCTGCTGCAGCTCGGGGCCTGCCTGATCGCCCTCACCACGAGCGCGATCCTGCTCCGCCACCTGAACGGCGCGGCGGGCCCCGGCCAGCCGGCGGGGACGCTCTACCCCGTCACGTTCGGCGTCACCGACAGCGCAGCGCGCAGCGCCGGGTATGCGGCGCTGCTCGACGCGGCGCCGGGCGTGAGCATCGCCGGCGCGGGAACCCACCTGGGCCTCGGCCCCGTGGCGCGCATCACCACCGACTGCGGCCAGTGCTACCGCGGCGGGATCTACTCGCGCTACCTGCGGCCGCTCGCCGTCCATTACTTCGTCAGCCCCGACACCTTCCGCCTGCTGGGCGTGCGGCTCGTGGCCGGGCGGCTGCTCGAAGCGGGCGACACCCGGACCGCCGCGCCCGTAGCGGTGGTGAGCCAGTCGCTCGCCAATGAGTGGTTCGAGAACGGGGCGCCGCTCGGCCGCGGCATCCAGCTGGGCGATGACCGCACCCGCTGGTACACGGTGGTGGGCGTGGTCAGCGACTTCACGGGGGCGGGCTTCGGCGCGGGCCAGCTCCCGCCCGCGCAGGCCTGGGTGGGCGTGCTGCAGGCGCCCCCGGTCACCGCCGAGGTGCTGGTGCCGCCGGGCGGCGTGAAGCCGACGGTGGTGGCCCTGGGCGCCGGGGAGCGGATGCAGGACCGGCTCGCCCGCGAAGCGGCGCCCGGGGCCTGGTTCGGGCGCTGGCTGGGGGTGGAAGCGCTGCTGCTGCTGGCGCTGGCGGTGCTCGGGCTCGCGGCCTTCGCCCGGCTCTGGGTGCTCTCGCTCCGGCCCACCCTTGGCATCCGCCGGGCCGCCGGGGCCCGGCGCGGGCAGGTGATCGGCCTGGTGCTGCGGCAGGCGGTGATGGTGGGCGTGGCGGGCGTGCTGGTGGGGGCATGGTTCGGGCCGGCGGTGTGGCTGGCGCTGCCGGACCTCCTGCCAGGGCTGCCCCCGTGGGACACCACCGTGATGCTGGCGGCGGGGGGCGTGCTGGTGCTGGTGATGCTGCTCGGGGCGCTGGCCCCGGCGGTGCGGGCGGCGCGGGAGGCCCCGGCGGCGCTCGTCGCGGGAGCGGAGGAGGCCTGATGCAGGAGCGGTCGATCGTCATCCACGGCCACTTCTACCAGCCGCCGCGCGAGGATCCCTGGCTCGACGAGGTGGAGCGCGAGCCGTCGGCCTTGCCGGCGCACGACTGGAACGAGCGGATCGAGCAGGAGTGCTACCGTCCCGTTGCCGCGGCCCGGGTGCCGGGCGCCGGCGGGCGCATTGCGCGGATCCTCAACCTGTACGAGTGGATCAGCTTCAACTTCGGCCCCACGCTGCTCGAATGGCTCGAGGAGGCGGCGCCGGACACCTACGCGGCCATCCTGGCCGCCGACCGCGCCAGCGCCGCCCGGCTGGGCCACGGCAACGCCATCGCCATGCCCTACCACCATGCCATCCTGCCGCTCTCGTCGCGGCGGGAGAAGGTCACGGAGGTACGGTGGGGCATCGCCGACTTCGCGCGCCGCTTCGGGCGGGCGCCGGCCGGGATGTGGCTCCCGGAGACGGCGGTGGACGAGGAGACGCTCGACGTGCTGGCGCAGGAGGGCATCGCCTTCACCGTGCTGGCGCCCTACCAGGTGACGCCGCTCCCGCCGGGCGGCGCGCCCGGGCTGGTACAGACCAGCAGCGGCCGCCGCATCGCCGTGTTCCCGTACGACGGGAACATCGCCCACGACGTGGCCTTCGGCCCGCTGGTGCGGGATGCCGAAGCGTGGGTGGCGCGGCTGCTCGCCACGCCGGACCCGGCGGCGCCCCCATCCCTCGTCTCGCTGGCCACCGACGGCGAGACCTACGGCCATCATCACCGCTTCGGCGAGATGGCGCTGGCGCGGACCATCGAGGCGGTGCGGGGCCTGCCCGGGTTCTCGGTGGAGAACTACGCGTCGTACCTGGCGCGGCACCCGGCAACGCACGAGGTGCGGCTGCTCGCGCCGAGCGCCTGGAGCTGCAGCCACGGCGTGGAGCGCTGGCGCAGCGACTGCGGCTGCAAGGGCGCCGCGCACGAGCCCACCAGCCAGGCGTGGCGCGCCCCGCTCCGCCGGGCGATGGCCGGCCTCACCACGGCCGCCCACGCGGTGTTCGACCGCGAGGCGCCCGCGCTGTTCAGCGATCCCCACGCCGCGCTGGACGGCTACGGCGCCACCATCGGTGCGGCCCCCGAGGGCGTGGCGGCCTATGTGGAGCGGCACGCCCGGCCCGGCCTTCCGCCGGCGCTGCGCGTGCGGGCCGCGGAGCTCCTCGAGCTGGAGCGCGGCGCGCTCCGGAGCCTGACGAGCTGCGCCTGGTTCTTCGACGACATCGGCGGGCTGGAGCCGCTGCAGGTGTTCCGCTACGCGGCCTGGGCGGTGGGGCTGGCCGGTGCGGAGGGGGCCGCCATGGAGGCCGCGCTCCTGGAGGAGCTGGGCCGCGCCGTGAGCAACGTCCGCACCCTCGGCACCGGCCGCGAGATCTACCTGGCGAAGGCGCGCCCGTACCTGCCGGCCCACGTGCGCGTGGCGGCGGGGCTGGTGGCGGCCCGGCTCATCGCGCCCGGGGCGGCCACCAACCGGGCCTGGCGGATCGACGGCCCCGACCACGCGGTGACGCTCACCCACCGCCGTACCGGCCGGCAGCACCAGCTGGGGGTGGAGGTGGAGGTGAGCACGCTGGACCTGCTGGCGCGCGTGACGGCGCCGGAGCTCGAGGCCCCCGCCCTCCTGGTCCTCGACGAGCTTCCGGAACGGCAGCGCTCCGCCATCCATGCCGAGCTCCGCACCGAGACGCTGGACCGCCTGCTGCCCCCGGCCGACCTCGCCGCCCTCCAGCGGGGCGCCGAGGTGCGGTCCCTGGTGCGTGCGGCGCTCCTCACCCGCGTCCGCGCGCTGGCAACCGACCGCACGGCGACGGCGCGACAGGCGGTGATGGACCTGCTCCGGATCCTCGAGGGCCTCGGCCAGTCGGTGCCCTTCGACGTGCAGACGGCCTTCTACCAGGTCTGGCGGTCCGCACCGCCCGATGACCTGGAGCTGGTGGGCCTGGCGCGCCGGATGGGCTTCGACACGACTGCCTCGGCGTAGCACGGCGGATGGGCGCGCGGAGAGGGCAGCCTGGTGGTGGGGCGGGCTCCGGTGCGGGAAACCACATAGGCACGGAAGACACGGAGGGCACAGAGATCTGCCGGGGGATGGGGGGCTGACCGCAGGGTGAGCCCGTGGTGTTCTTGTGGGCGTGCGTTCGGGCCAGGCAACGTCCCTCAACCCCCGAGGAACCCCCACCCAAAAACAGCAGGCCCGGGTCGGCAACGTGCCGATCCGGGCTCGATCCCTCCGTGACCTCCGTGACCTCCGTGCCCTCTGTGCCTCTGTGGTTCTGCAGTTCCTGCGTCCATGGCCATGCTCTGGCGCCAGCCAGTGCACCGCGGCTCGCCTACCCGATCCACTCCCGTCGCCAATCCTGCGCCGCGCGGATGAAGGCGCGGAAGAGGTGGCGGGTGTGCGGGTCGGTGAGCTCGAAGACCTCCGGATGCCACTGCACGCCGACGCAGAAGTGCTCGCCGCCCAGCTCCACGGCCTCGACGATGCCGTCGGGTGCCAGGGCCGCGGGCACCAGCGCGGGCGCCAGCGCCTTGATCCCCTGGTGATGCATACTGTTCACCAGAAACCGCTTCCGCTCCATCAGGGAGTGGAGGCGGCTGCCGGGCGTCAGCGTCACCTCATGCGCCAGGTGGTCACGCTCGAAGCCGGCGGTGGGGAAGTAGTCGTGCTTGATGGCCTCGGGCAGCTGGTCGGCGATGTCCTGGTACAGCGTGCCGCCGAGCGCCACGTTGATGACCTGCGCGCCGCGGCAGAGGCCGAGGACGGGCTTGCGGTCTTCCAGCGCCCACTTGACCAGCTGCAGCTCCACGCGGTCGCGCGCGGGGTCCACGGCGCCGAGCTTGGGGTGGCGGTCCTCCCCGAAGGTGGCGGGGTCCATGTCCACGCCGCCCGGGATCAGGATGCCGTCGAGGTGCTGGTAGATCTCGTAGAGCGTGTCCTCGTCGTCGTCGAGGAGGGGCACCATCCACGGCACCCCGCCCACGATCGTGGCGGCGACGAAGTAGCGCTGGTTCATGACCCACGACTCCGGCAGCCCCGACGGGATGCCGTCGATGGCCTGCAGGGTCTGGGTGGTGATCCCGATGACGGGACGCGACGGCTTGGGGATCATCTGCTCACGCTCTGGGACGACGGGCCGCGGGCCCGTGGGGCACCCCCAAGTATCGGCGGGTCGCCCTGAAATTGCGATGAAGGACCTCCGGACACCCCTTCCGGCCTAGCACTAACCGTGCCGCCGCGGGACGGGTTCCCGGGGCTCCCCCGTCAGGCCACCCCTTCCGCCGTCTCGGCCACCAGCTGGTCCACCACGGCCTTGAGGTCGTTGGTCTTCTGGAAGGTGGCCAGCTGGCGGTCGGCACTGGTCCCCTCGGTCAGGATCCGGTAGGCGTATTCCACCTCGCGCCGGGTGCCGAGCTCGTCGAGGACGTCGTCGAGGAACCACTCGATCATCTCGCGGATGAGCTCACGGGCGGGCGCCTCCTTGCCCTTCCCGAAGTCGATGAGCTTCCCGTCGAGGCCGTAGCGGCAGGCGCGCCACTTGTTCTCCTCGATGAACGCCACGGGGTACTGGCGGAACGAGAGGTTGTCGTAGCGCAGCTTCCACAGCTTGAAGATGATGGCCTGGAAGATGGCCGCGATGCAGACCGCCTCGTCCACCCGGGTGCACACGTCGCAGATGCGGAACTCGAGCGTGGGGTAGCTCCAGCTCGGCCGCACGTCCCACCAGATCTTGGAGGCGTTGGGGATGCTGTTGGTGGTCACCAGGGTGTTGACCACCGTCTCGAACTCCCCCCACGAGTGCAGGCTCCGCGGGATGCCGGTGCGCGGGAAGCTCCGGAACACGATGCTCCGGTAGCTCTTGAGCCCGGTGCGCCGCCCCATCCAGAAGGGGGAGCTGGTGGAGAGCGCCAGCACGTGCGGCATCAGGTAGCGCGCCACGTTCATGGCGTCGATCAGGAACTCGCGGTCCTCGATCCCGATGTGGACGTGGGTGCCGAAGATCAGGAGCGCCTGCGCCAGGTCCTGCAGGTCCTCCTTGACCCCCATGTAGCGCTCGAGCGGGGTGATCTCCTGGTCCATCCAGGCCGAGAAGGGGTGGCTGCCGGCCGCGGCCACACGGAGGCCCTGCTTGGCGGCCAGGTCCATGACCAGGCGGCGCAGGCGGACCAGCTCGGCCTTCACCTCGGCGGGGTGGCGGCAGACCTTGGTCCCCACCTCCACCATGGACTGGTGCAGCTCGGGCTTCACCTCGCCCAGCACCAGCGAGTCCTCCTTGAGGATCTCCGTGATGTAGGAGCGCAGCTCGCGCGAGACCGGGTCGATGATCTGGTACTCTTCCTCGACGCCGAGGGTGAGCGACGGCGGCTTCATCTTCATGCGGGGAGCCTCTCTCAGGTCCGGCGTTCCGCCACCATCACGGGGACGGTGCTGCCCCCGCCGGCGGTGACGTTGAGGAGCGCGGCGGTGGAGAGGCGGGTGAGCGCCCCCTCCACCACCTCGCCGTTCAGCACGAAGGGGGCGGTGTCGAGCATGCGGTCCACCACCTGCAGGCGGCCGTCCACCCACGAGGGATAGGGCTCCGACGGCACCACCACCTTCTCCTGCACGATGTACGGCGCGGTGAGCGCCTTCCGGATGGTGGCCGCCCAGTCCTCGCTGGTGGCCGTCCAGCCGAGCACCACCCCCGCGCCGCCGTAGTCGTCGTTGGGCTTGAGCACCAGCCGCTGCTGCTCGTCGGCGATGAACTGGAGCAGGTCCACGGACCGGCCACCGTACTCGGTCTTCCGCTCCTCCACCACCCGCGTCCACGGCACCTGCGCGGCGATCTCGGCCCGCTCGGCGGGCTCGAAGAGGGCGGCGTTCCGCTCGTCGGAGAGGAAGGCGAGGCTGGCCTTCTTGTGGAGCAGCTTGCAGCGGAAGGGGTTCACCATGCACACCGCGCCGTCCCGCACCGCCTGCACCAGCGGGGTGTCCTCGCCCTCGCGCTCGATGAGCTCGTTGATGAGCACCCGCTTGTAGATGAGGTCCACCTGGCCGCCGGGCGCCTTGAGCATCCGGAACTTGTACTCGAGGGCCCGCGGGTCCACGATCTCGGTGGCGATCCCGAGCGTCGCGAAGTACTCGCGGAAGATCTCGAACTCGCTGGTGGTGGGCACGTCGTCCCAGTCCACGATGGCCACGCGGGGCAGGCCGCCGAAGCTCCGGTACTCCCGCCAGGCGTCGAGCAGCACGCTGGCCACGCCGGGCCGCGCCTGCAGCGGCCGCACGTCCCAGTCCATCCGGAAGCGCCGCATCACCGGCAGCTCCGAGAACGCCTCCGAGAGGATGTCGTTGTAGCCGGCGCCGGCCGGCGTCTCGGCGTTGTACTCGGTGAGCGCCAGCACGTCGCGCTCCAGGTCCCAGAAGCAGTCGAGCCGGCCGTGGGGACTCGGCGCCTTGTAGCCCGGGTCGCCCATCACTAGCCGCTCCTCCCAGCCCTCGAGCCGGAACTGCGCCCGCAGCGCCGGGTCCACCATGGCCGCGATGTGGGCGCGGGTGAAGGCGCGCATGAGCCGCCGGATGCGCCCCGACATCGAGGCGTACTGCGCGGCCGTCAGGAAGCGCGGGCGGAGCACCGTGCAGAGCGGCCGGTCACCGAAGACGAGGTTTCGCCGCCGCAGCTGCTCCTCCAGCATGGCCGCGGACGGGGCCCCGTAGTCGGGCTTGGCCAGGAGGTCGTGCCAGGCCTGGATGGCGGTGGTCACGGCGCCTCAGCCCTTCCGGGAGTGCGAGAACAGCCGCGCCCACCCGATCTGCTCCGCCTGCCACGCCCGCCCCTCCTGGGCGAGGCGGATGGTCAGGTCGGCCATTTTCGTCACCACCCACTCGAAGTAGCGCGGGCCGAGGGAGTAGATGTCCATGTCGGGCGCGGGATTCATGAAGTCGATCGCGTACGGGATCCCGTCGCGGATGGCGAACTCGATCGAGTTCATGTCGTAGCCCAGCGCCCGCACGATGGTCCGCGCGTCCCGCACCACCCGCTCGTGCAGCTCCGGGGCCAGGTAGTGGTCGTCGTCGCCGTAGCGGCGGTGCTTCGGGTCGTACGGCATCACCAGGATCTCGTCCTGGCCCAGGCACATGCAGCGGACGAACTGGTCGAACTTGATGAACTCCTGCGCGATCATCGTGAGCCGGCCGGTCTCGTCGTAGTTCCGGATCAGCTCCTCCACGGTGTGGCAGATGTAGACGTCCCGCCACCCGCCCCCGTGCGCGTCCTTGAGCACCACCGGCAGCCCCACCTCGCGCGCCAGCCAGTCCCAGTCCACCAGCTGCATGTTCTTGAGGCTCTGGTCCGGGATGATGCCGGGCACGTACTCCTTGTTGGGGAGCGCCCGCGTCTTCGGGCTCGCCACGCCCAGCTTGGTGATGAGGGCCGCGCCGAAGAACTTGTCGTCGGCGGTCCACATGAAGGGGTTGTTGATCACCGCGGCGCCCTGCAGGACCGCCTGCTTGAGGTACGAGCGGTAGAACGGCACCTCGTGGGAGATGCGGTCCACGATCACCGCATAGGGGCAGGGGTCGTCCTGCGCCAGCGCCCCCACCGAGACCATCTCGGCCACCACGCCGGCCTTGCGGCGGTTCACCTCGTCGGTGAAGGCGGGCGGGAAGCTCCACTCGCGCCCCACGAGGAGGCCGATGCGCTTGGTCATGTCAGTCGTGTCCCTGGAGGTAGAGGCGCACCATCCGCTCCCAGTACGGCCAGTCGTGCGCGTGGCCGTCCCAGACGCGGAGCGCGTTGCCGATCCCCTTGCTCCAGAGGAGCCCGGAGAACTCGCAGTTGTTGCGGTACATCGGGTCGTCCCGGCCGATGACGAAGATCAGGTCCTGGCGCCGGAAGGCGGCCAGGCGGCCAGGGTCGTGCTCATTCGCCATGAAGGCGACCGGGTTCACCTGGTAGGTGTTCTCGTCGTGATAGCCGCCGGTGAGGCGGCGGATGTCGTAGGCCCCGCTCATGGCCACCAGCCGGTGCACCCGCTCCGGGTACTTGAGCGCAAAGGTGGCCGCATGGGTCGCGCCGAGGCTCGCGCCCGTGGCGATCACGAACGGGCTCGGGTTCCTCGCTGCCGTGAACGGCAGCACCTCCTCGGCCACGTAGGCATGGTACTGGATGTGGGTCCAGCTCCGGTGCCCCGGCGAGACGTCCTCGTTGCCCCAGTTCTCGTGGTGGGGCTGGTCCAGACAGAAGAGCTGGATCCAGCCGGCGTCGATGTGGTCCTGGAGCACCTCGTGCATGCGGCGGTCCGGCCACTCGCGGTAGGTCCCCATGCTGGTGGGGAACACCAGCACGCGGGCGCCGGCGTGGCCGATCACCTGCAGCGTCATCTCGCGGCCGAGCCGGGGGCTGTGCCAGGTCGTGATCTCGTGATGCATGGGGCGGGAACCAGGGTGAGCGGGGGCCCCCGACCGGGGCCCCGCGGCCCGGGAATCTACCCCGCCCGGGGCGATGTTCCATGCCCCCCCGGCCCGCGCCCTGCCCCGCGGGGACCGACCCCCTAGGTTAGGGGCATGCCCAACCCCATCCGCTTCGTGTTCGGCGTCCACCTGCACCAGCCGGTGGGCAACTTCGACTCGGTCTTCGCCCAGCACCTCGCCGACGTCTACCAGCCCCTCCTGGAGCGGGTGGACGAGCGGGGCTTCCTGCCGGTGGTGCTCCACCTCTCGGGGCCCCTCCTCGAGTGGCTGGAGCAGCACGCCCCGGCCTACCTCGACCAGGTCGGCCGCCTGGCCGCCGACGGCAAGGTGGAGCTCCTCGCCGCCGGCATGTACGAGCCGATCCTGGCCGCCCTGCCCCGGCGCGACCGGGTGGAACAGGTGGCCTGGCTGCGGGAGACCCTCGCCCGGCGGTTCGGGGTGAATGCCGCGGGGCTCTGGCTCACCGAGCGGGTGTGGGAGCCGGAACTCGCCGCCGACCTGGCCGACGCCGGCGTCCAGTACGTGGTGCTCGACGACCGCCACTTCCTGGCCACCGGCTTCCCCCGCGAGGCCCTGCACCGCCCCTGGGTCACCGAGAGCGACGGGCGCCGCGTGTCCCTCTTCCCCATCGACGAGAAGCTCCGCTACCTGATCCCCTTCCGCCCCCCGGCCGAGGTGGCCGGGCACCTCCGCGCGCTCGCGGCCGAGGGCCAGCCCCTCGCCGTCTTCGCGGACGACGGGGAGAAGTTCGGCGGCTGGCCGGGGACCAAGAAGTGGGTGTACGAGGACGGCTGGCTGGACGACTTCCTCACCACGCTCGGCGCCCTCACCGACAACGGCGAGGTGCTGCTCACCACCTTCAGTGAGGCACTGGCCAGCGTGACGCCGGGCGGCCTGGCCTACCTGCCGACGGCGTCCTATCGCGAGATGGAAGCCTGGGCGCTGCCCGCCCCCGCCGCGCGCCGGCTGGCCGCGCTGGAGCGGGAACTGGGCGAGGCGCGCCTGGCCGGCCCCGAAGGCGCGCTGATCCGCGGCGCCCACTGGCGGAACTTCCTGGTGAAGTACCCGGAAGCCAACCGGATGCACAAGAAGATGGCCGCCCTTTCCGCGCGCTGCCGCGCCGCCGGCGACCCCGAGGCGGCCCGCCGCGCCATCGGCCGGGCGCAGTGCAACGACGCGTACTGGCACGGCGTCTTCGGCGGTCTCTACCTGCCGCACCTGCGGGACGCGGTCTGGCACCAGCTGGCCATCGCCGAGGCAGTGCTGCGCGAGGGCGAGGCGCTGCAGTGGGAGCGCCTGGACCTGGACGCCGACGGGCAGGCCGAGCTCTGGCTGCACGACGCCACCTTCTCGGCGCTCCTCGCGCCGGCCCGCGGCGGCGTCATCGAGGAATACACCGTCTTTGCGCACCGGATCAACTACGCCAACACCCTCACCCGCCGCCGCGAGGCCTACCACGAGCCGCCGGCCGGCACCGCCCGGGTGAGCCACCACGACGAGGCCGGCACGCCGAGCATCGAGGCGCTGGACGAGCAGATGCGCCGCAACGAGCTCCCGCCCATCGACCCGGAGCCCCGGGTGCTCCTCCGCGAGCGCCTGCTGGGCCGCGACGTGGACGAGCCGATGTACGCCCGCGGCGACTACGACGCCACCTGGTCGGTGTCGGCCGAGGCCCTGACGCCGGAGGTGCAGGTGGCGGTGGACCACCTGGCCGTCAGCTTCACGCACGCCATCGCGGGTCGGCCCGTCTTTGCCAAGACCTACCGCTTCTTCCCCGGCGGCCGCCTGGTGGCGGAGTACCGCTGGGACCCGGCCTGGGCCGGCGACGCGGTGATGGCCGTGGAGGCGAGCTACGCCGGGCCGCTCGAGCTCACCGGCGACCCGGTGGCCTCGGTGTGGAGCCACGACATCGTGACCGTGGCCAAGAGCGAGCGGGAGCTGGAGCAGACGGTGCAGGGGCGGTCGGTCACCCTCCGCTGGCACGGCCAGGCGGGCCACGCCACGCTGGTGCTGGTGACGGCGCCGCGGCCCTGACCACTCTGCCACCGGCTGCCGGCCAGGGCCCACCCGCCGGCCCCTCGGCCGCCGGGCGGCCCGCTCAGCCGCCGAGGCGTGCCAACGCCTCCCGGACCGCGCGGGCCTGGCCGAGCAGCGCGGAATCGGGAGCGGAGCGCAGCGCGAGGTAGTGCCGCCACGCCTGGCGCGCGGCGGCCGTGTCCCCAGCCTGCAGGGCGTACTGGCCCTCGAGCCGCAGCGCCCGGGCGATGAACGGGAGGCCGTCCCAGAAATCGATCGGCCGGCCGCGCAGGACCCGCGCGGCGGCTGCGGGCTGGCTGAGCCGGGCGTAGCAGTCGGCCAGGACGAAGTGAGGTAACTCGAGCCGCCCCCCGGCACGCTCGGCGCGCCAGGCCTCGAGGGCGGCGACGGCCGCCGTCGCCGCCGGGTCGCCGGGCACGCAGTGCCAGAGCCCCTGCAACATCAGGAGGTATTGGCGCCTGTTCTCCCGCTCGGCGTCCGTCGAGGATGGCAGGGCGGCCAGGACGCGGGCCGCATCGGCCGAGTCCACCCGGGCACCGTACCACTGCCGCCACAGCAGGGCGAGCATCACCACGTCGGGCGGCACCGAGCCCGGCGGCTGGCGGAGGGCCTCGCCCGCCAGGCCCTCCGCCAGCGCGCTATCACCGTCCGCCCCGAGCGCGTTGAGGATGGGCTCCATCCGCGCCGGAGGCTGGTGGGCCAGCAGGGCAACCTCCCGCCGGACCCGATCGTAGTCGCCCAAGCGCCCGAGGGCCGAGGTTACCCAGAGGCTCACGCTCGCCGCATAGAGCCGCTCCGCGCGCGTCTCGGCCCGGGCGCGGAGCGCCTCCGCCGCCCGGAGCGCATCCGCGGCATTGCCGCCCTCGAGCAGGCTCCAGGTGGCCACCTGGACGAGCGTGGACGTCTCGAACGCGGGCACCCGGGCGCGGAAGCGGGCCACCGCCGCGCTGTCGCCGCGCGCCACGGCGAGCCGCCACGCGAGCGAGGTCTCCGACAGCGCGGCCGAATCGGCGGCCGCCAGCAGCCGGGTGCTCCGGGCCAGCAGCGCCGGGTCAGGGCGAAGCAGCGCGATGTACACGAGATGCGTGAGCGGCGCCACGTAGGTGGAGTCGAGGCCGTGCGCCCGACCGAACGCCGCCTCCGCCCGCGCAAAGTTGGAATCCACGCCGAGCGCGGCCCCGTGATGGAAGAGCTGGTCGCCGAGGCCAAACCAGCCCTCGGCGCGGTCGGGGCTCAGCCGCACCACCTGCTCCCACGCCTCGAACTGCTCCGTCGGCGTCGCCGCCCCGGGCCACCGCGGTCCCACCACGGCCGTGAGGAACGCCCGGTCGGAGGCGCCGAGCTGGTCGCGCAGCGCGAAGGCGGAGTCGTTGATGGCGTCCTGGTGGCGGTCGGCCACCCAGTCGGCCGCGTCGGCCCGCCACAGCCAGGCGAGCGCGAAGCCGGGGTCGAGGCGCGTGGCCTCCCCGAAGCGCGCGAAGGCGGCCGCGTAGTCGCCGTGGCGGTAGGCCACCCGGCCCACGAGCCACGCCCGCAGCGCGGGGAGCGAGGTGGTCGCGCGCTCGCCGAAGTCCGGCCCGCCCCCCGCCTCCCCCACGAGGAGGGCGCCCACCAGCCGGTCGATGAGCGCCGGCAGGCTGTCCACCGGCCCGCGGACGTCGGCGCTGGCGCGCACCCGCCCGCCCTGCGCGTCCAGCAGGCGCGCGGACAGTGTCAGGCTTTGCTCCGTCCCCACCACGCTCCCCAGCAGCAGGCGCCCCGCCCCGAGCCGCGCCGCCACCCGGGCGCCGTCCTCGGGATCGAGGTCCACGTCGGTGCCCCGGGTGTACTGCCGCCACGCGCCCAGCACGGTGCGCGGGTCCACCGCGCCGAGCGGGCCGTCGTCGCCCAGCTTCATGGCGAGGAGGTCCACCATCCCCTCGCGCAGGTAGGCGAGGGACGGCGCCGCGCCGCTCACCCGGAACGGCGCCACCACCACGTGGCTGGCGTCGAGCGGCGCCCCGGGGCGCGGTCGCCGCATGAACGGCCACATCGCGCCCGCCACGAGCACCAGCACGGCCGCCAGCAGGGCCACGATGCCCAGCCGCTGGTGCGGCGCGCGCGCGGCGCCACGCGCCGGCGCGGCCGGCACGAGGTCCTCGGGTAGCGCGGGAATGGGGATCGCGAGCGGCGTGTGCCGCGGCTCGGTGGGCCGCGCCCGCAGTGACGCCACGAGGCTCCGCGTCTCCGCGGAGGGGGCCACCTCGAGCTCGCGGCGCAGCCGGGCCGCCAGCTGCTCGAACTCGGCCAGGGCCCCGCCCCGGTCCCCGGCCTGGTCCAGGAACGTGATGAGCCGCCGCGCCGGCTCCTCCTCGAGCGGGGCCAGCGCCACCGCCCGGCGGGCCCACCCGAGGGCGGTGGCCACCGCGCCGGCCTCCCACGCCGCCTCCGCCAGCCGGCCGGCGGCGCCGATGGCCTCCCGCCGCAGCCGCCGGCGCTCCCCATCCAGCCACTCGGCAAACTCGGGACAGTCCGCCACGTGCAAGCCGGCCGCGAGCTCCCCTCGATAGAGGCCCAGCGCCTCCTCCAGCCGGCCGGCGGCGAGCGCCTCGGAGAACGCCACCGCATCGCACCAGAGCCGGTCGCGGTCCACCCCCAGTTCCTCCGCCCCCCGGCCCACGATGACCTCCTCCCCCAGTGCCCGGCGGAGCTGATGGACCGCCTGCCGGAGGGAGTTGCGGGCCTTCTCCTCGCTCGAGTCCGGCCAGAAGAGCGGCAGGAGCGCGTCGCGCCGGACGAGCCCGCCCCCGGGGCCGGCCCCGAGCGCCAAGGCCAGCAGCACCGCGGTGCGCTTGGGCTGGGTCAGGACGGCGTCCACCGGGGCGCCGTCGGCACCCCGCAGGTCGGCTGGCCCGAGGGCAAGGAATCGAATCATGACTGGGGAAGTGGGGAAACCATCATCCGGGCAAGCAGTTAACGCGTCCCGCACGGCGGATTAACGCCGATGGCCTAAGGTACGCCCAGGCAACCTCCACCGTCAGGCCCCTCCCCTGGGGGCCCCCCTCTTCACAGGAGTCTCTCATGTTCACCCAACTGTCCCGCTCGGGCAGGTTCCTCGCGCTCACCTCGCTCCTCGCCATCGCCGCGGCCTGCGGTGGGGACGGGGACGGCGGCGGCGGCCCCAACAACAACCAGACCACCTTCGCGGGCATCATCTCGTCGGACGACGGCCAGAGCTCCGGCTCGGTCGAGTTCGTGGTGGAGACGGGCGCGCCGGCGCCGCCCGCCGGGGCCGCGGGCTTGCGGAGCCCGGTGAACCTCACCGGCACCGTCACCTTCGGCGGTACCTCCTCGCTGACCGGCAGCTACGACCCCGCAACCGGCGACCTCGCCGCCACCGGCGGTGGCTTCACCTTCGGCGGCACCTACGACGGGAACGGTGGCCTCTCCGGCGCCTGGACCGGCCCGGGCGGCGCGCAGGGGACCTTCGTCACCACGTCGGGCAACGCGCCGGCCGTCTTCTGCGGCA
Organism: uncultured Gemmatimonadaceae bacterium; assembly: GCA_964598655.1. Classification (GTDB taxonomy): domain Bacteria; phylum Gemmatimonadota; class Gemmatimonadetes; order Gemmatimonadales; family GWC2-71-9; genus JADJOM01. The sequence goes on from CAZRCT010000001.1 coordinate 96,989, forward strand.
CCTACGACGAGGACGATGACGGCAGCATCAACGGCACCTTCAGCTTCTTCATCTCCGGCGGCAGCATCACCGGTGAGGCGTATCCCCAGGACGGCAGCGGCGTGATCCCGCTCGCCGGGTCGGCCAATGGGAACGGCAACCTGACCATCACCACCCAGGGCCAGACCATCGCCACCGGCACGCGCAACGGGAACGACGTGTCCGGGAGCTACGACACTGGGAGCAGCTCCGGGACCTGGTCGGGCTCGGCCTGCCAGTGAGCGGCGGGGCGGCACGGTAGGGGGTGGCGCCAGCCGGACCGGCGCCCCTCAGGGGAAAGGGTCAGGCGCCTGCCGGCGCCTGGCCCTTTTCGCATCAGCCGAAGCGGGTCTCGACCTCGAGGATGTCGAGGGCGCGCTGGTAGAGCGCATCCGCCTCGGCGTGGCTGTTGCCGATGGCGGTGAGGCCGAGCTTGCCGTACTGGGAGAGCGCGCCGATCAGGTGGAAGAGGACCCCCGTCTCGCGCCGGTGGTCGAAGTTGAGCTGGTTGATGGTGGTGATCTCGAGCAGGTCCTCCGGGAGGAGCCCGCGGTAGCGCGGCGAGTGCAGGTTGTCGGTGGCGCGATAGTACTTGGGGCGGCCGCTCGGGGAGCGGAAGAGGCCGCTGGCCGGGTCGAGCTCGCCGCCGGTGAGGAAGCGGAGCGCCAGGAAGGGGTGGGTGGTGCCGCCGAGCCGCAGGTTGATCTCGATGGCATGGAGCTGCCAGGGCGCGGCCGGGTCGTCGCGCGTGGCCAGGAAGTCCACCCCGAAGCGGCTCACCACCCCCAGGTCCGCGAGCACCCGGCCCACGCGGAGCCCCAGGTCCTGCACCTCGCGCCGGTAGCCGTCGGCCGCGGGGAAGCGGCAGCCCTCGAAGATCTGGGCCTCGGCGCCGCCGAGCAGCTGGTCGTGGGTGCTCAGCAGCATCACGCCCCCGTTGGGGTTGGTGCGGAGCTGGGCGCTCGGGCTCTGCACCTCGCGCGCCTCGAGGAAGGCCTCCACCACGCCGCCCATGGCGCGGAACTTGGCGAGGAACCCGGCGCTGTCCTCGCCGGGGGCCACGCAGCGGAGCGCCCCGAGGGCGGACGCCAGCGCGCCCGGGCCGCCGGACGCGGGGAAGGTGAACACGGCGTTGCCCTCCCCGGAGAACCCCTCGTCGAGCTTGAGCATGGCGCGCCGGAGCGCGGGCCGGCGGGCCTTGAGCGCGGCCAGCGCCTCGAGAATGTCCCGCTCGTCGCGCAGGCCCTCGGCGCCGTCCGGGAGCGGCACGCCGGCGGCGCGGAACACCTGCCGGCTCCCGGACTTGCTGCCGAGGTGGGCCAGCGCCGGGTCCACGCCGTTGAGCGGGATGCCGAGCAGGACGGCCAGGCGCCGCTCGAGGGGCGTGGCGTTGAAGACGGAGAGGAACGCCTGCCCGGGATCGCCCACGGCCCGGCGGATCCGTTCGATGAGCCGGGGCCGCTCGAGGATCTTCTGCGTGAGCGGCCGCGGCGAGGCGTCGTGCGCGCAGAGCATCGTGAGCCGCTGGCGGGCATGGCTGGCGGGGATCCCGGGCAGCAGCTGCAGCAGGTAATCCAGGATGAGCGGATGCACCGGCTGGCTGGTGACGTACACCACCCGTGCCCGCGGGTTGCGGAGCCGGATCAGCAGGAAGAGGAGCCGCTCCTCGTAGTACGCCGCCCCCTCGAGGCGCTCGAGCCCCTTCGGGTCCAGGGTGAGTGACGGCACCACCACGGTGGTGCTCGGCTGGTCGCTCTCCTGGGCCAGGTGGGACCAGACGTGCGCCAGCCGGGGCTGCAGCGCCTCGAAGGCGCGCAGCTCGTCCTCCAACGTCAGCTGGCTGGCGAACGGGGGATGCGGGATCACGACGGAGCCTCACAGGGCGCTCGACGCTACCGATGGCCGGCCGTCGGCGGCATGAGTGCGACGTGAAATTCGCTTCAGGCCCGGGGCGCCGCGGGGTGTCCCGGGCCGCTTCGGGGCCGCCAATTCACCTAACCCCTGCCCCGCCCTATCTTTGCGCCATGCCCAAGCCCTCTCCCGCCCCGACCGTCCTCGGTCTGGTGCAGATGCACATGTCGGCCGATCCGGCCGACAACATGGCGCGCGCCATCGCCGGCGTGCGCGAGGCCGCCCGGCGCGGCGCCACCGTGGTCTGCCTCCCGGAGCTCTTCCGGAGCCGCTACTTCTGCCAGACCGAGGACCACGAGTTCTTCAAGCTGGCCGAGCCCATCCCCGGGCCGAGCACGGAGGCGCTCGGCAAGCTGGCGGGGGAACTCGGTGTCGTGCTCATCGCTTCGCTGTTCGAGAAGCGGGCGGAGGGGCTCTACCACAACACCACCGCCATCCTCGACGCCGACGGCAGCTACCTCGGGAAGTACCGGAAGATGCACATCCCGGACGACCCGAACTACTACGAGAAGTTCTACTTCACGCCCGGCGACCTCGGCTTCCGGTCGTGGGACACGAAGTACTGCAAGGCGGGCGTGCTGATCTGCTGGGACCAGTGGTACCCGGAGGCGGCGCGCCTGACGGCGCTCACCGGCGCGCAGGTGCTGTTCTATCCCACGGCCATCGGCTGGCTGGTGCCGGAGAAGGCGGAGTACGGCGCGGCGCAGCAGGCGTCATGGGAAACCATCCAGCGGAGCCACGCCATCGCCAACGGCGTGTACGTGTGCGCGGTGAACCGCGTGGGGGTGGAGCCGGGACCCAACCAGGGGATCGAGTTCTGGGGCGGCAGCTTCGTCGCGGCACCCAACGGCGAGATCCTCGCCAAGGCCGGCACCGGCGAAGAGATCCTGATCGTCCCCATCGACCCCTCGCGCACCGACTTCGCGCGCACCCACTGGCCGTTCCTCCGGGACCGGCGGGTGGAGAGCTACGGCGACATTACCCGGCGCTACATCGACTGATCCCATCGCCTCGCCCCGCCTGCCATGACCCGCTTCACCCCCGGCTCCCCCGCCGCCGCCGGCTTCCGGATGCCCCCTGAATGGGCCCCGCACCGCGGCACCTTCCTCTCCTGGCCCCACAAGGAGGCGTCGTGGCCGGGCAAGTTTGCGCCCGTGCCCGGCGTGTTCTGCGAGATCGTGCGCCACCTGGCGCCGCAGGAGGAGGTGCACATCAACGTCCGGGACGAGGCCATGGAAGAGGAGGTCCGTGGCCGGCTCACCGGGGCGGGGATCCCGCTCGGCAAGCGCGTGGGGCCCGGGGCCGTGGTCTTTCACCACAACCCCACCAACGACGCGTGGTGCCGCGACCACGGCCCCATCTTCGTGCAGCGGGAGACGGCCTCGGGCCGGAGCGAGGAGGCGATCATCGACTGGGGCTACAACGCCTGGGGCGGCAAGTACCCGCCCTTCGACGACGACGACGTGATCCCCACCCGGGTCGGGAAGAAGTACGGGATCAAGGTCTTCAGCCCCGGCATCGTCATGGAGGGCGGGAGCCTCGACGTGAACGGCGCGGGCACGCTGCTCACCACCGAGAGCTGCCTGCTCAACCCCAACCGGAACCCGGGGCTCGACCGCGCCCGCATCGAGCAGCACCTGGCCGACTACCTCGGCGTCACCCACATCCTCTGGCTCGGCGACGGCATCGAGGGCGACGACACCGACGGCCACGTGGACGACCTCACCCGCTTCACCGATCCCTCCACGATCGTCACGGTGGTGGAGGACGATCCCCGCGACGCCAACTACCACCCGCTGCGCGACAACCTCGAGCGCCTGCGCCAGATGCGCGACCAGGACGGCCGCCCCTTCCGCATCCTCACGCTCCCCATGCCGCCCGCCATGTACCAGGACGACCAGCGGCTCCCGGCCAGCTACGCCAATTTCTACATCGCCAACGGCTTGGTGCTGATGCCGGCCTACCACCCGGCCACGGACGCGCAGGCGCAGGCCGTGCTCGCCGGGTGCTTCCCCGGCCGCCGCGTGGTGCCCGTCGACTCCGTCGACCTGGTCTGGGGGCTCGGCTCCTTCCACTGCGTCACGCAGCAGTGGCCCCTGCTCCCGGGGCGGCCGGCGTGACCCGGCGCGCGGGCGGCCGCCTCGCCCGTGGCGGGGGCCGTCGCTAGCTTCCCGCCGGACTTCACCCGGACGTACCGTGCCGTACATCGTCTTCTCCGACGCCTGGGCGGCGGCCGTCGCCGCCGCCATCAACGCCAGTCCCACCTATCGGGAGGCGGGCCGCGCCTGGGAAGGCGCCCTGCTGCTCGCCATGCTCGGCGACACCCCGGCGGAACAGGACCTGCGGGTGCTGCTGGACCTTCACCATGGGGAGTGCCGCGCCGCCCGCGCCGCCACGCCGGCCGACGAGGCCGAGAGCCGCTACGTGCTGTCGGCCACCCGCAGCAACTGGCAGGCGCTGCTCGACGGGCGGCTGGCGCCGCTCATGGCCATCCTGACGGGAAGACTCAAGCTCACCAAGGGCAACCTGGCCGAGCTGCTGCCCTTCGTGGGCGCGGCGAAGGAAATGATGGCCGCGGCCAGCGCGGTCGAGGCCAGCTGGCCCGAGCACGCCTGAGGCGCCGCCCGCCGGCGGCGCGGGCCCCGGCCATCATGCGGGACGGGCCCGGTGCCGATACTGGGGGGCATGGCATCCCGGCATGTGCCGCGGCCGTCGCGGTCGCTTCTCGTGGTCGTCTTCCTGCTGGGCGTGGCGATGGGCGTGCTCGAGGCCGGCGAGCACGTTCACGTGGAGCCGTCCGGCGGGCTCGCGGCCGACCTCCTCCATCATCTGCTGCCCGGGCTCTGCTGGACCCTGCTGTTCCCCCTCCTCCACGCCCTCTGCGGTCGCTGGCACCGGCTCCCGGCGCCGCAACTCCTGCTCCGCCACCTCGCAGGCGCCTCGGGTCTCGGCGCGCTCGTGGCCCTGGGCAACACCATGGTCTGGCACCTGCTGGGCTGGGCGCCCGGCACGGGCTTCGGCGCCCTGCTGGCGCGCCTGACCGAGGAGACGTTCACCGGCAACCTGATCGCCTACACCATCCTCGCGAGCGGGTGCCATGCGCTCACCTACGTGCACGAACTGCGCGGCACCGAGGAGGCGCTCCGCAAGAGCCAGGAGCAACTGCTGCAGGCCCAGAAGATGGAGGCGGTGGGACGCCTCGCCGGCGGCATCGCGCACGACTTCAACAACCTGCTCACCGTCATCGGGAACTACACCTCGCTGGCGATCGAGGCGCTGCCGGGGCACGACGCGGTGCGCGCGGACCTGATGGAGGTGCGCCGCGCCAGCGAGCGCGCCACGGCGCTCACCCGCCAGCTCCTCGCCTTCAGCCGGCGGCAGGTGATGCAGCCACGCGCGCTCGACCTGCAGGTGGTGGCGCAGGACATGGCGGCGATGCTCCGCCGCCTGATCGGCGAGGAGATCGCCCTCGGCGTGCGGACCCGGCCGGGCGTGGGCTACGCCCTGGCCGACCCGGTGCAGGTGGAGCAGGTCCTGCTCAACCTGGTGGTGAACGCCCGGGACGCCATCGCCGGTCGCGGCACCATCACGCTCGAGTGCGCCAACGCGGAGCTCGACGAGGAGTTCGCCGGGCTCCACCCCGGGGCCCGGCCCGGGGCCTACGTGATGCTGGCGGTGAGCGACACCGGCACCGGGATGGATTCCGAGACCCAGGCCCGCATCTTCGAGCCGTTCTTCACCACCAAGGAACAGGGCCGCGGCACGGGCCTCGGCCTCGCGACCGTCTACGGCATCGTGAAGCAGAGCGGCGGCTACGTGGCGGTCCACAGCGAGGTGGGGCGCGGGACGGTGTTCCGGGTCTACCTGCCCCGCGCCGGGGCCGGGGAGCCGGCGCCCCGGGCCCCGCTGGCCGCCCCGCCCGCGCTCCCCGCGGGCAACGGCACCATCCTCCTCGTCGAGGACGAGGCCAACGTGCGCGGGCTGGTGGAGAAGCTCCTTCTCCGCCATGGGTATGCCGTGGTGACGGCCGCCGACGGCAAGGACGCGCTTGACCAGGCCGCGCGGGCCGGGGCCGTGGACCTGATCCTGACGGACGTGGTCATGCCCCATCTGTCGGGCCCGGAGCTGGTGGACCGGCTCCGGCACACCCACCCGGCGGTGAAGGTGGTCTACATGTCGGGCTACACCGATGACACGATGATCGCGCGCGGCGTGGTGGGCCCGGAGGTCACCTTCCTGGCCAAGCCCTTCACCACCCCCGACCTCCTGCAGACGGTGCGCGACGCCCTCGAGGGCCGCCGCGCGGCGGAGCCGATCTCGGGCTGACCGGCGGGCCCTCCCCGGGTGCAACGACGCCGGGGCCGCATTGCTGCGGCCCCGGCGGGTTGGCACTCCGTCCAGCGGATGCTGCCGCTACTTGAGGAACAGCAGCTGGCGATAGGTCGGCAGCGGCCAGAGGTCCGCGGCCACCTGCGTCTCGAGCGCGTCCGCGTAGGTGCGGAGGGTGCTCATCGCCGGCTTGACCTTGTCGCGGATCCACGCGGCGTGCTTCGCGAAATCGTCGTCGCCGTGGGCGACGGCCTTCTCGAGCGCCGCGAGCGCCTCCTGGAACCGGGCAACGAGGTTCACGAACTCGCCGAGCGCCGCCGAGGTCTCGCCGCACTTCACGCCGGCGGCCTCGGTGCTCCCGACGGCCTGGGCCAGCAGCGCCTGGTGGCGGAGCACCGCCGGCAGGATCTGGGTCCGGGCGATGGTGACCATCGTCTCGGCCTCGATCGTGAGCTCCTTGTTGTACTTCTCGTAGGCCACGGTGATGCGGCTGTCGTACTCCTGCTTGCTGAGCACGCCGTACTTCTTGAACAGCGCCGCATGCCGGGCCGCGGTGAGCGCCTTGAGGCTATCGACCGTGTCGCGCAGGTGCGGGAGGCCGCGCTTCTCCGCCTCCGCGTGCCACGCCTGCGAGTAGCCGTCGCCGCCGAAGAGCACCCGCTTGTGCTGCTTCACCAGCTTCTTGAGCAGCGCCATGGCGGCCGCCTGCACCCGGGTCGGGGTCGCGCTCTTGCCGACCGCCCGCTCCAGCTCCGTCGCCACGTAGTCGAGCGACTCGGCCACGATGGTGTTGAGCACCGTGTTGGGGAACGCGATCGACGCGCTCGAGCCCACCGCGCGGAACTCGAACTTGTTGCCCGTGAAGGCAAAGGGCGAGGTGCGGTTGCGGTCGCCCGAGTGCCGCGGCAGCGTGGGCAGCGTGCGCGCGCCCAGGTCGATGGTGCCGCCCTTGAGGGTGCGCTTGAGCTGGCCCTTCTCCACCTGGTCCAGGATGTCCTGGAGCATGTCGCCGAGGAAGATGGAGATGATGGCCGGCGGGGCCTCGTTGGCGCCGAGGCGGTGGTCGTTCGCCGCCGAGGCGATGCAGCCGCGCAGCAGCTCGGCATTGAGGTCCACCGCGCGGATCACCGACACCAGGAACACCAGGAATTGCATGTTGGTGTGGGTGTCGTCCTGCGGGTCGAGCAGGTTGTGGCCCGCGTCCGTGGACATGGACCAGTTGTTGTGCTTGCCCGAGCCGTTGACGCCCGCGAACGGCTTCTCGTGCAGGATGGCCGCCAGGCCGTGCCGCGGCGCCACCCGGCGCAGCACTTCCATGGTGAGCATCTGGTGGTCGCTGCCCAGCTGGCTCGCCTCGAAGATCGGCGCGATCTCGTACTGCGCCGGCGCCACCTCGTTGTGGCGGGTCTTCACCGGCACGCCGAGGGCCCAGAGCTCCCGCTCCACCTCGGCCATGCAGGCGAGGACGCGCTCGGGGATGCTGCCGAAGTAGTGGTCCTCGAGCTGCTGGCCCTTGGGCGGCTTGGCGCCGAAGAGGGTCCGGCCCGTGATCACGAGGTCGGGCCGCTTCCAGTACAGCTCGCGGTCAACGAGGAAGTACTCCTGCTCCGGGCCCACCGTGGTGTACACCCGGCCCACGCCGGTGTCGGTGCCGAAGAGCCGCAGGATCCGCAGCGCCTGGTGCGACAGCGCCTCCACCGAGCGGAGGAGCGGGATCTTGGTGTCGAGCGCCTCGCCGGTCCACGAGACAAACCCGGTGGGGATGACGAGGGTGACGGCGTTCGGGATGCGATGCAGGAAGGCGGGGCTCGTGGCATCCCACGCCGTGTAGCCGCGGGCCTCGAACGTCGCGCGGAGCCCGCCCGACGGGAAGCTCGACGCATCCGGCTCACCCTGCACCAGGTCCGCGCCCGAGAAGTTGAGGATGACCCCGCCCTGGCCGTCCGGCGTGATCAGGCTGTCGTGCTTCTCCGCCGTGGAGCCGGTCAGCGGCTGGAACCAGTGCGTGTAGTGCGTGGCGCCGTTCTCGATGGCCCAGTCCTTCATGGCCGCCGCGACGATGTCGGCCACGCTGGGGTCCAGCGGCTCGCCCCGGTCGATGGTCCGGAGCAGGCGCTTGAACACGTCCTTGGGCAAGCGCTGACGCATGACAGCCGGCGAGAAGACGTCGCGGCTGTACAGAGTGTCCACCGGCTCGAGATGGCCGTTGGAGGCTACGGGGGATGTCACCGGGGGAGCCCTCAGGCAAAGGGTGTGCGCGCACTGGGCGCGGACTGGCGCGGAGAAGATAGCGCCCGGTCACGGGAGGAGGAAGCCGGAACCGGCGGGGGCCCGGCCCCGGGAGGGGACAACGCAAACGGGACCGCCGAGGCGGTCCCGTGACACGTGCAGCCGGCGTGGGGATCGGGATCCCCGGCGGCTCAGCCCTCGCTGCGGCGGGCCGCCTTGCGGCGGCGCCGGCGCGCTTCGGCCGCCTTCACGGCCTTGGCCACGCTGGGCTTGAGGTAGTGCCGCCGACGCTTGACCTCGGCCAGGATGCCGGACTTGGCCAGCTTCCGGCGGAAGGCCTTGAGCGCCCACTCGATCCGATCGTCTTCGCCGAGGATGATTTCCATGTGTCCTTACTTCCCGAGGTCGTGGACCGCTGCCCGGCGCCCTGGCCGGACGGGCCTGCGTGACGAAAAAATGGGACCCGGCCACTGCCAGCTCCCATGCGACTGCCATGCTGCTGGACCACCGCCCAAGGGCCCGGGCGGAAGGAGGCCAACAACCTAGCCATAAGACCGCATCCTGTCAAACATTAGGCGCCCCGCGCTCCGGTGCTTCACCTGCCGCTCACCCGGGCTTCATCCACCGGGAGCAAGGTTCTCGGACATGACCGTGGCGCCCCCGCCGGACCACCCCGCCCTCCCCGCCCCCAACCTGCTCCGCCGCCGGCTCCAGTGGCCGGGGGTGCTCGGCTTTCTGGCCGTCGGTGCCGGTCTGGTGGCGGACCCGGCGCTCACCCTCCGGCTGCTGTGGCAGGTGGTCATCCCGCTCCTGCCCGCGACCTTCTTCCTCTCGCCCTCCATCTGGCGCGCCGCCTGTCCACTGGCCACGGCCGGGCTCCTCGCCGCACGGCCAGGGGAGGGGCGCCCCCTCGACCGACCGGCCTCCGAGGCCGCCGGTGTGGTAGGGCTGCTCCTCCTCGGCATCCTGGTCCCGCTCCGCCACCTGGTACTGGAGCACGACCCGCAGGCACTCCTCCTCCTGCTCGTGGGCCTGGTGCTGCTCGCCGTCCTCCTCGGGCGCGGGCGCGACGTGAAGGCGGGATTCTGCAACGCCATCTGCCCCGTCCTTCCGGTGGAGCGGCTCTACGGTCAGGCTCCCCTCCTCGCACTCGGTGACCAGCGCTGCGGTCCCTGCACCCGCTGCATCCCGGCGGGCTGCCCCGACCGGGCACCGGGCAGCGCCTTCCTGGCGATGATCGGCCCGTCGCCCTGGTGGCCCTGCCGGCCGTACGGCGCGTTCCTGGCCGGCTTCCCCGGCTTCGTGGTGGGTTTCGGGTTGGTGCCACGCGAAGTGGACGTGAGCGTGACCCAGGCCTACGGGCCGACGCTGCTGGGCTTCGGCGTGAGCTGGCTGCTGGTGCTGACCGGCGTGGGGCTGTTCCAGTGGGGCGCCCGCGCGGCGCTACCGTGGCTGGCCTGGGCCGCCGCCAGTGGCTACTACTGGTTTGCCTCGGAGAGTCTCCGGCGCGGGCTGGGCCTGAGCGCCGGGATGGTGTGGCCGCTGCGGGGCGTGGCGCTGCTCGGGCTTGCCTACTGGCTGCACCGGGCGCGGCAATCACGGTATCCGCGGTCGGTATTCGACTAGGCCAAGACTGGCCCGAATTCTTGACAAAATCGTGTCGCGATGTAAACGATTACATGCGCCTGCGGGAGCCAACCCGGGCGCAGCACGCTCCAACGCAGTCCTGCGGCCGCCGCCCACCGCCAGTGCGCGGCGACCGTTGCTCTCCTCGCAGTACCTAGCTGACTATGGCGACGATCAAGGACGTGGCACGCGCGGCCGGGGTCTCGGTCGCCACCGTGTCCCGGGTCTACAACAGCTCCGCCCCCGTGCGGGAGGATACCCGCGACCGGGTGCGTGCCGCGGCCGAGCAGTTGGGGTACTCGCCCCACGGCGCGGCGCGCAGCCTGATCACGAGCCGCACCCACACCCTCGGCGTGCTGCTGCCGGATCTCTACGGCGAGTTCTTCTCCGAGGTGATCCGCGGCGTGGACGGGGCGGCGCAGCGGGCCGGCTACCACCTGCTGGTCTCGAGCCTGCGCGGCGAGAGCCACGGGCTGGAGGCGGCGCTCCGCTCCATGCGTGGGCGGGTGGACGGGCTGATCGTCATGTCGCCGGACCTCGATGCCGGGGCCGCCGCGCGGAGTCTCCCCTCCGGGTTCCCGGTGGTCCTGCTGAATGGCCCCCCGAGCGATGCGGCCTACGCGAGCCTGGCGGTGGCCAACGCCGAGGGGGCCCAGGCGATGGTGGCGCACCTGGCCGGCCTCGGGCATCGCCGCATCGCGCTGGTGGGCGGGGCGGCCCGGAACTATGACGCCGAGGAGCGGCGCCGCGGCTATCGCCAGGGGCTCGGCGAGGCGGGGCTCCCCTGGCGCCCCGACTACGAGGTCGCGGGCGACTTCAGCGAGGAGAGCGGGCACGCCGCCGCGCTCCGGCTGCTTGCCCTTCCGGAACCGCCGACGGCGATCTTCGCCGCCAATGACTGCATGGCCATCGGCGCGCTGAGCGCCTGTCGCGACCACGGGCGAAAGGTGCCCGAGGACGTCGCCGTGGCCGGCTTTGACGACATCCCGATGGCCCGCTATGTGGACCCGCCGCTGACCTCGGTCCATGTAGACATCAGCGCGCTCGGCGCGCGTGCCACCGAACGGTTGCTGGCCGCCCTCCGGGCGCCGGCCGACCGGGACCTTCGCCGCGAGACCCTCGCCACCACGCTCGTGGTGCGGCGGTCGTGCGGAGCGCTCACCCCCACCCCCATGAGGGAGATTCCATGACCACCTTGACCAGTGTTCGCTGGGTGCGGCGAGTGGCAGCATTGCTCGCCGTCATCCTCTGGGCGTTGCCGCTCGGCGCCCAGACCACCACCGGCACAATCCGCGGCGCCATCACCTCGGGCGGCGCCCCCGTGGCGGAGGCCGAGATCTCGGCCCTGAACCCCGAGACCGGCGTCACCCGCCGGGCCACCAGCCGGGCGGACGGGTCCTACGTCCTCCCCGGCCTGGCGCCCGCCCTGTACGAGGTGTCGGTCCGGCACATCGGCCATGCGCCGCAGGCGCGGCGGGTGCGGGTGCTGATCGGCGCCACGGCGCTCGAGAACTTTGCCCTGAGCGAGCAGGCGGTGACGCTGGAGGAGCTGGCCGTGGTGGCCACCCCGCCGACCATCGAGACCCGCACCTCGGAAGTGGCGACCAACGTGACGCAGGAGCAGATCGAGCGGCTGCCGACCCCGAGCCGGAACTTCCTGGACCTCGCCGCGCTGGCGCCGGGCATCACGGCGGCGGAGGACCGGGTGAACGCGACGGGCTTCCGGACCTTCCAGGGCGGCGGCCAGTCGGCCAACGCTGTAAACGTTTTCATTGATGGCACCAGCCTCAAGAACGACCTGACCACCGGCGGCGTCGCCGGCCAGGATGCCAGCCGCGGCAACCCCTTCCCGCGCAACGCCATCCAGGAGTACCGGGTCATCAGCCAGAACTTCAAGGCGGAGTACCAGAAGGCGTCGAGCTCGATCATCACCGCCACCACCCGCTCCGGCACCAACCGGTGGGAGGGCGGCGCCTTCTTCAGCTACCAGAACAAGTCGTTCGTGGCGCTCGACACCTTCCAGCGCGCCGACAAGAAGACCAACCCGAACTTCCGCGAGCCCGAGTACGCCCGCTACCTGGCCGGCTTCAACGTGGGCGGCCCGCTGATCCGCGACCGGCTGTTCTTCTTCGGCTCCTACGAGGGGAACTACCAGAACCGCGAGAACCGGGTGACGATGCTCACCCCGCCGACGGGCTTCCCCGCGCTCGACACGGTGAACCTCACCAGGTACAACGGCGCCTTCACCTCGCCGTTCCGCTCCACCCTGGGCTTCGGCAAGCTGACCTACGTCCGGTCGCCCAACTCCACCTTCGAGTTCAGCTTCAACCAGCGGCACGAGACCGACGAGCGCGACTTCGGCGGCACCCGGTCGTTCCAGTCGGCGGTGAACTTCCGGCAGAACGTGAGCATCGGGCAGCTGCGCCACACCTACACCAGCGGCGCCTGGCTCAACGAGGCCAAGATCGACTACTCCCGGTTCCAGCGGAACCCGGAGCCGGCCACCACGGGCCTGGCGAGCCGGGTGTACCAGTACAACAACACCGACAACCGGATCGGGAGCGACCTGAGCACGCAGGACTTCGTGCAGCGGCGCATCGGCCTGCGCAACGACCTGACCTACTCGGGCTGGCGGGCGGGCGGTGAGCACGTCCTCAAGGCGGGCGTGAGCGCCGACTTCGTGAAGTACGACATCGTGAAGGACAACGACGGCACCCCGCGCTTCATGTACAAGGACAGCGTGGGCGCGCTCTCGTACGCGTTCCGGAACCCCTACCAGCTGGTCTACGGCACGGGCAACCCGAACCTCGACAAGAACAACCTCCAGCTCGGCCTCTACCTGCAGGACGACTGGAGCCCGACGTCGCGGCTCACGTTCAACATCGGCGTCCGGTGGGACGTCGAGACGAACATGATCAACACCGACTACAAGACGCCGCAGAACGTCATCGACACGCTGACCCGCTACAACGACTCGCTGCCGAACCCGCTGGACCTCAACCGCTACATCAGCACCGGCAGCAACCGGAAGCCCGACTACGGCAACATCCAGCCGCGCCTCGGCTTCTCGTACGCGCTCGACGCGGCCGGCAAGACCACGATCTTCGGCGGCTTCGGCATCTACTACGACCGCACGCTGTTCGACGTGGCGGTGGACGAGACCCTGAAGCTCAGCCACCCCACCTACACGGTGAACTTCGCCCACCCGGACAGCACCCCGGGCGCCGGCGAGGCCGCGTGGAGCGACTCCTACCTGACGGCCAGCCGCACCCAGCTGGACCAGCTCGTGGGCACCTTCGGCACGCCGGAGGCCTGGCTGATCGACAAGGACATCAAGACCCCGAAGTCGCGGCAGTGGAACCTCGGCGTCCGCCGGCTGCTCGGGAACTGGGCCGTGTCGGCCACCTACGCCGGGGTCCGGGGCACCGACCAGCTGACGCTCAACTGGGCCAACTTCGGGCTCAACCCCAACGGCTCGTGCTGCACCAGCTTCAACCTCGGCGCGCACGGCTTCAGCAACTTCATCTACAGCACCAATGACGGGAAGACGTGGTACGACGCGCTCCAGCTGCAGGTGGACCGCCCGTACCGCCGCTCGAGCGAGAACTTCGGCTGGGGCGTCGGCTTCGCCCTGACGTATGCCGAGCGGGAGCTGCAGGGGGTCGACGCCCTCGGCGACCTCTTCGCGTTCCCGAACACCAAGAACATCCCGCGCCACCCGGCCAACGACGAGAAGGTCCGCATCGTCACCAACTGGATCACCGACGTGCCCTTCCTGTACGGCATCCAGTGGAGCGGCCTGATCACCCTCGGCACCGGCAACCGCCAGGACGTGGGCTGCCCGGCCCGCTTCTGCGGCGCCGGCTACGAGCGCGGGGGCTTTACGCCGAAGCGGTACGGTTTCATCATCCCCGGGGCCTTCGCCTACCGCATGGTGGACATGCGCATCCGCAAGGACTTCCCGAACTTCGGCGGGAACCAGCTGGGCGTCACCGTGGACCTCTTCAACGTGTTCAACTTCCAGAACTACGGCTGCTACAACACCGGCTCCAAGACCGACCCGAACTTCGGGAAGGCGAGCTGCGTGGTGAGCGACGCCCGCCGCTGGCAGCTGGGCATGGAGTACAACTTCTAGTCGTCCTCACCAAGCCGCGGGGCACCTCTCGGGGTGCCCCGCGCGCTTCACCCCCTCGGGGGCACCGCATGCCGCACCTTCCCCGCCCGCTCCTGCCGCTCGCCGTTGCCTGCCTGCTGGCCGCCTGCGGCGCGAGCCCGGACCGGCCCACCGATCCCGGGGGCATCCCGCCCGAGGCGGGCGCCTTCCTCGACACGCTGGACCAGCGAACGTTCGCCTTCTTCTGGGAACGGAGCGACCCGGCGACGGGCCTCACGCCGGATCGCTGGCCCACGCCGAGCTTCTCGAGCGTCGCGGCGATCGGCTTTGCGCTGACGGCCTACCCGGTCGGGATCGAGCACCAGTACATCACGCGGGCGGAGGGCGCGGCGCGCACCCTCGCCACGCTGCAGTTCCTCTGGCACGCGCCGCAGGGCCCGGGGAGCGCCGGCATCGCCGGGTACCAGGGCTTCTTCTATCACTTCCTCGACATGGCGTCCGGGCTCCGGTACCGGGATGTCGAGCTCTCGACGGTGGACACGGCGCTGCTCCTTGCCGGGGCGCTCTTCTGCCAGCAGTACTTCGACGGCCCCGGCACGGAGGAGGCGGAGATCCGCGCCCTGGCCGACTCCCTCTACCGCCGCGCGAACTGGCAGTGGGCCGCGACGCGGCACCCGCCGCTCGTGGCCATGGGCTGGCGTCCCGAGGACGGGTGGACGCCGCTCGACTGGACCGGCTACAACGAGGCCATGCTGGTGTACCTGCTCGGCCTCGGCTCGCCAACCTTCCCGCTCGACTCGGCGGCGTGGCCCGCGTGGACGCGCACGTACACGTGGGGCAGCTATTACGGCCAGGATCACGTGGGCTTCGCCCCGCTCTTTGGCCACCACTACAGCCAGGCCTGGGTGGACTTCCGCGGCATCCAGGATGCGTACATGCAGGCGCGGGGCATCGACTACTTCGAGAACAGCCGGCGGGCCACGCTGGCGCAGCGCCGCTATGCGATGGACAACCCGATGGGGTGGCGCGGCTACGGCGAGCACCTCTGGGGGCTCTCCGCCTCCGACGGCCCGCTCGACACCACGCTGTCGGTGAACGGCACGCCCCGCCGCTTCTTCACCTACGCCGCGCGCGGCGCCTCCTACACCGAGGTGCGGGACGACGGCACGATCGCGCCGACGGCCGCCGCGGGGAGCCTGCCCTTCGCGCCCGAGGTGGTGCTGCCGGCGCTGCTCGAAATGCGCCGCCGCTACGGCGACCGGCTCTTCGGCCAGTACGGCTTCCTCGATGCCTTCAACCCCACCTATCGCTTCGCGACCCGGGCGCAGCACGGCGTCATCGTGGCCGACACCGGGTGGTTCGACACCGACTACCTGGGCATCGACCAGGGGCCGATCCTGGCCATGAGCGCCAACTACCGGAGCGACCTGGTCTGGAAGTACATGCGGAAGAGCCCGTACCTGGTGACGGGGCTCAGGCGGGCGGGCTTCCGCGGCGGGTGGCTGACGCCGTGATCCTCGGCCCCGGTCCGTCGCGGCACCCCGGCACCACCGGCGCGATGGCGCTGGTGCTGGCGGGGCTGCTGGGCTGCGCCGGGCCGGCGGAGGAGGGCGTCACGCTCCGCTTCTGGGCCTTCGGCCGCGAGGGCGAGGTGGTGGCGGGGCTGGTGCCGGCCTTCGAGCGCACCCACCCGGGCATCCGGGTGGTGGTGCAGCAAATGCCGTGGACCGCCGCGCACGAGAAACTCCTCACGGCCCACGTGGGCCGCACCACGCCCGACGTGGCGCAGCTCGGCAACACCTGGATCCCGGAGTTCGCGGCGCTGGAGGCGCTGGCCCCGCTCGACTCCTTCGTGGACGCCTCCCCGCTGGTGGACTCGGCGGCATACTTCGGCGGGATCTGGGCCACCAACCGGAACGACGGCCGGCTGCTCGGCGTGCCGTGGTACGTGGACACCCGCGTGCTCTTCTACCGGAGCGACCTGCTGGCGCGCGCCGGCTACGCCGCCATGCCGAAGAGCTGGACCGAGTGGCGCCGGGCGATGGAAGCCGTGAAGGCGCGGGGCGGCCCCGGCAGCTTCGCCATCTACCTGCCCACCAACGAATGGAACCCACCGATCCTCCTCGGGGTGGGCGCCGGCAGCACGCTCCTGGCCGACGGCTGGCAGCACGGCGCCTTCCGTGAGGCGCCCTTCCGGCGGGCCTTCGACTTCTACCTGAGCCTCTATCGCGACGGCCTGGCCCCGGCCATGGGCGCCAACGACGTGGCCAACCTGTACCAGGAGTTTGCCCGCGGCACCTTCGCCATGTACCTCGGCGGGCCGTGGCAGCTGGGCGAGTTTGCGCGCCGGCTGCCGGCCGGGCTGCAGGACAAGTGGGCCACGGCGCCGCTGCCCTCGGAGGACGGGCAGGCACCGGGGCGATCGCTGGCGGGCGGGTCGAGCCTGGTGGTGTTCGCCGCCACGAAGCACCGCGACGCCGCCTGGCAGCTGGTGGAGTACCTCTCGCAGCCGGCGCAGCAGGTGGCCTTCTTCCGGCTGAGCGGCAACCTCCCCGCGCGCCGCGAGGCGTGGGCGGACCCGGCGCTGGCCGACGACCCGCGGGTACAGGCCTTCCGGGTGCAGCTCGACCACGTGGCCCCGATGCCGCCGATCCCGGAGTGGGAGCTCATCACCTCGCGGGTCATCGAGCAGGCGGAGCGCGCGGTGCGGGGCGGCGTCGCGGCCGACTCGGTGCTCGCCACGCTCGACGGGCAGGTGGACCAGATCCTCGAGAAGCGCCGCTGGCTGCTGGCCCGCGCGCGCCTGGAGCGGCCGTGAGCGGGGCGCCGGGGAGCCGGGCCGAGGGGCGGGCGGGGTGGTGGTTCGTCGCCCCGGCGCTCGCGCTCATCGGGGTGTTCTACGGCATCCCGGTGCTGGCGGCGTTCCTGCTGAGCTTCACCGACTTCGATCTCTACGCCATCGGCAACCTGGACACCGTCCGGTTCACCGGGCTCGGCAACTACGCGGCGCTGCTCCACAACCCGGTGTTCTGGACCGCGCTCCGGAACACGCTCTACTTCGCGCTGGTGGGCGGGCCCCTGTCGGTGCTGGTGTCGCTGTCGGCGGCGCTCCTGGTCAACGCCAGGCTGGCCCGCTGGAAGGGCGTCTTCCGCACCATCTACTTCACCCCGGTGGTGACGACGCTCGTGGCCGTGGCGGTGGTGTGGCGCTACCTCTACCACCCGAGCTACGGCCTGCTCAACTACGGCCTCTCCCAGCTCGGCATCGGCCGCATCGACTGGCTCGGGGATCCGCGCTGGTCCATGCCCGCGATCATCGTGATGGCGGTCTGGAAGAACTTCGGCTACAACATGCTGATCTTCGTGGCGGGCCTGCAGAACGTGCCCGCGGAGCTGCACGAGGCGGCTGAGCTGGACGGCGCGTCCGCGTGGCAGCGGTTCCGGCACGTGACGGTGCCGGCGCTGGCCCCCACCTTCCTGCTGGTGGGGGTGCTGACGACCATCGGAAACTTCCAGCTCTTCTCCGAGCCGTATGTCATGACGCAGGGCGGCCCGCTCCGCAGCACCACCACCATGGTGCTCCTCCTCTACGAGGAGGGCTTCCGCTGGTGGCGGATGGGCGTGGCGGCGGCGATCTCGGTGGTGCTCTTCCTCATCGTGCTGGCGGGGACGGCGCTCCAGGTCCGGCTGCAGCGGCGGGCGGCCCCGTGAGCCGCGGCCTCAGGTCCCTCCTGCTCCACGGGGCGCTGGTCGTCGGCGCCGTGCTGGCGCTCATTCCCATGGGCTGGATGGTGTCCGCCAGCTTCATGGCGGCGGGCGAGGCCAACACCTTCCCGCCGAGGTTCCTGCCGGCCCACCCGACGCTGGCGCACTACCAGACCCTCTTCGGGCGGCTGGACCTGGGGCGCTACGCGCTCAACAGCCTGATCGTGGCGGTGGCGGGCACGGCGAGCTGCCTGCTGATCACCTCCCTCGCGGGCTATGCGTTCGCGAAGCTGCGGTTCCCGGGCCGCGACGGCACCTTCCGCCTCCTGCTCGGCGCCCTCGTGATCCCGTCGCAGGTGTCCATGCTCCCGCTCTTCCTGCTGATGCGGGAGCTGGGGCTGGTGAACACCTATCTCGGGGCCATCATCCCCGCGATGGCGCCGATCTTCGGGATCTTCATGGTGCGGCAGTTCGCGTCCACCATCCCGGACGACCTGCTCGACGCCGCCCGCCTCGACGGGGCCAGCGAGTGGCGGATCTACCGCAGCATCGTCCTGCCGGTCATCGCGCCGGTGCTGGTGACGCTGGCCATCTTCACGCTGCTCGCCACGTGGAACGACTTCATGTGGCCGCTCATTATCCTGAGCGACGAGTCGAAGCACACCCTGCCCGTGGCGCTCGCGAGCCTCTCCGGGGAGCACGCGCAGGACACCGAGCTCATGATGGCGGGCTCGGTGGTGACGACCCTGCCGGTGCTGGCCGTGTTCCTGGTGCTGCAGCGGTTCTACATCCAGGGCATCATGGCCGGGAGCGTGAAGGGATGATCGGGCTGCTGCTGGCCGCCCTGGCCCAGGACTCGCTGCCCCCGCCCCGCGTGGTGGACGACTTCACCTCCGTGGCGCCGTGGCACGCCGCCGCGCCCGAGGGCGTCGAGGCGCGGGTGAGCGCGGGGCCCGGCCGCACCGGCGGCGCGCTCCGGCTCGACTACCGGTTCCACGGCGCAGGCTACGCCATCGCCCGGCGGGAGCTGCCGCTCCGCTTCCCCGCCAACTACACCCTCTCGTTCTGGCTCCGGAGCGACGGGCCGCCCAACACCCTCGAGGTGAAGTTCGTGGACGCCTCGGGGGAGAATGTCTGGTGGTACACCGAGCGCGACCGCCGCTTCACCGGTGGCTGGGAGCGGCTCACCATCCGCAAGCGGCAGGTGAGCTTTGCCTGGGGCCCGAAGCCGGGACCGCTCACCGAGTCGGCCGCACTCGAGCTGGTGATCACCGCCGGCGCCGGCGGCGGGGCGGGCACGGTGTTGTTCGACGACCTCGTGCTCACGCCGCTCCCCGAGCCCGGTCCCGACGACCGCCCACCCGTGGCCACCGCCTCCACCAGCGCGCCCGGCGCGGGACCGGCCCGGCTGCTCGACGGGGACACCGCCACCGCGTGGCGCACCCCCGCCGGCCCCACGCCGGTGTCGGTGACCCTCGCGTTCCCGCGCCTGCGCGAGCTCGGCGGCCTGGCCGTGCGCTGGGGCGCGGCCGCCGCACGCGACTACGACGTGGAGCTGACCGACGACGCCCGCACCTGGCGCACCGCCCACCGGGTGCGCGGCGGGAATGGCGGCGTGGACCACCTCTTCCTCCCTGAGAGCGAGGTCCTGGGCCTCCGCCTGGTGCTGCGCCGGCCCATGGCCGGCGCCACGGGCTACGCCATCCGCGAGCTCACCGTGGAGCCGCTGGCCGCCGGCGCCTCACGCAACGCCTTCATGGAGCGCGTGGCCGCCACGGCGCCCCGCGGCACCTACCCCCGCTACTTCTCCGGGGAGCGGCCGTCCTGGACCGTGGTCGGCGTCGATGGCGCCGCGGAGGAGGTGCTGGTGGGGGAGGAAGGCGCGGTCGAGGCCGGGAAGGGCCTCTTCTCGGTGATGCCGTTCCTGGAGCATGACGGCCGCGTCCTCACCTGGGCCGAGGCCCGGCTCACGCCGTCGCTGGCCGAGGGTGACCTGCCGGTACCGACGGTCCGCTGGGAGGCGGACCCGCTCGTGCTGGACGTGACGACCTTTGCCGTGGGCCCGGCCAGCGCCTCGTCGGCGGTGATCCGCTACCTCGTACGCAACACCGGCCCGGGCCGCGCCCGCCCCACCCTGCACCTGGCGGTGCGCCCGTTCCAGGTCAACCCGTCCTCGCAGTTCCTCAACACGCCGGGCGGCGTGGCGCGGATCGACTCGCTGGCATGGAACGGACGGGTCCTGCGTGTGAACGGCGACCGGGTCCTGCTCCCCACCCCCCGTCCCGCCCGGCTCCTGGCCGGCGCCTTCGACGGCGGCGAGATCGGCGAGCGGCTCCTGGCGGGCGCGGGCCGGGAGCCCGGCCTCGCGGCCGCCCGGCCGTTGGTCCGCCGCGACGGCTTCGGCATGGCCTCCGCGGCACTCAGCTATCCGCTCACCCTCGGCCCCGGCGACTCGGCCGCCGTCTACCTCGAGATTCCCCTGACGCCGGGCGGCCGCGCCAACCTGCCACAGGGCGATCCCGCCGTCTTCGAGGAGGCCCGCGCTGAGGTGATCGGCGCGTGGGCGGAGGCAGTGAACCAGGTGGGGATCACGCTGCCGCCCGCGGCGGCGGCGCTGGCGCAGTCCATCCGGGCCACGCAGGCCTGGGTGCTCATCAACCGCGATGGCCCCGCCATCCAGCCCGGCTCACGCTCCTACGAGCGGAGCTGGATCCGCGACGGATCGCTCACCTCCTCGGCGATGCTCCGCTTCGGGCATCCCGCGGTGGTGCGCGACTTCCTGCGCTGGTTCGCGCCGCAGGTGTATCCCAACGGCAAGGTCCCCTGCTGCATCGACCATCGCGGGGCCGACCCCACGCCCGAGCACGACAGCCACGGCGAGTTCCTCTGGCTCCTCATGGAGTACTGGCGCCACACCGCCGACACGGCCCTGCTTCGCGAGACCTGGCCCGTGGCCCGGCGCACCGTCGCCTACATGGATTCCCTGCGCGGCACGCGCCTCACCCCGGCGTATGTCGGGACCGAGTTCGAGGGCCTGCTCCCCCCCTCCATCAGCCACGAGGGCTACTCGGCCAAGCCGATGCACTCGTACTGGGACGACCTCTTCGCCTATCGCGGCTACCGCGATGCGGTGGCGATGGCCCGCGTGCTGGGCCACGACAGCGTCGCCACGCGCTGGCAGGCGGCGGCCGACTCCTTTGGCCGTGCCATCAGCACCACGGTGGCCCGCACCATGGCGCGACACGGCATCGACTACGTCCCCGGTTCCGCTGACCTCGGCGACTTCGACGCCACCTCCACGACGGTGGCCCTCACGCCCACCGGCGCGGAGGCGCTGCTCCCGCGCGCGCCGCTCGAGGCCACCTTCCAGCGCTACTACCGGACAGCCTCGGCCCGCCGCGATCCCGGCACGGCGTGGGAGGCCTATACGCCGTACGAGCTCCGCACGGTGGGCAGCCTCCTCCGGCTGGGCCGGCGCGAGCAGGCGCTCGCCATGCTGGACCAGTTCCTCGACGACCAGGACCCGCCCGCCTGGCGCCAGTGGCCCGAGGTAGTCTGGAAGGACCGCCGCGCCCCGAGGTTCATCGGCGACCTGCCGCACACCTGGGTGGGGAGCGACTTCCTCCGCGCCGCCGCCGACCTCTTTGCCTGGGAGCGCGAGGCCGACAGCGCCCTGGTGCTGGGCATGGGGCTCCGCGCCGCGTGGACGGAGGGCGGCGGCACCACGGTGCGCGGCCTCCGCACCTGGTGGGGCCCGGTGGGCTACACCGCCCGCCGTGAGGGGCATGCCGTCAGCTTCACGCTCGCCGCCGGGACCCGCGTCCCGGCCGGCGGGATCGTGGTGTTCCCGCCCGTGGGGCTCGCGCCCGGCCGGGCATTCGTCGATGACCAGCCCGCCCCCACCGGCGTGGCGGGCGAGGTGACCGTCCGCCGCCTCCCGGCGGTGGTGCGCTTCCAGGACTGAGCCTTTCCAGGATCCCGTGACTGCCTCCGTCGTACGCCCCGTCCACCTGCTCGGCAACGGCCGGCTCCACACCTTCCTCGCCGCCGGCGGCACCGGCGGCACCACCTGGCAGGGCGCGGCGCTCACCCGCTGGGCCGCCGCCCCGGTGGGGGAACCGGAAGGACTGCTCCTCTACCTGCGTGACCTCGAGGCCGGCGCGCTCGTGGCCACCGGCCTCGCGCCGTTCCACGGCGCCGGCGCGCCCGGGGCCGCGGCCCCGGGCGGTGTCCTCTTCGAGACGGTGGCCGACGGGCTTTGCCTGCGAGTGGAGGTCACCGTGGCGCCCGACCGCGACCTCGAGCTCCGCCGCATCCGCCTGCGCAACGACGGCCGCCTGACGCGACACCTCGACCTCACCACGGCCTTCGAGGTGGTGCTCAACGATCCCGCCGCCGACCGGGCCCACCCCGCCTTCTCCAAGCTCTTCGTCCAGACCGAACGCGACCCCGGCGGCGCCCTGCTGGCCCGCCGCCGGCCCCGGAGCCCCGACGAGCCGGCGCTCTGGCTGGCCCAGCAGCTCTGGTGCGACGGCCGTCCCGCGCCCGCCTGGGAGACCGACCGCGCCCGCTTCCTGGGCCGGGGGCGCACGGCGGCGGCGCCGGCGATGCTCGAGGCCGGGACGACGCTCTCCGGCACCACCGGCAACGTGCTGGACCCGGTCTTCGCCCAGCGGCACACGTTCACGCTGGCGCCGGGCCAGGCGGTGGAGCTCATGTCCGCGCTGGCGGCTGGCGCGGACCGCGCGCAGGTGCTGGCGCTCACCAGCTCGGCGGTGGCGGGCCAGTTCGAGCCGCTCTTCCGCGCCGCGCAGGCCGAGGCGCTCGCCACGCTCCAGCGACTGGGGCTCCCACGCGAGTGGCGCGCCCGCCTGCCGGTGCTGACCGGGGCCCTCGCGTACGGGGCGTGTGAGCCGCGCCCGGGGCTCCCGCTGCCGGCCAGGCAGGAGCTGCCCGCCGGCGGGCTCGGCGTCCTCGGCCTCACGGGCGGGCTCCCCGTGGTGGCGGTGCACGTCAGGACGCCCGCGGACGTGATGACCGCCGTGGGGCTCGCCCGGGTGGCCGCGTACTGGCGCACCCGGGGGGTGGGCGTGGACCTGGTGCTCCTCGACGCCAGTGGTCCCGGGCTCGCCGACGCCGTGCACCAGGTGGGCCCGTCCCCGTCGCCCCGCCTCGGCCGGACCATCGTCCACCGCGGGGCCACCGAGGCGGCCGCCGTGGTGGCGCGCCTGGAGCGGCTGGCGCGCTTCGTGGTGCGCGACGGCACCCTTCCGGCCCTGGCCCCCGCCCCGCCGGTGGCCGCGCGGTTCCGTCAGGCACCGCCCGAGGCCACCGGTGCCCTGCCGGCGGACGAGCCGCTCCGCCACTGGAACGCCCATGGCGGCTTCTCCGCCGATGGGAGCGAATACGTCATCCGCCTCCCCGCCGATGGTGCCCGCCAGGTGCGGCCACCGCTGGCGTGGACCAACGTGCTGGCCAACGAGCACTTCGGCGCCCTCGCCACTGAGGCTGGGGGCGGCTACACCTGGAGCCGCAACAGCCGCGAGCACCGCCTCACCCCGTGGACCAACGACCCCATCGGCGACCCGCCGAGTGAGGCACTCTTCCTCACGGACCTCGACCTCGGCCTGTACTGGTCCCCGCTCCCGGCCCCGGCGGGCGGCGGCGCCGACGTCGAGGTGCGCCACGGGTTCGGGCACACCAGCTGGAGGCGGCGTTCCCAGGGCCTGACGCAGCACGTGACGGCTTTCGTCCCGCGAGAGGCGCCGCTCAAGGTGGTGCACCTGCGGGTCACCAATGACGGGACGCACCCGCGCCGCCTGGCCCTCACCACCTACCAGGCGCTGGTGCTCGGCGCGCAGGAGCAGGACACGCGGCGTGCCGTGGGCACGGCGTGGGATGCGGCCTCGGGCGCGGTGCTGGCCATGAACCCCGATGCGGGGGAGTTCGCGAGCGGCGTCACCTTCGCCGCCCTGGTGACGCCCGAGGGCGGCACCGCGGTGGAGCACACCGCGCATCGCGGCGCCTTCCTCGGCAATGCCGGGACCCTGGCCGCGCCCGAGGCCGTGGTGACCGGCGCCGCGCTCGACGGGCGCACGGGCCGTGGCCTCGATCCCTGCGCCGCCTTCCGCACCACCTTCACCCTGGCCCCCGGCGAGACGGCCGAGGCCACCCTGCTCCTCGGGGAGGCGCCCGACGCGGCCGCCGCCCGGAGCCTCATCACGCGCTTCCGCGCCCCGGCGGTGGTGGCCATGGAGCTGGCGGACGTGGGGCGCTTCTGGCGGCGCATGCTGGGCCGGCTCCGGGTCGAGACCCCCGTGCCGGAGCTGGACCTCATGCTGAACGGCTGGCTGGCCTACCAGAACCTGGCCTGCCGGGTCTGGGGCCGTTCGGCCTTCTACCAGAGCGGCGGCGCCTTCGGCTTCCGCGACCAGTTGCAGGACGCGGCCGCGCTCATCTGGCTGGACCCCGCGCTCACCCGCCGCCAGCTTCTCCTCCACGCCGCCCACCAGTTCGAGGAGGGCGACGTGCTCCACTGGTGGCACCCGCCCCTCGGCAAGGGGATCCGCACCCGCTTCAGCGACGACCTCCTCTGGCTGCCGCTCCTCACGGCCGAGTACGCCCGCCACACCGGCGACACCGCAGTGCTCGACGAGCCCGTGCGCTTCCTCCGCGCCCCGCAGCTCGAGCACGGCGAGGACGAGACGTTCCTGGTGCCCACCGAGGCCGGCCGGTCGGGCACGCTCTACGAGCACTGCTGCCTCGCGCTGGACCGCTCCCTCACCCGGGGCGCCCACGGCATCCCCCTCATGGGCACCGGCGACTGGAACGACGGCATGAACCGGGTCGGCCGCCTCGGGCAGGGCGAGAGCGTGTGGCTCGGGTTCTTCCTGTACCACATCCTCGAGGGCTTCCTGCCCTACTGTGAGGCGCGGCGCGACGCGCCCCGCCTGGCGCGCTACCGGGCCTACCGCGCCGCGCTCGGCCAGGCGCTCAACGCCGACGGCTGGGATGGCGGCTGGTACCGCCGCGCCTGGTACGACGACGGCGCCGTGCTCGGCTCCCGCGAGAGCGACGAGTGCCGCATCGACACCATCGCGCAGGCCTGGGCGGTGATCTCCGGGGCGGCACCCCCCGAGCGCGCGGCCACGGCGCTCGAGGCCATGGAGCAGCACCTCGTGGCGGAGCCCGAGGGGATCATCCGCCTCCTCACGCCGGCGTTCGACCAGACGCCGCACGACCCGGGCTACATCAAGGGCTACCTCCCCGGCGTGCGCGAGAACGGCGGCCAGTACACTCACGGCGCGCTCTGGGGCGTGCGCGCGCTGGCCGAGCTGGGCCGCCGCGACCGGGCCGCCCGGCTCCTCCGCATGCTGAGCCCCGTGCACCATGGCGGCACGGCGGCGGGCATCGCCCGCTACCAGGTGGAGCCCTACGTCGTCGCCGCCGATGTGTACGGCGTGGCGCCGCACACCGGGCGCGGTGGCTGGACCTGGTACACCGGGTCGGCGGGGTGGATGTTCCGGGTGGGCGTGGAATCGCTGCTCGGCATCACGGTGCTCGACGGCACGGTGCTCCGCCTGGCGCCGTGCATCCCGGCCGAGTGGCCGGGGTTCCGGCTGCAGTGGTGCGTCCCGGGCAGCGACCGCGACGTGCTGCTGACGGTGGAGCAGCGCCGCGATGGCGGGCCCACGGAGGCCTTCGCCAACGGGGAGCGGCTGGTGCCGGCCGAGGGCGCGCTCCTCATCCCCCTGGCCGGGGGCGGCGGCCCGCTCGACGTGCAGGTGCGGCTGGGCCCCGACGTGGGGCCGCGCTACCGCGCCCGTTAGGCGCCGAGGACGGCGCCGTTGCCGCGGATGACCTCGGCGTAGAGCCGGGCGCTGGCCTTGAACGTGCGCCGCTGCGTGGCGAAGTCCACGTGGATGAGGCCGAAGCGCCGGGCGTAGCCGGCGCTCCACTCGAAGTTGTCGAGCAGCGACCAGGCGAAGTAGCCGCGCACGTCCACGCCGGCGGCGATGGCGCGGTGCAGCGCCCGCAGGTGATCGCGGAGGTAGGCCACGCGGAGCGAATCCGCGAGCTCCTCGCCCTCCACGGTCGGCGGGTCGTAGAAAGCGGAGCCGTTCTCGGTGATGTACAGCGGGCAGGCGCCGTAGCGCGCCTGGACCCAGTGCAGCACGTCCGTGAAGGCCTGGGGATACACTTCCCAGTCCATGGCCGTGTAGGTGTGCTGGGGCTGGCGCACCCGGCCGGCGCCCACCGGCCACGCCGAGGGATCGTGGCGGTGGACGGCGCGGGTGTAGTAGTTGATGCCGACGAAGTCGAGCGGTGCGCGGATCACGTCGAAGTCCGCCGCCGGGAACGTGGGCCACGCCGCCCCGTAGATCTCGGCGAACTCCGCCGGGTAGCAGCCGAGGAAGACGGGGTCGAGGTACTGCCGGTTCATGTAGGCCTCGGCCCGGCGCGTGGCGGCCTGGTCCTCGGGACGGTCGGTCGCGGCATACTTGGGCTCGAGGTTCACCACCAGGCCCGCCTGCCGGCCCCCGGCCGCGCGGATGGCGCGCAGGCCGAGCCCGTGGGCCCGGAGCAGGTTGTGGCTGGCGATGGGCGCCTCGTACGGACTCCGGTGCCCCGGCGCCAGGGTGCCGTGCAGGTAGCCGCCGTCGGTCACCACCCAGGGCTCGTTGAGCGTGGCCCACATCGCCACCCGGTCGCCGAGGCGGCGCACCACGGTGTCGGCGTAGGCGGCGAACCACTCGGCGCTGTCGCGATTGAGCCAGCCGCCCCGGTCCTCCAGGGCCGCCGGCAGGTCCCAGTGAAAGAGCGTGGCGCTCGGCGCGATCCCGCCGGCGAGGAGCTGGTCCACGAGCCGGTCGTAGAAGTCGAGCCCCGCGGCGTTGACGCGGCCCGTCCCCTCGGGGAGGATGCGGCCCCACGCCAGCGAGAACCGGTAGGCCGTCAGGCCCAGGCGCCGCATGAGGAGCACGTCCTCGGGCATGCGCCGGTAGTGGTCGCAAGCCACGTCGCCGGTCTCGCCGTTGGCGGTCATGCCCGGGGTGTGGGCAAAGCGGTGCCAGTTGCTGGCCCCGGCCCCGTCCGCGAGGGGAGACCCCTCGACCTGGTAGGCCGACGTGGCGGCACCCCAGAGGAAGCCCTCGGGAAAACGGATGGATTCAGTCATCACGGACGGAGCCTTATGGCGACGGTGACACTCGACGGGGTGCGAAAGATATACCACGACAAGGGCCGCGCCCACGTCGTGGTGCACGGGCTCGACCTCGCCGTGGCCGACGGGGAGTTCCTGGTGCTGGTGGGTCCGTCCGGCTGCGGGAAGAGCACCACGCTGCGGATGATCGCCGGCCTCGAGGCCATCAGCGCGGGCACCCTCCGCATCGGCGACCGCGTGGTGAACGACGTCCCCGCGCGCGACCGCGACATCGCCATGGTGTTCCAGAACTACGCCCTTTACCCGCACATGACCGTGGCGGAGAACCTGGGCTTCGCGCTGGCGCTCAAGAAGGTGGGACGGGCCGAGATCGACCGCCGCGTCGCCGCCACCGCGGAGCTGCTGGGCCTCGGCGAGCTGCTGGCCCGGCGGCCGGGCCAGCTCTCCGGCGGCCAGCGGCAGCGCGTGGCGGTGGGCCGCGCCATCATCCGGGAACCGAGCGTCTTCCTCTTCGACGAGCCCCTCAGCAACCTCGACGCCAAGCTCCGCGTGCAGATGCGCCGCGACCTCGCCGCGCTCCGCCGCCGCCTCGGCACCACCACCATCTACGTCACCCACGATCAGGTGGAAGCCATGACCCTCGGCGACCGCATCGTGGTGATGAACGCCGGCCGCGTGGAACAGGTGGACGCGCCGCTCACCATCTACCGCCGGCCCGCCAGCACCTTCGTGGCCACCTTCGTCGGCAGCCCGCCGATGAACCTGCTCACGGGCCACCTCGTGGGGGGCGGCGCCCCGCGGTTCCAGGGCGGCGCGCTGAGCATTCCGCTGCCGGCGGCGGAGGTCCCCACCGGCCTGCCGCCCGGCACCGCGGTGACCCTCGGCTTCCGCCCCGAGGCCATCCGCCTCGAGGGCGCGGGCCCGCCACAGGCGCAGGTTGCCGAGATCGAGCCGCTCGGCAACGAGACGCTCATCTCGCTCGATGCCGCGGGGACGCCACTCGCGGTGCGGCTCGACGGGCCACCCCAGGTGCGCCGCGGGGAGCAGGTCGGCCTGACGCTGCTCCCCGGGAGCCTCCACTGGTTCGACGCCACCACGGGCGCGCGGCTCGGCTGAGCTAGCGCGCCCCGCGGCACGCCCCCGGCACCGGCGGGGCTGCACCCGCGAGCCCCGCCGGGTCCAGACCGAGGCACTGCAGGATCGTCCCCGCCACCGCCGCCTGCGGCACGCCCGTGACGCCCGTGGGCTCGCCCACCGCCGCCGTCCCCGGGCCGATCACCGCCATCCAGATCTCCTGCGCGCCCTCGACGTCCTCGCCATGGTCACTCCAGTCCTCGGGAGTGCGGCCGCGCCCGTGGTCGGTGGTGATGATGAGCGTGGTCCGCCCGCGCATCGCGGGATCGGCCTGGACCGTGGTCCAGAGCTCACGCAGGAAGTCGTCGAGCCCGCCGAGGGCCACGAGGAGCGGCTCGTAGCGGCGGAGGTGGGCCAGGTCGTCGGTGTCGTCGAAGCTCACCACCAGGAGCCGCGGGTGGCGGGTGCGGAGGTAATCGAGGGCCAGCGCGCCGGTGAACACGTCGAGCCGCGCCTCGTGCCAGATGGGCTGCGCGCGCCGCTCGAGGCGCGCGAGTTCCCGGGTGCGCGGGGTCTCGAGGGCCGGCTCCATGGGCTCGCTGCCGGCGTTCACCACCACGGCGCCGGAGTCGCGCGCGGCGTACCAGCGGAAGTTCTCCCAGCTGCCGAAGAGCGCCACCTGCTCCCGCGGCAGGCCGAGGACCCGCCGGGCATGCTCCAGCACGGTGACGTGGCCGTAGCGCCGCTGGTCGTTGCTGGTCACGTCGGGCTGGGCCTGGCCGGTGAAGAGCTCCAGGTAACCGGGCGCGGAGAAGCGCATCCGGTTCCGGATCAGGACCTGGTTGCCCCGCGCCACGTTGCCGAGCACCAGGCCCTGCGGTGCCAGCGAGTCCCAGAAGAAGGGCATCAGGAGCCGCCGCCGCGCCTCCGGAGTGGGCCGCCACCACCGGCGGCGCATCGCGGCGGTGTCGCCCACGCTGTGCTGGCGCTCAGTGCCGTTCAGCACCAGCGTGTCGAGGCCGCCGAAGAACTCCTGGGTGCGGACACCGTCGAGCGTCACCAGGATCACGTAGCGTGGCGCCTGGGCGGCGAGCGGGGCTACGGCCAGGGCCAGCAGGGCGGCCGTGCGGCGGAGCAGCGGGAGCAGCATGATGGGCCGGGAAAAAGGATGCCGAAAAGTACACCGGGCCCCGGGGCACGGCGTCCCCGGGGCCCGGTGTGAGGCGGCTGCGGTCAGAGGTAGGACGGGTAGGTGCCGTCGTACATGCTGGCGCGGACCACCGCGGCGAGGTCGGTCGGCCGCGGCACGGTGGCGAGGCCGTCGGCATACGCCACTTCCGCCACCGCCGTGGCGATCCGCGCCGAGACCGCGCGGATGTCGCGGAGCCGCGGGAAGAGCAGGCCCTCGTTGAGCGAGGCCTCCGGCACTCCTTCCGCGAGGGTGCGCGCGGCGGCGTAGAACATCGAGTCGGTCACCCGCCGCGCCCCGCTCACGATCACGCCGAGCCCCACGCCCGGGAAGATGTACGCGTTGTTCCCCTGCCCCGGCGTGAAGGTGCGGCCGCCCCACATCACCTGGTCGAACGGGCTCCCGCTCGCGAACACGGCCTTCCCCTCGCTCCACCCGTACGCCTCGGCCGCGGTGCACTCCGACTTGGAGGTGGGGTTGGAGAGCGGGAAGATGATGGGGCGCGCGTTGTGGCGGCCCATGGCCTTCACCACGGCCTCGGTGAAGGTGTTGGGCGTGGCGCTCACCCCCACGATCGCCGTCGGCTTCACGCTCTCCACGGCCGCGAGCAGGTCGGGGGCCGGGGCATGGTCGTGGGCGTAGGGGAGCTTGTGCGCCTGCAAGTCGGTGCGCCCCTTCACCACCAGGCCGCCCCGGTCCACGAACCAGCAGTGCCGGCGCGCCTCCGCTTCCGGCATCCCCTCGCGGATGAGCGCCGAGACGATGAGGTCGGCGATCCCCGTGGCCGCGGCGCCGGCGCCGAGGAACATCACCACCTGCCGGGTGAGCGGCTGCCCGGTGATGCGGGTGGCCGACAGGATGCCGGCCAGCGTGACGGCCGCCGTGCCCTGGATGTCGTCGTTGAAGCAGCACACCCGGTCGCGGTAGCGCGCCAGCAGGTGGATGGCGTTCTCGGTGGCGAAGTCCTCGAACTGGATCACGGCACCGGGAAACACTTCCTGCACGGCCAGCACGAACTCCTCCACCAGCGCCTCGTACTCCGCGCCCCTGAGCCGCTTCTGGGGCAGGCCCAGGTAGAGCGGGTCGGCCAGCAGCTCGTCGCGGTTGGTGCCCACGTCCAGCGTGATCGGCAGGCAGCGCGACGGGTCCACCCCCGCGCACGCCGTGTAGAGCGACAGCTTGCCGATGGGGATGCCCATCCCGTTGGCGCCGAGGTCGCCGAGGCCGAGGATGCGCTCGCCGTCGGTCACCACGATCATCGCCACGTCGCTGGTGGGCCAGTTGCGGAGCACCTCGCGGACGCGGCCCCGGTCCTCCGCGGTGACATAGAGGCCCCGCGGCCGGCGGAAGATGTGCGAGAAGCTGGTGCAGGCCTCCCCCACCGTCGGGGTGTAGATGATGGGCATCATCTCCTCGACATGGTCCATCACGGTCCGGTAGAAGAGGTGCTCGTTCCGGTCCTGGAGGCTGATCAGGTAGATGTACTTCTCGATGGCCGCCGTCTTCTTCCGGAAGTTCTCGAGGACCCGGGCCTGCTGCTCCGCCTGCGTGGTGAAGCGGGGGGGCACCAGGCCGCGCAGGCCGAGCTGGTCGCGCTCCTCGGGCGTGAAGCCGGTGCCCTTGTTGAGGCGGGGGTCCTGGAGCAGTTCGTGGCCGCGATGGGAGTGCGTGGTCATGGCTGTGCGCCCCCCGCCGACGGGGCGGGGACGGCCTCGGGGTGAGGGGAAGAACGGGACGCGAGCAGTACCCGCGCGTCCACGGCCACGGCGCCGTCGCCGAAGGCGAGCACCGGGTTCAGGTCCAGCTCGGCGATGTCCGGGAAGTCGGCCGCCAGCCGGCCGACGCGGACCAGGATGTCCTGCAACGCGGGGCGGTCTGCCGGGGGCGCGCCGCGGACCCCGTCGAGGAGCTTCCGGCCGCGGATGCTCCCGAGCATGTCGGCGGCCTCGAGGGCGGTGACGGGCGCCAGGCGGAAGGTCACGTCGCCCAGCACCTCCACCAGCACGCCGCCCAGGCCGAACATCACCATGGGGCCCACCGCCGGGTCGCGGTGCATCCCCACGATGAGCTCGCGCCCGCCGCGCAGCTGCTGCTGCACCAGAATCCCGCTGATGGCCACCCCGGGCTGCGCGCGCCGCGCCGACGCCATGATCTGCGCAAAGGTCTCGCGCGCCTCGGCCGCGCTCGTCACCCCGGTGACCACGCCGCCCACGTCCGTCTTATGGATGATGGCGGGCGCCACGATCTTCATCACCACCGGGAAGCCCATCGCCTCCGCGGCGCGCGCCGCGGCCTCCGCGTCCGTGGCGAGCACCGCCTGCGCGGCCGGGATGCCCGCCGCCCTGAGGAGTTCCAGGGCCGCGACCTCGTCGAGCCGCGTGGCGCCCCGCGCCTGGGCGGCGCCCAGGACCCGCGTGATGGCCGCGCGGTCGAGCACCGGCGGCGCCTCCAGCGGCACCGGCCGCTCGCGCCATTCGCGGTAGCGGCTCATGGCCTGCAGCGCCCGCGCCGCCGACTCGGGGAAGATGTACGCCGGGATGCGCGCCGCGTGCAGTTCGGCCTTCCCCTGCGGCAGCCCCTGCCGGCCCATCAGCACGCCGACGAGCGGCTTGTCCTCGTGCCCCGCCTTGGCCGCGACGATGGCTTCCGCCACGTCTTCCTGCTTCACGCCGAGCGGCGGGACGAAGATCGACATCACCGCGTCCACGCCGGGATCGGCCAGCAGCGCGTCGAGCGCGGCCCGGTAGCCGGGTGGCGTGGCCGAGGCGATCATGTCGAGCGGATTGCGGAGCGACGCCTCCGGCGGGAAGAGCGGCCGCAGGCGCTCCACCGTCACCGGCGCGAGCTCCGCCACCGCCATGCCGGCGCCCTCGAGCGCATCCGCCGCGAGGATGCCGGGCCCGCCCGAATTGGTCACCACCGCCACCCGGCGCGAGCGCGGGAGCGGCTGGCCGCCGAAGGCCATCGCCAGGTCGAAGAGCTCCTCCACCGTCCCCGCCCGGAGCACCCCCGCCTGCGCGAAGAGCGCGTCCACCACCGTGTCGCTGGCCGCCAGCGCACCCGTGTGGGAGGAGGCAGCCCGCGCCCCCGTGGCCGAGCGGCCCGACTTCACCGCGATGATCGGCTTCTTCCGCGTGATCCGGCTCGCGATCTCGAGGAACCGGCGCGGGTTCCCGAAGTTCTCGACGTACATGAGGATCACGCCGATTTCGGGATCGTCCTCCCAGTGGAGCAGCAGGTCGTTCCCGCTCACGTCCGGCTTGTTGCCCATCGACACGAACTGCGCGATGCCGATCCCGTACTCGCTGGCGTAGTCCAGCACCGAGAGCCCCATGGCGCCCGACTGGCTCACGAAGCCCGCCCCCCCGTAGGGCGGCATGCTCGGCGCAAAGGTGGCGTTCATGGCCACGGCGGGGTTGGCATTCAGGACGCCCATGCAGTTGGGCCCCACCAGCCGCATGCCGTGGCGACGGCAGGTGGCCACCAGTTGCGCCTCCCGCGCCACCCCCTCACCGCCCACCTCCCGGAAGCCGGCGCTGATGACGGTGAGCCCCTTCACGCCCTTCCGCCCGCACGCCTCCGCCACCGGGAGCACGTGCTGCTTGGGCACGCACACTACCGCCATGTCCACCGCGTCCGGGATCGCCTCGACGTCGGGCCACGCCTTCACCGAGTGGACCGCCGGCGCCGTCGGGTTCACCGGATACACCGTGCCGGTGTAGCCGTACGCGAGCAGGTTGGCCAGGATCTGGTGGCCGATGGTGTTGGGGGAGCGCGACGCGCCGATGACGGCGATGGAGCGCGGGGATAGGATCGGGTCGAGCGGACGCGTCATGAAGGAATCTTCGCTCGCCGCGCTTGAAGGGATCGTGAAGGCGCCCACCAGAGGTGCTTCGCTCCCCGGGTGACGTCAGGGCGCGTCGCCACCCGGAGTGGGAGCGGGCGCGGCCGCAGTCCCCCGGAGGACGAAGATCAGGCCGCCCATCGCGCCGGCCAGCAGGTTGGCCGCAAAGTAGAGCAGGCTGAAGCCCACCACCTGGTCGTGGGGGATGCCGCTCCCGGTGAGCAGCAGCAGCCACGCGCCCTCGCGCACGCCGAGGCCGTTGAGCGTCACGGGCAGCATGGCGAAGAACGACACGACCGGCACGCCGAGCACCAGCAGCCGGTCCGGCACCGGGAAGGCGACGCTGTGCGCCAGCACCACCCAGAGCAGGATGTAGATCCCCTGCACCACGAACCCGAGGCCCACCGCCGACGCCAGCGCCGCCGGCGAGCGGGCCAGCTCCCGGACCGCGGTCCAGCCATCGGCCAGCGTGGCCCGGAGCCTGGGGGAACGGAGCGCCACCCGGAGAAGCACCCCCAGCAGGAGGAGGCCGGCGACGCCCGCGGCCACGAGCCCGCCGCCCGGCAGCTTCACGGTGGCGGCGGCCACCAGCCGCGTCGTCACGTCGGGCGCCAGCAGGATGCCCACCAGCCCGTACACCACGAGGGCCAGCACGCCGAGCATGCGGTCGAGCACCACGCTCGCCACCACGCCGCCGGGGCGGCGCGTGGCCTGGGCGGCGGCGGCGGCGCGCACCACATCGCCGCCCACCACGGTGGGGAGGAAGAGGGAGAAGAAGGCGCCGATGTAATAGAGGCGCGTCAGGTACGGCCAGGGCGGACCGCCGGCGCCGAGGACCACCTTCCAGCGCAGCGCCGCCACCGCCTGCCCCGCCATGAGGAGTGCCGCCGCCGCCACCACCCCAGCCAGGAGCCGCGGCCCCACCGGCACGCCGAAGTCGGGCACGCCCGCCTTGCGGACGATCAGCGCCAGCAGCACCGCCCCGACCCCGAGCCGCGCCGCGAAGCGGCCCCAGCCCCTCCGCGCGGCGGGCTCGCTCATTCCGGCTGGGCGCCGTCGCTGCCGCGCGCCAGCCGGTAGCTCCGCCGGGTGGGGGCGTTCAGGTGCACGATGATCTCCGCCACCAGCCCGAGCGCGATGGCCTGCACCCCGAGCGCCAGCAGCAGCGTGCCGAGCAGCAGCGCCGGCCGGTTGGCGATGCCCACCCCGTCGATGCGCTGCACCAGCAGCACCGCCAGGAGCACCATGCCCGGGATCGCGAGCAGGAGCCCCACCAGCCCGAAGAACCGGAGCGGACGCTCGGTGAAGCGCGCCAGGAAGTACATCCCCAGCAGGTCGATCAGGCTCCGGAAATATGTCCCGAGCGGGTAGACCGACGGCCGCTGGTCCGCCGCGTGCCGCGCCACCGGCACCTCGGCCACCGCGAAGCCTTCCCGCATCATGAGGGCGGGGAGGAAGCGGAAGAAGTCGCCGTAGGCGGGGGTGGCGAGGAGCGCATCGCGCCGCACGGCGCCGACGCCCGAGCCCAGGTCGCGGAACTGGCCCTTGCTCACCGGCCGCGCCAGCCAGTGGAACAGCCGGCGATGGAGCCGCGCCGCCCCGGTCTCCCGGTCCGGCGTGCGCGCCGCGAAGGCGGCATCCACCCCGTTGTCGAGCTTCGCGAGCAGCGCCTCGAGTCCCGTGGCCTCGATCCGGCGGTACGGCAGGAGGAGCAGCAGCCGCTCGTGGCTGGCGTGGGTGGCCCCGGCCCTCGTCAGGCGGGCCAGGCCGGCGGGCTGGGCCAGCCGGAGGATCCGGATCGGCGCGCCGGCCGCCTTGAGGGGCTCGAGCGGCGCGGCGGCGTCCGCGCCTTCCGGCGGGAAGACGAAGAGGAACTCCACCGGCTCCCCGCGCCCGAGCAGCGCCGGGGCGTACTCCTGGTACACCCGGTCCAGCGATTCCTGTCGTCCGTGCACCGGCACGATGGCGGAGAGCCCGGCCATCAGCGCACCTCCTGGACCAGCGCGGCCACCGGGGCCACGCGCCGTCCGTAGCGCCGCACCGCGGCCTCCGCCACGAGACCCAGCATCAGCAGGTAGCCCGCCGTGGCAAACCAGACCAGGGCCACGCTTGGGAACACCAGCGCCGTCGCCTTGGCGGGCGTGAAGTAGGCCATGGCGACCGCCGAGGCCGCCACCGAGAGGAGCCCGAGCAGGAACGCCACCAGCGCCACCCCGGCGAAGAGGTGCAGCGGGCGGTCGCGGAAGGAGCGGATCATGATGATCACCAGCAGGTCCGCCAGCACCTTGGCGATGCGGGAGAGCCCGTACTTGCTCTGCCCGAAGCGGCGCGCATGGTGGCGCACCGGCATCTCGGTGATGCGGGCGCCGGCGGTCGCGGCTGCCACGGCCGGGATGAAGCGATGCATGTCGGAGTAGAGATGGAGCTGGTCCACCACCGGGCGGCGGAACGCCTTGAGCGAGCAGCCGTTGTCGCGGATGGGGACGCCGGTGGCCTGCCGGATGAGCCAGTTGGCGATGATCGAGGGCAGCCGCCGCTTGAGGAAGACGTCCTGCCGCCGCTCGCGGTAGCCCGCCACCAGGTCGTAGCCCCCCTCGAGCTTGGCCAGCACGGCGGGGATGTCGCGCGGGTCGTTCTGGAGATCCCCATCCATGGTGACCACCACGTCGCCGCGGGCCGCGTCGAAGCCGGCCTGCATGGCCGGGGTCTGGCCGTAGTTCCGGGCCAGCCGCACCAGGCGCACGCGCGGGTCGGCGGCGCGGATCGCCTGGATGCGTTCCACGGTCCGGTCCCGGCTGCCGTCGTCCACCAGGATCAGTTCCCAGGCGTAGGCCTCGCCCAGCGCCGAACGGACGGCCTCCACCAGCGGGCCGGCGGAGTCTTCCTCGTTGTACATCGGCACCACGACGGAGAGCGCCGGGACGGCCATCGGCCACGACCTGGTGGGGGACCGGCGGAACCGCCCGGGGTGGGCGGCGAGCCGAGCCAAATGTAAGCCGACGCCCCCCGGGGTGAAGCGGCGTCGGGGCCGCGCCGTCGCTACTATAAGGATGCGCCCGGGCGGCACGGCCGCCCGCCCCGCCGAGGGGCCGCGCCACCTGCCCACCCCTTGGCGGGCATTGGGCGGCAGGCGATATTCCGACTCCCTTTATCCCCTTTTGAGATGCCCATTACCGAGACCGCGCTGTCCACCCGGCTCCGTCAGGAAACCAAGACCGCCCACACCCGGGCCGAGCGCAGCGGCATCATGCGGGCCTTCCTGACGGGGCAGCTGCCGGCGGAGTCGTACGTCGCCCTGCTGGCCAACCTGCACGCGGTGTACGCGGCCCTCGAGGCCGGCCTCACCGAGCATGCGGCGCACCCGCACGTGGCGCCGCTCTACGACCCGGCACTGCACCGCGTGGCTGCCCTGGAGGCGGACCTGACCCTGCTGGCCGGCGCCGACTGGGCCACCCGCTACCGTCCCACGGCCGCCGCGGAAGCCTACGCCGCCCGGATCACCGAACTGGCGCGGACGGCCCCGCTCGGCCTCGTGGCGCACGCCTACACCCGCTACCTGGGCGACCTCTCGGGCGGCCAGATCCTCAAGCGGATGGTGGCGCCGATCCTCAAGCGGACCGACGGGGCCGGCACGGCGTTCTATGACTTCCCGGGGATCCCCGACCCGGACGGCTTCAAGCAGCGGTGGCGGGCGGCGCTGGACGCGCTGCCGCTCTCGTCGGGGGAGGCGGAC
Organism: uncultured Gemmatimonadaceae bacterium; assembly: GCA_964598655.1. Taxonomy (GTDB): domain Bacteria; phylum Gemmatimonadota; class Gemmatimonadetes; order Gemmatimonadales; family GWC2-71-9; genus JADJOM01. The sequence goes on from CAZRCT010000001.1 coordinate 133,924, forward strand.
TTCGTGGTGGCGGAGGCGCTGCGCGCGTTCGACGCCAACGGCGCGGTGTTCGAGGCCCTGGCCTAACTCGGCCGGTTGAGCCGCGCCACGGTGTAGCTCTCCAGCTGGAGGGCCAGCGCCGCGGCGCGGCGCGTCAGCGCCTCGACGCTGGCCAGCGTGGCCGGGAGGGGCAGGACGTGGTTGCGCTCGGCCAGCTCGGAGACGGCGCGCCGGGCGGTGGCGTGGATGGCCTCGAGCATGGCGCCGAAGGTGCGGGCCGTCTGGGCGTCGCTCGCCTCGAGGCGGGACAGCCGGCTGGCCTCGGCCATGACCTCGTGAACCCGCTGGCGGAGCGCCTCGGACTCGTGCCGGGCCCGGAGGTCCGTGGCAAAGAGCACGTAGCCCAGGTCCGTGCCGGCCTCCGCGGGCACGGGCTCCGCGCGGATGGCGAGGGGGATGCCCTCACCCGGCGCGCGGAGCCGGAGCTCGCCCTGCCAGAGCCGCCGCTCCACCCGGAGCGCGCCAAGCATGGCCCCCACCTGCGCCTCATCCTCGAACAACTGCAGCAGGTCCTCGGCCGACGCCAGGCTGTGCACCTCGGGGGCGAGGAGGGCCTTGAAGGCGCGGTTGGCCACCAGCACCTTGCCCACGCTGTTCATCACCAGCGTCGGTTCGGTGGCCGCCTGCACCGAGTGGACCACGCGCTGGTACTGGTCGTGCGCGATGAGCACGCGCACGGCCTGCACCTGCTGCACCATGTCCACCAGCGAGCGCCGGATGGCGCGCGCGGTGCTCAGCTCCGCCTCCGACCAGTGCTTCGAGGTGGCGCGGGTGACCTCGGTCCATACCGCGAAGGACCGGCGCGGGGAGAGCTTGTTCGGGTCGTCCGGGTCCACCGGCTTCCGCGGGTCGCCAGCCCAGCGCACCGCCTGCCGCTGCTCGGCGCGGAACCAGAGCAGGTAGTCGTGCCCCTGGCTGGAGAGGGGAATCGCCAGCACCCCGGAGGCCACGGCCGTCAGGTGCTCGAACTCCGGGGCCAGCCGCGACAGCCCGTGCGTGGCAAACACCGGCGCGGTGGGATACACCGCCGTCACCCACGCCGCGATCCGGCGGATGTCCTCGGACGAGGGCACCTCGCCGGCCGTCACCAGCTGGTCTTCATGGAGCAGCGCCGCGCCGTTGGCGCCGAGGGCGGCGAGCAGCTGGCGCGGGGAGCTGAAGAATCCGGTGCGCCACTCGCCGGTGGTGGCCAGCGCCTCCACCACCTGCTGCTCGAGGCGCTTGACCACGAGGTCCGCCTGGGCGAGGTCCAGGCTCTCCAGCGCCGCGAGCCGGGTGGCCACCATCTCCGCCAGGATGTTGCAGGCGGTGCGCACCTCGAAGGGGATCCGGCGCGTGGAGTAGTGGTGGCAGGCCATGAGTCCCCACAGCCGCTCGCCCCGGGTGAGCGAGGCCACCAGGGTGGCCCGGACCCCCATGTTGGAGAGGTACTGCAGGTGCAGCGGCGACATGCTCCGCAGCCCGATCATCGACATGTCCACGTCGCCACCCGTCATGGGCGAGAGGCGCGGGAAGAGCGGCGCGGGCTCGTAGCCCACGTCCACCAGCACCCGGATGCGGTTCCTGAGGTACAGCTCGCGCGCCTGCGCCGGGATGTCGCTCTCGGGATAGTGCAGGCCCAGGAAGGGCTCCAGCCGTTCTTCCCGCGCCTCGCCCACGATCTCGCCGTGACCGTCGGGATCGAAGCGATAGACCATCACCCGGTCGTACCCGGCGAGCTCCTTCATCACCCGCGCCGCTTCCTCATACAGCGCCGTCGCCGAGGCGGCGGCACCGAGGCTGGCGATGCCGGCGGAGAGGATCCGCGCCACCCGCTCCGCCACCTCCTCCGGCGTGCCCACCTCCTCGACCGGGACCACGGGCTCCAATTCCACCGCATAGCCCTCGTGCCGCAGGCGGTGCACCAGCACCTCGTACTGCCGCACCTCCCCGCCGTCCTGGATGGTCACGGCGGAGGGCAGGCTCGTGGTGTCGCCGCCATCCTCCTGCAGCCGGCGGATGAGGCGGCCCAGCGCCGGATCGAGCGTGTCGATGTGCTTGCCGAGCGGCGATGCGCCCCATTCCCCGAGGATGGCCTCGGCGTTCAGGGTGGCCTGCAGCACATGGAGCCGGCTGGGATGCAGGATCAGGAGGGCGCCATGCGGCTGCACCGAGCCCGGGAGCTGGATCAGCTCCCGGGCACAGTTGGTCAGGTCGGCGGCACCGAAGGGGGGATTGGTGACGGAGTCCGTCATGACGACGAGGATGCCCCGCGAGGGGGCCCGCGTCAAGGGTCTCAGGACAGAAGGTTGGACTATGAAGGGGTCTTCTGGTGTCCGGTCATCAGCCAGTCCCGCGGCGCCAGCATGGCCTGCAGGGCCGCCTCGGGACTGCCCGGCTCAAACACCGGGACATACTCCCACCGCGCCTCGGGCGGCAGGCTCATGAGGACGCTCTCCGCCCGCGCGCCGCTCTGGATGCCGAAGTGGGTGCCGCGATCGTGCAGCAGGTTGAACTCGGCGTAGCGGCTGCGGCGGAAGGCCTGGAAGCGGCGCTCGCGCTCGCCCCAGGGGAGGTCGCGGCGGCGCGCCACGATCGGGCCGTAGGCGAGCGGGAAGCTCAGGCCGATGTCGTGCACGAAGGCGTGGAGCTGCTCGAAGCCGAGCCCGTGGTCGCCGCCCGGCCGCAGGTGGTCGAAGAACACCCCGCCCACGCCGCGGGCCTCGCCGTCGCGGTGGTGGTTGCGGAAGTACTCGTCGCACCAGGCCTTGTAGCGCGGGTAGAGGGCCGGGCCGTGGCGCCCGCAGAGCGTGGCCAGGGCCTGGTGGAAGTGGACGGCGTCCTCGGGGAACGGCCAGGTGGGCGTGAGGTCGGTCCCGCCGCCAAACCAGGCGTCGAACACGGTGCCATCGGCGCCCGTCAGCTCAAAGTAGCGGACGTTCAGGTGCACGGTCGGCACCATGGGGCTCCGCGGGTGCGCCACCACGCTCACGCCGGTGGCGAAGAACGTGGCGCCCTCCAGCGCCCCGCCCGGGAGCGCCAGCCGCCCGGCCATGCCGGCCTCGAGCGGCCCCGCCACGGCGGAGCGGTTCACCCCGGCCTTCTCGAACACCGCCCCGTCGGTGAGCACGCGAGAATGCCCGCCGCCCCCGCCCGGCCGCTCCCAGCGGTCCTCGCGGAAGCTCCCCCGCCCATCGGTGGTGGCGAAGAACTCGGTGATGGCGTCATGGACGCCGGAGATCCACCGCGTGGCCTCGGCAGCGAAGCTCGGGGCGAGCCCCATCACGCGGTCCACTCCTTGACGGCGTCGATGAACGCGCGCGCGCCGGCCACCGGCGTGTCCGGCAGGATCCCGTGGCCCAGGTTGGCGATGTGCGGACCGCCCTGGAAGGCGCGGATCATGTCGTGGGTGCGGGCGCGGATCTCGGCCGGCGGGCCGTAGAGCCAGGTGGGGTCCAGGTTGCCCTGCAGCGCCTGCCGCCCGCCCACGGCCAGGCGAGCGTCGCGCGCGCGGGTGTGCCAGTCCACGCCGATCACGTCGGCGCCGGTCGCGGCCTTGATCTCGGGGAGCGCCCAGCCCGCGCCCGGGGCAAAGACGATCACCGGCACTCCCGACGCCTGCGCCACCTTGGCCGCATGCGCGAGCGGCGGCAGGGCAAAGCGGAGATAGTCGTCCGGCGCCAGCGCCCCGGCCCACGAGTCGAACAACTGCACGGCCTGGGCGCCGGCCTCCACCTGCGCCACGAGGTAGCGCCCCACCGCCTCCCCCAGGAGGTCCAGCAGCCGCTGGGCCCGCGACGGCTCCTCGGCCATCAGGCGCTTGGCCACGCTGAAGTTCTTGGTGCCCTGCCCCTCGATCATGTACGCCGCCAGCGTCCACGGCGCACCGGCAAAGCCGAGGAGCGGCACGCGGCCGTCGAGTTCCGCGCGGGTCTGGCGGATGGCGGTGAGGACGTACTCGAGCTTGCCGTCGGCCAGCGGATCGCGGAGCGCCGCCAGCTCGGCCTCGGTGCGCACGACCGCGCCGAAGCGGGGGCCCACGCCCTCGTCCACGGTGAGGGGGAGGCCCATGGCCTCGGGGATCACCAGGATGTCGCTGAAGATGATCGCCGCATCCACGCCGAGGAGGTCCACGGGCTGCAGCGTCACCTCGGTGGCGAGGTCGGGCGTGCGGCACATGGTGAGGAAGTCGGCCCTGGCGCGCACCGCGCGGTACTCGGGCAGGTAGCGTCCCGCCTGACGCATCATCCACACGGGCGGGCGGGGCGTGACCTCGCCCTGGCAGGCCCGCAGGAAGAGGGCGGTCTCGATGGCGGCGGCAGTCATGTGAGGCTCGGCTGGAGGGAGTGAATGGCGCTGAACACCGCCCCGACCGACGGGTCGGCGGCGATGCGGGCCGGGGGCCAGCCCGCGCGGTCGGCGGCGGCGGCGGTGGTGGCCCCGATGGTGACGAGCGCGGGCCGGAGCGCCGCGGGCGCCACCCGGGCCAGCAGCTCCACGACGCGCGGGCTCGTCACCACCACCACGTCGCCGTCGGTGAGGACCTGGGCGGCCGCGGCCTCGTCCACGAGCACCGCGCGATAGACCACCACCGGATCCACGCGCCGCCCCGCGGCCCGGAGCCGCACCACCAGTTCCTCGCGATGGCTCTCCCCGCAGGGGAAGAGGACCGGGCTGCCCACCCGCGCCGCGAGCATCGCCTCGGCGAGCTGCACGGCGAGGCTGCCGGGCACCGCGCTCGCGGGCGCGGTGCGCACGTCGGGCAGCAGGGCGCCCAGGCGGGCGGCACTCGCCAGGCCGGTCCACACGGGCGGCAGGGAGGCCGGGTCGATCCCCAGCTCCCGCACCCGCCCGAGCAGCGCCTCCGCCGAGCGCGGCGAGGTGATGGCGATGGCGGCCAGCCGGTCCCGCTGGCCCAGGGCCAGGTCGAGCGCCTCCCACGAGGGGGGCGGGCCGAAGGTGAGCAGCGGATGCTCCCGCACCTCGCATCCCGCCCGGCGCAGGAGGGGCGCGAGGCCGTCCAGCGTGCCCCGCGCCCCCGTCAGCACCACGCGCGCCGCGCGGGCCATCAGCCGCCCTTGGCGCTCGGCGAGCGCAATGCCTCGAGGATCCGCCCGGCGCCCTCGGCGACGAGGCGCGCCGCGAGGCGCTGGCCCAGTTCGGTGGCGTGCGCCAGGTCGCCCACCGGCTCGGCGAGCTGGCCCTCGACACACTGGGTGCCGTCCACCGAGACCACCCGCGCCCGCAGGCGAAGCACGCCCGGACTCCGCCGCCAGACCGACGAGGCCGGTTGCACCAGCTCGGCCAGGGCCGCCACGGGGACCTCACAGCCCCCGTCGAGGGCCCGCAGCAGCGCGCGCTCCGCGGTGACGCACGCCGCGGTGGTGGGATCGTGCATGGCGCGCTCCGCGGGCTCGGCCGCAGCCGCGTGGCCGGTGCGGGCCGTGACCGCCATGGCGGCCTGGCCGGGCGCGGGCAGCATGACGCCATAGGGCATGCGGTCGCAGATCCGTGCCTCGAGGCCCAGGCGCACCAGGCCCGCCACCGCCAGGAGCGTGGCGGCTACGTCGGGCTCGCGCTCGAGCTTCTTCAGGCGAGTGTCCACGTTGCCGCGCGTCTCCACCACCTCGAGGTCGGGACGCGCACGCAGCAGCTGCGCGCGGCGGCGCAGGCTGCTCGTGGCCACCTTGGCGCCGCGGGGCAGCGTCTCGAACCCGCCGCCGGAGCGCGTGATCAGCGCATCCCGCGGGTCGGCGCGCTCGCCGATGGCCACCACGTCGATCCCCGCGGGGAGGATCGTGGGGAGGTCCTTGAGCGAGTGCACGGCGAGGTCGATGCGGCCCTCGAGCATGGCCTCGTCGATCTGGCGCGTGAACATCGCGGGGTCATTGATCTGCTGGAACGGCAGGTCGGTGACCACGTCCCCCGTGGTCTTGATGATCACCACCTCGGTGGCCACCCCGATCCGCGCCAGGGCGTCGCACACCTGCGTGGTCTGCCAGAGCGCGAGCGGGCTGCCGCGCGTGCCGACCCGGAGGGGGGCGGGCGTCGTCATGTCAGTCGACCTCCATGGGCACCGAGGTGCCGAAGAGCGTGCGGAGCGTGGCCGAGACGGAGTCCACCGACTCCCCGCGCTCGGTCTTGCTGCGGAGGACCACCATGGGCCGGGCCATCAGCTTGGCGACGATGCGCTCCGCCGCCCGGTCGAGGTCGGCGCCCTGCTGCGCGCCGGCGAAGGCCAGTTCGCGGCGGCACACCTCGTCCAGCGCCAGGCGGAGCGGGAGGAGCGCGTCGCGCGCCGCCGCCGCCTTGCACCAGGCCTCGAAGCCCGCCAGCTCGTCGGCCACGATGGCCTCGGCCCGCGGCACGGCGGCCTTCCGGAGCGCCGCGGCCTGGGCCAGCGGCGGCTGCAGCGCGTCGAGGTCGAGCAGCGTCACGCCGGCGAGGCCCGCCACCTCGGGCTCGACATTGCGGGGGATGGAGAGGTCGATGAAGAGGAGCGGCCGCCCGTCGGTCCCCGCGCTCTCGCGCGTGAAGCGCAGCGAGCTGGCCCGCACCGGCGGCTGCTCGGCGCTGGTGGCCACGATGGCGATGTCGGCCCGCGCCAGCTCGCGGTGCAGCCGGTCGAACGGCGCGGCGCGGCCCCAGATGTCCTTGGCCAGCGCCTCCGCCTTGTCCGGCGAGCGGTTGATGAGGACGATGTCGGCGGCGCCGAGCTTGACCAGCTGCCGCGCGGCGCGCTCGCCGGTCTTGCCGCAGCCCATCACCACGCAGCGTCGCTTCACCAGGGGGCCCATCTGCCGGGCCGCGAGCGCCGCGGCCTCCGCGCCCACCGAGTGCCGGCCCCCGATGAGCCCGGTCTCGTGCTGCACCCGCTTGGCCGCGTGCAGCGCCACCGCGAACAGCCGGTGGAGCCCGGTGCCCACCACGCCGGCCTTCCGCGCCTGCAGGTAGGCGCGGCGCACCTGGCCCAGGATCTGGTTGTCGCCCAGGACCTGCGACTCGAGCCCGGCCGCCACCCGCACCAGGTGCGAGGCCGCCTCCATCCCCGCGCGCCGGGTGACGAGGCTCGCGAGCTCCCGCGCGCGCTCCCGGTCGCCCTCGGCCCAGCGGTCGATGAGGTCGAGCATGGCCGCCTCACACTCCTCGTCGGAGGTGGCGGCGGTCCAGGCGTAGAGCTCGAGCCGGTTGCAGGTGGAGAGCAGCGCCACCTCGTGCACCAGCTCCGTGCGCGGCAGCGCGTAGAGCCGGTCCACCCGCGCGTCCGCGAGGTGGAAGCGCTCGCGGATGGTGACGCTCGCGTGATGGAAGTCCAGCGAAACGGAGATCAGCATAACTCAGGTGGCTGAGTGACGGTCGCGGAGCGCCGCCGCAGGCACGCCGCCGATGCGGCGCGCGGCGGCCGCGAGCGCCCACGCGCTCTCCGGCCGCACCCACGGGGCTCCCAGCAACGCCCGCTCCGCGCGCTCCACCAGCCGCGCCCGGCGCAGCGCCGCCTGCTCGAGCGCGAGGAGCCGCAGGCCCCCCACGCGGTCTTCCTCGATGTCCTGGTCGTCGTCGCGCAGCTGGTAGGCCCAGCCGAGGGCCGCGCCGTAGCGGTGCAGCGCCACGAGGCACGCCTCGGGGGCGCCCGCGAGCACCCCGCCCGCCTCGGCGGAGAGCGCGGCCAGGGCGGTGGTCTTCTCCCGGTACAGCCGCCGGGCCGCGCCCGTCAGCTTCTGGCCCTCGCGGACCCGCAGGTCCATCACCTGCCCGCCCGACATCCCGGCGAGGCCCACCGCGCGGCCCCACGCGCGCGACAGCATCGCCGCGCCCGCCGGCGCCCGGCCGATCAGCTCCGCCGCCCGCCCGAGCAGCCCCACCGCCAGCAGGATGGCCCCGGCGGTGCCCACCTGCTGGTGGGTGGCCGGGCGGCCCCGGCGGAGCCGGGCGTCGTCCATGCAGGGCAGGTCGTCGAGTACCAGGGAGGCGGTGTGGGTGAGCTCCAGCGCGGCGCCCACGTCCACCGCCTGCGCCGGCGTGCCGCCGCAGGCGTCGGTGGCGCAGAGCAGCACCAGCGGCCGCCACCGGTGCGCCTGACCGCCGCCCACGTCGAGCGCGTCGGCGAGCGCCGCCTCGTGCTCGGGCGCGAGCGGCAGGAGGTCCTTGCAGGCCCGCGCCACCGCCGCCTCGATCATGGGGAGGTGCGCGGCGGTGAACGCCTTGAGGGCGGCGTCCTGCGTCCCGTGGAGCCCACGGGTGGGAATGGCCATGGTCATGGCACCGGTACCAGCCCGCTCAGGTGACCCAGGTTCTTCGCGAAGATCCTGAGGTGGGCGAGGGGTTTCGCCCGCACCAGCCGCTTGTACAGGTATCCCTCGAACGTCAGGCGCTGCACGTCCTTGTCCGCGCAGATGGCCACGAAGCGCTCCCGCCGGGCGTCCGAGGTGTACCAGAACCGCTGCATGATGCCGAGCACGCGGAAGACGCTGCCGTGCGCCGCGAGGAAGCGCTTGCGCGCCTGCCCCAGCGCCCGCGCGTCGTCGCGCGTGAGCGCCAGGTCCACCGCGTCGGCGGCCAGCCGCCCGCCCGTCATCGCGTAGAAGATCCCTTCCCCGCTGGCCGGCGCCACGACGCCCGCGGCGTCGCCCGCCAGCACCACGTCGCGCCCGTTGTCCCACTGCGGCAGCGGATGCAGCGGGATCGGCGCGCCTTCCTGCCGGAGCGTCGTGGCCCCCGCGAGCCCGCTCTGCTCGCGCAGCTGCGCGGTCGCCCCGCGGAGGTCGAAGCCCTTCAGCATGCTCCCCGTGCCCACGCTCGTGGTGGGGCCGTGGGGGAACACCCAGCCGTAGAAGTCGGGGGACACCCGGCTGTCGTAGTAGACGTCGCAGCGGCCCGGCGCAAAGCCCGGCGCCAGCGTGGCCGGGGACTTGATGATCTCGTGATAGGCAAACACGTAGCGGGCCTGGTCGGCGCCGGGCACCGCGGCGCGGGCCACCGCCGAGAGCGCCCCGTCGGCGCCCACCACCATGCGGGCCCGCACCATCGCGGGGGCGCCGGCGCGGGACTTGCCCTCGGTGTAGTGCACCACCGCCGTGCCGTCGCGGTCCCGCCCCAGCCGCACGAAGGTGCCCACCCGGCGCTCCGCGCCCGCGTCGGCGGCGCGCACCCGCAGCCACTCGTCGAACACGTCGCGGTCCACCATCCCGACGAAGCCGGCCTCGATGGGGATGTCCACGGCGCGGCTGCGCGGGGAGATCATCCGCGCGCAATCCACCGTGTTCACCAGCAGGCGCTCCGGCACCTCGAAGTCCCGCAGCAGCTGCGGCGGCACCGCGCCCCCGCAGGGCTTGATGCGGCCCGCGCGGTCGAGCAGGAGCACCCGCCAGCCCATCCGCGCCAGGTCCCAGGCCGCGGTGCTGCCGGCCGGCCCGCCCCCCACGACCACCACGTCAAACTGTTCCAGGCTCATGGAGTGCTCTCCGCCAGGCCGTAACGCGCCGCGAGGCGCCAGGCATACGCCGGGATCATCCGCTTCATGCGATGGGGCCGCTGGCGCCGGAGCGTCAGGATCCCCTCCAGCACCTTCATCTCCACCCGCGCCCGCGCAAACTCGAGCCCCCGCGGCCCGAGGCGCGGCATCGCCCAGGCGAGCAGCGGGCGCAGGAACTTCGGCGCCCGCCGCAGCGGCAGCCCGTCGCCCGCCCGCAGCAGGTTGCCGAGGAACGCCCGCACCGGCGCCTCGCGCCGGCCCGCGCTCGTGAGCGGCGACTCCGCCAGCTCCGGCGCCACCAGCCCGTGCAACAGCCGCCCGCGCGCATTCCGCACCACCAGCCACTGCTCCCCCGCCCCGGCCATGTAGCCCACCGTCAGGTCCGCCAGCGCGTTGGTGTAGTCGAAGCAGGCGCGGCAGGTGAGCGGGAAGAAATCGGCCGGCAGGTCCGCGAGCGGAAGCTGGAGGAACGGGATCCGCTTCACCGCCCCGTCCGTGAAGCGGAGCTCCACGTGCAGGTCCGGCATGAACTCGCAGTACGTCACCTCGTGCGGCCGGTGGGTGAGCCGCGCCAGGAACTGGGCGTAGTTGGCGGTGGTGGTGTTGTCGCTGCACGGGGTGCCGATCACGTACAGCGCCTCGAGGCCGAGCTGCCGCTCGAGCGCGCGGAGCGCATGGACCTGGCAGGCCACCCCGATCACCGCGATCCGCCGAAGCCCCCGCCGCGCCACCTCGTCCAGCAGCGCGAGCAGCGGCGAGTAGCCCATCTTCATCCCGCGGCAGGCCGCCATCCCCGACGCCTCGGTGACCAGCACCGGCACCGGGGCCCAGCGGTTGTCCGCGGCGCTCGCGGTGGCCAGGACGCCGTCCACCAGCCCGCGCTCCAGGAGCAGCTCGCCGAGGCGCGTCGTGATCCCCGTCCACTGCGCCCCCGCCCGCGGCCGCACCAAGCGCGCGCGGTGCATCGTCAGGAACGGCCCGAAGAACTCCTCGTCGGGGCGCGACACGTCGCGCGTGCGGCCGTGCACCTGCCGCTCCAGCGCCTCGTACCGCGGGTGGATGAACTGGCACACCTTGCCGCACTGGTCCGCCAGCGAGGAGCGCGACACGCCGCAATCGGTGCACAGGTCGCGCGCCCGCGCCGGCGCGAGCGCCGGGGTGCCGAGCACCGGGAGGGGAAGCGACGGGGCGGCCATGGCGTCACCGGAGCGCGGCCAGGAGGGCATCGCCCTCCGCCGCGCTGCTGAGGGTGAGGCCCTGCGCGTCCGCCTCGTCCGCCCGCTTCACCAGCACCGCGGCCGCGAGGAACAGGAACGCCTCCACCACGAAGACCGCCGCGTAGCCCTGCGCGCTGTCGCCCAGCGCCGCCCGGGCCACGTCGCTGCCGAGCGCCCCGAGGAACCCGCCGATGGCGTAGGCGACCGCCTGCGCCGCGCCGAAGATCCCCATGCGGAGGCCGGCGTCGTCGCCGCGCGCCCGGACCATCATGCTGCCGATGGCCCCGATGGCGAAGGCCCCGTTGGCCACGCCGAGCAGCACCACCACGCCCTTGAGCAGCGCCAGCGAGCCGGCCATCGGCGTCGCCGACAGGAGCAGGAACGCCACCGCCGAGAAGGCGCAGCCGCCCGCCGCCCAGAGCGTCAGCCCGCCGAGGCGCACCGCGAACGCCGCCGCGAGCAGCATGCCCACGAGCATCCCGCCCTGGTGCATCCCGCTCACCTTGGTGGACTCGCCCGGCGTGAGGCCGAAGACGCTGCCCGCGAAGGGCTCGAGCACCAGGTCCTGCGCGCTGTAGCCGAGCATGGCCACGAACACGAAGAGCGCGAAGCGCCGCGTCGTGGGATGCGCCCACGCGGCCCGCAGCGCCGCCTTGAAGTCGCCCCGCGCCTCGGCCTCGGCGGACGCCAGGCGCGCCGGCTCGAGGCCGAGGAGCGCGACGGCGCGCACCACGACGGCCCCGGCCCCGACGCCCGCCGACACCAGCACCAGCCGCTCCCAGCTGAAGGGATCGATGAGGTTGCCCACCAGCACGGTGGTGACGATGAACCCCGCGATCATCATGAGCCACACGATGGCCGCGGCCCGCGCCCGGCGCTCCGCGCGGACCCCGTCGGCCAGCAGGGCCAGCAGCGGCGTGCCCGCCGCGCTCACGCCGCAGCCGATCAGCGCAAAGCCCCCGACCGAGGCCGCGAGCCCGAGGGTGCGGTGCGTGGCGATGAGCGCCACGCTCGCCGCCGAGAGGGCGCCGGCCACGCCAAGGAGCAGCATGCCGAGCAGGATGGTGCGGGTCCGCGGCCCGCCCGCGTCGGACTGGTGCCCGAGCCGGGGCCGCGCCACGAACTGGATGGCGAAGTGCAGGGCCACCAGGGCGCCCGGCACCGACGCGGGCAGCCCGAGCTCGATGACCATGACGCGATTGAGCGTGGCGGTCATGAGGACCACCACCGCCCCGATCGACCCCTGGACGAGGCCGAGCCGGACGACGTCGGGCCAGCCGAGTTCGCGCGCCAGCTTCATGCGCCCGCCCCGGCCCCGAGGGCCACCGCCGCTGCCATCATGCCAAGCACGTAGAGGACCACTCCTGTGCCGTTGTACCAGGGAGCCAGCTCGCGCGGGGCGCTGAGCCAGCGCTTCATGCAGGGGAGCTGCACCGCCACCACCAGGCCCACCACCGCCGCCGCCGCCGGGTGCCCCAGGCTCAGGAGCAGGCCGATCACCACCAGCTGCGGCACCAGCATCACCACGCAGGCCACGATCGCCGCGCGCGCCGGGCCCAGCCGGGCCGGCAGCGACCCGATCCCGAGGCGCCGGTCGCCATCGAGCGACTTGTAGTCGTTGATGGTCATGATGCCATGGCACCCGAGGCTGTAGAGCAGCGCCACCACCAGGACGATCGCCGGCGGCAGCGCGCCGCCGAGCACCAGCGCCGTCCCCGTCACCCAGGCGAGCCCCTCGTAGCAGAGCCCCACCGCGAGGTTCCCCCACCAGCCGTTCTGCTTGAGCCGCACCGGCGGCGCGCTGTAGGCCCACGCCAGCACCAGCCCGATGCACGTCGCCAGCGCGGCCGGCAGGCTGATGGCGAACGCCACGCCGAGCGAGGCGAGGCTGCCGATGATGGCGAAGGTGAGGCCCCAGGTGCCCGGCACCCGCCCCGACGGGATGGGCCGGTCCGGCTCGTTGATCGCGTCCACGTGCCGGTCGAACCAGTCGTTGACCGCCTGGCTGGTGCCGCAGACCAGTGGCCCGCACAGGAGGATCCCGAGCGGCAGGAGCCACCGCCGCTCCCCGAGGGGCTGGCCGGCGGAGACGATCCCGCAGGCGAAGGCCCACATCGGGGGGAACCAGGTCACCGGCTTGAAGAGCGTGAGGACGGCCCTCGGCTCGGGGAGGCCCGGGGCACCGACCGATCGTAATGTGGACGAGACAGCAGTCATTGTCAAGAAAACCTGACACTCGCGGCGGACGGGGTCCGACCCCGGGGGGACACCCCCCGGGGCTCAGCGCTTGCGGCTCTTCTTCTTGGCGGCTGGGTCTTTGGGCTTGCGGGACGGCTTCGGGGCCACCACGGTGGCGATCCCGAGGTTGTAACGCCGCAGCTTCACGTACAGGCTCTGGCGGCTCACTCCCAGCACCTCCGCGGCGGAGGTCCGGTTGTCGGCGGTGGTCTCGAGGGCGGCCTCGATGAAGTGGCGCTCCACCAGGTCGGTGGTGTCCCGGACCAGGTTCTTGAGCGACACGCGGCCCACGAGCGCGGTGAGTTGCTCCACGGCGCGCGTCAGGTCCCGGGCACCACGCGGCCCGAGCGCCAGGCGGCGGCCCACGTCCCGCACCAGGAGCACGAAGCCCTGCCTGCCCGCCGTCGTGAGCGCCGCCGCTGACACCTCGACGTCGCTCGTGCTGCCGAGTTCGCCGCGGAGGGAGGTCTCGAAGAGCCGCGCCACGCCATGCTCCCGCATCGTGGCCAGCAGGAGGCCCAGGTCCGCGCCCGGCCGGCCGAGCCAGCGGCTCAGGGGCTGGTTGCGGGCCTGGTCGTCGGTGGGCAGCTGGATCTGGTCGAGGAAGGCGCGATTGGCCATCACGATGCGCCCCTCGTCGTCCGTCTCCACGAAGCCGTCGGGGAAGGCCTGCAGCACGTCGCCGGCCATGGGCGTGGTGGCGGGGGCGGCCGCGAGGCCGTCGCCGACCTGCACCAGGCGCACGAGGAAGAGCGAGGTGCTGTCGTGCCGCACCAGCGACACCGCCACCTTCACCGTGCGGTCGCCCACCCGGATGCTGACGTCGTCCGCGCGCCCGTGCGCCCGCACCGTCACCAGCTGGTCGGAGACCAGGGCCTCATCGCCCCGCGCCAGGTCGAAGGGGAAGGTGCGGCCCACCAGCCGCTTGGCCGGCTGGTCGAAGAGCACGAGCGCCGCCGGGTTCGCTTCCACCACCTTCAGCGTGGTAGCGTCCACCAGGAGCACCGCCTCGGTGGAGACCTGGAAGAGCAGGCGGTAGCGGGTCTCGATGTGGCGCATGCGCCAGTAGTCGCGCTCGAGCGACTGCTGCGCCTCCACCAGCCGCTGCTGCAGCGCCGACACGGCCCGCAGGTCGCGGCCGATGGCCACCACGTGGTGTTCCCCCTGGCCCAACCGCACCGCGGTATAGGCAATGGGGATGTCGTGCCCGGTGGTGGAGAGGTGGTTGATCTGCCGCCGGCGGGAAACTCCCTCGCGAGTTGCCTCGAGGAGCATTTCCTGGATCTTGCCCCGGCTCTCGGACGTGACCGTCTCCACCCACCCCTGTCCCAGCCATTGCCGGGACTCATCAAGGGGGGCATCGGTCTGCCCGAGCGCGATGTCGCGAATGACGCCGGCCTCATCCAGGATGAGGGCGATGTCAGAAGCGGCGGTCAGGATGGAAGCCATGGCCTGGTTGTCTTCCTCACCCAGGGACAGGGAACGAAGCCGCGCGTCGAAGGTTTTGGCTAAACCCTTCATTGTCCGTAGCTTAACTGGAGTGGTTTGTCGTCGTCAACAATGGACACGGCGAAGCAACCCATCCGGGGCCCCAACCGGGGCCATGCTGCGGGCAAGAACGATGGCGCCCTGGGCATCCACCGCCACACCATCAGCTCCGGATTGTCCGGCGAGGTCAGGCAGCTGCCTGAACAGCCCCCCGCCGAGCAGCACTCCGATTCGCGGATTCCGGGCCGCGCGGCGCACGCCCCGGACCACCCGGGGAACGCGGACGCCGAGCCGCTCCGTGGTGACGGACAGCGCCACCACGTCGTACCACTCCGCGGACAACTCCTCGTACAGGGTGGCCTCGTCCGACTCCCGGGGGGTGAGGACCACGTCCCACCCGTCGCGGGTCAGGCAATCGGCCACCAGCATGACACCAAGGGTATGCTGCTCCCCGGGGAACGGCCCCACGAGTGCCCGCGGCCGGGGGCCGCCGGCGGGGCCGTCTTCCGCGGCGCTGTGCCAGCGGGTCACCAGCTGCTCCAGCTGGCCGATCCCGATGGTGACGTCCACGAAGGACGCCGTGTCGTCCTCCCACTGGCACCCCAGCCGCTCGGCCACCTCCGGCATCACGTGGTCGCAGATCCACTCGAACGCCACCCCCTGCTCGAGCAATGCGTGGACGTACGCCTGCACCGCGCCATACGGCTGACGGGCCCGGGCAACCAGCTCACTCACGAGGTGGAGACGGTACGACTCGCCGGCGGGGTCCGCCGGGGCGGGCGGGGCGGGGCGGCGGGGATACGCGGCACGGACGACGACCCGCGGGAACGCGGGTGCGTGGGGTCCGGCCGGTGGAGCGGTGCCGCCGCGATGAGGTTCGGACACGGAGGCGCCCTCCTCGCGTGGGGGGTGGGCGAACCAAGGAAAAGGGAGTGCGCTGAACCTGCCTGATTCCGGACAGGGCGTCAAGCAAGTGTGTCAGCAGCGGGTGTCAATCTGGTGTCTAGATTGGATTACGTCAAGACTTCTTGACACTCGGCCGCCTTGCCCGTACGTTGGACCCGGTTCCGCTCAGGCCGCACCCCTTCCCCCCGGACTTCCCATGCGTGGCTTGGCCGAGCAGGCGAGCGCTCCTGTCGCGCATGCCCCCCTGATG
Source organism: uncultured Gemmatimonadaceae bacterium (assembly GCA_964598655.1). GTDB lineage: Bacteria > Gemmatimonadota > Gemmatimonadetes > Gemmatimonadales > GWC2-71-9 > JADJOM01. Next base: position 149,513 of record CAZRCT010000001.1, read on the forward strand.
GGGCCTCGCCGCCCGCGCGTCTATACCGCCGAGGAGCGCCGCCGGCGCGATACCTCCCGCTGGACCCTGGTCCAGGGGATCCTCGCGCCGGTGCAGTTCCTGGTCTTCCTCGTCAGCCTGGCCCTGGTGCTGCGCTACCTCGCCACCGGGCAGGGGTACGCGGCCGCCACCGTCTCGGTGGTGGTGAAGACCTTCACCCTCTACGCCATCATGATCACGGGCTCCATCTGGGAGCACGAGGTCTTCGGGAAGTACCTCTTCGCGCCGTCGTTCTTCTGGGAAGATGTCTTCAGCATGCTGGTGCTGGCGCTCCACACGGCCTACCTGCTGGGGCTCTTCACCGGCACGCTCGGCGCCACACCGCTCATGCTGCTGGCCCTGGCGGCCTACGGGGCCTACATGGTGAATGCGGGCCAGTTCCTCTACAAGCTGCGGCTGGCCCGGCGCGAGGAGCGCGAGGGGGCGTACGCATGACGGCCATCCTGCCGCCGCCTGCGGGCTGCGCCATTCCGGCGCGGCCGGAGAAGGGCCTGCCGGTGCTCCGGGAGCGGGGCCAGCGCGAGGTCTTCTGCGGCCTCACCGGCATCGTCTGGCTGCACCGGAAGATGCAGGACGCCTTCTTCCTCGTCGTGGGCTCGCGCACCTGTGCGCACCTGCTGCAGTCGGCGGCGGGCGTCATGATCTTCGCCGAGCCGCGGTTTGCCACGGCCATCATCGAGGACAAGGACTTGGCCGGGCGGAGTGATGCCCAGGACGAGCTTGACCGCGTGGTGGCCGAGCTGCTGGCGCGCCGGCCCGGGATCCGGAGCCTCTTCCTGGTGGGCTCCTGCCCCTCGGAAGTGATCAAGCTGGACCTCGGGCGCGCGGCCGAGCGGCTCAACCGCCGCCACGGGCCGGCCGGCGTCCGGGTCTTCAATTACTCCGGCAGCGGGATCGAGACCACCTTCACGCAGGGCGAGGACGCCTGCCTCGCGGCGCTGGTCCCCGCCCTGCCCGAGGCGCCGGCCGACGCGGAGCCCAACCTGCTGGTGGTGGGGACGCTGCCGGACATCGTCGAGGACCAGTTTGCCCGCATCTTCGCGGCCCTGGGCATCGAGCCGGCACGCTTCTTCCCGCCGCGGCGCTCCGCCGACCTCCCCGCCGTGGGCCCCAACACGCGGGTCCTGCTGGCGCAGCCCTTCCTGGCCGACACGGTGCGGGCGCTGCTGGAGCGGGGCGCCACGCACCTGCGGGCGCCGTTCCCCTTCGGCGTGTCCGGCACCACCCGCTGGCTCACCGCCGCCTGTGACGCCTTCCACATTCCCTCGGAGCACCTCCGGCGCACCTGCCAGCCCATGGCGGAGCGGGCGCGCGTGGCGCTCGAGGCGCACCGCCGCTGGCTGGCGGGGAAGCGCGTCATGTTCTTCCCCGACTCCCAGCTCGAGATCCCGCTGGCCCGCTTCCTGGCCGAGGAGCTCGGGATGGAGCTGGCGGAGGTGGGCGTGCCGTACCTCCACCGCGAGCTGGTGGGCCCCGACCTCGACGCCCTGCCGCGCGGCGTGCAGCTGGCCGAGGGCCAGGACGTGGACCGGCAGCTGGACCGCTGCCGGGCGGCGCGGCCCGACCTCGTGGTGTGCGGCCTGGGCCTCGCCAACCCGCTCGAGGCCGAGGGCCTGGCCACCAAGTGGAGCATCGAGCTGGTCTTCTCGCCCGTGCACGGCTATGACCAGGCGGGCGACCTCGCGGAACTCTTCACCCGGCCGCTCCGGCGCCGGCGTGTGCTGACGGTCTGATCATGCAGCTCAGCGTCTGGACCTACGAGGGCCCGCCGCACGTGGGGGCGATGCGCATCGCCACCGCGCTCAAGGACGTGCACTACGTGCTGCACGCCCCGCAGGGCGACACCTACGCGGACCTCCTCTTCACCATGATCGAGCGGCGCGACCACCGCCCGCCGGTGACCTACACCACCTTCCAGGCCCGGGACCTGGGCGGCGACACGGCCGAGCTCTTCAAGCGCGCCGTGCACGAGGCCTACGAGCGCTTCCGCCCCGCCGCGCTCCTCGTGGGCGCCTCCTGCACCGCCGAACTGATCCAGGACGACCCGGGCGGCCTGGCCAAGCGCCTCGGCCTGCCGGTGCCGGTGATCCCGCTCGAGCTCCCGTCCTACCAGCGCCGCGAGAACTGGGGCGCCGGCGAGACCTTCTACCAGGTGGTCCGCACCCTGGCGAGCGGCGCGCCCCGGCCCGCGGAGCCCCGCGCCCCGGGCGCCACGCGCAGCTGCAACCTGCTGGGCCCCACGGCCCTCGGGTTCCGCCACCGGGACGACATCCTGGAACTGACCCGCCTGCTGGCCGACATGGGGATCCGGGTGAACGTCGTGGCGCCCCTCGGCGCCACGGCCGCGGACATCGCGCGGCTGCCGGAGGCGGACTTCAACGTGGTGATGTACGGCGAGATCGCCACGCCCGCGGCCGAGTGGCTCCAGCGGACCTACAAGCAGCCGTCCACCAGGAGCATCCCCATCGGGCTCAACGGCACGCGCGACTTCGTGCGCGAGGTGGCGGTGCTGGCCGGGCTCGATGCCGACGCCGAGGTGGCGCGGATCTCCGCCCGCTCGGCGTGGTACAGCCGCTCGGTGGACTCCACCTACCTCACCGGCAAGCGGGTCTTCGTCTTTGGCGACGCCACCCACGCGCTCGGCGCGGCCCGGGTGGCCACGGAGGAGCTCGGCTTCCAGCTGGTGGGGCTCGGGACGTACACCCGCGAGCGGGCGCGCGAGGTGCGTGCGGCCGCGGAGGCGCACGGCCTCACCGCGCTCATCACCGACGACTACCTCGAGGTGGAACGCGCCATCGAGGCGGCCACCCCGGAGCTGGTGCTCGGCACCCAGATGGAGCGGCACATCGCCAAGCGGCTGCAGGTCCCCTGCGCCGTGATCTCGGCACCGGTGCACGTGCAGGACTTCCCGGCGCGCTACTCGCCGCAGATGGGGGCGGAGGGCGCCAACGTCCTGTTCGACACCTGGGTCCACCCGCTCATGATGGGCCTCGAGGAGCACCTGCTCACGATGTTCCGCGAGGACTTCGAGTTCGGCGACATGAGCCCGAGCCATCTGGGGCACGCGCCGGCGCCCCGGGTGGACCACACCGTCGAGATGTCCACCACCCTCCTTCCGGGCGGCGGTGCCGCCGTGGCGGAGATGGCGGTGGCCGACGTGGGCGTGACGCTGGCGGACGAGCCGTCGCCCGGCACCCCCGCGCCGGTGGCGCCGGGCGCCCCGCGCTGGCAGCCGCTGGCGGAGCAGGAACTCAAGAAGATCCCGTTCTTCGTGCGCGGGAAGGCGCGCCGCAACACCGAGCGCTACGCGGCCGAGCGCGGGATCACCGACATCACCCTCGACACCCTGTATGAGGCGAAAGCCCACTTCAGCCGCTGACCGAGCCGTGCCCGTGCGCTTCGTAGTGGTGACCCTGGACGGGCACCGCACGGAGGCGTTCGCGCGCGCCCGGGAGCAGCTGGCGCGCGAGGTGCCGGGGCTCGAGCTGGAGCTGCACGTGGGCGCCGACTTCGCGAGCGACCCCCCGGCGGCGGACCGCTGCCGGGCCTCGCTCCGGGAGGCGCATTTCGTCCTCCTCTTCCAGCTGTTCCAGGAGGAGATGGCGAAGGAGATCCTGCCCACCCTGCTGGAGCACCGCGACCGCTACGATTCCATCCTCGGCGCGCTGAGCACCACCGAGCTGGTGCGGCTGACGAAGCTGGGCCGCTTCTCGATGGCGGACGACAAGGCGCGGAGCCCCTGGTCGCCGGTGTCGATCCTCAAGAAGCTGCGCGGCAGCAAGCAGGACGGCGCCTCCTCCGGCGAGCGGCAGATGCAGCTGGTGCGGACCCTGCCGAGCGTGCTCCGGTTCATCCCGGGCGTGGCGCAGGACGTCCGGGCGTACATGCTGTCGCTGCAGTACTGGCTCTCGGGCTCGGACACCAACATCGCGAGCCTGGTCAAGTTCCACCTGCACCGCTACGCCGCGGGCCCGCGCGCGGGGCTGCGCGAGAGCGTGACGGCGCCGGAGCCGGAGCACTATCCCGAGCACGGGCTCTATCACCCCACGCTGCCGGGGCGCGGCTTCGCGACCGAGCGCGCGAAGCTGCCGGCCAGGGGGAAGCAGGGGCGCGTGGGGCTGCTGGTGGGTCGTTCGTACATCCTGGCGGGCAACACGGGGCACTACCGGGCGGTGATCGAGGCCTTCGAGGCCCGCGGCCTCACGGTGGTGCCGGCGTTCGCGGCGGGGCTGGACAGCCGCCCCGCCATCGACGCCTTCTTCAAGGACAAGAAGGGGCACCCCACCATCGACGCGCTGGTGTCGCTCACCGGCTTCTCGCTGGTAGGCGGGCCCGCGTACAACGACAGCGGCGCGGCGCAGGCGGCGCTCGCCGCGCTCGACGTGCCCTACATTTCGCTTCCGTCGCTCGAGTTCCAGGACATCGGCGAGTGGGAGACGGACCCGCGCGGGCTCAACCCGCTGCAGGCCACGCTGCAGGTAGCCATCCCCGAGCTCGACGGCGCGACCAACCCGCTGGTCTTCGCCGGGCGGCGGAGCGGCGGGGCCAAGGCCACCGGCGCGGAGCCCATGGCCGACCGCATCGACCTGCTGGCGCGGCGGGTGGAGCGGCTCATCACGCTCCGCCAGCGGCCGCGGGAGCAGCGGAAGCTGGCGATCATCCTCTTCAACTTCCCGCCCAACGCCGGCAACACCGGCAGCGCGGCGTACCTGGCCGTCTTCCCCTCGCTGCAGCGCGTGCTGGCCGAGCTCAAGGAGCAGGGCTATCGCGTGGACCTGCCGGAGAGCGCCGACGCGCTCCGCCGGGCCATCGTGGAGGGGAACGCGGGGCAGTACGGCATGCCGGCCAACGTGCACGCGCAGGTCCCGGCCGACGAGCACGTGCGCAAGGAACGCCACCTGGCCGACCTCGAGAAGGTCTGGGGCCCGGCGCCGGGGAAGCAGCTCACCGACGGGCGCTCGCTCTTCGTGCTCGGCCGGCAGTTCGGCAACGTGTTCGTCGGCGTGCAGCCCGCCTTCGGGTGGGAGGGCGACCCGATGCGGCTCCTCTTCGAGGGGAACTTCGCGCCGACGCACGCCTTCGTGAACTTCTACCGCTGGCTGCGCGAGGACTACGGCGCGGACGCGGTGCTGCACTTCGGGACGCACGGTGCGCTCGAGTTCATGCCGGGCAAGCAGGTGGGCCTCTCGGCCCAGTGCTGGCCGGAGCGGCTGATCGGCGACCTGCCCAACGTCTATCTCTACGCGTCCAACAACTCGTCGGAAGGCACCCTCGCCAAGCGGCGTGGGGCGGCGACGCTCGTGTCCTACCTCACGCCGCCGCTCTCCAATGCGGGCCTCTACCGGAAGCTGGCGGAGCTGAAGGCCACGCTCGATCGCTTCCGTGCCACCGGGCCGGACCAGGCGGGCGAGCGCGCCACGCTCGCCGCGCTGCTGCAGCAGGAGGCGGCCGGGCTCGAGCTGGCCACGGCGGAGCCGGCCTGGGCGCCTGAGGACATCGACCGGGAGGTCGAGCGGGTCCGCGCCAGCCTGCTGGAGCTCGAGTACGCGCTGATCCCGCTCGGCCTCCACACCGTGGGCGAGCCGATGACCGGCGAGGCGCTGCAGAGCACGCTGCAGGCGCTGGAGGCCGCCGGCACCACGGGCCCGGCGCTGGAGCGGGCGGCGGAGCTCCTGAGCGAGGACCACGAGATTCCTGGCCTGCTCCGCGCGCTCGACGCGCGCTTCGTTCCCCCAGCGCCGGGCGGCGACCTGCTCCGCTCGCCGCAGGTGCTGCCCACGGGGCGGAACCTGTACGGCTTCGACCCCTATCGCGTGCCGAGCGCCTTCGCGGTGCTCGAGGGCCAGCGCCGCGCGGCACAGCTCCTGGCCCAGGCCACCGAGCGCGAGGGCGGGCTCCCCGAGACCATCGCCATGGTGCTCTGGGGCACGGACAACATGAAAACCGAGGGGACGCCGCTGGCCATCGCGCTGGCGCTCCTCGGCGCGGCACCACGGTTCGACGGCGTGGGCCGCCTGGTGGGCGCGCGGCTGGTGCCGCTGGCGCAGCTGGGCCGGCCGCGGATCGACGTGGTGCTCACGCTCTCCGGCATCTTCCGCGACCTGCTGCCGCTGCAGACCAGCCTGCTTGCCGAGGCGGCGCTGCTGGCCGCGCAGGCGGACGAGCCGGCCGACCGGAACTTCGTCCGGAAGCACGCCCTCGAGACCATGCGGGAGACCGGCTGCGACCTCGAGACGGCCGCGCTCCGCGTCTTCAGCAACGCCGACGGCGCCTACGGCTCGAACGTGAACCTGCTCATCGATAGCGGGCGCTGGAACTCCGAGGACGAGCTGGCCGAGCAGTTCCTGCGCCGCAAGAGCTTCGCCTACGGACCCAAGGGGCCGCCGCGCGCCGAGGCGGAGCTGTTCCAGCGGGCGCTCGGCACGGCCACGGTGAGCTTCCAGAACCTGGACTCGGTGGAGCTCGGCACCACCGACATCGACCAGTACGTCGAGTCGCTGGGCGGGATGAACCGGCTGATCCAGAAGGCGCGCGGCGCACAGCCGCTGGCGCTCATCGGCGACCACACCGGGCTCGAGAGCAAGGTGCGGACGCTGGAGGAGCAGGTGGCGCTCGAGACGCGCACCCGGCTCCTCAACCCCAAGTGGTTCGAGGCGCAGCTCGCCCACGGCTACGAGGGCGTGCGCAACCTCTCCGGTCACGTCACCACCACCCTCGGCTGGTCGGCCACGGGGAGCAGCGTGCCCCAGTGGGTCTACACCGAAGTGACGGAGACCTTCGTTTTGGACGCGACCATGCGGGAACGCCTGGCCGCGCTCAATCCCACCGCGGCGGCCGGCATGGCGCAGCGGCTTCTCGAAGCGAATGACCGGGGCTACTGGCGTCCGGACCCCGCCACCCTCGACGCGCTGCGCCAGGCCAGCGCCGAGCTCGACGACCGCCTCGAGGGGGTCGTCGCAGGAGCCCCCGCATGACCGCCATTGACCCGCGTCCCCGCTCCCTTCCCGTCGTCGGCAGCTTGCCCGGCGACGGCGAAGGCAGCCTGCAGGTGCACGACGAGACCAATTCCAAGGTGGGCTCCGCCCTGATCCTGGCCGTGTACGGCAAGGGCGGGATCGGGAAGAGCACCACCAGCAGCAACCTCTCCGCCGCGTTCGCCCACCTGGGCAAGCGGGTGATCCAGATCGGCTGCGACCCGAAGCACGACTCCACCTTCACCCTGACGCGCCGCATGGTGCCCACGGTGATCGACGTGCTGGAGAGCGTGGACTTCCATCCCGAGGAGCTCCGCACCGAGGACTTCGTCTTCGAGGGCTACCACGGGGTGATGTGCGTGGAGGCGGGCGGCCCGCCGGCCGGCACCGGCTGCGGCGGCTACG
>CAZRCT010000002.1:0-144101 GCA_964598655.1 uncultured Gemmatimonadaceae bacterium
GCTGGTGCATCTGGCCGGCGTGGATGCCGCCCGAGGCCACCGGCATGACCTTCTTGAGGTCGGCCCAGTCCTGGTCGAAGAAGAGCCCGCGCGGCAGGTCCTGCTTCGTGTAGCCGTCGCGGCAGATGTTGTAGTAGCCCTGCACGGTCATCGGGTCGCCCTCGAGCTTGCCGACGGCGGTGCCGGTGTGCAGGTGGTCGCAGCCCGCGAGCCGGAGCCACTTGGCGATGACGCGGAAGCTCACGCCGTGGTTCTTCTGCCGGGTGTAGGTGCCGTGCCCCGCGCGGTGCATGTGCATCAGCATGTCGTTCTTGCGGCACCAGTTGGCCATGGACTGGATGGCCGTCCAGCCGATGACGAGGTCCACCATCACGATCACCGACCCGAGTTCCTTGGCGAACTCGGCCCGCTCGTACATGTCCTCCATGGTGGCGGCGGTGATGTTCAGGTAGTGGCCCTTCACCTCGCCCGTGGCCGCGCTGGCCTTGTTCACCGCGTCCATCACGTACAGGAAGCGGTCGCGCCAGTGCATGAACGGCTGGCTGTTGATGTTCTCGTCATCCTTCATGAAGTCGAGCCCGCCCTTGAGGCCCTCGTACACCACGCGCCCATAGTTGCGGCCCGAGAGGCCGAGCTTGGGCTTGGTGGTGGCGCCGAGGAGCGGGCGGCCGTACTTGTCGAGGCGCTCGCGCTCCACGATGAGGCCGGTGGGCGGGCCCTTGAAGGTCTTGACGTACGCCACCGGGACCCGGATGTCCTCGAGGCGCGCGGCCTTGAGCGGCTTGAACGAGAAGACGTTGCCGATGAGGCTCGCCGTCATGTTGGCGATCGAGCCCTCCTCGAAGAGCACCAGGTCGTACGCCACCCAGGCGAAGTACTGGCCGGGCGTGGACGGTACCGGCTCCACACGGTAGGCCTTGGCGCGGTAGCTGTCGCAGGCGGTGAGTCGGTCGGTCCAGACCACGGTCCAGGTGGCCGTGCTCGACTCGCCCGCCACCGCGGCCGCGGCCTCCACCGGGTCCACGCCCTCCTGCGGCGTGATCCGGAAGACGCAGATCACGTCCGTCTCGGCCGGCTTGTAGTCGGGCACCCAGTAGCCCATCTGGCGGTACTTGAGCACCCCGGCCGCGTAGCGCTTCTTCGCGTCCTTGGTGATGTCGGTGGCGTCGGGGCGGATGGCGGAATCCACGTGGCCGGCCATGGCAGCTCCTGCAGCAGGATGGCGTGATTGACGAAGGCGATGGTCCAATGTATGGTCCCGATCCAATAAGCGAAAATCACAATATCCAGCCAACGTCATCAGGCACGGCTTATCTATGGACGTCTCATTCCGCCAGCTCCGCGTCTTCGTGGAGGTCGCCCAGCAGGGGAGCATGGCCCGGACCGCCGCCAAGCTGCACGTGACGCCGCCAGCCATCTCCATGATCATCAAGGACTTGGAGGAGGAGGTCGGGCTGCCGCTCTTCGACCGCGAGGGACGGAAGCTCCGCCTCTCCCCGGCCGGCCGGTGGTTCCTGGAGCACGCCCGGAAGCTCCTCGCCACGCTCAAGGAGGCGGAGGACTCGGTCGCCCGGTTCAAGCGGCTGGAGGAGGGCCTGCTGACCATCGGGATCGTCAGCACAGCGAAGTACTTCGTGCCGCAGCTGCTGGCGCGCTTCCGGCGCGAGTATCCCGGCATCGAGCTCCGCCTGCGCGTGGCGGGGAACCGCGAGGCGCTCGTGAACCTCATGCTGGCCGGCGAGGCGGACCTCACCATCATGGGCCGCCCGCCCCGCACCCTCGCCGCGCGAGGCGAGAGCTTCGCGCCGCATCCGTTCGTCTTCGTCTGCCCGCCGGACCATCCGCTGCTGGGCCAGGGGCGGCTGCCGGTGAGCGCGCTCACCGGCCAGCCGTTCATCGTCCGCGAGCCGGCCTCGGGGACGCGCGCCGCGATGGAGCAGTACTTCGTCGAGCATCGGTTCGAGCCGCACATCTCGATGGACACCTCGAGCAACGAGACCATCAAGCAGGCCGTGATGGCGGGGATGGGGCTTTCCTTCCTGTCCCGCCACACCCTCGGCCTCGAGCTCCGCGCCGGGCTCCTCGGCGTGCTCGACGTCGAGGACACGCCCGTGATGCGGACCTGGCACGTGGTGAGCCTGCAGTCCAAGCTGCTCTCGCCGGCGGCGGAGGCGCTGCACCGCTTCATCCTGGAGCATGGCGCGTCGCACCTGCAGTCGTGGGAGGCGCCGGTGGCGGTGGCGGGCGGCTGACGCCCCTCGCGGCCGCCCCTGCAGCACGACGCCCCGCCGGCATCCAGCCGGCGGGGCGTCGTGGCTCCTGGGGCGAGGCGCGGCTCAGGGATCCAGCGGCACCACGGTCCCGCCCTGCATGACGAAGCGCACCTTCCGGAGCGCCCCGATGTCGCGGGTCGGGTCACCGCCCACGGCCACGAGGTCGGCCAGGAGCCCCGGGGCAACGCGGCCCAGGCGGTCGTCGAGGTGGAAGGTGCGGGCGTTGCCCGAGGTGGCGGCCCTGAGCGCGGCGAGCGGCGTCATGCCGTACTCCACCATGGCCTCCAGCTCGCGCACGTTGTCGCCGTGGCGGAAGACGCCCACGTCGCCGCCGAAGCAGATGGTGACACCGGCGTCGAGGGCGGCGCGGACGCTCTGGCGCTTGGCCACAAGGTCCGGCGTCGGCGGCATGCGGCCCTTCACCCAGCCGTCGAAGTACGTCGCGTACGCCTCGGCCGCCGCGATGGTGGGGCAGAGCGCCACCCCGCGCTCCCGCATCAGGCGGAACACCTCGGGCGTGCCGCCATCGCCGTGCTCGATGGTCTCCACACCGGCCATCACGGCGCGCCGCATCCCCTCAGGGGTGCTCGCGTGCGCCGCGACGGGCCGCCCGGCGCCGCGCGCCGTCTCCACGAGGACGCGAAGTTCCGGCTCGGAGAAGGTGGGCAGTGTGGTGCCACCCGGGCCCCAGCCGAAGTCGGCGTACACCTTGATCCAGTCGGCGCCGTGGCCCACCTGGCTGCGGACCACGCGCATGATCGCTTCCGTGCCCGAGGCCTCCTCGGCGCCCTGCGGCGGGTCGAAGGCATAGTTGGCGCGGCGCGGGGCATAGGAGCCGGTGGCCACGATGGCCCGGGTGACGACGAGCAGCCGCGGCCCGGGGATGACGCCCCGCGCGATGGCGCGCTGCAGCTGCACGTCGTCGGCCGCCATGCCTTCCGTGCCGAGGTCCCGCTCGGTGGTGATGCCGGCCTGGAGGGTGGCGCGTGCGTGGGCCACCGCCTCGGCCACGCGATAGGCCGCGGGCTCCCGCAGCACCTGGTCGTCCCACAGCGTCTCGTCGTACGGGTGCAGGAAGAGGTGGGCGTGGCCCTCGATGAGGCCGGGGATGAGCGTGGTGCCGGGCAGCGCCACGCGGGTGACGGACCGCGGCGCCCGCACCGACGCCGCCGGGCCGACCGCCACGATGCGCTCCCCGCGCACCAGCACCACCCAGCCGGCATTCGGCGCGTCGGCGACGCCATCCCAGACGGCATCGGGCACGAGGAGGGTGGCCGCCGCGGTGTCCGGCGCCTGGGCCGCGAGGGCCGGGGCCAGGAGCAGCAGGGCCGGCAGCATCCGGCGGCAGGAGGCGAGCAGGCGCGCGAGCATCGGCAGGGTCCGTGGAGAGTGCACCAGCAGGAGGAACGACTCGGCAGCGTGGACGGTACCGCGAATCCCGCCGAGGCGACAGGCCCGGGCCCACCCGCGGGCCCCTCCAGACCGGACGCCCCGCCTCCGCTGCCGCGGCGCCCCCTACGGCGTGGCCCCCGCCCCCTCCCACGCCGTCACGCTCAGTCGCCCAATGGTGCCGGCGTCGGTGCCGAACCAGATCATGCGCGTGGCCGGATCGAAGGTCATGTGGCGGATGACGAGGCCGCCGCTCCCGCCGATCTCGACGGGCGGCAGGAACGCCTGACGCACGGGGTCGAAGGCCACCAGCCGGTTGGGCTGCGGGCCGGTCTCCGCCTGCCACACGCGTCCCTTGTCGTCGCCCGCCATGGCGTACGGGGCCGAGCGCGGGCCGGCGGGGTTGATCCACTGGGTGAAGCGGCCGGTCTTCGGGTCGAGCCGCCAGAGCTTGCCGCCCGTGTAGTCCCCGGCGAAGAGGCTGCCGTCCTGGCCCAGGACGATGCGGCGCGGCCGGGCGCCGGGCTCGGGCAGCACGTGCTCCGTGAGCGCGAGGGTCGCGGGGTCGATGGTGCCGACCTTGTTGGTGCCGAACTCCACGAACCAGGGGCGGTTGGCCCGGTCCACCACGATGCCATAGGGCCGCGAGCCCGAGGCGGGCATGAAGACGAGGTCGATCTTGCCGGTGGCGGGACGCAACCGGCCCACGGCGTTGCCCGCCTGCACACTGAACCAGAGGTCGCCGCGCGCGTCGAAGACGAGGGTGTGCGGATCGCCCGCGCGGGGATCGGGCATGGGGAAGCGGGTGATGCTGCCGTCCCGCGGGTCGAGGCGGCCGATCATGGCGTTCCGGTTGCCGGCGAACCACACCATGCCGTCGGCGGCCACGATGCAGTTGTGCGGCAAGGTGCCGGGATCGAGCTCGTAGCGCCGGAAGTCGCCGGTGCGCGGGTCGAGGACCGCGAGATAGTTCCCCACCTGCCCCACGAACCAGATGCGGCCGTCGGGGGCGGCGAACGGGTCGCGCGGGCGGGTGTCGGGCCAGGGCACCGTCCACTCCTGGACCACGGCACCGGGACCCTGGGCCGGGAGCGCCGTCGTCGCGACGGTGGCGAGGCCGAGCGAAAGCGCGGCCAGAGATCGGAAATCAGGCATTGGGTTCCGCCTTTGTCATGGATGGGTCTGGCGAGATCCGGGCTCGTCCAGACTTTCGGAGGCTTCCGTGCCGTGCAGTCGAGGCTTTCTGCCGAACTCCGCTGGGCGGAGGCCTCGTGGTCCCAGCGCTGACGACGGCGGCGAGCGCGGCGTTTCATGCCCGGGCATCACCGGCCAGCCCAACCGTTTCCCCCGACAGGAGTTGCGGAGCCTCCGCGATGGCCGCTCCCGGGCAGGCGACCTTGCCGGGTGCCGGGGGGCCTCGTGGTCGCGTCCATGCTTCCCTGGGCGCGCCTGACGTGCTGTCGAGGTCGGCGTGCGACCGGCCGAAATCCGGCCAGCCCGTGACCGGGGCAATTGGAGCTGACGGACGGGGACCGTTCGCGCCAGAAGTCTGGTAATTACGAGTCCGTCGAACCCTTACCCGGCCCTTAATCTTTCTTTCATGAGGCAGCCTCGACAATAGTGGCGCTTCCCGGACCCGTTCGCCGTCCGGCCGACTATTCCGTTCTAGCCGACCATCCCCTGGCATCGGGCCCGCTGGTTCTGCCACACGAACCCGGAGTCCCCACGATGTCCTTTCTGAATCCCCTCGCCGACGAGTCGCTGGACGAGCGTCTCGCCCGCCAAGGTGTTTCGCGGCGGGAGTTCATGGAGTACTGCAGCGCGCTCTGCGTGGTGCTGGGCGTGGGCAAGAAGTTCGCGCCCACGATGGCGAAGGCGCTGCAGACGCCGCAGCGGCCGCCGGTGATCTGGCTGCAGCTGCAGGAGTGCACGGGGTGTGTGGAGAGCGTGCTGCGCACCGCCGAGCCCACGGTGGGCGACCTGGTGCTCGACGTGATCTCCCTGGACTACAGCCACGCGCTGATGGCGGGCGCGGGGCACGCGGTGGAGAAGGCGCTCAAGGATTCGATGACCGCCAACGCCGGCAAGTACGTGCTGCTGGTGACGGGCTCGGTGCCGCTGGCCGAGAACGGGGTGTACACGGTGATCGGCGGGCGGACGGCGAAGGACATCCTGGAGGAGGCGGGCAAGGGGGCGGCGGCGGTGATCGCCGTGGGCGCGTGCGCGCACTTCGGGAGCGTGCAGGCGGCGCGGCCGAACCCGACGGGCGCCGTCGGCGTCGGCGACATCATCAAGGACAAGCCGGTGGTGAACATCGCGGGCTGCCCGCCGATCGGCGACGTGGTGACCGCGACGGTGGTGCACTTCCTGACGTTCGGCCGGCTGCCGGACGTGGACCCGGTGGGCCGCCCGCTCTTCGCGTACGGCGCCCGCATCCACGACCAGTGCCCGCGCCGGGCCAACTTCGACGCCGGCCAGTTCGTCGAGAAGTTCGACGACGAGGCGGCGCGCAAGGGCTGGTGCCTGTATCACGTGGGCTGCAAGGGCCCCGCGACGTTCTCCCCCTGCCCGATCTTCCAGTGGAACACGCGGACCAGCTGGCCGATCGGCGCGGGGCACCCGTGCATCGGCTGCACCGAGCCGCATTTCTGGGACACCATGACCCCGTTCTACGGCCGGCTGCCCGACGTGGGCGGCTTCGGGATCGAGGAGCGGGTGGACGTGCTGGGCGCGGCGCTGGCGATCGGCGCCACGGCGGGTGTGGTGGCCCACGCGGCCGCGACCGGTGTCCACCAGATGCGCGAGAAGAACCGGCAGCTGCCCGTCGTCGACGGCCCGTCCCAGGGCGGCACCCCGAACAAGTAACGGAGACTGACACCCATGGCTGCCACCAAAGTCGTCGTCGACCCGATCACCCGCATCGAGGGGCACCTCCGGATCGAGGTCCAGGCCGAGAACGGGAAGATCAGCGACAGCTGGGCCTCGTCCACGCAGTTCCGCGGGATCGAGACCATCATGAAGGACCGGGACCCGCGCGATGCCTGGGCGTTCACCCAGCGCATCTGCGGCGTCTGCACCGTCGTGCACGCGGTGGCGAGCTGCCGCGCCGTGGAGGACGCGCTCGACATCCGGATCCCGCCCAACGCCAACATCATCCGGAACCTGGTCCACGGGATGCAGTTCATCCAGGACCACGTGATCCACTTCTACCACCTGCACGCGCTCGACTGGGTGGACGTGGTGAGCGCGCTCAAGGCGGACCCGGCCGGCACCAGCCGGCTGGCGTCGTCGCTCTCGCCCTGGCCCAACAACTCGGCCACCTACTTCGCCGAGGTGCAGAACCGGGTCAAGAAGTTCGTGGCGAGCGGCCAGCTCGGCATCTTCACCAACGGCTACTGGGGCCACCCGGCGTACAAGCTCCCGCCCGAGGCCAACCTCATGGCGGTGGCGCACTACCTCGAGGCGCTCGACTGGCAGCGCGACGTCATCCGGCTCCACGCCATCTTCGGCGGCAAGAACCCGCACCCGAACTTCCTCGTGGGCGGCATGGCGTCGGCCATCAACCTGAACGACACGGCCACGATCAACGCGGAACGGCTCACCGACATCCGCGACATGATCACCCGCGCGCAGCGCTTCGTGGAGCAGGTGTACTGGACCGACCTCGTGGCCATCGCCGGCTTCTACAAGGACTGGGCGGCGATCGGCGGCGGCGTGAAGAACCACCTCTGCTACGGCGAGTTCCCCGAGGGCGACATCCGCGAGCTCGACAAGCTCTACTTCCCGCGCGGCATCATCTACGACAACGACCTCACCAAGGTGCACGACTTCGACCCGGCCAAGGTGCAGGAGTTCATCAACACCAGCTGGTACGAGTACAGCACCGGTCCCGAGTCGGGCCTCCACCCGTTCGAGGGCGAGACCACGCCCAAGTACACCGGTCCCGCCACCCCGTGGACCTACCTGCAGGGCGAGCCCAAGTACACCTGGATGAAGGCCCCGCGCTACGAGGGCAAGCCCATGCAGGTGGGCCCGCTCTCCCGCCTGCTGGTGGCGTACGGCAAGGGCCACGAGGAAGTGCGCGAGATGGTGGGCGGCGTGATGAGCGCCCTCAACGTGGGCCCGAGCGCGCTCTTCTCCACCCTGGGCCGCACCGCGGCCCGCGGCATGGAGACGGTGCTCCTGGCCCGGCGCATGAACAAGTGGTATGACGACCTCGTCAACCGCATCAAGAACGGCGACACCCAGACGTTCAACCAGGAGAAGTGGGACCCGTCGAAGTGGCCGGCCGGCGAGGCGAAGGGCTTCGGCTTCCTCGACGCCCCGCGCGGCGCCCTGGGCCACTGGGTGAAGATCAAGGACGGCAAGATCACCAACTACCAGTGCGTCGTGCCGAGCACCTGGAACTGCTCGCCGCGCGATGGCCAGGGACAGAAGGGCGCCTACGAGGCCTCGCTGGTGGACAACCACCCGCTGGTGAACCCGGAGCAGCCGATCGAGATCCTCCGCACCATCCACAGCTTCGACCCGTGCATGTCGTGCGGTGTCCACGTCCTGGATGCCAACGGCAACCCGGTCGTGGAGGTCAAGGTCCAATGACGAACGCCTCTTCGCAGGCCGGGCGGGGCACGGCCGGCCAGCAGGGGTTCCACCTCGGCGCCGACATCGCGGCGCCGAGCGGGAACTACAAGTGGGTGAAACTGTGGGGCTGGCCCATCCGGCTGATGCACTGGATGGCGGTCGCGACCATGGTGGCGCTGGTGGTCACCGGGCTCTACATCGGCAAGCCCTACTTCATGGCGGGCGGGGACACGCGGGACCACTTCCTGATGGGGTGGATGCGGTTCATCCACTTCGCCGCGGCGGCCATCTTCGCCACCACGGCGATCTGGCGCATCTACTGGCTCTTCGCCGGCAACCGGTTCGAGCGGCTCCCCGCCCTCTTCCCGATCCGCCCGCGCGACTGGGTCAACATGGTGAAGCAGGTGAAGTTCTACGCCATGATCGAGCCGGAGAAGGCGCCCCACTACCTGGGCCACAACCCGCTGCAGCAGCTGAGCTACACGGGCATCTACTTCCTGGCCCTGGTGATGGTCGTGACCGGCTTCGCCATGTAC
This sequence comes from uncultured Gemmatimonadaceae bacterium, assembly GCA_964598655.1. Lineage (GTDB taxonomy): Bacteria > Gemmatimonadota > Gemmatimonadetes > Gemmatimonadales > GWC2-71-9 > JADJOM01. The sequence continues at coordinate 8,780 of CAZRCT010000002.1, forward strand.
GGGCAGTCGGACCCCAGCGGGATCTTCTACAAGCTGTTCAACTGGGTGGGCATCGTGATGGGCGGGATGCCGGTGGTGCGGTTCATCCACCACGTCCTGACCTGGGCGTTCCTGATCTTCATCCCGATGCACATCTACCTCGCCATCCGCGCGGACGTGCTGGAGCGCGGCGGCGTGATCTCGTCCATCTTCACCGGCGGGCGGTTCGTGCCGGCCAAGCACCACTTCGTGGACGGCGAGGACCTCAATGAGTAGTCCCGCGCGGCGCACGGTTGTCCTGGGCCTCGGCAACCCGATCATGGGGGACGACGGGCTCGGGCTGGCCGCGCTGGCGCGGCTCAAGGAGGCGTGGGAGCTCCCGCCGTCGCTCGAGCTGGTGGACGGCGGGACCTGGGGCATGAACCTCCTCCCGATGATCGAGGACGCGGACGAGCTGCTGCTGCTCGACGCCATCCGGGCGGGGGCCGCCCCCGGGACGGTGCACGAGATGGGCCGGGGCGAGCTGCCCCGCTACCTCGCGCACAAGCTGTCCCCGCACCAGATTGACCTGAAGGAGGTGCTGGCCCTCGCCGAGCTCCGCGGCACGCTGCCCCCGGTGGTGGCGGCGATCGGCGCGGAGCCCGACCGGGTGGAGATGTCGGCGATCCTCACGCCGGAGCTGGAAGCGGTGGTGGACGCGGTCGCCGAGAAGGCGGCCCACCGCCTCAAGGCGTGGGGCCATCACGTGCGGAAGAGGCCGGCGTACAGCCATGCATGAGATGAGCCTTGCCATGGAAGTGGCCCGGCTGGTCGAAGCGCAGATGACACGCCACCCGGGGCGCCTGCTCCGGGTGGGCGTTTTGGTGGGGGACGAGGCCGGCGTGGAACCGGACAACTTCCAGTTCTGCCTCGACGCCGTCTTCCAGACGCCGCCCTTCACGGGCGCCCAGGCCGAGCTGACCCGCGTGCCGGGGGATGTCCTCCGGCTGGACTACCTGGAGGTGGATGATGGCCGTCCGGACGATTGAGGTCCGCGAGAAGGTCATGGCACGCAACAACGAGCTCGCCGGCGAGGTCCGGCAGGTGCTCGCCGAGCGCGGCATCCTCGGCTTCAACGTCGTCTCCTCCCCCGGCTCCGGGAAGACGCTGCTCCTCGAGAAGACCCTCGCCGCCCTCGGCGAGGAGCTCGGCATCGCCGTGGTGACCGGCGACGTGCAGACGCAGAACGACGCCGACCGGCTGGCCCGCCACACCGAGCGGCTGGTGCAGGCGGTGGTGACGGGCGGGGCCTGCCACCTCGACGCGCTGCAGGTGCAGGACGCGCTCACGGCCATCGACCTGGCGCGGACCCGGCTGCTGTTCGTGGAGAACGTGGGGAACCTGGTCTGCCCCGCGAGCTGGGACCTGGGCGAGCGGGACAAGATCGTCGTCTTCTCGGTGACCGAGGGCGAGGACAAGCCGCTCAAGTACCCCAAGATGTTCAAGGTGTCGCGCTACGCGGTGCTCAACAAGATCGACCTCCTGCCCCACCTCGACTTCGACGTGGAGCTGGCGATCCGGAACGCGCGGAGCGTGAACCCCGACCTCGAGTTCTTCCTCACCTCGGCCCGCACGGGCGAGGGGCTCGACGCCTGGTTCGAGTTCCTGCGCTCGCAGGTGGCCGCGCACGCCGCCCCATGAGCGCCCCGACCCGGACGGTGGCCGTGGCCTGCCGCGTCCGGGTCGAGGGCGTGGTGCAGGGCGTCGGCTTCCGGCCGTTCCTCCATCGCCTGGCCCTCCGGCACGGCCTCACCGGCTGGGTCCGGAACGCCGCCGGCGAGGTGACCGTCCACCTCGAGGGGGACGACGCCGGGGTGCAGGCCTTCCTGCAGGCCCTGCGCGCCGAGGCGCCGCCGCTGGCGCAGGTGATGGCCGTGGCGGTGTGCGAGGCCGAGCCCGAGGGCTGCACCGCGTTCCGGATCGAGGCGAGCGACGAGGCCCCGGCCGGCCGCCTCCCCGTCCCGCCCGACATCGCCATCTGCCCGGCGTGCGAGCGCGAGCTGCTCGATCCGATGAACCGGCGGCACCACTACCCGTTCATCACCTGCACCGACTGCGGGCCCCGCTACACGGTCATCGAGCACCTCCCGTACGACCGGGAGCGCACCACCATGCGGGCGTTCACCCAGTGTCCCGCCTGCCGCGCCGAGTACGAGACCCCGGGCAACCGCCGCCACCACTCCGAGACCAACAGCTGCCCCGCCTGCGGGCCCGCGCTCTGGCTCGAGACCGGGGAGCCGGGTGTCGCGACCGCACGGGACCAGGGCGCCCTCCGCGAGGCCGCCCGCCTCCTCGCCGACGGCGCCATCGTGGCGCTCCGCGGCTTCGGCGGCTTCCACCTGGCCTGTGACGCCACCGACGACCGGGCCGTGCAGCTCCTGCGCCGCCGCAAGCGGCGCGAGGGGAAGCCGTTCGCCGTCATGGTGCGCGATCTCGCCGCGGCCCGCGCGCTGGCCGAGATCTCGCCGGCGGAAGCGGCGCCGCTCGAGCGCGCGGAGCGCCCCGTGGTGCTGGTGACGATCCGGCCGGACGCCAGACTGGCGCCGAGCGTGGCACCCGGCCTCGATACACTCGGCCTCATGCTGCCGGCCACGCCGCTCCACCTCCTCCTGCTCGACCTGGTGCAGCGCCCGCTGGTGATGACCAGCGGCAACCGGAGCGAGGAGCCGATCGCCATCGGCAACGCCGAGGCGCGCCGGCGCCTCGGCGACATCGCCGACGGGTACCTGCTGCACGACCGCGAGATCCTCTCCCGGTGCGACGACTCCGTCCTGCGCGTGGCCGGGGACACGCCGATCTTCCTGCGCCGGGCTCGCGGCTACGCGCCGCTCCCGGTGCCCCTCCCGATCGCCGCCCCGGTGCCGCTCGTGGCGGTGGGCCCGCACCTGAAGAACACCTTCACGCTGGCCGCGGGCGCCGCGGCCTACGTGAGCCCGCACATCGGCGACCTCGAGAGCATGGAGGGGCTGGACCACTTCCGGCAGGCGCTGGCGGTGTACCGCCGGCTCTTCCACATCGACCCCGAGGCGGTGGCGCACGACCTGCATCCCGGCTACCTCTCCACCCGGGTGGCGCACGAACTCGGCCTGCCGCGACTGCTGGCGGTGCAGCACCACGAGGCGCACGTGGCCGCGGTGCTCGGCGAGCACGGCGAGACCGGTCCCGCGATCGGCGTGGCCTTCGACGGCACCGGCTACGGGCACGACGGCGCCACCTGGGGCGCGGAGGTGTTCGTCGGCTCGCTGGCCGCCTTCCAGCGCGTGGGGCACCTCCGCTACGCCCCGCTGCCCGGCGGGGACCTCGCGGCCCGGCGCCCCTGGCGGGTGGCGCTCGGCTTTGCGAGCCTGGACCACGTGCTCCGCGACGCCCTGGCACCGCTGCTGGGGACGGTGCCGGCGGGCGAGCTGGCGCTCGCGGAGCGGCAGATCGCCACCGAGACCAACTGCCCGCTCGCCAGCTCCATGGGGCGGCTGTTCGACGCCGCGGCGGCCATCGTGGGCCTCCGCCTCGCCTCGGACTACGAGGGCCAGGCCGCCATGGAGCTGGAGGCGCTGGCCCACAACCGGGTGGCGGCCGAGCATCCGGTGCCCCTCGAGGACGATGGACAGGGCGGCTGGGTGATGGACCCCGTCCCGCTCCTCACCCACCTGGCCATCCGGAAGGCCCGCGGCGCCCACGTGGGCGACCTGGCGGCCGATTTCCATGCCAGCGTGGCCCGGGCGGCCGAGCAGCTGGTCCTGCGGGCCGCCGGGCGGCACCACCTCTCGACGGTGGCGCTCTCCGGTGGCACCTTCCAGAATGCGCGGCTCGTGAGCTCGCTCCAGAAGCGGCTCACGGAGCACGGCCTCCGGGTGCTCGTGGCCCGGCGGCTGCCGCCCAACGACGGCGCGGTGAGCTACGGCCAGGCGGTCATCGCCGCCGCGCGGCTCGGCGCCCTGCCCTGATCCCCCGCTCGCCTCCCCGGCCCGGAGCTTCCTCCCATGTGCCTCGGCATCCCCGGCAGGATCATCGACACCCGTGACGACGCGGGCCTCCCGATGGGCACCGTCGATTTCGGCGGCGTCCGGCGCGAGTGCTGCCTGGCCTACGTCGCGAACGAGGTGGGCGTCGGCGACTACGTCATCGTCCACGTCGGCTTTGCCATCAGCAAGGTGGACGAGGAGGAGGCCATCAAGACCTTCCAGGCCCTGAAGGAGATGAGCCAGCTCGAGGAGTTGGAGTGGATGGGCGAGGTGGCGGAGAAGAGCCTGGCGGCGGGCGAGGAGCAGGCGCCATGAGGTTCCTCTCCGAGTACCGCGACCCAAAGCTCGCGCAGGGCCTGCTCAGGAAGATCCAGCAGGTGGCCACCCGCCGCTGGACACTGATGGAGGTCTGCGGCGGCCAGACCCACACCATCGTGCGCCAGGGCCTCGATGAGCTGCTGGCCGGCGCGGTGGAGATGATCCACGGCCCGGGCTGTCCCGTCTGCGTGACGCCGCTCGAGCAGATCGACAAGGCGCTGCACCTGGCGGCGCGGCCCGACGTCATCTTCACCAGCTTCGGCGACATGCTCCGCGTGCCCGGGAGCGACTGCGACCTGCTGCAGGTCCGTGCCCGCGGCGGCAAGGTGCAGATCGTCTACAGCCCGCTCGACGCGCTCACGCTGGCGCAGAAGAACCCCGACAAGCAGGTGGTCTTCTTCGCGGTGGGCTTCGAGACCACCGCGCCCGCCAATGCCATGGCCGTCTGGCGCGCCCGGCAGCTCGGCATCCGGAACTTCTCCATCCTCGTCAGCCACGTGACCGTGCCCCCCGCCATGGAGGCCATCCTCGCCGCGCCGGACAACCGGGTGCAGGGTTTCCTGGCCGCGGGCCACGTCTGCGCCGTGATGGGGTGGACGGAGTACGAGCCGATCGCCGCGAGGTACCGGGTGCCGATCATCGTCACCGGCTTCGAGCCGCTCGACATCCTGGAGGGCATGCTGATGGCGGTGGAGCAGCTCGAGGCCGGCCGGCACGAGGTGCAGAACCAGTACGTCCGCGCCGTGAACCGCGACGGCACCCGCCCCGCGCAGGACCTGGTGCGCCAGGTGTTCCGCCTCGGCGACCGCGCGTGGCGCGGCATCGGCACCATCCCGGCGAGCGGCCTGGTGCTGCGCGAGGAGTTCGCCGACTTCGACGCCGAGGTGCGCTTCGGCCTCTCCGACATCAAGGTGCAGGAACCGGCCGAGTGCCGCGCCGGCGACGTGCTGCGGGGCCAGCTCAAGCCCACCCAGTGTGCGGCGTTCGGCACCCGCTGCACGCCGGAGCACCCGCTCGGCGCGCCGATGGTCAGCTCGGAGGGCGCCTGCGCCGCCTACTACAACTACGCCCGCTTCCGCACCCCCGAGGCCGCGCAGTGACCGGCATCCGCTTCGACGGTCCCGCCTGCCCCGTCCCGCTCACCGACACCGAGCGGGTGCAGCTTGGCCACGGCTCGGGCGGCAAGATGAGCGCCCGGCTCATCCAGCAGCACTTCGTCCCGCTGCTCGGCAACGAGTACCTCGCCCAGCAGGGCGACGGGGCGGTGCTGCCGGCCGGAGAACGCGGGGAGCTCGTGGTCTCCACCGACTCGTTCGTGGTGAGCCCCCTGGAGTTCCCGGGCGGCAACATCGGCGCGCTCGCCGTGCACGGCACGGTGAACGACGTGGCGATGATGGGCGCCACCCCGCTCTTCATCACCGCCGGCTTCATCCTGGAGGAGGGGCTGCCGCTCGAGGTCCTGGACCGGGTGGTCCGCACCATGGCGGAGGCCGCGGCGGCCGCCGGGGTGCAGATGGTCGCCGGCGATACCAAGGTGGTGGAGCGCGGCAAGGCCGACGGCATGTACATCAACACCACCGGGCTGGGCCTGCGGGAGCCGGACTTCCGGCCCGGCCCGGCCCGCGCCCGGGCCGGGGACGTGATCCTGGTGAGCGGCCCGCTGGCCCGCCACGGCATGGCCATCATGGCGGTGCGCGAGGGGCTCGCGTTCGAGACCACCATCACGAGCGACACCGCGAGCCTCGCCCCCCTCGTGGCCCAGCTCCGCCGGGACGTCGGGGACCACGTCGCCGCCCTCCGCGACCCGACCCGCGGCGGCCTCGCCAGCGCGCTCAACGAGATCGCGCAGGCCTCGCAGGTGGGGATGGAGCTCGACGAGTCCGCCATCCCCGTCCCGCCCGACGTCCATGCCGCCTGCGAGATGCTGGGCCTCGACCCACTCTACGTAGCCAACGAGGGCGTCCTTACCGCCATCGTCCGGCCGGAGCACGCGGAGGCCGCGCTCGCGGCCCTGCGCCAGCACCCGGTGGGGGCGGAGGCGCGGATCGTGGGGCGGGTGGTGGCCGAGCATCCGGGGTACGTCGTGCTCAAGACCCTGGTCGGCGGGACGCGCATCGTGGACATGCTGCCCGGCGACCAGCTGCCGCGCATCTGCTGACCCCGCACCCGCCGCGGGCGGGGACGCACGGCCGCCCTCGTGCGAACGAGCCCGGATCGGTGCAGTGCCGATCCGGGCTCCTTCGCATCCCGTCCGCAGCCGCTCACCCGAAGAACCCTTCGATGGAGAGGTAGCGCTCCCCCGTGTCATAGCAGAACGCCAGCACCCGGCTCCCGGCCGGGAGATCCGGCAGCTTCCTCGCCACCGCCGCCAGCGACGCCCCCGAGCTCGGCCCCACGAAGATTGCCTCCTCCTTCGCGGCACGCACCGCGTAGCCATAGGCCTCCTCCTCGGTGACCTGGATGGCGCCATCGAGGAGCGTGGTGTTCAGGTTCCCCGGGATGAAGCCCGCACCGATCCCCTGGATCTTGTGCGGGCTCGGCTCCCCGCCGGAGATCACCGCCGACTTGGCCGGCTCCACCGCGAACACCTTGAGCCCCGGCCACTTGGCCTTGAGCACCTCGGCCACGCCGGTGATGTGCCCGCCCGTGCCGACGCCCGTGATGAGCACGTCGAGCCCCTCGGGGAAGTCGGCGAGGATCTCGCGCGCGGTGGTGCGGCGGTGGATGTCCACGTTGGCCGGGTTGTCGAACTGCGAGGGCATCCACGCCCCCGGTGTCTGCGCCACCAGCTCCTGCGCCCGCGCGATGGCGCCCTTCATTCCCTTTTCCCGCGGCGTCAGGTCGAACTGGGCCCCGTACGCCGCCATGATTTTCCGCCGCTCGATGGTCATCGACTCCGGCATCACCAGGATCAGCTTGTAGCCCTTCACCGCCGCCGCCATGGCGAGCCCGATGCCGGTGTTGCCGCTGGTGGGTTCGATGATCACGCTGTCCTTGCGGAGGACGCCGCGGCGCTCCGCGTCCTCGATCATGGCCACGCCGATGCGGTCCTTGATGCTCCCGCCGGGATTGGCCCGCTCCAGCTTGAGCCACACCTCGGCCGGCGCGTTGCCGTACAGCCGGTGGATGCGGACGTGCGGGGTGTTGCCGATGGTGTCGAGGATGGTGTTCGCCTTCATATGTTGAACTCCAGCAGGGGTTCGTCGGCCTCGCGGGGACGTTCGATGGTGGCGCCGTGCGTGACCACGGAGCCGGGCGGCACGCTGTGGGTGAGCCAGACGTTGCCGCCAATGACGCTGCCCTTCCCGATCACGGTGTCCCCGCCCAGGATCGTGGCGCCGGAGTAGATCACCACGTCGTCCTCGATGGTGGGATGGCGCTTGCGCTGGGCCAGCGACTTCCGGACACTCAGGGCGCCGAGCGTCACGCCCTGGTAGAGCCGGACGCGGTCCCCGATCACGGCCGTCTCGCCGATGACGATCCCCGTGCCGTGATCGATGGCGCACGAGGCGCCGATCTGCGCGCCGGGATGGATGTCGATCCCCGTGGTGCGGTGGGCGTATTCCGCGATGAGCCGCGGCAGCAGCGTCACCCCCCGGCCCAGCAGGCCGTGGGCGATGCGGTGGCACGCCAGGGCCAGGAAACCGGGATAGGCCAGGATCACCTCGTCCACGCTCCGCGCGGCGGGGTCGGCCTCGCAGGTGGCCTCGGCGTCGCGCTGCAGCGCCTCGGCGAGGTCCGGCAGCCGGGCACAGGACTCGAAGCTCATCCGCTCCGCGTCCTTCGGGGCCGTACCCTGGGCCAGCAGGAAGGCCTCGAGGCCGCCCCGCAGCCGCTCCAGTTCGGAGCGGACTTCCCCGGGGGCGGTGCTCTGCGACGGCGTGAAATGCGGGAAGAGAAGGGCCAGCGCGGCCTGGGTCAGTTGCTCCGCCCGGTGGTTGGCCTGGACGGGGAGGGCGTACGCCTCACGCTGCGTGGCGATCCGGGCGACGAACGACTCGAGGGCGGGATCCATGCCCCAACATACACCGCCCCGAGGGCCGGGACAGGGTGGCCGGCGGGAACCTCCCCCCGCGGCGGGGCGTTGAACCCGGTGTCCCAGACAGGTGCGGCCGCGAGCCACCGGGCGGCGGCGCCCCGTCCCACCCTAGCCAGCGCCTTCCCCCGGGTGAACATTCCCGCCGGTCCCGTGATCCAACGCGGACACCGGCGTTACCCGCCCGCGTTCCGCGGCTGGAACATTCCCGGGAGGAACCCCGTGCCGATCCACTCCGTAGTCCGCGCGTGCCGCCGCCCATCCCGGACCCGAGCCCCATGACGCCCTTCCCTGACGCCACCCCGCGCCCCGACGACCCGGCGACCGCGCTCGCCCGGCGCGAGCTCGGTGCGGCGTACCCGGCCTATCCCGAGTTCCTGCCGGACACGGTGCTCGAGGCGGGCCGGTACGTGGTCCGCTTCGCGCGGAGCGCCGAGGACCTCGACGCCATCCAGCGGCTCCGCTTCGCCGTCTTCAACCTGGAACTCGGCGAGGGCCTCGAGAGCGCCTTCGCCACGGGACGGGACCACGACGAGCTGGACCTCACCTTCCATCACCTGCTCATCGCCAGCGCGGGGAGCGGGGAGGTGGTGGGCACCTACCGCCTCCAGACCGCCGCGATGGCGGCCCGCCATGGCTTCTACTCGGCGGGCGAGTTCGACCTCTCGCTTCTCCCCGCCGCGTACCTCGACGATGCCGTGGAGATCGGCCGCGCCTGCGTGGCCCGGGAGCACCGGAACGGCCGGGTGCTCAACCTGCTCTGGCGCGGGCTGGCGCACTACCTGGCGTGGAACGGGAAGCACCAGCTCTTCGGCTGCTGCTCGCTCACCTCCCAGGATCCGGTGGAAGGACAGGCCGCGTTTCGCTGGCTCGATGACCACGGCCACCTGCACCGCACGCTCTGCACGCCGCCCCGGCCCGGCTTCGGCTGCGTCGCGGCCGATCCGGCGGCGGTGGCCGCCTTCCCCGTGCACATTCCCGCGCTGTTCCGCAGCTACCTGGCCCTCGGCGCCAAGGTGATGGGCCCGCCCGCCATCGACCGTGCCTTCCGGACCATTGACTTCCTCGTGACGCTCGACGTCCGTGACTTCGACGAGCCTACCTACCGCTTCTTCTTCCGCTGAGCCGGGAAGCGCCCTTCGGGTGCCGTTCCGCGCGCTCGGCCTCATGGCGTGGTCGGTGGCGTCCATGGGGTTCATGGCGCTGGGCCTCGCCCTCACCCTCCCGTCGGGCCGGGCGCGGGGGGCGTGGCGGCGACTGGTGGTGCGCGGGTGGGGCCGAGGCCTGGCCGCCATTCTCGGACTCCGCATCGAGGTAGCCGGGACGGCGCCGGCGCCTCCGTTCTTCCTGGTGTCCAACCACCTGTCGTACGTGGACGCGGTGGTGTATGCCGCGGTGGCCCCCGGGCGCTTTGTGGCCAAGCGCGAGGTGCGGGGCTGGCCCGGCCTCGGGCTGCTGGCGTGGATGGCGGGGACCATCTTCATTGACCGCGGCACGCCGAGGGACGCCCTGCGCGTGCAGCGGCACCTGGCGGCGGCGTACGAGGCGGGCGAGGGCGTGCTGGTCTTCGCCGAGGCCACGAGCAGCGAGGGGCGGACGGTCCTGCCCTTCCGGCCCGCGCTGCTCGACTGGGCCGCGCGCACCGCGCGCCCCGTGCACCACGCCAGCATCAGCTATCGCACCCCGGCGGGCGCGGAGCCGGCGCACCGGAGCATCTGCTGGTGGGGGGACATGACGTTCGGACCACACTTCCTGGGGCTCTGCCGGCTGCCGTCGGCCACGGCCTCGGTGACCTTCGGCGCCGCCTCGCTCACGGGCGAGGACCGGCGCGCCCTCGCCACCGCACTGCAGCGCGCGGTGGCCGGCCATTTCATTCCTGTGGTGGGAGACTGACGGATGGATGCACGACTCGAAGCGGTGACCGGCAACCTGATCGTCCTGGAGCAGGCCGTCGAGGCCCTGCGCCGCCTGGACGACGCCACCTACATGGACGGCGGCGCCGCCCCGGGCATCTCGCCGGTCGGGGTGCACTTCCGGCACGTCTTCGACCACTATCGGGCGTTCCTCGCTGGCCTCGCCGAGGGCCGCATCGACTACGACGCGCGCGATCGCGCCGTGCCGCTCGAGCGGGACCGCGGGCTTGCCCTCGCCGCGGCGCTCGGGTACATCATGGACCTCGGGCGCCTCCCCGCCGAGCTCGGCGCCCGGCCGGTGCAGGTGAGCACGCGCAGCGTGGCCGGCGCCTCGGAAGAGCCGGACTGGGCGCCGTCCACCGTGAAGCGAGAGTTGCAGTTCCTGGTGAGCCACACGGTGCACCACTACGCGCTCATCAAGGAACTGCTCCGCCGCGCCGACTTCGATCCGGGCCCGGAGTTCGGCGTGGCGCCCTCCACCCTCGCCGCGCGCCGCGACCCCGCATGTGCACGGTAAGCTGGCTCCCCGAGGCCGGCGGCTACCACCTCTTCACCAACCGCGACGAGCGCCTGACGCGCGCCCCGGCCCTGCCGGCCGAGGCGCGTCAGGCTGATGGTGTCCCGTTCCTGGCGCCGCTTGACGGCGATGCGGGAGGGACGTGGGTCCTGGTCAACGCCTTCGGCCTCACCGTGACGCTGCTCAACCGCTGGGGCGTCCCCGGCGACGTGGAGCCGGCGGAACCCCGGAGCCGCGGCCTGCTGGCCCTGGAGCTGGCCAGCGCCCCGAGCATCGCGCAGGCCGCGGCGCGCCTCACGCCGGGACGGCTGGGCGTCACGCGGCCCTGCACGCTGGTGCTGGTGGAGCCGGGACGCCCGGCCTGGATCGGGACCTGGGACGGGCGCGTCCTCACGGCAAGCGAGCAGGCGGCGGCGGGCTTCCTGCGGAGCAGCTCCTCCGTGACGGAGCCGGAGGTGCTGGCCTCGCGCCGGGCGCTCTTCGACCGGCTCCGCCCGGTGACGGCGGTGGGCCTCGCCGCGCTGCACCGGAGCCACGCGCCGGCGCGCGGCAAGCTGTCGGTGTGCATGCACCGCGATGACGCCGCCACGCAGGCCGCCACCCGCATCGAGGTGACGGCCACCGAGGTGCGCATGCTCCACACGCCCGGCGCCCCCTGCGTCACCGCACCGTCGGCCCCCCTCACCCTCGCCCGCCAGCCGCTGCCACTTACTGTTCCCGCGTGACCACCGCCAGAGGCACCCCCGCACCGCCCCGCCGCCCGCGCCGCTGGCTCCTGTGGAGCTGGCTGGCGCTGCTCGCGGCCTCCACCGTGGTGCGCCACCTGCGCCCGGCGCCCCACCGGCCCGCGCCGGACGAACTGGCCCAGGTGGTGGGTGCCGTGCGCGACACGGCGATGGGGCCCACCCCCGTCACCATCGCCTACCGGCGCTTCGGCCCCCGGGCCGACTCGGCCCACCAGGCCCCGGTCGTCCTGCTGGTGCACGGCAGCCCCGGTGACAACGACGAGGTCACCGGCATCGCCGCCCTCCTGGGCCAGCGCTACCAGACGCTGGCGCCCGACCTGCCCGGCTTCGGCGGCTCCACGTGGGACGTGCCCGACTACTCCATCCGCGCCCACGCCCGCTACCTGCTGGCGCTGCTCGACAGCCTGCACGTGGCCCAGGTGCACCTGGTGGGCTTCAGCATGGGGGGCGGGGTGGTGCTGGAGCTGGAGGCGCTGGCGCCGGGGCGGGTCCGCTCCATCACGATGCTCGCCGCCATCGGCGCGCAGGAATATGAGCTCCTCGGTGACTATCACCTGAACCACGCCCTCCACCTGGCACAGCTCGCGGGGCTCACCGTGCTGCGCGAGCTGGTGCCCCACTTCGGCTGGCTGGACGACGCCGTGCTCTCGGTGCCCTACGCTCGGAACTTCAGCGACACCGACCAGCGTCCGCTCCGCGGCATCCTCGCCGGATACCCCGGCCCGATGCTCATCCTGCACGGTGCGCACGACGTGCTGGTGGCCCCCGCCGCCGCGCGCGAGCACGCCCGCCTCGTCCCCCAGGCCGAGCTCCGGATGAACGACGGCGACCACTTCGCCGCCTTCCTCACGCCCGAGCCCGTGGCCGAGGCGATCGGGGACTTCATCGGGCGGGTGGAGGCGGGCACCGCCACCACCCGCGCCACCGCGGACCCGGCGCGCCTCGCGGCCGCGGCGCGCCCCTTCGACCGCGCCACCATCCCGAAGGCCGAGGGCTTCGCGCTGGTGCTGGTGCTGGTGCTGCTGGCGCTCTCCACGCTCATCAGCGAGGACCTCACCTGCATCGCGGCCGGGCTCATGGTGGCCAACGGCACGCTGCCCTACCTCCCCACCACTATCGCCTGCTTCGTCGGGATCTTCGGCGGCGACCTGCTCGTGTTCCTGGCGGGCCGGACCTTCGGCCGCGCGGTGCTGGGGCGGGCACCGATCCGCTGGTTCCTGTCGCCGGAGGCCGTGGCCCTCGGGGCGCGCTGGGTGGACCGGCAGGGGGCACGCCTGGTGTTCACCACGCGGTTCCTTCCCGGCACGCGGCTGCCCGCCTACTTCGCCGCGGGGATGCTCGGCACGGGACTCGGGCGGTTTGCGCTCTACTTCTTCCTCGCCTGCGCGCTCTGGACCCCGTTCCTGGTGGCGCTCTCGGCGGCCTTTGGTGAGGCAGTCCAGGCGGTCCTCGAGGGGCTGGCGCGCCACACGGGGCTCTACCTGCTGGTCACCGGGGTCACGCTCTTCCTCCTCCTCAAGCTCGTCATCCCGCTCTTCAGCCATCGCGGGCGCCGGCTGCTGGTGGGCCGCTGGCGCCGCCTCACGCGCTGGGAGTTCTGGCCGAGGTGGGCCTTCTACCCGCCGGTGGTGGTGTACGTGCTCTGGCTGGCCGTGCGCCACCGCGGGCTCCTGCTCTTCACCGCGGTGAACCCGGGGATTCCGGGCGGCGGGGTCGTGGGGGAATCAAAGTCGGGGATCCTGCGCGGACTGGCGGGCGCGGGCGAGCGCGTGGCGCCGTGGGAGCTCATCCCGGGCACCCTGCCGCCGGAGGCGCGCGTGCGCCAGGCACTGGCCTTCGGCGCACGGTGCGCCGCCGCCTGGCCGCTCGTCCTCAAGCCGGACATCGGGGAGCGCGGCTCCGGGGTGGCGGTGGTGCGGTCCCCCGAGGAGGTCACCGCCTACCTGACCCACGCCCGGGGCGACACCATCGTGCAGGCGTACGCGCCGGGCCAGGAGTTCGGGGTCTTCTACCTGCGCCATCCCGACTGGGAGCGGGGCCGGATCTTCTCCGTCACCGAAAAGCGCTTCCCCACCGTCACCGGCGACGGCCGGCGCGACATCGAGACGCTCATCCTCGACGACGCGCGCGGCGTCTGCATGGCGCCCTTCTACCTTGCGAGGCACGGCCATCACCTGGACGAGGTCCTCCCCGCCGGGCAATCGCTGCAGCTCGTGGAACTCGGCACCCATTGCCGCGGGGCGGTGTTCCTCGACGGCGGCTGGGTGGTGACCCCGGCGCTCGAGGCCGAGATCGACCGCCTCAGCCGCACCTTCGACGGCTTCCTCTTTGGCCGCTACGACATCCGGACGCCGGACGTGGCGGCCTTCCAGCGGGGCGAGTGCTACCAGGTGGTGGAACTGAACGGGGCCACCGCCGAGGCCACCTCGATCTACGACCCGAAGAACGGACTGCTGGCGGCCTACCGCACGCTCTTCGAGCAATGGCGCCTCCTCTTCGAGATCGCCGCGGCCAACCGGGCGCGCGGCGTCCGGCCTTGCACCCCCGGCGCACTGCTGGCGCTGATCCGGCAGCACCGCGCGGCAATCCGGACGCACCGGGGGTAGTGCCTGGCTGGTCGTGCCGGTTCCCTGAGAGGCGCGAAGACGTGGGGGAACACGGAGGCTCCTGCGCTCGGAGAGGGGACCCTGGTGACAGGGCTGGCCACGGTGCGGGAAACCACAGAGGCACAGAGGACACAGAGGCCACGGAGAACTCCCCGTGGATGGCCGGTTCACGGCAAGGTGAGCCCGTCGTGTTCTTGTGGGTGTGACTTCGCGCTTGGCAACGCACCCTTCCCCTCACGGAGCCCCAACACAAAACAGCCGAGCCCGGGTCGGCAGCGCGCCGATCCGGGCTCGATTCTTCCGTGACCTCGGTGTCCTCTGTGCCTCTGTGGTTCTGCGGTTGCGGCTCCTCCACCATCGGCGCGGCTGGGTTGGGTCCCGGAGCCACCGAGCCACGCCCCTAGTCCGGCACCCAGAACCCTTCCGGGCAGTGCCGCCGCACAAAGGCCTCGCCGGACGGCGTGAACGGCCGGCGCCAGCCGAAGCTCATGATGCGCTGCCCCACCTGCTCGCTCGCCACCTTGAGGAGGCGGGTGGCGAGGCCCTTGCCATGATGATCCGCACTGGTCCAGATGCCCTCGACCGTCCAGCTCGTCATGGGGGCCACCGGGGTGGAGGGGCGGCGCTCGGCGTCGTAGTCGTCCCACGACCACCAGCCCCAGCGCGGGCGCGCCCGCAGCACGGCGAGGCCCACCGCCATGCCGCCCTCCCGGGCCACGAAGACCCGGGTGTCGGGATCGGTGTCGGCGGCGGTGTAGGCCGGGGTGTGGAACGGGGTGTCGCGCATGGCGCGCAGCGCCACGGCGGCGGCGGCTTCGCGCGCGGCGGCCGCAGAGGCGCCGGTCACCAGCAGCACCTCCACCCCGTCCCAGCGCGCCAGGACTGCTTCCCCCGACAGCGCGGGGACGGGCACGGTCTCGCTCGGGTCGTGGCTCATGCTTCCAATGATAAGCACGCGCGGGGTCATGTGGCGAGCGCCGGCCTGACGTACCTTCTTCCCATGCTCCTCATGGACCGAGAGAACCTGCTAGTCCCGGGCTGGTCCCACGTGCTCTCCACCACCAACGACCTGGCCGAGCTCGACGCGCTGCGCCGGCGGGTCGGCGCACCGCCGCAGGCCCTGCACCGGCGGGACGGACGGCCGCACCTGGACCTCAAGCTCGTGCCCCGGGAACTGGCCCTGCTGGACCCGGACGTCGAGGTCTTCCCCGACACCCGGGCGCTGCTCCGCGCCTGGACCGCCGCCCAGCCCCGGACCCCGCGCTGAGCCGTCCGGGGCCCGCCTGCCAAGGCCCCGGCGCGTGGCGGCGCCGCCACAACAGTGGAGCTGTCGGGAACACTCCATCGTCAGCTCCATCCCCGTGCCGCCACCCAAGTGCTTGTCCCACGGCCACTTCGCCGTGGCCCGGATTCCGGCCCCGGGCCGGTGACCCGGCGCACAGGTCGGCCCGGTCCATGCGTTGAGGAGGGCACTCCCCCGGGGGCCGCAGGGCCGGGTCCCACCGGGGGTCAGCCAGTACTCCCCTTTCCTCCCGTGAGGATCGCGACATGCTTGATCGTTCGACCTGGCGCCACCTCGCCGCCATCCCCGCGCTCGCGCTCCTCGGCGCCTGCGCCGGCGAGCAGGTGGCCGACCCCAGCCTGCCGGCCGTCAAGACGGCCAGCATCTCCGGCATCCCGACGCCCGTGCGCGGCAGCGTCGTGGTCTGCAAGGAGGGCACCGACGCCTCCTTCAACGCCACGTTCGACAACGTCGCCGAGCCGGGCTTCTCGCTGACCAACGGCGAGTGCCAGACGGTGAAGAGCTACACCGGCGGCTTCCGCAAGTGGTTCGACGTGCAGGAGCTGGTGCCCGCCAACACCACGCTCGATTCCATCCTGGTGTACGACGTGTACGGCCCCACGGCGCCGGGCAGCGTCCTGACCTACAGCACCTCCAAGGTGGTGGGCGCCACGCACGCCGGCACCTGGGTGGGCCTCGAGTTCGGCAGCGTGGTCGTGTTCTACAACACCTACACCCCGCCGCCGCCGCCCCCGCCCCCGCCCGGTGGCGGTGAGGGCTGCACCCCGGGCTACTGGAAGCAGTCGCAGCACTTCGACAGCTGGGTGGGCTACACCCCGACCCAGACCTTCAGCTCCGTCTTCGGCTGGAACGGGTTCGGCAGCATGACCCTGCTCGACGTGCTGGGTCAGGGCGGCGGCGGCACCAAGGCGCTCGGCCGCCACACCGTGGCCGCGCTGCTCAACTCCGCCAGCAACTCGGGCGTGAGCTATGACCTCACCACGCAGCAGGTGATCACCGGCTTCAACGCGGCGGTCAACGGCGGCGACGTCGAGGGCCAGAAGAACATCTTCGCCGGGTACAACGAGCAGGGCTGCCCGCTCAACTGAGCGCACCCTGGTCGGGGCAGGACCGCGGGGGCCTTCCACACGGGAGGCCCCCGCGCTGCTTAGCGCCGGGGCAGGAACCGTGCGGGGGCGAAGGGCGCCAGGTCGAAGCCGGCGGACTCGCCGCACGCGAGCCGTGCCAGGACTTCCCCGAGCGTCGGGGCGAACTTGAATCCGTGGCCGCTGCAGGCACTCGCCAGCAGGACGCGCGGCTCGTCGGGGACGGGCCCCAGCACGAAGTCGTGGTCGGGGGTGTTGGTGTAGAGGCAGGTCACGGCGTCGGCGGGGTCGGGCCCGAGACCGGCCAGGTGGCGCGCGGCCAGGTCGCGGATGTCGGCCCGTTCCCCGGCGGCGATGGTGCGCTCCACCGCGTCGGCATCGGTGAGCCGGCCCTCGTGGTGGTGCGCCACCTTCACGCCCGCGCCCTGGTCGGGGATGCCGTAGAAGTACCGCCCCGGCTCCCACTCCCAGAGGAAGACGGGCGCCGTGCCCGCCCGCCAGGTCTCCGCGTGGCGCGGCCGGAACCACCACATCACCTGCCGCTCCACGGCCAGCGGCACCGTGCCGCGCACCAGCCGGGGCATCCACGCGCCCGCCGCTAGGATCACCCGCTCCGCCTCGAGCGGGCCCGACGGCGTGGCGAGCCGGAGCACGCCGGGCTCGTTGCCGATCCCGGTGAGCGGGCACTCGGGGAGGATGGTGGCGCCGGCGGCGGCCGCGAGCCCGAGCGCGCCGGCGATGCACGCCTCGGGGTCGAGGATGCCCGCCAGCGGCTCGTGGAGGCCCTCGATGGCGTCCCCGACCTGGAACTGGGGGAAGCGGCGGCGGAGCTCCGCGGCGCGCAGCCGCTCGTGCGCCAGGCCATGGGCCCGGGCGCTCGCCTCGGCGCCGGCCACCAGCGTCCCCGCCGCGGGGCCCAGCATGAGGCCGCCGGTCTGCTCGAGCAGCGGCTGGCCCGTGTCGTGGGCCAGCGCCACCCAGCGGTCCCACGCATCCCGCACCAGCGGCACGTAGGCGGGCGACTCGTAGTATGCCTGACGGATGATCCGCGACCGGCCGTGACTCGAACCGTGGGCGTGGGGCGGCGCGAAGCGGTCGAGGCCCACCACCCGGAGCCCGCGGCGCGCCAGCGCGAGGAGGGCCTGGCTCCCGGTGGCGCCGAGGCCCACCACCGCGACGTCGTACGGGCGTGCCACGCTAGAGCCCCAGGTAGCGGTGGCGGTCCAGCAGGAAACGCTGCTCCTCCATGACCACCCGGAGCGGGATGCCCTGCTCCAGCTTCACGGCGACTTCACGCCCGTCGAGCCGGACCACCGTGCCGCGGACCGCCACCTCTTCCCCCCGGCGGAAGCGGATGGTGCCCGCCACCTCGTCGCCGACCTGAGGTGCCTCTGCCGTCCTGCCGAGGGCAAAGCGCATCCCCTTCTCGGAGACATCGATCACGTCGAAGTGATGGGATTGGACGTCAAGGCGCGGCCGGAGGCTGGTGGGATACGCCACCCGGTAGTACTCGCGGGAGTGCTGCCAGCCCATGGGCACCTACCAGAGGAGCCCGCTCCGCCGGAGGCCGGGACCGGCCGGCGCGGGGCTCGCGATGCGCTCCTGCCCAGCCTCGAGGTGGAAGGCGGCCTCGTCGCCGGTCACCCGGAGGACGCGGCCTTCCACCTCGACGGCGCGGTCGGCCGGGAAGTGAAGGGTGGCGCGCAGCACCTCGCCGATGGTGATCACGCGCTGGCCCGGGCGGGCCGTGCGGATCCGCATCCCCTCGGGGGAGAGGTCCACCACCTCGTAGGTGCCGAGGTCGGTCTCGAGCCGCGGGGCGGGCCGGCCGGCAAAGGAGAGGCGCGGGCGGGCGCGGCGGGCGTCTTCCATCAGCGGGGCTCCGGGGCGTGCGGGTCGAGGCTGCGGGCGGTGTCGCGGGTGATCGCGGCACGGGTGTCGGGGGCCAGGTCCAGCAGGTCGAGACGGGCGCCCGGCGTCTCCGCCAGCCGCAGGGGCTGGCCACTCCCCAGAAGGAAACGCGCCGGGCCCATGGTGGCAAGCAGCACGCCCAGGTGTTCCTCCGGCGGGCCCCACACCCAGCTGATGTCCCACCAGATCCGGGCCGCCTCCGCCGGGGTGCTGCCCCAGTGCACCTCCTCGATGAAGCCGCGCTCGGCATGCGTGATCACCAGCCGGAGGCGCGGATGCGCGCGGACCCAGGCGCGCACCATCCAGGGCGCCAGCTCCGGCGCCACGTCGAGGGGATGGCGCCCGCGCCCATCCTCGAGGCGCACCGCCGCCTGCACCGGCAACCCCGCCTCCGCGGCCGCGCCGAGGAAGCGGAGCATCTCACCGCCGACGGGGGCGAGCGCCAGGGGACCGGGGTCGGCGCGGACGGCCACGGCCCGGCGGTCCGCGGCTTCCTGGAGGTCGTCCTCCCAGTGGGGGAGGCCGGGGTGGATCACGGGGACCGGTCGGAAGCGCGGCTCGCGCGCGGCCAGCTCGTAGAGCCACGGGTTGCCCTCGCCCGGATCCTTCCAGAAGAGGCTCGGCAGGTGCGTCGCCCAGGCGGTGGTCACGCCCACGGCGTCCATGGCGCGGAGCACCGCGTCGGGACTCGTCCCGGGAATGCGCCGCCAGGGGTAGGCGCCGAGGAAGACGTTCACGTCGATCATGCGAAGGCGCCCCCGGGAAAGATGCGCCGCGCGTTGCCGCTGGTGACGAGCGCCAGGTCCTCGGGGCCCAGCAGGCGGCCGAGGGCGCGCAGCTTGGCCCAGCCGGTGCACAGGGTCACGTCGCAGGCCCAGAGCAGGCGGCCGGCGCCCACGGCGCGGAGGGCGCCCTCGAGCATGCCCCCATCGGTGCCGCTGCCGGAGAGGTCCAGGAACACGTTGGGCACGTGGCGCGCGGCGCGGAGGGTGTGCAGCCAGTCGCCGCCGCCGCCGATGTGGGCCAGGATGAAGCTGACGGTGGGGTGGCGCCGCGCCAGCCGGCAGAGCTCCACCCCGTCGGACGCCTCCTGGCCGGGCCACTCGCGGCGGCGGTGCTGCCAGACGTGGTGCAGCACCGGGAAGCCGTGGCGGGCCGCCGCCTCACACACGGGGTCGAGCAGCGGGTCGTCCGCGCGGCGGCTGGCCGCCAGCTTCACGCCGATCATCCCCCGCCGCTGCCCCAGCTCGATCTCGGCCAGGGCGTGCGCGGTGTGGTTCGGGTTCACCGCGACGTAGCCGCGCACCTCGGCCGGGTGGGCCGCCTGCAGCTCCCGCATCCGCGCGTTGGCATGCCCGAGGTCGGCCGGCGAGGGGAAGTAGGTGGGGCTGGTGTGGCCCCAACTGCCGAGGATGGAGGCCACGTGGTGGGTGATCCCCATCGTCCGGCCGGCCGCGAGGCGCGCCTGGTTGCGGGCGTGCCAGTCCGCGTGGCCGGTGCGGTCGTGGTCGAAGTGGGCGTGGACATCGATCAGCATGCGGGAATCCTGCCGCCGGCCGGCGGCTTCGTCCAGTCCCGGGGGTCATTCCACGCGGGTGCCGTCCGCCACCTGGTCCCCCGGGTAGCGGATGACTTCCTCCCCCGCGGTGAGCCCGCCGAGCACCTCCACCGCCGCGGCCCCGCGATGGCCCACCTCCACGGTCCGCCGCCGGGCGCGGCCGTCCCGCACCACGTAGAGGCACCAGGTGCTGTCCTGCCGGAACAGGGCGCTCACCGGCACCTGGAGCACGGCGGGCGCGCTCCAGACGATGACGCGCACCTCCACCCGGAACCGGTCGCCGAGCGCCGCCGCGCCGCGGTCCAGGTCGAGGATCACCGGCACCCGCTGCTCCTCGACCCCCAGCGCGGAGATCTTGGTGAACCCCGAGGGCTCGACCCGGCGCACCCGCGCGGGGAGCGGCGCGCCCCCGCCCCAGGCCTCGATCCACGCGCTGTCGCCGGGCGCCAGGCGGGTGGCGTCGGTGCTCAGGTAGTCGGCCCGCACCTCGAGGCGGGCGGGGTCGCCCAGTTCGAGGATCGGGGCCCCGGCGGGGAGGACCCGAGCGCTGGCCTCGAGGACGCGGAGCACCTGCCCCGTGACCGGCGCATGCAGCGGGACGCGCGCCCCCCGCGGCGCGGTGCGGGCGCCGGTGAGCATCGCCTCCGCTTCCTCGCGCTCGTGTGCCGCGACCTGGGCGCGAAAGTCCGCCACCTCGAGCTCCTGCCGCCGCGCCACCAGGGCCAGCTCCGCGCGCTCCCGCCCCTCGGGGGCGATGAGCTCCGCCACGGCGAGGCTTTCCGCCCGGGCCCGGTCCCGCCCGGCCTGCTCCAGGGCGGCCCGGGCGGCCGTGACCTGGGCGCGCGCCACCCGCTCGGCATCGCGCGCGCGGGCCAGCCGGGCGCTGGCCTCGCCGCTGGTGCGTGGGTCGAGCGGCGCCGCGCCCACCCAGGCCACGATGGCGCCGGCGCGCACCGAGTCGCCGGCCCGCAGGTCCACCCGCTCGAGCGCGCCGGCGGCCGGCATGGCCACCACGTAGCGGTCGCGCACCTGGGTCTCGCCCTGCTCGTCGAGCGTCTCGCGGAGCGGCCCGCGGGTGACCTGCGCCGTCTCGACCGGGACGGGAGCCGGCCGGAGCACCCAGGCGAGCCCGAGCCCGGCCACGCCGAGGGCGGTAAGCCAGAGCACCGTGCGGCGTCGCATGCACACCTCCCCGCGGGTCACTCCCGCGTCTTGAGCACCGCCACGAGATCGAGCCGGTGCACGCGCCGCCGCACCGTGGCCAGGGACACCACTGCGGCGCCCGCCAGCACCAGCACGGCGAACACGATCGTCCCGCCCCGCACCACCAGCGGGAGCCGGAACAGTTCCGACGCGAACCGGCCCACGATCAGCTGGCAGAACCCATACCCCACCAGCAGCCCGAGCGGCACGGCCAGCGCCACGAGCAGGACCTGCTCGCCAAGCAGCATGGCGGCCGCCTCCTGCCGGGTGAAGCCGAGCACGCGCAGGCTGGCGAGCTCCCGGGCGCGCTCGCCGAGGCTTACCTGGGCGCTGTTGAACACCACGCCGAACGCGATCACGCAGGCGAAGAGCACGGTGATGCCGATCGAGATCGCGAAGCTCTCGGCGATGGTGCGCTCGAAGCCCTCCCGCGCGGCCCGCCGGAGCACCACGCCGGCGATGGCCGGCCGGCGCTTGAGGACCCCGTGCACGCCCGGGATCGCATCCGCGGCCACCCGGAGGTAGGCGCCGGTGAGCACCCGTTCCCCGGTCAGGCGGTCGAGGTCCGTGGGGCTCGCGTACGCGGTGAGCCCCAGCAACTCGTCCACGACCCCGCTCACCCGCAACATCGCCCGGCCGCGGCGGCCCTGCAGCACCTCCACCTCGACCAGGTCGCCGGGGACGACCGCCAGGCGGCTGGCCAGCGCACCCCCGAGCAGGAGCCCGCCAAACGGCGGGGCCACCGGGCGGCCCTCGGCATCCACCACCCGCCGCAGCGCCGCGTCCGGGGCGAGCTGCTGGAGCCCCGTGAGGCGGCTGCGGGCGCCGGCGCGCACGCGGACGGGCACCGCGCGGGCGCCCTCGACCGCCAGCACGCCCGGCAGGCGCGCCAGCTCGCGCAGGACCGCGGGCGCGGCGGGCGTGGTGAACTGCACCGCCACATCCTCCCGCTGGATGCGATCGAAGACCACCACCTTCAGGTGATCCACCGCATCGAACGCGAAGCGGCTCACCACGCACAGACCGAGCGCCAGCGACAGCCCCACGACGGCGAGCAGCGTCCGCCCGGGCCGGCGCTCCATGCCGCGGAGCACCGTGCGCGCGCCGAGGGGGAGGCGCGGCAGGAGGCCCGCGCGGTCGAGGGGACCGGGGCGATACCCGGGCGGGCCCTCGGGCCGCATCGCCTCCGCGGGGGGCAGGCGGAAGCTGCGCCGCACTGCGCCGAGAGCGCCGACCAGCGCGGCGAGCGCGGCGAGCAGCACCGCCCACACCACCGTGGCCCACTCCGGCTGCCAGGCCACGTCGGGGAACTGGTAGAAGCGGGCGTAGACCCCCGCGAGCTCGCGGGCAAACCAGAGCCCGAGCGGCACGCCGACCAGCGCCCCCGCAACCACCGGGGCGAGCGCGAGGCCGAGGTAGTGCCGGGCCACGGGCAACGCGCCGTAGCCGAACGCCTTGAGCACGCCGATCTGCTCGCGCTCCGTGGCCACGAGCCGCGCCAGCACGAGGTGCAGCAGGAACGCGGTGACGCCGAGGCAGATCGCCGGCAGCAGGACGCTGGTGACTTCCGTCTCCTCGACCTCGCCCGCGACGAAGCTGTGGGAGAGCTGGTCGGCGCGCCCGTACGCCCCCAGCCCGCCGTAGGGGGCGAGCAGGCGGTCGAGCGCGGCGAGGACCTCCGGCGCCCGCGCCCCGGGGCGGAGCGTCAGGGTGAGGTCGTTGAAGGCGCCGGTGAGGTCGAGCGCGGCGGCCAGCGCCGCGCGCGGCATCCACAGCACGCCGAAGCGCCGGTTGTCCGGGAAGATCTCGGCCCCCCCGCGGATCTCGTAGATGAACTCCGGCGAGATGGCCGTGCCGGCCAGGCGGAGCCACTGCCAGCGGCCGTGCAGCACCGCACCGAGGCTGTCGCCCACTCGGAGCCCGTTGGCCCGGGCAAATGCCGCACTCACCAGCACCTCGCCCCGCCGGGCCGGGTCGGGCCACGCGCCGCTGCGGAGCACCGGCCGGTTGAGGCGCGGCGGTCCCGTGGCCGGCAGCGAGACCAGCCGGCCGGTGGCCGGCTCCGCGAGGCCGGGCACGTCGAGCAGCACGTCCGTCACCGCCCGGGTCTCCGCCACCTCGACGCCCGGCAGCGCCGCCACCCGCGCGCCGATCGCCTCGGGCGCCCGGCGGAGGGAGACGAACACGTCGGCAAACCCCTGGGCCGCGTAGTAGGCGGCCTGCCGGCCCCGGAGGTACCCGTGCATGCTGCGGAGCGTCACGAACAGCGCCACCCCGCTCGCCATCACCAACGTCACGGCGAGGAACTGGGCGCGCAGGCGTCGGAGGTCGCGCAGGAGCTTCCGGTCGAGGATCCGCATGCCGCTCACCACGACAGCGCGCGCGGGTCGGCGCGGGTGGCGTTCCGGGTCACCTCGACGATCGCCCCGCTGCGGAGCCGGATCACGCGGTCCGCCATGGCGGCGATGGCCGCGTTGTGGGTGATCACCGCGGTGGTGGTGCCGAGCTGCTGGTTGGCGCGCGCCAGCACCTCGAGCACCAGGACGCCGGTCTCGTAGTCCAGCGCCCCGGTCGGCTCGTCACACAGCAGCACGTCGGGCCGCTTGGCCACGGCGCGGGCGATGGCCACCCGCTGCTGCTCGCCGCCCGAGAGCTGGGCGGGGAAGTGGTGCAGCCGGTCGCCGAGCCCCACCAGGCGGAGCGCCTCGGCCGGGTCCATCGGCGCCTGGGCGATCTCGGTCACCAGCGCGACGTTCTCGAGCGCCGTGAGGCTTGGCAGCAGGTTGTAGAACTGGAAGACGAAGCCGACGTGCTCGCGCCGGAAGCGGGTCAGGGCCGTGTCGTCATCGACGGACAGGTCGTGATCGAGGAAGCGCACCTTGCCGGCCGTGGGGACGTCGAGGCCGCCGAGGATGTTGAGCAAGGTGGACTTGCCGGAGCCGGAGGGGCCGAGGAGGACCACGAACTCGCCACGGTAGAGCTCGAGGTCCACGCCCCGCAGCGCGTGCACCTCCACCTCGCCAAGGCGGTAGACCTTGGCCAGCCCCTCGGCCCGGAACACGGCATCGCCGACTGCGATGGGCGCTGCCATGGTCCCCAAGCTAGGCGCCGGGACGGCCCGCGGCCTGAGGGATTCGTGAAAGGACCTTCAGCGCGCCGCGGCAGCCCGGCAGGCGTCGTCGAGGATGCCGATGGCCCGGTCCACCGCCTCGAAATCGTGCGCCAGCGACGGGAAATTGTAGGCGCCGCGCTTCCAGAGGAGGCCGCGTTCCGCCGCCAGCCGGACCACCCGGGACCCCGCCTGGTCGTCGGCAAACCGGAGGCAGCTCATCTCGGCGATGCCGGCCACGCCGGCGAGCGTGTCGGGGTGGCGTGGCACCAGTTCGGCCAGGCCCGCCATGAGCCGGGTCCCCACGCGCCGGAGGTGGGCCGGTACCTCGTCGCGCACCAGCACGTCGAGCGTGGCGTGGGCCGCGGCGAAGCCCAGCAGCTCAGTGGCCAGCGTGGAGCTGATCCAGGTGCGGCGCGCCTGCTCCATGATGTCCCGCCGCCCGCCCACCGCGGAGAGGGCGAAGCCGTTGGCCAGCGCCTTGCCGAACACCACGAGGTCGGGCACGCAGTTCCAGCGTTCCACCGCGCCGCCGGGCGCCACGCGGAAGCCGGTCTTGATCTCGTCGAAGACGAGCACGGCGCCGGCGCGGGTGGCCTCCTCGCGCAGCATCAGCAGCCACTCGGGCGGCGGGGCGCGCTCGATCACGGGTTCCACCACGATGGCGGCGAGCCGGTCGCCGGCGGCGCGGATGGCGTCGCGGCCGCGCGCCGCGTCGCCGAAGGGGATCTCGGCCGAGAGGCCGGTGATGGCCGCCGGGACGCCGGGGGTGCCCGGGGCCTGGGACCAGTCGAGCCACCCGTGGTAGCCGCAGCGGAGGACGAAGTCGCGGCCCGTGTGGGCCCGCGCCAGGCGCACGGCGGCGGCCACCGCCTCCGCGCCCGTCTTGAGGAATCGGGTCCGCTCGAGCCACGGCATCATGGATGCCAGGCGCTCGGCCAGCCGCTCCTCGCTCTCCGGCGCCAGCGGGCCTACCACCCCGGCCTCGATGGCCTCCAGCGCGGCCGCCGTGACCGCCGGATGCGCGTAGCCGAGGGAGACCGCCCCGAGCGCCATGATGAAGTCGAGGTAGCGGCGCCCCTCGGCATCCCACACCTCCGCGCCGGCGGCCCGCGCCAGGCGGACCGGCAGGCCCCGCGGCGCGCCCGTGCCGAAGAGGGCGTCCGGGCGCTTGCTGCCGGTGGAGGTGAAGCCGGGGACCCTCATCGGAGGAGCAGCCTCCCGAGGCGCGCGGGGTCGTGGCGGTCGCCGCGGAGGTACACCCAGCCCCCGCCACCGGTCCAGACGAGCTGGCCCGCGCGGCGGAGCCGGCCGGGGCGCATCTCGTTCACCACAACATCGAACTTCGGCGGCTCCGCCGCCACCGTAGGCGGCCAGCCCGGGGTGGTGAGCCGGAGGGTCACCTGGTAGCCGTCGGCTGTGGCCTGCCAGCGGCCGGCGGCCTGGCCCTCGCGGGCGGCGGTGCCGGCCACCGGGTGCACCGTCACCGCGTCGCTCCGCGGATCGGGGACGGCGAGCCACCCGGCGAGCGCCTCTCCTTCCGGGGCGAGGTACACCTGGACGCCGTCGGCGTGGATGAGGTCTGGCTCGTTGTCGAGGCGGAGCGGCGGCGCGTCCGGCGCGCGGAAGGTGACGTCCGCCTTCCGCACCCGCACCGCCGCGTACACCGCCTCCTCGTCCCAGCCCAGGTGCACCTCGGCCGAGAACTCCCCGGGCCCCGCGTATGGGGTCTCGCTCCGGCGGTACTGGTCGTCGTGGTCGAGCACGATCACCGGGGTCGGCGGGAAGCCGTCGAGCGTGCCGTCGAGCGCCGGCGGCCGGTGCAGGTGCTCCACCACCGCCTCGGGTGGCACCCAGCGTGCCGGGCCCACCGGCGTGGGGATGTCCTCGAGGGCGGCGGAGAGGAGGTTGCGCTGCGGGCCGCGCAGCGTGACCCGGCCGCCGGCGTCCTCCACCTCCCAGCCGTCACTGGCCAGGCGGTGGGTGGTGGCGGCGGCGCCCTGCACCACGATCTCGCCCGGCGTGAAGCTGGCGGAGGTCACGGCGCCCGCGTCCCAGCCGAGGACGGTGGCGAACCGCACGAACCGTCCGCGCTGGCGCCGGAGCAGGAAGGGGCGTGGCCCGGTCTCGCCGGGGCGGCCCGGGCCGGTGGCGCGCAGGAGCTCCCCGGCCCCATCGAAGATGCCGGTGAGGCGGTGGTCGTCCACCGTGGCCTCCCACGCGACGGGCCCCGGCCCGGCGGGCACGAAGCGCTCGGCCCCGGTCGCGAACTCATCGGCGAGCTCCGCCGGTTCCCAGCGTCCCGGCGTGGTGACGCGCACCTCCCCGAGCGGGTGCCACGGCAGCTCCACGAGCTGCTCCTGCTCCGCCGCGACCTCCAGCACCTCCACGAGCTGCGTGGCGCCGGCCACCACGGTCCGGGTGCAGCCGGCGTAGCTGCCCCGGGCCCAGGCCCAGCGCGGCCCGGCGTCGAAGTTCTCGCAGCGCGCGCTGCCCCCGCGCTGCGAACGGCCGTCGAGCCGGGGGGCGTTGTGGGCGAGGGTGGCGCGATACCAGAAGAGGTCGCGCGTCAGGTAGGAACCGGTGCCGGGATCCGCCAGCCAGTGCACACCGCCCGCGTGAAGCGTGAGGTGCAGGCGATCGGGATGGCCATGACCGCCGCTGTCAGCGCCGCAGTCGAGGCTCGCGTACGTGTCGCCGAGGCGGAGGACGGCCAGCCCCTCCTCGGTCAGCAGCGTGCTGCCGGGGAGGGCGCCCTCACCCGCGGGCAGCGCCGGAGCCATCGTGAGGAGCATCCACCACGAGAGGCCGGTGCGGTCACGGGCGGCGGGCGCGGGGAGCCCCGCCTCCCCGAGGTAGGAGTCGAAGGTCTCCGCCGGCGGCGCCGGCAGCGCATAGAGGTGGCGGAGCCAGGCCGCGAGCTCACCCGCCGGCTTCACGTGGCCGGCGCGGAGCAGCCCGCCCAGCCCGTGCTCCCAGAGCTCGAGATACATGGGTTGCGCCAGCGAGACGCCGAAGCGGGCGTCCTTCCGCGCCGGGAAGGTCCCGTCCGGCAGCGCCGAGTGGATGGGCGCCGAGAGCGCGAGCGCGAGGCGCCTGGCGCCTTCCGCCTCCTCGAAGAGGTCCACGCCGGCCAGCCGCGCCCAGCCGGCGCCGATGAGCAGGCCCTGCAGCGCGAAGAGGTGATAGTTCTCCCCCTCGTACCACATCCCGTCCGTGCCGAAGCCGTCCGCGAGCGCGCCCGCCAGCCCGCGCGGGCCCTCGAGCGCGCGACGGGCCAGGTCCTCGTCCTCGAACCAGGCGGCCGCGGCCGCGAGCGCGGCGTTGTGCCACACCTGCCGGTTGGAGAATCCCTCGTCGAACTCGCCGATCAGGTTGGCGGCCTCGTCGGCCAGCGTGTTGACCGCCTCGAGGGCGTCCTCGTCGAGGACGTTGGCCTCCCGCAGCAGCCACGCGGCGGTGAGGTAGCGGGTCAGCCAGACCGACTCGAGGTAGGTGGAGAAGAAGAGCCGCGAGGGGCCGAGCACGTTGTCGGCGTTGGGGAACCCGGGATAGCGCGCGGCGTACTCCACCACCATCGTGGCGGCCCAGTCCACCAGCGTGTCGTCCCCGGCCAGCAGCCCGGCGGCGGAGGCGGACACCACCTGCTCGCCCAGCCAGAGGTGCATCCGCCAGGCCCACCAGCCGTCGTGCCGGCCGCCGGTGGCCACGGCGCCACACCGCGGGCAGGCGTAGCGGCCGGGGCTGCGCGGGTCGAAGCGCAGCGGCGCGCCGTCCGCGGGGCAGGCGCCGCCGTCGGCGGAGAGCATCCCCTTCACCGCCGGGATGGCCGGCTGGCGTGTCGCCACGGCCCGGCCTTCCCGCACCAGCCGCTCGAGCAGGCGGGTCAGGTCCGCGGAGGCCTCGACCTCGGCGCGGCGCGCCTCCAGTTCTTCCGCCGTCAGCATCGTTCCACTCCCGTGGCCGACCAGCCGGCCTCGAGCACGGTGGTCCCAGCGTCCCGTGCCGCGGCGACCCCCGCCGCGCGCTCACCGCCCATGACGAAGAACATGCAGCCGCCAGCCCCCGCGCCGGCGGCCTTCCCGCCCAGCGCGCCGGCGGCGGCCATGGCGCGCTCCAGCGCGGCCATCTCCGCGGTGCACATCCCCGCGTCGAGCGCCTGCTGGCATCGCCAGTTCTCGCTGAGGAGTGCGGCCACCCGCGCCAGGTCCGCGGCGAGGAGCGCCTCCCGCATCCGGGCCGCGACGTCCACCATGGCGCGCAGAGCCCCCGTCACGCCGGCCTCGCCGCCCTCGTACGCGCCCATGACGCGCGCGATCGTCTCGCCTGACACGCGCGAGCGGCCGGTGTAGCAGATCACGGTGCGCCGCGCCAGCTCGGCCAGGAAGGCGCCGTCCAGCGCGAGGCGGGTGGCCCGCACGCCGGCCTCCCCGAACTCGAGGAACTGGAACCCGCCGAGGGCCGCGGCATACTGGTCCTGCCGGCCGCCGGCCATGCCCGCCTCCACGAGTTCCAGGTGGCAGGCCTGCGCCGCGATCTCGGCGGGGTCGAGGTCGTCGCCGCGATGCGGGGCCAGCGCCGCCACCAGCGCCACGTCGAGCGCGCCCGAGCTGCCGAGGCCGCCCCCGGCCGGCACGGACGAGCGGGTGCGGAGCGTGCCCGGCCCCGGCGGGAACATCCGCACCGCCGCGCGATGCAGGTCCAGCACGCCCGCCGGGCGGAGGTCGGCGGGCGTGCGGATCATCACCGCCTCGTTGAGGTCCTCGGCGCGCAGCAGCAGCCCCTCGCGGGCGGGCGCGAACTCCGCGCTCACGCGCAGCGTCAGTGCGGCATTCACCACGGCGCCGCCTTCCCGGCTCGCGAACGGCGGCACGTCGGTCCACCCGCCGGCGAAGTCGAGCCGCACCGGCGCCGTGGCGCGCGACACCGGCGGCAGCACCCGCGGCGACGGGACGGCGGTCATGGCCTCACGTGCCACCGGCTCACCGTGGCCAGTTCACCGCGGAGACCCAACTCCACGCCCTGCACCCGGCGGTTCATACCCTGCAGCCCCCGTGCGTGATAGATGATGGTCACCGGCACGCTGTCCGCGATGAAGCGGAGCACGGCGGCCAGCCCCGGCGGGGCCCGGAGGCCCGACAGCTCCGCGAGCGGGGCAAGATAGCCGAGCCCGAGGTCGCCGGGAGTGCCGAGGACGGCGGCCTCGAAGTCGGGCGCCGGGCCGTACACGCGGGCGAGGAAGGCGGAGAGCTCGAGCTGGCGGATGCGGACCACCATGCCGTGGCGCGCGAGCTGCGCCTGCAGCATCTGCTCCATGGCGGCCTCGCCCGAGCCCACGGTCAGCAGCTCGAAGGCCGGCGGCGGCCCCGCCGCCACCCCGGGGCGCGGCGCCACCGGCAGCACGGGAGCCGGCACCCCGGGCGGGACCGGCGTGTCGCCGGGCGTGCCGAAGCCGTACGTGAAGCCGTCGACGATGGCCCGGCGGTCGAGCGCGGCCGCCACGGCGGCGCGGGCGCCGGGCGCGTTGAAGGGCGGGCGCCGCGCGTTGAAGACGATGCCCACGGAGAAGAGCAGCGGGTAGTCCACCGCGCGGAGGTCCGGGCGCTCGGCCACGAACCGCGCGTGCGCGGGCTGGATGCCGGCGAAGTCGAGCTCGCCCGCCGCGAGGGCGGCGAGCTTGGTCATCGGCTCGTCCACCACCGCGATGACCAGGCGCTCCAGCGCCGGGGGGCCGCCCAGGCTGGCCGGGAAGTCCGGGTTCCGCGCGAAGACCCAGCGCCGGTTGGGCTCGTGGGCCACGAAGCGGAACGGGCCGTTCCCGACCGGGGCCTGCTGCCACGCCGCCTGACGGAGCCGTTCCCGCGGGATGGTGTCCAGCAGGTGGCGCGGCAGGATGGCCAGGTCGGTGAGCACGTCCGGCACCCGGCCGGGCGCCGTGGCGAAGTCGAGCACCAGCGTGGAGTCGTCGGGCGCGGTGGCGCGGAGGCCCGTGAGGTCGGTGAGGCGCGGGTACCCGATGCCGATGTCCTGTGCCGTGGTGAGCGTCCACGCGGCATCGCGGGCGGTGGTGGGCGCGCCGTCGTGCCAGCGCACCTCGGTGGTCACCCGCATGGTGAGCCGCCGGCCATCGGCGGACCAGTCCCAGCGACGGGCCAGGTAGGGCGCCACCTGCATGGTGCTGTCGTACTGCACCAGCGTGGTGAGCAGCACGTAGCGCTGCACCTGCCGCGCCAGCGGATGCACCGTGAAGAGCGGGTTGATGCTCTGCAGGTCCGCGCCCGAGGCAAAGAGCACCGTGTCCCCACGGCGCGCCGCCAGGTCCCCGCAGCCCGCGAGCGGGGAGAGTCCTGCCAGCACCACTCCGAGCCGCCACGCGGTCCGCATGCCCGAAAGGTGGGCCCCGGCCCGCCGAACGCAACGCCGGGCGGCTGGCGGCGGGTCCGCGGCCCGGGCAGATTCCCGGCCATGCTCCTCCGGATGCTCGGGCGCGCCGCCACCGCCGGCGCGGTGGTCCTCGGCGTGGTGCTGCTCACCTTCCTGCTGCTGCACCTCGCCCCCGGCGATCCCGCCGTCCACCTCGCCGGCCCCGCCACGACCGCCGACCAGCTCGCCGCCGTGCGCCACACGCTCGGGCTCGACCAGCCCCTGCCGCGCCAGCTCCTGGTCTGGCTCGGCCGCGCGGCCACCGGCGAGTGGGGCATCAGCCTCGCCACCGGCCGCCCCGTGGCCGCCATGCTCGGGGAGGCCTGGCCGTGGACCGCCGTGCTGGTGCTGCTGTCGCTCGGGCTGTCCTATCTGCTCGGGATCGGGCTGGCGCTGCTCCAGGCGCAGGGCTCCGCGCGGCGCGACACCGTGCTCTCGGTCCTCTCGGTGGCCCTCTTCGCCGTGCCGGCCTACTGGCTCGCGCTGGTGCTGGTGTGGGTGTTCAGCTGGCGGCTCGGCTGGCTGCCCGCCTTCGGCGGCGCGGGCGTGGACGCCGACTTCCTGCCGGCGGGCGCGCGCGCCCTGGACCGGCTCCGGCACCTCGCGCTGCCGCTGGCGACGCTCACGCTGATCGGCGTGGGCGGGGCCGCGCGGTTCGTGCGCGGCTCGCTCTTCGACGCGCGACGCGAGCCCTTCCTGGTGGCGGCGCGCGCCCGCGGCCTCCCCGGCCGCCGCCTGCTCTTCCGCCACCTGCTGCGCAACGCCCTCGGACCCGTGGTCACGCTGCTCGGCCTCTCGCTGCCCGCGCTGTTCTCCGGCACCGTGTTCGTCGAGGGCGTGTTCGCGTGGCCGGGCGTGGGCCGGGTGCTGCTGCTCGGGGTGCAGGCGCGGGACTACCCGGTGGTCATGGCCGCCACGCTGGTGAGCGCCCTCCTGGTGGTGCTCGGCACGCTGCTGGCCGACCTGCTCCGGGCCTGGGTGGACCCGCGGCTGCGCCATGCCTGACTCGGCCCTCCTCCGCGACCGCCGCGCCCGCGCCGGCCTGCTCCTGCTCGGGGCCCTCGCCGGGCTCGCGCTCCTCGCCCCGCTCGTGGCCGGCGCCGACCCCGTGGCCCAGGGCGACGTCGTGGCCACCCGGTTCCTCACGCCGCTCGCGCATGGACCGGACGGGCACTTCCACCTGCTCGGCACCGACCGCTTCGGGCGCGACGTCTGGGCCCGGCTGGTGCATGGCGCGCGGGTGTCGCTCCTCACGGGCTTCCTGGCCACGGCCATCGCGGTGGGGATCGGGCTCGTGGTGGGCACCGTGGCGGGCGTGTGGCGCGGCCCGCTCGGGCGCGCCCTGATGGCCGCCACCGACTTCGCGCTGGCGCTGCCGCGCGTGGTGCTCCTGCTCCTCCTCGCCGCGCTCTGGCCGCCGAGCGGGGTGCTGGTGGTGCTGGTGCTGGGGCTCACCGGGTGGATGAGCATCGCCCGGCTGGTGCACGGGGAGGCGGTGGCGCTCATGGCGCGGCCCTTCGTGCTCGCGGCACGCAGCCTCGGCGCGCGGCGGCTCCGCCTCGCCGCCCGCCACCTGGTGCCCAACCTCTGGACGCCGGTGACGGTGGCCGCGGCGCTCGGCGTGGGCAATGCCATCACCCTCGAGGCGGGGCTCAGCTACCTCGGCCTCGGCGTGCAGCCGCCCGCGCCGAGCTGGGGCGGGATGATCGCCTCGGGGCGGGACACGCTGGTGAATGCGCCGTGGGTGGCCCTCGCGCCCGGCCTCGCGCTGGTCCTCACGGTGGTGGCCTGCACCCTGCTCGGCGACGCGCTCCGCGACCACCTCGCCGGCCACGCCGACTGACCCGGGACGCGATGCTCGACGCCCTGACCATGGACTACGCCCTCACCGTGCCGGCCCTGCTCCGGCGCGCCCGGGCACACTTCGGCACCAAGCGCATCACCAGCCGCCAGGCCGACGGCACGCTCACGCGCACCACCTACGACGCCCTGCTCACCCGCGCCGGGCGCCTCGCGGCCGCCCTCCGCCGCCTCGGCGTTCAGGACGGGGAGCCCGTCGCCACGCTCTGCTGGAACCACGACCGCCACCTCGAGGCGTACTACGCCATTCCCGCCATGGGCGCGGTGCTCCACCCGCTCAACCTCCGGCTGAGCGCCGCCGAGCTGGGCCACGTGGTGCGTGAGGCGGGAAACCGCGTGCTGCTGGTGGACGCTGAGCTGGTGCCGCTGGCGGAGGGGTTCCTGGCCGGCAGCGCCATCACCACGGTGGTGGTGGGGGGGGCGGGCGCGGCCGGCCGGCCGGGGTGGCTGGACTACGAGGCCCTGATCGGCGCGGAAGCCGGGCCGCTCGACCTGGGCGCCATGGAGCTGGCGGAGACCCGCGCCGCCGCCATGTGCCACACCTCGGGCACCACCGGCCACGCCAAGGGCGTGGTGTATTCCCACCGGGCGCTGGTGCTGCACTCGCTCAACCTGGCCACCGCCGACCTCTTCGGCCTCCGGGAGGCCGACGTGATCCTCCCGGCGGTCGCCATGTTCCACGCCAACGCCTGGGGCCTGCCGTACGCCGCGGCCCTGGTGGGCGCCGACCTGGTGCTCCCGGGCGCGCACCTCGACGCGCGCGGGCTCCGCACGCTGCTCGCGGGCGAGCGCGTCACCTTCACCGCGGGCGTGCCCACCATCTGGCTGGCGCTCCTGGAGCTGCTCGACGCCGAGCCCGGGGCGGCGGACCTCTCCGCCCTGCGGATGGTGGTGGTGGGCGGCGCCCCGATGCCGCAGGCGCTCCTCGACGGGCTCGAGGGACGCCACGGCGTGCCGCTGCACCACTCGTGGGGCATGACGGAACTGGCCCCCGTCGGGACGCTCAACCGGGTGCCCAGCTGGGGCGCCGGGGATCCCACCTACCGCACCTGGGCCGGCACCCCCGGCCCCTTCCTCGAGATCCGCGCCCGCGGCGAGGCGGGCCTCGTGGCCTGGGACGGCGAGAGCGTGGGTGAGCTCGAGGTGCGGGGGCCGGCCGTGGCGGCGGGCTACCTGGGCCAGGGGGCGCCACCCGCCAGCTTCACGCCGGACGGCTGGTTCCGCACCGGCGACGTGGTGAGCATCGACGCGCACGGCACCCTCCGCCTGCGGGACCGCGCCAAGGACCTGGTGAAGTCCGGCGGAGAGTGGATCAGCTCGGTGGCGCTCGAGGTGGCGCTGATGAACCACCCGGCGATCCTCGAGGCGGCCGTCGTGGCGGTGCCGCACCCCCGGTGGATCGAGCGGCCCCTCGCCGCCATCGTGCTGCGGAACGGCGCCACGGTGACCGACGCGGAGCTCGCGGCCCACCTCGCCACGAGCTGCCCGCGGTGGTGGGTGCCCGACGCCTTCGTGCGGGTGGACGCGATCCCCCGCACCAGCACCGGCAAGTTCCAGAAGACCGCGCTCCGCGAACGCTTCCGCGACCACTACGCCGCGCCGTGAACCCGCTCCTCGATCCCGCCGCGCGCCTCGTCATCGGCCACCGGGGCGCCGCCGCGTACGCGCCCGAGAACACGCTGGAGAGCTTTCGCCTGGCGCTCGCGCAGGGGGCCGACGCCCTCGAGTTCGACCTCCGCCGCTCCCGCGATGGCGTCGCGATGGTCTTCCACGATCCCACCCTCGAGCGCACCACCGACGGCGCGGGGCCGCTCGCCGCCCTCACCGCGAGCGAGCTCCAGCGCCTCGATGCCGGCCGGCACTTCACCGGCCCGGCCGGCGCCACCCCGTATCGCGGCACCGGCGTCCGCATCCCCACCTTCCAGGAGGTGGTACGGGCGTTCCCGGGGGTGCCGCTGCTGATCGAGATCAAGGAAGTGGAGGTGCAGGAGCTGGCGGCCGCCGTCCTGCGCGAGGAAGGCGCCGCCCCCCGCGCCGTGGTGGCCGGCAACGACTGGCGCGCCCTCGCCGCCTTTCGCGACCCCCCCTTCCACCTCGGCGCCTCCCGCCGCGACATCGCGCGGCTCTACTTCGGCCTCGGCGCGCCGGACGCGCGCTGCGTGAACTACGCCGTGCCGGAGTTCCACTACGGCCTCCCCATCCCGAGCCGCCGCTTCGTCCGCCGCGCCCGCGCCCGCGGCGCCACCGTGCACGTCTGGACGGTCGATGACGCCCGCTCCGCCCTCCGCTGGTGGCGCAACGGGGCGAATGGCATGGTGACCAATCGCCCCGACGCGATCCACTCGGCCCGCACCCTCCTCGCGCGCTAGCGGCTCACGGCAGCACCGCCAGGCACTCGATCTCCACCAGCGCGCCGAGCGCCAGGCCGCTGCCCGCCAACGTGGAACGCGCGGGCGGGTCCACCGGCCAGTAGCTCCCGTACACCTCGTTCATCGCGGCGTAGTCGGCGATGTCCTTGAGGAACACCGTGCACTTCACCACGTGCTGGAGGTCGCTGCCGGCCGCGGTGAGCACCGTCTTGACGTTCTCGAGCGTCTGGCGCGTTTCCGCGCGGATGCCGCCCGGCACCAGCTCGCGGGTCCCGATCCGGTTGCCGAGCTGGCCGGAGAGGTACAGCACGTTTCCCACCTTGACCACCGGCGAGAACGGGAGCCCGGCCACGGCGCCGGGCACGGGGAGCACTTCCCGCTGCTGGGCCGCAAGCGGGAAAGCCAGCAGCAGCAGGCACGCGGTGACGAGGCGACGCATCACGGTCTCCAGGGGGCGAAGGTGAGGTGGAAGGTGACCAGCTCGTGCGGGCCGGCCGTGAACGACAGGGCACTGAGGGCCGCACCCGCCGCCGGCGGGCCGAGGGGCGTGCCGTCGGCGCGCACGCGGGTGGCCCCGCTCACCGGCCGCGCGAAGCGCCAGGTCCCGGCCACCGCGGCGGGCCGCGCGTTGTAGCAGCGCAGCAGGAAGCCCTCGCCGGTGCGCGCCGGATGGCAGCTCGAGAACACCAGGCCCTCGCCCTCGAGCGTCATGCCCGTGGGCGGCGTGGCGGCCGGCTCGGCGAGCGCCTGACGGAGCCAGGTGCCCTGCACCGGCAGGAAGGTGTCCTCCCAGAGGCACTCGAGGCGCTCCGGCGCGTGCAGGAGAGCCTCGGTGGCCCAGGCCAGCCCGAACGGGATCACCTCCGTGCCGAGACACTGCGCACCCGGCGTGGGGGTGGGCCACCCCGCGTGACCGGGGCGCGTCGCGAGCCCGGGCTTCGAGAGTTCGCCGGTGGCACGGAGCAGGGTCACCAGCAGCTCGCCGCGTGCCGTCCACTCATACTCGAAGAACCCGGGCAGCAGCACCGCGAGCCCCATCGCACCCCGCGCGGCGGCCACCCACCGGTGCGCCGGGGCGGTGGGGACCGGCGTCTCCCGGAGCGCCCCGCGCACCGGCGCCCGGCGCGGCACCGGCCCCCGCTCCACGCTGCCGAACTGGGCCCCGGCCGCGCAGCGCGCCCCGCGGAGCCCAGTGGGGAAGCGGAGCCGCAACCGGTGGTCGGTGGCCTGGTTCTCCAGGCGGATGGTGCCGCGCACCGCCGCCTCGTCGCCGACGAGTTGCAGGGTGTAGCCCGCCCGCACCCGGCCCGTGTCCCGCGACAGCCGCACCTCCCAGCCGAGGCCGGCCACGAACGGGCCGTCGGCGAGCACCCGGGCGCGCACCCGGGCCTGCGGGGTCACCGGGCGGTCGCCGCGCACGGGCGCGAACGCATAGGTGTCGCCGGCATCGCCCTCGTCCACCAGTTCGGCCAGGCCATCGAGGCGCCGGAGGGAGGCG
The DNA here is from genome assembly GCA_964598655.1 of uncultured Gemmatimonadaceae bacterium. Taxonomy (GTDB): domain Bacteria; phylum Gemmatimonadota; class Gemmatimonadetes; order Gemmatimonadales; family GWC2-71-9; genus JADJOM01. Next base: position 45,215 of record CAZRCT010000002.1, read on the forward strand.
GCGTCCACCAGCTGCACCGTGCCGGTGGGGCTCACGGCCGCCTGCACGCGGCCGTTGCCGATGGCGGCGCGCCCCACCTCGACGAAGGGCTCGGCCGGGGCGCCATGGGATTCCGTCAGCTCCACGCTGGACACCCCCAGCCCGGGCATCGCGGCCGGCAGCGGGAAGGCCACCCGCACCACGTCCACCAGGTCCTGGTCCGGGTAGTGCCGAGGGGCGTCGAGCCGCTCCTGCCCGCGCGCCACGCCGAGGACCTGTGGCATCACGGGGATGCCGTCCACCAGCAGGCCGAATGGCCGGACGCCGGGCCCGCGCCGGGGACGGCGGGCCCCGGGGGGCCCCACGAGCACATCCTCGCGGAAGAAGGTCAGGTCCGCCACCACCACGCCCCCGCGGGCTCGCGCCGCCGGGTTCCAGAGCGCGAGCCTCGGCCGCACCGGCGCCCCGTCCCGGGCCCGGTCGGGATCGTGCCCCATCACCGCGTGCAGCGCGCGCCGCACCACCTCCCCGCCCAGCGCCTCGGCGTCGGTGAGGCGGGTGGCCATGGCGTCCGCCACCGCATCGTGCGCGGTCCCCGAGAGGGTGTCGTGGAACTGGCCCTGCACCACCTCGCGCCAGGCCCGCTCCAGGGTGCCGGCCGCGCCCGCCGCCCCCGCGAGCACCGCGAGCGGCTCGGCGTGCCGCAGGAGGAGCAGCTCCACGGCCGCGTTCCGGCGCTTCAGAGGCGCGCGCGTGGCGTGCGCCCCCTGGAGCGTCCAGGTGTAGCCGTAGGACCAGCGCAGTTCCCCGCGGATCTCGGGCAGCTCCCCGGCAGCTTCACGCGCGGCGGCCAGGAAGGCGGGCAGGGAGGACAGGCGGAACTCGCACTCCGCATCGGCGGCCGTGAGCCGCGTCGCCAGTCGCGGCAGCGCGGGATCCACGCCGTGGTGATCGGCCCCCACCAGCACCGCCACGTGGCGGGTTGCCGCGCGCGGGAGCACCGCCGCCTTGACCCGCGCCCACGCCCCGGGCAGCGCCGCGTCCGCCACCAGCAGGTTGGATCCGATTTCGTAGCCGTCCGCGGGCAGGTGGTACGTCAGCAGGCGGCGCCCATCCGGTGCGCGCCACCAGGCGAGGTCCTTCCCGCCCGTGCGATCGGGGTGCAGCCCGCGCCACACCACCGCACTCTCCAGCCCGAACTCCGCGGCGAGGGCGGGCAGCACCGCCGGATGGCCGAATGCATCCGGGCTGTAGCAGCACTGGGTCGCGGCGGCGGGGACCCGCCCTGTCAGGCGGGTGAGGTCCAGCCGCCCGAGCGCCAGGTTCCGGAGCAGCGCCTCGCCCGCGGGCACCTGCTCGTCCGCCAGCACGTACCACGGGCCGCTCGTGAGGCGCCCCCCGGCCATGGCTTGCGCCACCTCGTCGCGCCGCTCCGGGCGGAGCGCCAGGTAGTCCTCGAGCAGCACCGTCTGGCCGTCCAGGTGGAAGGCCGGGAGCTCCGGCGCATGGCGCAGCACGCCGAGCAGGCCGTCCATCGCCTCGGCCAGGCGCGCGCGGAAGCCGCCGAGCGGCAGGTACCACTCGCGGTCCCAGTGGGTGTGGGGGATCAGGTGGACGACGGGGCGCGCCATGCCCCCAATGCTAGCGGGCGGCGGGGCAAGCGGCAGGGGGCGCGTCGCCCTTCCATGCGTGCCCGCCGAATGCCAGATTCCCTGCACCTTCTCCACCTGCAGCAGGTGCCCCCGTGACCGCCATCGTCTGGAAGCCGCGCGAACTGCCCACCCACGGGCAGACCACCCTGCCCCGCCGCTACTTCACCGACCCCGCCCTGCTGGCCGAGGAAGAGGAGAAGCTCTTCCGGCGCCAGTGGCTCTGCGTGGACCGGGAGGAGAAGGTGGCGAACCCCGGCGACTACTTCCTGCTCGAGGTGGCCGGCGAGAGCATCATCATCCTGCGCGACCAGCAGGGCACCGTCCGGGCCTTCTACAACGTCTGCCGCCACCGCGGCAGCCGGATCTGTGAGGAGCACCAGGGGCAGTTCAGCGAGACCATCCAGTGCCCGTACCACGCCTGGACCTACGGGCTCGATGGCCGCCTCATCGGCGCCCCCGCCACCCACGACCTCGAGGGCTTCCGGAAGGCCGACTGGCCGCTCAAGGCCGTGCCGCTCGCGTTGTGGGAGGGGTTCATCTTCATCAACCTCGCCGAGAACCCCGCCAGCTTCGAGGAGACGCACGCGCCGCTGCTCGGCCGCTTTGCGCGCTTCGCCATGCCGTCGCTCAAGCTCGGCAAGACCATCGAGTACGAGATCAAGGCCAACTGGAAGCTCATCGTCCAGAACTACTCCGAGTGCTACCACTGCCCGCTGGTGCACCCCACCCTCACCAAGCGCACCCCGCCCACCCTCGGCGAGAACGACCTCACCGACGGCCCCTACCTCGGCGGCTACATGATCCTGGCCGAGGATGCGAGGAGCATGACCATGACGGGGCGCGTCTGCGGCGTCCCGGTGAGCGCGGCGCTGCCCGAGGAGGACCACGACCGGGTGTACTACTACAGCATCATGCCCAACATGCTGCTGAGCCTGCACCCCGACTACGTGATGTTCCACGTCCTGTGGCCCGTGGCGGTGGACCGCACCCGGGTCTCCTGCAGCTGGCTCTTCCACCCGGCCACGCTGGCCGATCCCGCCTTCGACATCGAGGACGGCACCCGCTTCTGGGACATGACCAACCGCGAGGACTGGCACGTCTGCGAGCTCTCGCAGCAGGGCGTCACCTCGCGGAGCTACACCCCCGGCCCCTACTCGCGGCGCGAGTCGGTGTCGGCAGCCTTCGACCGGGACTACATCCGGGCCATGGAGCACCCGGCCCAGGTGATCTTCCCCAACCTCGCCGGCTGATGCCGCCGACCGGGAACGTCAACGGGCCGCCAGGTGGCGGCCCGTTCGTCGTTCCGGGGGGAGGGGGCAGGGCCTCAGATCACGCCGCGCCGCTTGAGGCGGTTGTACTGGTCCACCACGGCGGCGGCGGCCCCGGCCGGCGGGACGTCGAGCACCAGCACGCCACGGGCGCGCATGTCGGCCAGCGCCTCCTCGCGCGCCTGCAGCAGTTCCTCGGCGGCCGCGCGCTCGAAGGCCCCGGCCGTGCTGGCCGGCCGGGCGGTGGCGACCAGTTCCAGCGCCGGGTCGCGGAGGGCCACCGTGAGCGGCACGTGCCGCGGCCGCAGCGCGCCCGCCTGGGCCAGCAGCGCCTCGCTCGCCGTGCGGTCAATGACATCGGTGAAGATCACCGTGAGCGCGCGCTTGCGGTTCCGGGCGGCCAGGTAGGCAAACGCCGCGGGGTAGTCGGGCTCCACCAGCTTCCCCTCCACCTCGGCCAGGGCATCGAGCACGGTGCGGAGCGCCCGCCGGCCGCGCGCCGGCGGCACGAACTGCTGCACCGTGTCGGCGAAGGCCATCAGGCCCACGTTGTCGTCGTGCTCCTCGGCGCTGTGCGCCAGCCGCAGCGCCGCCTCCACCACCGCCTCGAGCCGGGAGCGCCCCTCGGCGTGTTCCGCCGCCAGGGCGCGGCCGCAGTCGATGACGATGAGCACCTGCTGCCGCCGCTCGTCCTCGTACTGGCGCGCCATCACCTTGCCCCGGCGCGCCGTGGCCTTCCAGTCGATGGTGCGGGTGTCCTCGCCCGGGACCCACTCCTTGAGGCTCTCGAACATCCGCCCCTCGCCGATCCGCCGCACGGCGCGGAAGCCCGCCTCCCGGCGGCGCTGGGCCTGGGTGGGCAGCGAGCGGAGTGACGCGCCCACGAGGTTCGGATACACCGTGGCGCGCCACGGCGCCTCCCGGCGCACCTGGCGCCACGCCAGGCCCCACGGGCCGAGCAGCCGGAGCGCCAGCGTGCCCCCGTCCGCCCGGCCGCGGTGGAGCGGCACCAGTTCGAGCTCCTCCTCGAACACTTTCCCGGGCGGCAGCGTGAGCGCGCGCTCCCGCGGCCCCGCCACCGGCGCCGGCCACTGCTCCCGCACCAGCACCGTGAGCAAACGCGGGAGCGGGTGCGACCAGCGATACGTCACGGGCAGCGGCCGCCCCACCGAGAAGGCCGGCGGCGCCAGGCGCTCCACGGCCGGCACCGCGTCCGGGAGTCCCGCCAGCCGCCACGCCTCCACGACGAACGCCAGCACCCACAGCACGTCCGCGAGCAGCAGCACCAGCGCGGCCCACGGCCACACCAGCGCCAGCGGCGCCACGAGGGCGAGCGCCGCCGCCACCAGGTACCAGCGCCGGGACGGCAGGTAGATCACCGCGGCGCCTCGATCCGCTCCAGGATGGTGCGCAGCGCCTGGTCGGGCGTGACACCCTCGAGTTCGAGCTCCGGCGCCACCGCCACCCGGTGGCGGAGCACCGGCGGCGCCAGGCGCTTCACGTCGTCCGGCACCACGTAGTCGCGGCCCTCGAGCAGCGCCGCCGCCTGCGCCAGGCGGAGCAGCGCCACGCTGGCGCGCGGGGAGGCGCCGAGGGTGAGCGCGGGGGCGCCGCGGGTGGCGCGCACCAGGGTGGTGATGTAGGCGGTGAGCGTCGGCTCCACGCGGATGCGGCGCGTGGCCGAGCGGAGCCGCGCCAGGCCCTCGGCATCGAGGAGCCGCGTCACGCCGAAGCTGGCCGGCTCGGCCGCCTCGAAGCCGCCCAGCACGCGCGCCAGCACGCCCTGCTCCGCCTCCGCCGACGGATACTCGAGCAGGCTCTTGATGAGGAACCGGTCCAGCTCCGCCTCGGGCAGCGGGTAGGTCCCCTCGAACTCGATCGGGTTCTGGGTGGCGAACACCGTGAAGCTGGCGGAGAGCGGGTGGCTGGTCCCGTCCACCGTGACGTGCCGCTCCTGCATGGCCTCGAGCAGCGCCGCCTGGGTCTTGGCGGGGGCGCGGTTGATCTCGTCGCCGAGCACCAGGTCGCCGAACAGCGGGCCGGGGCGAAAGCTGAAGTCGCCGGCGCTGGTGAGCAGGTTGACGCCCGTGATGTCGCTCGGCATGAGGTCCGGCGTGAACTGGATCCGCCGGAAGGTGAGCCCCATGGCCTCGGCCAGGGTGCGGACCAGCAGCGTCTTGGCGGTGCCGGGCGCGCCCTCGAGCAGCACGTGGCCGCGGGCCATGAGCGCCAGCACCGCCTCGGTGATCACCGCCTCCTGGCCGAGCACCACACGCCCGAGCATCGCCACGAGTTCCCGCGCCACGCCCGCCTGCGCCTCGACCTCGGCGGGGGTCAGGGCCTCAGTTCCTCCCACAGGTCCTCCACGGCAGTGGCGGCCCGGAGCACGCCGTCGGCGTCCTGCCCGGGCCTGGTGAGTGCCTGCAACGTCTTCGTCTCCGCCTGCGCGCGCGGGGTGCGCGCGTGCTCCTGCAGCTGGCGGAGCCACGGGCCGGGGTCGCCCCGGACCCGCGCGGCGGGGTTGAGGCGGCGGCGGAGCCCGCGCAGCATGGCCTGGATGGCCACGTCGTGCCCGCGCGCCGCCGCGAGCGCCGTGGCCAGCGCGCGCACGTGCTCCAACGACGACCGGCGCCGCCGCCCCCCCAGCCGGCGCACGGGCCCGAAGCGGATGGCCCCCGCCAGGAGCACCAGCAGCCCCACGCCGGCCAGCTGCCACGCCGCCCACCCGAGCGGCGACCGCCAGCTCCACGCGAGTACCGCGTCCCCCAGCGAGCCCCCGGCGCCGAAGCCCTGGCTCGTCTCCTCGAACACCACCCGGTCATACCGCCCCAGGAAGAGGCCCAGGGCAAAGGGACCGGCCGCGGTCTCCCGGAGCGCGCGGTTGCGGAGCAGCCCGGCATCCGCCAGCGCGAGCACGCTCCGCGTGCCGTCCGCCAGCCACAGCCGGACCGCCACCACCCGCCCCGACCGCGTCGCCAGCAGCGTGTCCGCCCGGGTCACCGCCGGGACCACGCAGCGCGAGGTCCCCGCGTCCTCGAGGCGGCTCGAGTCGGCGAGCTCCACCTGGGCGTGGGCGGCCAGGACCGCCTCCACCTTCGGCCACACCCCGGCCCCGGCCACCGCGAGGCTGTCCGCGCCGCGCCAGTCCACCGCGAGGCCGTAGCACTTGAGCGCCCCGTCGGCCCCGCGGCCGGCCAGCACGAGGTCCCGCCCCGGCCGTTCCTCGGCCCACGCCACGTACCGCGTCACCTCCTCGGGCGAGGGCACCAGCATGGGATCCGCGAGCACCAGCGCGGTACGGAGCGAGTCCTCGGCGGCGGGCAGGCGGCGCGCGCCGGTCCGGTGCCGGCGCACGTCCACGCCGAGGCGGGTGAGCGCCTCGGCCAGGCCGCGGGTCCCGTACGGCCCGGCCAGGTAGCTCGAGGCGCGATGGTCGGCGGTGCCGCCGCGGTTCTCGCGCCCGCCGAGCGCGGCCGCCACCGTCGCGAGCAGCGCCAGCGACGCCACCCCGACCAGGGCCTCAGTGCGCGCCCGCATATCGTCCCACGTCGCTGCGCGCGCGCCAGGCCGCCACCTCGTCGGCGGTCACGGCCGCCCCACCGAAGGCCACGCGGTAGAGCCCCCGCACCAGCTCGCGGAACTCGCCCCGGGCCGCCTCCCCGAGCCGGGCCTCGCGGGCGTACTCCGCCGGCGTCTTGCTCGGGTGGTAGCGCACCAGGGCCCGCTGGTCCAGCTCGAGCGCGAGGGCCAGGAAGTCCGCCTGCATGGCGAGGGCGTGCCGCCCGGCGGCCGCATGGCGCTCGGCCTCGGCACGGAACCAGCGCGCGTCCCGCCGCGCCGGCGCGTCGGCGAGCCGGGCCTCGGCGGGCCGCTGGGCCGCACGCAAGGTCTGCACGAGGACGTAGGCGGCGTGCACCAGGATCGCCACCACGATGGTGACGAGCACCCAGAACACCACCGCGTAGAGGGCGGGATTGGTCTGCTTGAGGTCGAAGAGCCAGTCCACCAGGGCCCGCCACCAGCGGGCGAGGAACGCCAGCGGGTGTGGCCGCACCTGCCAGTCGTAGGCCGGGGCGGCGAAGACCGTGTCCAGCACGGCGCGCAGCGAGTCGGCGGCGGGCGGGGCCTGCGGGATCATCGTCAGGCGTTGCCCAGGTCGGCGGCGAGCACCTCGAGGTCGTACGCCTCCTTGCGGACGCGGAGATCGTAATACAGCACCGTGAGCACGGCGTACAGGAAGGGATAGATCAGCGTCTGGATGACCGCCGCCAGCGCCACCGCCAGCAGCCCCTCGGAGGTCAGCCCGGCCGTGGCCTCGACGGGGCTGCGGGTCACCATGAACACGCCGAGCGCCGTGAAGGGCAGGACGATCAGGGTGAGGACCACCATCATGGCCACGAACACCCGGAAGCGGGACCCGCGCGACAGCGACCACGCCCGCCCCATCGCATCCACCGCCCCCGGCAGGTCCTCGAGCACCAGCGCGGGCGTGGCCAGGACCAGCCCCGGCAGCAGGAGGAAGAACGGCACCACCAGCAGCAGGACCCCGAAGCCGAGCAGCAGCGTGGACAGCAGCGCCAGGAGGATGAGCCGCCCGATGAAGGGCGTGGAGCGGGCGAAGGCCGCCCTCGCCGTCAGCGGCCGCCCGAGGTAGTTCTCCGCGATCACGAACGTCGACGCCGCGGCCGCCACCGCCCCGAGCACCACGTTGAGCAGCAGGTTCAGGCCGTACAGGAGCGGCTCCGCCAGCAGCCCGCCCGCGCTCTCGACGTACACCTCGATGACCAGTGGCACCGCCCGGGTGGCGAGCGTGACCAGGAGCAGCGGCGTGAACAGCGTGCGGTACAGCCCGAACGAGACGTCCAGCACCTCCCCGAGGGAGAGCGGCTTGAGGACCGGCGCGGCCATGCCGAGGAACTCCGGGGCAGGGGGATGCAGCAAGATGCGCCCGGCCCGGGCCCTTGGGAAGTGAACCACGGATGCCGTACATTGAAGGAGCCACGCACCCCCGATGACCACGCCGACCGGCTACCGCCAGCACCTCGAGGTCGAGACCCCCGAACTCGTCGTCATCGACTACGAGATCGCCGGGCTCGGCTCACGGGCGCTGGCCGCCATCTATGACGCGGTCCTCCTGGTCCTCGGCACCATCGCGCTGGTGCTGGCGGTGGGCCTGCTGGACCTCGGCCGGAACGCCGCCGTCATGGCGGTCCTCTTCGTGGCCTACTTCGCCACCCTCTGGGGCTATTTCGCCTTCTTCGAGGCGTTCTGGCATGGCCAGACCCCGGGGAAGCGCCGCGTCGGCATCCGGGTCATCCGCGACAGCGGCCACCCCGTCACGCTCGGCGCCGCCGCCCTCCGAAACCTCCTTCGCATCGCCGACTTCATGCCCGCCGGCTACCTGCTCGGCGGCGTCCTCGTGGGCCTCCACCCGACCGCCAAGCGGCTCGGTGACCTCGTGGCCGGCACCATCGTCGTGCGTGACCGCCCGCACGAGGCCGTGGCGCCGGTCGCGGTCCCTACCGTCACGGGGGTGGAGGCGGCGGGGCTCCCCCAGCTCGCCGATGATGAATTCCGGCTGCTGCGCGAGTTCGCCGAGCGCGCCCCGGCCCTCCCGCCCGACGTCCGCGACCGCCTCGCCGCCAACCTCGTGCAGCGCTTCGCCGCCCGCTACCCGGTGCGCCCGCCCGAGCCGCTCAGCTTCCTCACCTGGCTCCTCGCCGACGAGACGGCCCGCCGCCAGGGCCGCTTCGGGGGCCGCTCCGCCGCACCGGCGGGGGCCTCGGACCAGGCGCCGTCGGGCGGCGTGGCCGAGCGCCTCGTGGCACGCCAGGCCACGCGCTGGGCCGAGTTCGAGCAGCTCGCCACCCGCGCCGCCACCGCCGGCCTCGACAGCTTTGCCGCCGCCGAACTGCCGGACTTCGCGGCCCGCTACCGGGAGATCGCCGCGGACCTGGCCCGCGCCCGCACCTACCGGGCACCGGCCCCGGTGCGCAGCCGCCTCGAGCGGCTCGTGGCGGCCGGCCACAATGCGCTCTACCGCGACGAGCGGCGCGCGGGGCGCTGGCTGTGGGAGTTCCTCACCCGGGAGTGCCCGGCCAGCATCCTGGTGGCGTGGCGCACCGTGCTCGTGGCGTTCGTCACCTTCGCGCTCCCCGCGGTCGCGGGCTACCTGCTGCTGGTGGAGCAGCCGGGACTCGCGGAGGAGGTGCTGCCGCCGGTGATGCTGGAGCGCGCGGAGGCGGGCCGGGAGCGGGTCCAGGCGGGACGCGGCTACTACGAGGCCGAGGCCGAGGTGCGGCCGCTGGTGGCCTCCCAGATCATGACCAACAACATCAAGGTGGCGCTGGTCTGCTTCGCGGCGGGGATCTTCGCTGGCGTGGGCTCGCTGCTGCTGCTGGCCTTCAACGGGCTGTACCTGGGCTCGGCCACGGGGCACTTCGCGAACGTGGGGCTGGCGGGCTACCTCTGGACCTTCGTGGTGGGACACGGGGTGCTCGAGCTCTTCGCCATCTGGCTCGCGGGCGCGGCGGGGTTCCTGCTGGGCCGCGCCCTCCTCAACCCCGGCGACTACCGGCGGAGCGACGCGCTGGTGCTCGCCGGCCGGCTCGGCGTCCGGCTGGTCGGGGCCACGGTCGTGCTGCTCGTGTTCGCGGGGTTGATCGAGGGCTTCGTGTCGGCGAGCGAGGTCCCGCTCCCCTACCGCCTGGCCGTGAGCGGGGCGAGCGCCGTGCTGTTGCTGCTCTTCCTCGCGAACGGCTGGCCGGCCCGCGCCCAGGTCCGGGCGCTCCTCGGGCCCGAGGGCTGACGGGTCAGGTCTCCCGCAGGATGGTCCGCATCCGGACCGCCAGCGCCTCGATCTCGCGCAGGCTCGTCAGCGTCTCGGAATCCAGCCGCGATTCGTTGAGCAGGAGGAGTTGCGTCTCCGCCAGCAGCGCGGAGAGGGGATTGGACAGGTCGTGGCGCAGCTTGTGGAACTTGTCGCTCTCAGCGGTCACGGTGCGAGGCCCGGGCTGGGGGGGAGCGGGCATGGCGAGGGTGGTGGCCGGAATATATGTCAGCGGGTGCCCGGCGACACCCCGGGGGCGCGCCCCTATGGCTGGAAGGGGACCGGCACGAAGGTCAGGACGAAGACGCCCACGCACACCCAGCCAACGAGTTGCCGGGGCCACGGCACGGGCCGCTCGGGGTGCAGCACCGAGGGGTGGGTCCAGCGCCACCCGCCCACCAGCAGCGTCAGCGCCACCCACACCAGCCACGCCACCCAGTAATGGGAGAGGTAGAGCAGCCCGAGGATCGCCACCAGCCCGAGCGGCGCCTGCTTGCGGCCCAGCAGGCTGTAGGAGACGTGGCCGCCATCGAGCTGGGAGAGGGGCAGCAGGTTGAGGCCGGTGATGAGCGCCCCCGCCCACCCCGCAAAGGCCGGGAGGCTGAGGCGGAGCGACGCCACCCCCGGGAAGAAGTGCTCCCGGAAGAGCGCGGTCAGGTACGAGTCCCCGAGCGCCAGCGGACTGCCGCCCAGCTCGATGAACGTGCGCCCGTAGCCGAGGCCCTCGCCGAACGGCGTGGAACTGGCGTAGCCCCAGTAGAGCACGCCGAGCGTCACCACGAAGCCGGCGAGGGGCCCGCCGGCCCCCACGTCGAGCAGCTGGAGCCGGTCCACCACCGGGGACCGCAGCTTGAGGAACGCGCCCAGGCTGCCGATGGGCGAGAGGGTGGGCGGGATCGGCAGCAGGAAGGGGGGCGACACGTCGATGGAGTACCGGGCCGCCCGGACGTAATGCCCCAGCTCGTGGACCAGCAGGATGCCGAGCAGCGAGGCGGCAAAGGGCCAGCCGCTCAGGAGGACCCCGGGGGGCTGGCGGAGAAAGTCCGGCAGGAAGGCCGCCGCCGCGCGCAGGATGCCGAAGAACCCGCTCCCGTAGGGCGGATGGTAGGTGCCGGCCAGGGTGGCCCCGGCCCCGAGGGCACAGGCCGCCGTGGCCACGAGCAGGAAGAGGTGGAGCACCCAGCGCTCCCGGCGGGGGAGGCCGACGGGCCGCACCAGGACCAGCTCACTGCGGTCCGGCCGGGTGAAGTAGGCGGCGTGGTGCCAGCGGCCGAGGGCGGTCCGGAGGTCGGGCGAGGGGCCGCGGTGGGCGGGGGCCACGAGGCCCTCCACCACCTCCCGGTTTCCGGCCCGGATGACCCGCCACGTCAGGAAACAGCGCGTCAGCTCATCCACGGGAACCCTTGACGGTCCAGCCGGCAAATTCTATTATGGGGCGCTCCTGCGATGGTCCTGTACTCGCCCGGTAGTCCCTTCATCGTCACAATCCGAGCACTCGCGGGCCGCCCGGCCCGTCGTCCACTTTCGACCCCGTAATCATTTGCCTGCCCCCAAGGCTCGTCCGCCCGCGCAGCAGCGGGCCGCTTCCCCCGAGCGGAGCACTCCCGAGCGGAGCACCCCAGAGCGGAGCACCTCACCTGTGGATATCGCCGAGCTCAAGCAGAAGTCGGTCGGCGAGCTGCATCAGCTGGCCGAACAGCTCAACATCACCAACTACTCGGGCCTCCGCAAGCAGGACCTGATCTTCCGGATCGAGCAGACGCTGCTCGACCAGGACACGGTCATCCGCGGCGAGGGCGTCCTTGAGATCCTGCCCGAGGGCTACGGGTTCCTCCGCAGCCAGGACTGGAACTATCTCTATGGGCCCGACGACATCTACGTCAGCCCGAGCCAGATCAAGCGCTTCGACCTACGCACCGGCGACACGGTGATGGGGCAGGTCCGGCCCCCCAAGGAGGGCGAGCGCTACCTGGCCCTCCTCAAGGTGGAGAGCGTCAACTACGAGGAGCCGGAGAAGACCAAGCACCGGATCGCCTTCGACAACCTGCGCCCGCGCTACCCCGACCGGCGCATCGTGCTGGAGCGGAAGACCACCAGCGACCTCTCCATGCGCGTGGTGGACCTGCTCTCCCCGATCGGCAAGGGCCAGCGCGGCCTGATCGTCGCCCCGCCCAAGGCGGGCAAGACGATCCTGATGCAGAAGCTGGCCAACGCCATCAGCGAGAACCACCCCGAGGTCGTCCTCATCGTGCTGCTCATCGACGAGCGGCCCGAGGAAGTGACCGACATGCAGGAAAACGTCAAGGCGGAGGTCATCTCCTCCACCTTCGACGAGCCGGCCGACCGCCACGTGCAGGTGGCCGACATGGTCATCGAGAAGGCCAAGCGCCTCGTGGAGCACGGCCGGGACGTGGTCATCCTCCTCGATTCCATCACCCGCCTGGCCCGCGCGCACAACGTGGTCGTGCCCCACTCGGGCAAGATCCTCTCGGGCGGTGTCGACGCCAACGCGCTCCAGAAGCCCAAGCGCTTCTTCGGCGCGGCGCGCAACATCGAGGGCGGTGGCTCGCTCACCATCATCGCCACGGCGCTCATCGACACCGGCAGCCGCATGGACGAGGTGATCTTCGAGGAGTTCAAGGGCACCGGCAACATGGAGCTGGTCCTCGACCGGCGCCTGGCCGACCGCCGCATCTACCCGGCCATCGACATCCAGCGCACCAGCACCCGCAAGGAAGAGCTCCTCATGGACAAGGACGAGCTCAACCGCGTCTACCTGCTGCGCAACTTCCTGGCCGACATGCCGCCCGTGGAAGCCCTCGAGTTCCTGCTCGAGCGCATGAAGCGGACCAAGTCCAACAAGGAATTCTTCGCGACGATGGCGCAGTAGGGCAGCCGGGCGCCGTCGACAGGGACCGCTGATCGAGATGATTCCGCGCGAAGGAAGAATCGTCGCCATCGACTGGGGCGAGGTCCGCTTGGGCCTCGCCCTTTCCGATGAGGGCCAGCGCCTCGCGAGCCCCCTCGAGACCCTGGTGCGCCGCCCCGGCAAGCGCTTCCCCATGCCGCGCTTCCTCGAGCTCGTCGCCGGGCACCAGCCCGTCGGCATCGTCGTCGGCCTGCCGCTCACCCCCGAGGGCAACGAGGGCCCGAGCGCCGCCGCCGCCCGCGAGCTCGCCGGCGCGGTGGGGACCCGCACCGGCCTCCCCGTGGCCTTCCAGGACGAGCGCATGACCACCGCGCGGGTCCATGCCCTGATCCGCGAACAGGGCGGCTCCACCCGCGGCCGGCGCGAGGACGTGGACGCGCTCGCCGCCGCCGTCGTGCTCCAGGCCTTCCTCGACATCCGCCGCGGGAGCGCCACGTGATGCGCCGCCTCCTGCCCGCCGCGGCGCTGGCCCTCGCGGCCTGCGGCGCCCCGGCGGCCACCGGCGAGGTGGTGCGCTTCACCGTGCCCGTCGGCGCCAGCGTCCGCCAGGTGAGCGACACCCTGGCCGCCCGCGGCCTCATCGCCTCGCCGCTCGGCTTCCGTCTGGTCAGCCGGTTCACCGGCGGCGACCGGAACATCCGCGCCGGCATCTACGACGTGGCCATGGGCACCGGCGCCAGGGACCTCCTGGCCATCCTGCGCACGGGCCGCGTGGCCGTGCAGAAGATCACGGTGCCGGAGGGGCTGACCCTCGCGGAGATGGCGACCGTGCTGGCGGCCCGCTACGGCCTCGACGCGGCCACCTTCCTCGCCGCCGCCCGCGATCCCGCGCTCCTCCGCCAGGTGGGCATCGAGCGCCCCACCCTCGAGGGCTTCCTCCTCCCCGAGACCTATACCCTCCCCCTCCCCGCCACCCCCGCAGCGCTGGTTGGCGCCATGGTGAGCGGCATGGAGCGGGCGTGGACCCCGGTCTGGCAGGCGCGGGCCGATTCGATCGGCCTGACCCGCCTCCAGGTGCTGACCCTGGCCTCGATTGTCGAAGGGGAAGCGCGCCACGACGATGAGCGCAACGTGATCGCCGGGGTGTACACCAACCGGCTCCGGCGCAACATGGCCCTGCAGGCCGACCCGACGGTGCAGTACGCCCTCCAGCTGGCCACCGGCACCCGGAAGGCCCGGCTCTACTTCAAGGACTACGCCTTCCAGTCGCCGTACAACACTTACCTGCGCCCCGGGCTGCCGCCGGGGCCGGTCAACAATCCGGGCTGGAAGAGCATCGCCGCCGCGCTCTACCCGGCCGAGGTGCCGTTCCTCTACTTCGTGGCGCTGCCCGACGGCCACCACCGGTTTTCGAGGACCCTCGCCGAGCACAATCGCGCGATCCGCGAGATTCGCGCGCGGCCGGTGGCGCGCTAGGCGGGGCCTAGCGGAGGCCCGACGCCGCGAGCGCCTCCGCATAGCGCCGCGCCGCGGTCTCCACGTCCGCCTGCGCCAGGATCCCGGAGACCACCGCCACCCCGCACCCCCCGGCGCCCACCACGGCCGCCACGTCCTCCGGCCGCACCGACCCGATCGCCACGCACGGCCGGCCGCCCGCCCGCGCCACGATCCGCGCAAAGCCCTCGGCGCCGATCGCCGCGCCGGCATCGGCCTTGGTGGCGGTGACCCGCCACGGCCCGATCCCCCAGTAATCCGCCCCCTCCTCGGCCAGCGCCCGGAGCAGTTCCGCCTCCGTGCCTACCGAGGTGCCGATGAGGGTCCCGGCGGGCAGGAGCGACCGGGCCAGCGGCACCGGCAGGTCGTCGGGCCCGAGGTGCACCCCGCAGCCGGCCGCGGCGGCCACGTCCGGCCGGTCATTCACGAGCACCGGCACCGGCAGCGCCGCCCGGAGCAGGCGCGCCAGCCGCACCAGGTCCCGTGGCGCAGCCTGCTTGAGGCGGAGCTGGACCGAGGTCACCCCGCCGGCCACCGCCCGCCGCGCCACGTCCACCACGTCCCGCCCGTCGAGCAGCACGTCGTCCGTGACGAGCATGAGCCGCAGGTGCGATGCTAGATTGGTGCCCATGAGCCCCGAGCCCTCCCCCCGCGTGGTGGGCATCCGCGGCGCCACCACCGTGGACGCCAACGATGCCCAGCAGATCCTCGAGGCGACGGACGAACTCCTCCGGCGCCTGATCGAGGCCAACGAGCTCACCCCCGACGACGTGGTGAGCGGCCTCTTCACCATGACCGCCGACCTCGACGCCGCCTTCCCCGCGCGTGCCGCCGAGGTCTACGGGTGGAATATCGTCGCCCTGCTGCATTCCACGGAGATCCCGGTTCCCGGCTCGCTCCCCATGTGCATCCGGCTCCTGGTGCACGCCTACTCCCGCCGGGGCCGCGACGAGATCCGGCACGTCTACCTCCGCAAGGCCGTCGCCCTCCGGCCCGATCGCGCACGGCCCTAGGCCGGCATGCCCCGCCCCACTGCGGCTGCCACGGCCGTCGTCTCGCCCAAGGGGGCCCACCGCTGGGAGCGGGGCCATCCCTGGATCTTCCGGACCGACGTGCTCGAGGCCCCCGCGGCCGCCGGCGTGGTCCGCGTGACCGACCGCCGCGGCCGCTTCCTCGGCACGGCGCTCTTCTCGCCGAAGTCGGAGATCCGCCTCCGGCTGCTGGCCCGCGAGGACGTGGCGGTGGATCGTGCCTGGTGGGAGGCGCGCCTGGCCGCGGCGCTGGCCCGGCGCCAGGGGATCGACGCCACCGCGTACCGCCTGGTCCACGCGGAAGGCGACGGGCTCCCCTCCCTCGTGGTGGACCGCTACGAGCGCTGGCTCGTGGTGCAGCTCCTCTCCGCCGGCCTCGAGACCTGCCGCCCCGACATCCTCGCCGCCCTCGAGGGGCTGGTTCACCCCGAGGGCATCCTGCTGCGCAACGATGTCGGCGTCCGCCGCCACGAGGGGCTCCCCGAGAACGTTGAGCTGGCGATGGGCGCCGTGCCGGAGGAGGTGGAGTTCCGCGAGGGGACCGTGCGCTACCTCGCCGCCCCCTGGCGCGGGCAGAAGACCGGCGCCTTCCTGGACCAGCGCCCCAACCGCCTCCTCGCCGCCGCCCTCGCGAAGCCGGGCGGCACGGCACTCGACTGCTTCACCTACCACGGCAGCTTTGCGCTCCACCTGGCCACCCGCGCGGGCCACGTCACCGCCCTCGACGTGAGCGCCGAGGCGCTGGCCCGCGGCCGGGAGAACGCCGCGCGGAACGGGATGACCAACCTGGACTGGCTCGAGGGCGACTGCTTCGACGTGCTGCGCCAGTTCGAGCGCGAGCGGCGCCGCTTCGACACCATCGTCCTCGACCCGCCGGCGTTCGCCAAGACCAAGGCGGCGATTCCCCAGGCCCTGCGCGGCTACAAGGAAATCAACCTCCGCGCCATGCGACTCCTCGCGGATGACGGGGTCCTGCTCACCGCCTCCTGCTCCTACCACGTCCGTCGCGACGCCTTCCTCGAGCTCGTGGCCGATGCCGCCGCCGACAGCGGCCGGCGGCTGACCCTCACCCACATCCTTGGCCAGGGCACCGACCACCCCGAGGTGGTGACCATCCCCGAGACCGGCTACCTGAAGGGTGCTGTCCTTCGCGCCTCCTGAGCCCGCCCCCCGGGCGCCCCGCCGGGTTCTCCACATTGTCACGGAACCGGAAGGGGCGCCAAACGTTGACCGATGAGGGCTGAGATATCACTTTAGGGGTCGCCAGACCCCGCAGCCCCCCAAGCGCCCCGTAGCCTCCGAGTCCCATGCTGACAGCCATCCAGGTTCAGCAGCAGCGGCGCCGCCCCCTCCCCAGCCTGCAGCAGCAGTACGACGAGTACATCCTCCAGCGCATCGAGAACTTCAAGAACGGCCTCACCCGCCGCGAGCTCATGGCCCTCGGCAATGAGGCCCTGGCCGAGATGAATGCCGCCCGGGAGGCGCAGCTGACCCTCACCGAGATGCTCATGGCGGACGAGGTGGACAAGCTGATCAGCCGGCGGCTCAAGCTCGAGTCGTACAAGAAGTGGTCCCGGAAGATCAAGAACCTCCGCGCGGCCCAGCGCACGCCCATGCGCTGGGGCCTCGACCCCAACGGCCCCCTCGCCAAGATCCTCCCCCGCCTCGAGCCCGGCGACACGGCCATCGTCCTCGGCCCCGATGCGGAGCCGGTGGCGGGCCTGCTCGCCGCCCACGAGGTCCACGTCACCTTCCTCGGCGACGACATGACGTACGTGGACCAGGTCGAGTCGCGCATCAATGACGAGACGCTGGGGCACTACTGCACCACGTACGTGGCGCCCCTGGGGCACTTTCCCTCGGGCGTCCCCGAACAGGTCCACATCGTGGTGGTGGATACCCGCACGCTCGAGGGCCAGACGGCCGCCGACCGGCGGGCGGTGCTCGAGACGCTGATGGCGCGCACCCTGCCCGGCGGGGTGCACCTCATCCTCCCGAGCAAGGACGCCCTGGCGCCCGAGGCCTACCTCACGCACTACGGAGAGTGGATCCGCGAGCCCGCGGAAGCCCGGGGCCGCCAGCCCGCCCGCTCCCTCGGCATCCTCCTGTCGCGCCCGCCGGAGGCCACCGGGACCCGCCCTGCCCCAGGGGCGGGGACGCCGGCCCTCCCCGCCTCACGGGACGTCCCGGCCTGAGTTGCTCCCTCCGGCCCCGCCCGCGCCGGGCCGGACCGGAGCTCCTCCCATCGGCCCGCGGGTCCCGGATCACCACCAGCAGGCGGCAGCGGTTGCCGCAGTGTGGCTTCCTTCGCGCCCGGGACGCGTCCATCTTTCGCGCTCACGCCACCGCCGGCCCGCCCATGCTGCTCCGCAACCTCCGCTATCTCGTCGCCCTGGCCCGCGAGGGGCACTTCGCCCGCGCGGCCCAGACCTGCGACGTGACCCAGCCGACGCTCTCGGCGGGGATCAAGCAGCTGGAGGAGGAGATGGGCCTGCTGCTGGTGCGGCGGGGCCAGCGCTTCGAGGGCCTCACCAGCGAGGGCGAGCGGGTGCTGGGCTGGGCCCGTCGCATCCTGGCCGACGCCGAGAGCCTCGAGCAGGAGGCGAGCGAGCTCCGCGGCGGGCTGATCGGCCGCCTGCGCATCGGCGCCATCCCGGTGACCCTCCCGATACTGGCCTACGTCACGGAGCCGTTCACCAGCCGGCATCCCGGGGTCACGCTCACCATCTTCTCGCTCAACTCGGCCGAGATCCAGCGGGGCCTCGACGACTTCAGCCTCGACGCCGGGGTGACCTACCTCGACAACGAGCCGCTGGCGCACGTGCGGACGGTGCCGCTGTACCGGGAGCAGTTCTACCTGTTCGTGCCGGGGGGCCACCCGCTGGTGGGGCGCACGTCGGTGAGCTGGAAGGAGGCCGCGGCGGAGCGGCTCTGCCTGCTGACGCCCGACATGCAGAACCGGCGCATCATCAACGCGCGCTTCCAGGCGGCGGGGGTCATGCCGTCGCCGGCGCTCGAGACCAACTCGGTGCTCACGCTCTGGGCCCACGTGCGGGCCGGCGAGTTCTGCAGCCTCCTGCCGCACCCGTTCGTGCACTTCTTCGGGCCGGTGGAGGAAGTGGTGGCGATCCCGCTGGAGCACCACGCGCACGAGTTCACCATCGGCCTCGTGGTCCCCGACCGCGACCCGCTCACCCCCGGCGCCCGGGAGCTCCTGCGGCTCAGCGGGTCGGTGCGCCTGCCGGCGGCCCTCGGCGGGGGACGCGCCTCGGCACGTTAGGCATTCGCGGCGAGCCGGGCCGGGTGGGTGTAGACGGTGTGCCGTCCGCCCCGCGCAAAGCCGACCAGCGTCACCCCGGCCTGCTCCGCCAGCCGCACCGCCAGTCCCGTGGGCCCGGAGATGGCGGCCAGGAGCGGGGCGCCCACCACGGTGGCCTTCTGCACCATTTCGAAGCTGGCCCGGCTCGTCACCATCACGAACCCGTCGCCCACCTGCGGGGTCCTGCGGCGCGCCAGCGCGCCGACCAGCTTGTCGAGCGCGTTGTGCCGCCCCACGTCCTCGCGCACCAGGTCGAGGGTGCCGTCGGGCCGGGCGAGCCCGGCCGCGTGCACCGTCCCTGCCAGCTGGTTGAGGTCCTGCCGCGCCGCGAGCGCCGCGAACGCCCGGTGCAGCGCCTCGGGGGCAAACTGCCCGACCGATGGGACCCGGTGCAGGGTCTTGAGCGTCCCCTCGAGGGTGGACGACCCGCAGATCCCGCACCCGGTCCGCCCCGTGAGCGAGCGCTGCTTCCCGGCGATGGCCTGGGCGGCCGCCGCGCTCACCTGCACCTGCAGCTCGATCCCGAGGCTGTAGCGCTGCACCTCGATCCCCAGCACCTCGGCCGGCGCGGCCACCAGCTCCTCCGTCAGGCTGAAGCCGACGGCAAAATCCTCGAGGTCCGCCGGCGAGGCCATCATCACGGCGTGGGGCTGGCCGTTGTAGACCAGCGCCACCGGCACTTCCTCCGCCACCGTTTCCTCGCTGGGCGTGGCGGCGCCGTCACGCCAGCGCAGCGCCGGCTGCGTCAGGGTGAGCCCCGCGTAGCCCAGCCGCTTGAGGCCGAGCGGGTGCTGCATCTGGTGGAGCTCGTCGCTCATGGCATCCCCTGCGGGCCGGTGTCCGCCCTGGTTGACAGTTCGTTCAAGGCTTGCATTGAAGACCTTGAACAGAATGCGATTTTCCGGCCCCTTCATCGCTCCCGCCGATCACGTCATCGGAAGGGGCAATTTGCCAGAACCCCGCGTCCCGTAAAGAATTATGGAGTACTGCCGACGCTCCCAATGATGTCCCCCGGGTGCCCGGCACCGCCCTCGCGACCGCAGCCAGCCAGCCTGCGGCCGGTGCCCTTCGCTTGACGGAGTGTCTGCCCGCATGGACGCACCCCTCGTCACCCTGCCCCGCCTGCCCCTGCCGGTGATCGGCTTCGTCGGGTCGAGCGGGAGTGGCAAGACCACGATCATCACCCGGGTGCTGCCGCACCTCAAGGCCGCCGGCCTCAAGGTGGCGGTGCTGAAGCATGCGCGCCATGGTTTCGACATCGACCGGCCGGGGAAGGACAGCCACCGCGCCCGCGAGGCCGGGGCCGCGCAGGTGCTCGTGGCCTCCCGGGACCGCTGGGTCCTCATGGGCGAGTGCGCGCCGGACCTGGCCGAACCGCCCTTCGTGGAGCTGCTGGGCCGGTTCGACCGCACGCGGGTGGACCTGGTGCTGGCCGAGGGCTTCGCTTCGGAGCATTACCCGAAGATCGAAGTGTACCGCCCGGCGCACGGGGAGCCGCCCAAGTGCTGGCCCGGAGACCCCGCCATCATCGCCGTGGCCAGCGATGCGCCGGCCGAGGTGACCGCGCCGGTCCGCCGCCTGGACCTCAACGCGCCGGCCGAGGTGTCGGCGTTCCTCCTCCACTACCTCGCCGCCTCGGGCGGTGCCATCCATGCCGCCTGACGCCACCACCGCCGAAGCCTGGGCCCCCGCCGTGGAGCGGGCGCTCGCCGCGCACAAGACGCGGCCGGGCGCGCTGCTCCCGATCCTGCACGAGATCCAGCACGCCCTCGGCTACGTGCCGCCCGCGGCGGTGCCGGTGATCGCCGACGCGCTCAACCTCTCGCGCGCCGAGGTGCACGGCGTGGTGACGTTCTACCACGAGTTCCGCGACCACCCGCCGGGGAAGCACGTGGTGAAGATCTGCCTGGCGGAGGCCTGCCAGTCGCTCGGCTGCGAGGACCTGCTGGCGCATGCCCGGGCGACGCTCGGCGTGGACCTCCACGGTACCACCGCCGACGGCGCCATCACGCTGGAACCGGTGTACTGCCTTGGCAACTGCATGCTCTCCCCCTCGCTCATGGCGGACGGCGAGATCCACGGCCGGGTGACCCCGCAGGCGTTTGACCGGCTCACGGCCGAGCTCCGGGAGGCTCTGTGAGCACCCGCGTCTACATCCCGCGCGACTCAGGCGCGCTCTCGGTGGGCGCCGAGAAGGTGGCGCGCGCCATCGCCACCGAGGCGGCGGTGCGGAACCTGCCGGTCACCATCGTGCGGAATGGCTCGCGCGGGCTCTACTGGCTCGAGCCCATGGTCGAGGTGGAGACCCCGGCGGGCCGGGTGGCCTACGGCCCGGTGAGCGCCGCCGACGTCCCCGCGCTCTTCGAGGCCGGCTTCCTGGCCGGCGGGCGGCACGGGCTCAACCTCGGCCTCACCGAGGAGATCCCGTTCCTCAAGAAGCAGGAGCGGCTCACCTGCGCCCGCGTCGGCATCACCGACCCCGTGTCGGTGGCGGACTACGAGGCGCATGGCGGCTACCGCGGGCTCCGCAACGCCCTCCGCATGGAGCCGGCGGCCATCGTGGAGCAGGTGACGCAGTCGGGCCTGCGCGGCCGGGGCGGCGCCGCCTTCCCCACCGGCATCAAGTGGAAGACCGTCCTCGGCGCCGCCGGCGACCAGAAGTACGTGGTCTGCAACGCCGACGAGGGCGACTCCGGCACCTTCTCCGACCGCATGATCATGGAGGGCGATCCCCTCGTGCTGGTGGAGGGGATGACCATCGCCGCGCTCGCGGTGGGGGCTACGCAGGGCTACATCTACTGCCGCTCGGAGTACCCGCACGCCGTCGCCGCGCTCACCGAGGCCATCCAGGCGGCCGGCAAGGCGGGCTTCCTCGGGGCGGACATCCTGCGCTCCGGGAAGCGCTTCGACCTCGAGGTGCGGGTGGGCGCCGGCGCCTACGTCTGCGGCGAGGAGACGGCGCTGCTCGAGAGCCTCGAGGGGAAGCGCGGCATGGTGCGCTTCAAGCCGCCGCTCCCCGCCATCGAGGGCCTCTTCGGCAAGCCCACCGTCATCAACAACGTGATCTCGCTGGCCTCGGTCCCGATCATCATGGACAAGGGCGCCGAGTTCTACCGGGACTTCGGCATGGGCCGCTCGCGCGGCACGCTCCCCATCCAGCTGGCCGGCAACATCCGGCATGGCGGCCTGGTGGAGAAGGCCTTCGGCGTGACGGTGCGGGAGCTCCTGTACGACTACGGCGGCGGGACGCTGACCGGCCGCCCCATCCGCGCCGTGCAGATCGGCGGCCCGCTCGGCGCGTACCTGCCCGAGTCGCAGTTCGACACGCCGCTCGACTACGAGGCGTTCGTGGCGATCAACGCCATGGTGGGGCACGGCGGCATCGTGGTCTTCGACGACACGGTGGACATGGCGAAGCAGGCCCGCTGGGCCATGGAGTTCTGCGCCATCGAGTCCTGCGGCAAGTGCACGCCCTGCCGCATCGGCTCCACGCGTGGCGTGGAGGTGCTGGACAAGGTCATGGCGGGCCAGGACCGCGAGGCCAACGTGGCCCTCACCCGCGACCTCTGCAACACCATGCTGTACGGCTCGCTCTGCGCGCTGGGCGGCATGACGCCCTACCCCGTGCTGAGCGCCCTGAACCACTTCCCGGAAGATTTCGGGCTGCCCGCGGCCGAACCGGCCGCGGCGGCCCGCTGACCAGGATCCACCTGGAGCCCTGATGACCGCCATCCACGAGATCGACTACGGCACCCCGGCGAGCGAGAGCACCACGATGGTGAGCCTCACCATCGACGGCATCCCGGTCACCGTGCCCGCGGGCACCAGCCTGATGCGCGCCGCGGCCGAGGCCGGCATCGCGGTGCCCAAGCTCTGCGCCACCGACAGCCTCAAGGCCTTCGGGTCCTGCCGCCTCTGCCTGGTGCAGGTCGACGGCCGCCGCGGCTTCCCGGCCTCCTGCACCACGCCGGCCGAGCCGGGGATGAAGGTCTGGACGCAGAACAGCAAGCTGGCCGAGCTCCGCCGCGGGGTCATGGAGCTCTACATCTCCGACCACCCGCTCGACTGCCTCACCTGCTCCGCAAACGGCGACTGCGAGCTGCAGGACATGGCCGGTGCGGTGGGCCTGCGCGAGGTGCGCTACGGCTACGAGGGCGCCAATCACCTGACGGCCGAGAAGGACACCTCCAACCCGTACTTCACCTTCGACCCGGCCAAGTGCATCGTCTGCTCGCGCTGCGTCCGCGCCTGCGAGGAGATCCAGGGCACCTTCGCGCTCACCATCGACGGGCGCGGGTTCCAGTCGGTGGTCTCGCCCGGCCAGCTCGAGGCGTTCATGGAGTCGGAGTGCGTCTCCTGCGGCGCCTGCGTCCAGGCCTGCCCCACCGCGACGCTGATGGACAACAGCGTCATCGCGGCCGGCACGCCCGACCGCGCGGTGGTGACCACCTGCGCCTACTGCGGGGTGGGCTGCGCCTTCAAGGCGGAGATGCGCGGCAGCGAACTGGTGCGGATGACGCCGTACAAGGACGGCAAGGCCAACCACGGCCACTCCTGCGTGAAGGGCCGCTTTGCCTGGGGCTACGCCACGCACAAGGACCGGATCACCACGCCGATGATCCGCAAGTCCATCCGGGACCCGTGGCAGGAGGTTTCCTGGGAGGAGGCCATCGCCTACGCGGCGTCGGAGTTCAAGCGGCTGCAGGCCACGCACGGCCGTGGCTCCGTGGGCGCCATCACCTCATCGCGCTGCACCAATGAGGAGACGTACCTGGTGCAGAAGCTGGTGCGCGCCGCCTTCGGCAACAACAACGTGGACACCTGCGCCCGCGTCTGCCACTCCCCCACCGGGTACGGGCTCAAGCAGACGCTCGGCGAATCGGCCGGCACGCAGGACTTCGACTCGATCCGCGCCACCGACGTGATGTTCGTGATCGGCGCCAACCCGACCGACGGCCACCCCGTGTTCGGCTCCGCCATGAAGCGCCGCCTCCGCGAGGGGGCCCGGCTGATCGTGGCGGACCCGCGCACCATCGACCTGGTGCGCTCGCCGCACGTCGAGGCGACGTACCACCTCAAGCTGCGCCCCGGCACCAACGTGGCGCTGCTGACCGCGCTGGCGCACGTGATCGTCACGGAGGGGCTGGTGGCGGAGGCGTTCGTCCGCGAGCGCTGCGAGATCCCGAGCTTCGAGCAGTGGCGCGAGTTCGTGGCCCGGCCGGAGCACTCGCCGGAGGCCACCGAGGCGGTCACCGGCGTGCCGGCGGCCGAGGTGCGCGGCGCCGCGCGGCTCTACGCCACCGGCGGCAACGCGGCCATCTACTACGGCCTCGGCGTCACCGAGCACAGCCAGGGCAGCACCAGCGTCATGGCCATCGCCAACCTGGCCATGGCCACCGGCAACATCGGGCGCGAGGGCGTGGGCGTGAACCCGCTCCGCGGCCAGAACAACGTGCAGGGCTCCTGCGACATGGGCAGCTTCCCGCACGAGCTGCCGGGCTACCGCCACGTGCTCGACGAGGGGCCGCGCGCGCTCTTCGGCCAGGCCTGGGGCGTCGAGCTCGAGCCGGAGCCGGGCCTGCGCATCCCCAACATGTTCGAGGCCGCGCTCGAGGGCAGCTTCAAGGGCCTCTACCTCGAGGGCGAGGACATCGCGCAGTCGGACCCCAACACCCAGCACGTCACCGCGGCGCTCGAGGCCATGGAATGCATCGTGGTCCAGGACCTGTTCCTGAACGAGACCGCGAAGTTCGCCCACGTCTTCCTGCCGGGCTCGTCCTTCCTCGAGAAGGACGGGACGTTCACCAACGCCGAGCGCCGCATCTCGCGGGTGCGGAAGGTCATGCCGCCGCTCGCGGGCAAGGAGGACTGGCAGGTCACCATGGACCTGTCCAACGCCCTGGGCTACCCGATGCAGTACGCCCACCCGTCCGAGATCATGGACGAGATCGCGCGCCTCACGCCCACCTTCCACGGCGTGAGCTTCGATCGCATCGACGAACTGGGCAGCATCCAGTGGCCCTGCAACGACGAGCACCCCACCGGCACCCCGGTGATGCACGAGCGGGAGTTCGTCCGCGGCAAGGGCCGCTTCATCCTCACCGAGTACGTGGCCACCGAGGAGCGGGTCAACAGCCGCTTCCCGCTCATCCTCACCACCGGGCGCACCCTGTCGCAGTACAACGTGGGCGCCCAGACCCGCCGCACCGCCAACGTGCAGTGGCACGAGGAGGACCGCCTCGAGATCCATCCGCACGACGCCGAGGACCGCGGCATCAAGGACGGCGACTGGGTGGGCATCGTGAGCCGGGCCGGCGAGACCACGCTCCGCGCCCGCGTCACCGAGCGGGTGCAGCCGGGCGTGGTGTACACCACGTTTCATCACCCGGAGTCGGGCGCCAACGTCATCACCACCGAGAACTCGGACTGGGCCACCAACTGCCCCGAGTACAAGGTCACCGCCGTCCAGGTGACGCCGGTCTTCGGCACCTCCGAGTGGCAGGCCCGCTTCCGGCAGTTCACGAAGGAACAGCTGAGCCTGCTCGCGCAGGCGCACGCGGAGGGCCGTCCATGAGCAGCCTCGGGCACCTGGTCCAGATGGCCAACCAGATCGCCACCTTCCACGCGGCGCTGCCCGACCACACCGAGGCGGTGAATGGGGTGGCCGCGCACCTCAGGCGCTTCTGGGAGCCCCGCATGCGGGCCACGCTCCTGGAGCACCTCGAGGACCCCGCGTGCGCCGCCCTGCACCCGCTGGTCCGTGAGGCCATCGCCACCCACGCCGACGACCTGCGACCGGCGTCCCCGCGCTGACCGACGCCCGCCCCGGCGCCCCGTCCTCGATGAGTGCGGGGCGCCGCTTCGTTGGAATATCCGTTCACGAAGCCGCGCCGCGCCCCGAACCCCGTTGCCGATTCGGCTGGTCCGATTAGCGTTCGGGGCGCTTTCACCGGACCAGCCCGTGCCCGTCGCCTTTCCCCGCTTCCGTGACCTCCGCGACTTCCTCGCCGCCCTCGAGCAGCGGGGCGACGTCCGCCGCATCACCGCCGAGGTGGATCCCTACCTCGAGGTCTCGGAGATCATCCAGCGGGTGGTCCGGCAGGACGGGCCCGCCCTCATCTTCGAGAACATCAAGGGGAGCAGGTTCCCCCTCGTGGCGGGCATCTTCAGCGCCGAGCGGCGCGTCAACCTGGCGCTGGGGCGGGACCCGAGGGAAATCGGGGAGGAACTGCTGGCGGTCATGAAGGGCCTGAATCCGCCGTCCCTCGGCGCGCTGTGGCGCTCGCGGGAGTTCATCGCGCGCGGGCGCTTCGTGCGGCCCAAGGTGGTGACCCGGGCACCGGTCCAGGAAGTGGTGGAAGACCCGAGGCTCTCGTCGTTCCCCCACATCGTCAGCTGGCCACGGGACGGCGGGCCGTTCATCACCTGGGGTCCCACCTTGACCTGCGACCCGGTGAACGGCCGCCGCAACTTCGGCCTCTACCGCCTGCAGGTCTTCGACGACCGCACCACCGGCATGCACTGGCAGAGCATGAAGGGCGGCCGCGCGCACCACTACGAGGCGGAAAAGCTCAACAAGAAGCTCCCCACCGCCGTGGTCCTGGGCGGCGACCCGCTCACCATGATGGCCGCGATCCTCCCGCTCCCGGAGGACTTCGACGAGCTGGCCTTCGCCGGCTTCTTCCGCGGCGCCCGCACCGAGGTGGTCCGGACCATCGCCGGCGACCTCCTGGTGCCGGCCACGGCGGAGATCATCCTCGAGGGCTACGTGGCGCCCCACGAGCGCCGCAGCGAGGGCCCCTTCGGCGACCACTACGGCCACTACTCCGAGGCCGCCGACTTCCCCGTCTTCCACGTGGAGCGCGTCACCCGCCGCCGCGACGCCCTGTACCCCGGCACCGTCGTCGGCAAGCCGCCGCAGGAGGACAAGTACCTCGGCAACGCCGTGGGGGAGATGACGGCGCCGCTCATCCGGCTCCTCAACCCCAACGTCACCGACCTCTACGCCTACGACTCCGCCAGCTTCCACAACCTGATCGGCGTCTCCATGAAGGAGCGCCATCCCAAGGAAGTGCTGAAGACGGCGCTGGCGCTGCTCGGCACCGGGCAGCTCTCGCTCACCAAGGCGGCGGTGCTGGTGCAGGAGCACGTGCCGGTGCGGAACTTCCAGGCGCTGCTCCGCGAGATGTGGTACCGCTTCGAGCCGCGCGACCGGATGCTCCTGCTCCCGATCGGCGCCCTCGACACCCTCGACTACACCTCCTACGTGATGCACGTGGGCGCCAAGGTGGTCTTCGACGCCACCGGCGACGCGCTCACCAACGAGGCCCCGCCGTCGGAGATCGCCAATCCCGCCCAGTGCGACAGCCGAGTCCTCGGGCATCGGCTCCTCGACGGCGGCTGGCTGGTCGTGCAGGTGGAGCAGCAGCCCAAGGACGTGCTCAGGAAGCTGCTCGCCTGGCCCGGCCTCGGCCCGGTGAAGTTCGTGGTGGCGGTGAGTACCGACGTGGAGCTGGCGAGCGAGATGAGCCTGCTCTGGGGCATCTTCAACCGGTTCGATCCGGTGCTGGACATGATCTTCAGCCGGCAGGAGTTCGTCGGCGCCCGGCCCGTCTACCACGGCCCGATCGCCATCGACTCCACCATGAAGGACGGCTACCCCGTCCCGGTCACCATGCCGGACGAGGTGGTGCGGACCGTGGACCGCCGCTGGAAGGAGTACTTCCCGGGCTGAAACGGACGGCGGGCGGGCGACCGGAGTCGCCCGCCCGCCGCGTGGACCTCGAGGAACCTCAGACGGCGGCGGCGATCACCGCGTCCGGGTCGTAGTTCACCAGGGTGTTGAGCCCGAACATCCGGTCCATCGCCTTCCAGAAGCTGGCGATCCAGATGGCGGAGGCCGTCTCCGGCCCGTAGAGCAGCTCCTCGTTGAGGAACTTCATCCAGGCGGCGTCCTTCCAGCTGATGAAGCGGGCGATCGCCGCCTCACCCAGGGCCCCCGGCTGGGGCATGGCCTGCGGCATCTGGCTGTGGCGCGAGTTGAGCATCACGTTGACCCGCGGGCCGGCGCAGATGGTGTGGGTGTAGACGTTGTACTTCTTCCGCATGTCGTACAGGCAGACCATCGCCACCACGGTGCCCTCGGTCACCTCGGTCACGGTGGTCGGGAAGACCACCCGCACCACGTCGTCCTCGAGGTACTTGAAGAGGCGGGGCTCCGGCACCACCTCGTAGCCGCCCCGGTTCACGTAATAGATCTCGGACTTCCAGTTCTCGCAGCTGGTGATTTCGCGGACGATCTCCTCGCGCGACATCTTGGGCATGGGGCAAGCTCCGTCGGGGATGCGGTAGACAGGGTGAGCGGTTGCGGGCAAGATAGGGTGGAGGCATGAAACTACCGTGAGGAATCCCCGAGGTGACATGGAGGAAACCCGTCCACCGGTCCCCAACCCGGACGGGCAGGTCTTGCCCGGCTCCTCGACGTTGGTGGCGTACCTCAACTTCGTCAAGTTCCCGCACACGCTCTTCGCGTTGCCGTTCGCGCTGCTCGGCGTGGTGGCCGCCTCGGCCACCACGGCCCTGCAGTGGCGGACCGTGGCCCTGGCCGTGGTGGCCTTCGCCGCCGCCCGCTGGGCGGCGCTCGGCTTCAACATGATCGTGGACCTGCGCTACGACCTGGTGAACCCCCGGAACCAGCGCCGGGAGCTCCCCCGGGGCGCCCTGACGCTCCGTCAGGCGTGGATCTCGGTGGCCCTGGCCGGCGCCATCTTCCTCGCGGCCTCGGCCGCCATCAACCCCCTCTGTGCCCGCCTGGCCCCCATCGCCCTGGCCTGGGTGATGACCTATTCGTTCGCCAAGCGCTTCACCAACTGGCCCCACCTCTGGCTCGGGATCTCGCTCGCCATCGCCCCGGTGGGCGGCTGGCTCGCCGTGACCGGGCGCTGGAGCGAGCCGGCGTGGGCCCTCGTGGCCATCATCGTGGCGGTGGCCACCTGGACCGCCGGCTTCGACATCTTCTACTCGCTGCCGGACGAGGAGTTCGACCGCGCCCAGGGGCTGCACAGCCTCGTGGCCCGCTTCGGCGTGCCCGCCACGCTCGCCATCGCGCGGGGACTGCATGCGCTCACCGTCCCCGCGCTCGCGCTCTTCGGCCTCGGCGTGGGCCTTGGCCCCTGGTACTTCGTGGGCGTGGCCGCCGCCGCCGTCATCCTCCTCTATGAGCACTCGCTGGTCCGGGCAGGGGACCTCTCCCGCCTCGACGCGGCGTTCTTCACCATGAACGCGGTGATGTCCGCCACGGTCCTCGGCTTCGCCCTGCTCGACCGCGTGCTCCGCTGATGCGCCGGGGGGACTGGCTTGCCTGGGAGGGATACGCCCCGTGGCGGGAGACGGTGGTCGCCTGCCGCCGCGAGTTCGAGCAGGTGGTGCTGAGCTTCGGCCTCATCCCCTGGCTCATCCCGCCGCCCCGCCGCGAGGACATCGCCCTCCTCTACTGCTTCTGCCGCCGCCTCGACGATGACGTGGACGAGGCCACCGACGTGCCTGCCGCCCGCGCCGCGCTCGCGGCCGCGCGCGCGGAGCTGGCGGGGACGGCCCCGGCCCGCCCGCTCATCGCCGCCTTCCACGCCATGGCGCGCCGCAACGCGCTCCCCCTCGAGTGCGCCGGCCACCTCCTCGATGGGATGCAGGGCGACCTCGGGCCGGTCCGCGTGGCGGACGACGCGGAGCTGATCCGGTACTCCTACCGGGTCAGCGCAGCCGTGGGCCAGCTGCTCTCGCCGCTCCTCGGGATCGGTGACCGCGAGGCCCTGGTGCGCGCCGTGGACCTGGGCCTCGGCCTCCAGGTCAGCAACATCCTCCTCGGCGTCGTGGCCGATGCCGCCCGGGACCGGGTGTACCTGCCGGCCACCCGCCTCGCCGCCCACGGCCTCGACCACGAGGCCGTCCTGGCCGATCCGTCCTCCCCGCGCCTCACCCCGGTCAAGGCGGAGCTCGCCGCCCTGGCCGACACCCTCTACCGGAGCGCCGAACTCGGCGCGTCCCGGACGCCCTACCGCTACCGCCACGG
The DNA here is from genome assembly GCA_964598655.1 of uncultured Gemmatimonadaceae bacterium. Classification (GTDB taxonomy): domain Bacteria; phylum Gemmatimonadota; class Gemmatimonadetes; order Gemmatimonadales; family GWC2-71-9; genus JADJOM01. Next base: position 74,724 of record CAZRCT010000002.1, read on the forward strand.
GATCATGCTCCTGGGCCGGGTGTACGGGGGGATGGGCCGCGCCATCGTGGCCAACCCCGCGGCCCCCACCCAGCCGCTCCAGCTCCGCTGGCCCACCCGGATCGGTCGCCTGATCGAGGTGCTGGTCCGGGGATTCCATCCCGAGGTGCTGGGCCTCATCCCTCCCACCCCGCACGACCCGGCCCTCCACGCCCCCATCGCCGGCTGGCCCGGCGTGGATCCCCGGGCCGAGGCCGCCCGCGCTTACGGAACGGTCCCCGCCGGGCCATCTTTGTAGCATGGATTTCGGACTGCGGGACCGGGTGGCCCTCGTTTGCGGGGGCTCCTCCGGGCTCGGCTACGCGATCGGGGAACTCTTCCTGGCCGAGGGCGCCATCGTCGCCCTGAACGGCCGCGACGGGACCCGGCTGGACGACGCGGTGCGCCGGCTCTCGGCGGCCGCCCCGGGGCGAGTGCACGGCTTTCCCGCCGACGTCTCGGAGGGGGACGCCGCGGGCGCACTGGTGGCACGGGTCCACGAGGCCCTCGGGGGCCCCGACATCGTCCTCTGCAACGCCGGCGGCCCGCCGTCGGGACCGCTCGAGGCGCATGACGCCGCGACCTGGCAGCGCGCGCTCGACACCTCGCTCCTGTCCACGGTGCACCTCTGCCGCGCCGCGCTGCCGCACATGCGGGCGCGGCGCTGGGGCCGGATCCTCTGCCTCACGTCGGTGGCGGCCAAGCAGCCCACGCTGGGCCTCATCCTGTCCACCACCGCCCGCGCCGGCGTCCTCGGCTTCGCCAAGGCGCTGAGCGACGAGGTGGCGCGCGACGGGATCACGGTCAACGTGCTCTGCCCCGGGTTCTTCACCACCGACCGCCTGCGCTCCCTGGCCGAAACCCGCGGCAAGGCCGCCGGGAAGGATGCCGACACGGTGCTCACGGAAATGGGGCAGGCGGTCCCGGCCGGCCGCCTCGGCAGCCCGGCGGAATTCGCGGCGGCGGCGGTGTTCCTGGCCTCCGAGCCCGCTCGCTACATCACCGGCACCGCCCTCTCCGTGGATGGCGGCGCCACCCGTGCCATTGCCTGAGACCCGATGAGTCATACCCTCACGCTCGCCGCCCCCGACGGCACCCACGCCGTCACGCTGGGCCGGGAATTCCAGCAGTGGACCATGGGGCCCACCGCGCTCACCATCCCCGAGGACGTGCGCGACCGCGGCTTGGCCTTCATGGCCGACGCCACCACCACCGAAAAGAAGATCCCCCGCGACGTCCTCTGGCTCTGGGTGCGCGCCCTGCGCGCGGCCTGGCGCCGGGCCCCCAAGAGCTACGTGGGCCTCTGGCGCAAGCGGCCGGACGGCCTGGAGGAGTCCACGGAGGCCTATCTCACCGACGGCAAGACGGCCTGGATGGTCGAGGCCGTCCCGGACGGGCTCAGCGTCAGCAAGCTGACCCCGACGCAGGCCGCCGATCGGCAGAAGCGCCAGAAGGCGCTGTTCCTGAAGGCCGATGCCACCGCCGCCACGGCCTGGGCCAAGGCGGGGCGCATGACCCCCGAGGAGTTCCTGCCGCTGATCGGCGAGGCGCCGCTGCGGCTGGAGCACGTGACCCCGGGCCAGCACTTCGCCGGGGAGCTTGCCGCCCTCGAGGCGCTGGTCCTCCACCTCGAGGCCACGGCGCTGCCCGCGGCCGTATGCACCGCCACCTGACGTGGCTCGGGGCGGTGCTCGCGCTCGGCGCGGGCGTCCCGCTCCATCTCACGGCGCAGGACAGCGCGCCGCCGGTGCAGGCCGTTCTCGCCGGCAATTACCGCTTCGCGTACATCGCGATGGGGAAGGGCCGCCCGGTGGTGCACCTGCACGCCCGCTGGCACGCGCTCGGCGAGCCCCGTTCCTTCCTCATGGAGCTGGCGGGCTCCTCGCGGGTGGTTTCCTACAGCCGCCGCTACTTCCCGCCCAACCCCGCCCGGCCAGACGACGTCCCCGCCGACCCAACCACCGATGCCGCCGACCTCGTGGCGCTGGTGCGCGCCCTGCGCCTCGACGCCGTGGTCCTCGTGGCCGAGGGCGCCGGCAGCACCGCCGCGCTCCGCGCCGCGCGCCGGGAGCCCGGACTCATCGCCGGGGTCGTCCTGATCGAGCCGATGGTCGACGGCCCCCTCGCCGTCACCGCCGACCCCGACACCAACGCCGGCCGTCGCGACGTCCGGGTGGCGCCGATGGACCAGCCCCGCCCGGCGGACCTCGATGCGCCAGGGCGCCCGCTACGCTGCGAGGAGGTGACAGGCGTCACCCCCCCGCTCCTGCTCATCGACGGCACCACCAGTGAGCCGGAGATCGGGGCCGCCGTCGGGCGGATGGCGGCGTGCCGTCCCGGCACCGAGGTCGTGCGCGTGGATGGAGCCGTGCTCACCACCCACGACCCCACCGGAACAGCAGGGGCGGTGGCGCGGTTCATTGCCACCCTGCCCCACCCCGCCCCGGCCCGTTAGCTTGCTGCCCATGCTCGCCCCCCGTCCGGCCGCGCACCTCGGCACTTCGCCGGCCGCCCGATCGTCGTCCCTCGTTCCCGCCTGATCGCTCATGCGCGCCCTCGTCAAAGTCGCCGCCGGCCCCGGCATGGAAGTCCGGGATGTGCCCATCCCCGCCTGCGGCCCGAGCGATGCCCTGATCAAGGTCCACTACGCCGGCGTCTGCGGCACGGACCTCCACATCTGGGAGTGGGACGCGTGGGCCGCGGGCCGCCTCAAGCCGCCCGTGACCATCGGCCACGAATTCGCCGGCGAGATCGTCGAACTCGGCCCCGAGGCCAAGGCCGAGGGCCTGCTGGCCATCGGGGACCTGGTCACCGCCGAGGGCCACATCGTCTGCGGCCACTGCCTCCCCTGCCGCACCGGCGACGCGCACGTCTGCCGCCGCACCCGCATCATCGGCGTCGACCGGGATGGCGCCTTCGCCGAGTACATCACCATGCCCGCCGGCAACGTGATGAAGCTCGACGGCATCCCCACCGAGATCGGCGCCATCATGGACCCGATGGGGAACGCGGTGCACACGGTGCTCGAGGGCGGCAATGTGCCGGGCAGCGCCGTGCTGGTGCTCGGCTGCGGGCCGATCGGCTGCTTCGCGGTGGGCGTGGCGCGCGCGGCGGGCGCCTCGCTGGTGATCGCCAGCGACTACAACCCGATGCGCCTCGACCTGGCCCGGAAGATGGGCGCCCAGGTGACCCTCAACCCCGGCAGCGACGACGTCGTGGCCAAGTGCCGGGAGCTGACGGGCGGCGAGGGCGTGGACCTCGTCTGCGAGATGAGCGGGCACCCCGCCGGCCACCAGACCGCCTTCAGCGCCGCGCGGCTCGGCGGCCGGGTCAACTTCCTCGGCACGCCGGCCAAGACCACCGACGTGAACTTCGCCCGCGACGTGATCTTCAAGGGGCTCACGCTCTACGGCGTCACCGGCCGGCGCATGTACGACACCTGGCAGCAGATGTTCCGCCTGCTCCGCGCCGGGCAGCTCGACCCGCGCCCCACCGTCACCCACCGCTTCCCCCTCGAGCGGATCGCCGACGCGATCCAGGTCATCAAGGAAGGCCAGGCCGGCAAGGTCATCCTCGAGATCGCCTGAGCGCCTCCCCGGAGAGCCCCATGTCCCTCGTCTCGCGCCTCCAGGCCGACCTCGCGCAGTTCAAGCGGGACGGCGTCTACAAGCAGCTCCTCTACCTCGACGGCCCCCAGGGTGCCCGCGTCCGCATGGAAGGCCGGGGCGAGGTCATCGTCCTCTCCTCCAACAACTACCTCGGCCTCTGCGACGTGCCCGAGGTGGTGGCCGCCGGCAAGCGCGCCCTCGACCGGTTCGGCGCCGGCACGGCGAGCGTCCGCTTCATCTGCGGCACCTTCACCGTGCACCGCGCGCTCGAGGAGGCCTGCGCCCGCCTCGTCGGCTGCAAGGCGTCGCTCAGCTTCGTCAGCTGCTGGAACGCCAACGAGGCCGTCCCCGGCACCCTGCTCGGCGAGGACGACCTCGTCATCAGCGACCAGCTGAACCACGCCTCCATCATCGACGGCATCCGCCTGGCCAAGGCGATCACCAAGTGCCAGACGGCGGTCTACAAGCACGCCGACCTCACCGACCTCGACCAGAAGCTCGCCGCCGCGAAGGACCGCCGCACCAAGATGGTGATCACCGACGGCGTGTTCTCCATGGAAGGGAGCATCGCCAGGCTCCCCGACATCGCCGAGGTCTGCCGGCGCCACGGCGCGGTCCTCGTCGTGGACGACTCGCACGCCACCGGCGTCCTCGGCAAGACCGGCCGCGGCACCGCCGAGCACTTCGGCATGCTGGGCGAGATCGACATCATCACCTCCACCCTCGGCAAGGCGCTCGGCGGGGCGGCCGGCGGCTTCGTGGCTGCGGATCCCGCCGTCACCGACTACCTCACCCAGCGGGCCCGGCCCCAGCTCTTCTCCAACGCGCTGCCCCCCACCGTCGCGGCGAGCGCGCTCGCCAGTGTCGAGTACCTCGAGCACCATCCCGAGCGCGTCGAGACACTCCGCCAGAACGCCCGCTACTTCCGCGAACGGCTCCTCGAGGCCGGCTTCCAGCCGCTGCCCGGCGAAACCCCCATCATCCCCGTCATCCTCGGGGAGACTTCCCGCGCCATCGAGATGAGCCGGCAGTTGCTGGAGGAGGGGGTTTTCATCACCGGGTTCGGCTATCCCGTGGTTCCACAGGGGCAGGCCCGGGTGCGCTGCCAGATCTCCGCCGCCCACACTCAGGACGATCTGGACCAGGTGCTGCATGCCATGAAGAAGGTGGGCCGCCGCCTAGGGGTTGTGTGACGTAGGTCACAAGTTCGGCAAATGTTCGGGCATGGGGATGCTTGCCGGAATCGGGCACCTCAAGTAGTTTGGTAACTCGACTTCCCAAGCAAAAGCCACCAAAGCCTATAGGGGCCTGAGGCCCACCTCCCGGAGGCACCGTGATGCGTACGCTCGGCCGCACCCTACTGGTGCTCGGGCTTGTCGGTCTCACCACCGCGTCGAGACTCGCCGCCCAGCAGACGGGCTTCGAGTCGTTCAAGTGGTATTTCGGCGCCCAGGGCGGTGTCACCATCATCGAGACCCCGACCCAGACCAAGGGCGCCATCCCCACGGTCGGGGGGCACATCCTCATCACCGCCAAGCGGACTGGCCTCCTCTTCTCCGTGGAAGAGGGCTTCAAGAAGAACCAGACCACTTCGTACGCCGACAACACCGTGGTCGGTGGCTCGCGGCAGGTGCTGTTCAACGACATCCGGAAATACTCGGTCGCGGTGGTGTTCTTCCCCTTCCGCACCGTGGCCCAGCCGTACTTCGGCTTCGGCGCCGGTATCCTGCACACCGTGAAGGAGTACCCGCAGGGCTTCTTCGGCTCGCCCGCGGCGGCGGACACCGCCGCCAAGCTGGCCGATCGCCTGGGCGGACACGGGTTTGCGTCCTTCACTGGCGGCGTCCAGTTCCGCGTCAACCGCTTCATCGCCTTCGGACAGTACCAGCTGGCCTCGTCGCCGAGCGGTGGAAAGCTGCTCACCGGCGCGTCCCACGCCTTCACGGCGGGCCTGCGGATCGGCCTGGGCTCCTCGCGGGAAGAGACCACGGGGGGCGGGTACTAGTCCCCGTCCGACGGCAGGCTGCAACGATCGAGGGCGGGCCCCAGTGGCCCGCCCTCAGTCGTTGCTGCCCCGCGGCCCCGAGACCCAGGAACTCCCGGCCTCGAGGAACCGGAGCGGCCAGTCCGCCGCCTTGGTGATGCCGATGCGGGGGGTGACCCGCACTCGTCTGTCAGGAACCCCGTCCCCGCCGAGCACCCGGGCCACCGACCGTCGCATCGGCCGGCCATCGAGCGTCCGGTCGATCCCCAGCGCCTGACACAGGCGCCCCGGGCCGGCGCAGAGCAGCCGGGGGATCGTGGTGCCGCGGCGCCGGCCCATGAGCTCCAGGCCCTCGAGCGGCTCCAGGGCGCGGAGCAGGACCGCCGCCCCCTGACCCGGCGGGCCGGCGACCAGGTTGGCGCACCAGTGCATCCCGTAGCTCAGGTACACGTACCAGGTCCCCGGCGGGCCGTAGATCGCCGCGTTGCGCCCGGTGCGCCGCAGGCCGGCAGCGTGCGACGCCGGATCCTCGCCGCCCAGGTACGCCTCGGTCTCCACGATCCGGCCGGCGGCCCCCTCGACCACGAGCACCTGCCCGAGGAGGTCCCGTGCCACCTCGGCGGCGGACCGGGCAAAAAAGGCGACGGGCAGCAGGGCTGCCCGTCGCGCGCGCTTGGTCACTCCGCCTTCTTTTTGGCCCGGGGTCGGCTGGCCTTTTTCTTGGCCAGGGCCGGTTCCGCGGCCTCCTCCGCCGGTGCGGTCTTGGCCGCCTTCTTCTTGGAACCCCGACCCTTCTTCGGGGCCGCCTCGGACGGCTCGGCCGCCGGCGCCTCGTCATCCAGGCTCACCACGCCGACCATCGCGATCGCCGGCGGCGCCGAGCCGAGGCGCGAGCCGCGGCGGAAGCGGATGCCGCCGCGGGCCGCCGCCGCGCCGTTGCCGCCCGGCGTGACCACCATCGGTTCCTCCGCCACGGACTCCTCCGAGGCGGCGCGCTCGCGCGGGGCCTGCGGCGCGGCCGGCTGCGGGGCCGCCTCCACGCCCCGCCCGATGACCTCGAACTCCCCCTCGCCGAGCTTGCGGACATCCGCCACCTCGGCGTCGTGCGCCTGCCGCAGGAAGCGGGCGAAGCGCTCGGCCTCGAGCAGCGCGTCCTCGCGGCCGTGCAGGGCCGCCATCCGGAGCCGGAGCGCCTCGTGCCCCACCGGGGTCGGGAGTTCGGCCAGCGCGCGGCGCATCAGGTCGAAGGCCCGCGCCAGGGTGAGGCCTTCGCTGCCGCGGGCCGCCGCCGGCGGCAGGTCGGGGGTCCGGGTTTCGGCCTCCCCGCGCGCCTCGTCGCGACCGCCGCGGCGGTCGCGGTCCCGGCCGCGGCCGCGGCCACGGCGACCCCGACCCTCGCGTCCCTCGCGACCCTCCCGGCCGCCTTCCTCCCCGCGCCCGCCCTCCCGCGCGGCCTCGGCCGGCCGGTCGGCGCCCCGCGCGGGCGCCGCCGGCGCCGCGGCGCCCTCCATCGGGGCCACCTCGTACTGGCCGTTGTCGAGCCGGGTGAGCTTGACGAGGCCCTTGTGCCCGGCCTCGAGCACGAACTTCGAGAACCGACTGTAGCCCGCGTTCTTCTCGTCGAAGTTCGGGTCGATCTGCTGCATCACCTGCTTGAGGCGGTCGGAACGCATCACGTCGCCCGAGCGCGCCATGGTGGCCACGGCCTCCTGCACCAGGTGCCACGGATCCTTCTGCGTGGAGGGGACCTCGGCTTCCTTGGTGAGGCCGGCGAGGTCCGAGTACGAGTAGTACTCGTCGCAGTTCTGGATCAGCAGGTCGCTCGCCGACTCGCGGATGCCGACGCCGATCACGTACTTGCCGTACTCCTTCAGCTTGATCACCAGCATCGAGAAGTCGCTGTCACCCGAGAGCAGGATGAAGGTGCCGATCTCGGGGCGCGTGAACACCAGCTCCATCGCGTCGATGGCCAGGCGGATGTCCGTCGCGTTCTTCTTGTTGGTGCCGAAGGCGGGGGCGAAGATCAGGTCGATCGAGGACTCCGACAGCGGCACAATGTACTGGTGGTACCGCCGCCAGTCGGCATAGGCGCGGGAGACCGCGACCTTGCCCTTGATGATGTCGCTGTTGAGGAGGTGCTTCAGTTCCTTCGTGAGGTCCGAGCGGATGCCGAGCGTGACGTTGTCGAAGTCGATCAGCAGCGCGGCGTTGGGCGCGTGCAGGGGCGGATCCCCCGCGCGCAGGTGGCGAAGGTGAGGCTGGGTCACTGGTTGGTTGGCTCCACGCGCGACCCCTCCGGCCGTCCCCGCCAACCTGCCCGGACCCGGCGCCGGGAAGTCAGGCGAGGCGCACCGTCAGGGCCGCGCACTCTACTGCTCAAATGGATGCGGGAGCCACAGTGGCCCGCCGCGGGGTCGCCGCGCCGTCCCGGCCCGGCTTCCCTTCCTCGCCTCACCGCCAGCGATTGCCGGATGGTCGAGGCTTGGGGTCCCCGCCGACCGGGTCAGGTCAGGGGACAATCAGGAAGCACGGCCGGGGCCGCACAGCGACGGAAAGGTAGGCAGGGACGGCAGATACGGGTAGGGTCAATCTCCAGCGAGGGCGGCGACGATCCGTTCGCCCGCCCGGCCGTCCCACCCTTCCGGCCGGCCCGGCTTGAAGTGGCCCCCCGCCCGCTGGGCGAGCACCTGCTCCACCGCCGCCAGGATCCCGGCCCGCTCCGAGGGGATCAGCCGGTTGGTGCCCTCGGTGATGGTCACCGGCCGCTCGGTGTTGGGCCGCGCGGTGAGGCACGGGACGCCGAGCACGGTGGTCTCCTCCTGGAGCCCGCCGCTGTCGGTGAGCACCAGGGTGGCCTGGTCCACCAGCGACACGGTGTCGAGGTAGCTCAGCGGGTCGAGGAGGGTCACGCGCTGCGCCAGATGCTGCAGCCCGAACTCGCCGATCCGCGCCCGGGTGCGCGGGTGGATGGCGAAGATGACCGGCATCCGGCCCGCCAGGTCATCGAGCGCCCCCAGGATCTCCTGCAGGGTGGCCGCGTGGTCCACATTGCTCGGCCGGTGGAAGGTGCAGAAGGCGTACGGCTTCCCCGTGAGCCCGTGCCGCGCCGGCGTCCCGAGGGCCTGGGCCGTGGCACGGAGCGAGAGCAGCGTGTCCACCATGACGTTGCCGACGAACACGATGCGCGCCTCGGGAATCCCCTCGGCCCGCAGGTTGGCATCCCCATCGCGGCTCGGCGTCAGGAGCACGTCGGCGAGCTGGTCGGTGAGGAGCCGGTTGATCTCCTCGGGCATGGTGCGGTCACGGCTCCGGAGCCCCGCCTCCACGTGCGCCACCTTGATGCCCTTCTTGCTGGCCACCAGCGCCGTGGCCACCGTCGAGTTCACGTCGCCGTAGACCACCACCCAGTCGGGCTTGAGCCGGTCCAGGACGGGCTCGAACTCCATCATGATCTTCGCCGTCTGCACCGCGTGCGAGGCGGAGCCGACGTTCAGGTTCACGTCCGGCTCGGGGAGCCCGAGGTCCTGAAAGAAGCGGTCGCTCATGGCGGCGTCGTAGTGCTGCCCGGTGTGCACCAGGTACTGCACCACGCCGGGCCGGGCGCGGCCCGCGCGGAGCACCGGGGCCACCTTCATGAAGTTCGGGCGGGCCCCCACGACGTGCAGCAGGCTGGTCATAACCGTTCGGAAGCGAGCGGAAGGTCGAGCTCGAAGAAGAACCGCGTGCCCGCGTCCGGCGAGGTGTCCACCTTGAGGGAGGAATGCATGGCCTCGACGAGCTTGCGGCAGATGGAGAGGCCGAGCCCCGCGCCCGAGAAGGCGTACTCGCCCTGCTTCTGGCGGCGGCGGAAGGGCTCGAACAGCGTGAGCATGGCGTGCGGCGGGATGCCGCGGCCGGTGTCGCGGACCGAGAACTCGACGCGGGTGCCCTCGCGCTGGTCGCTGCGCACCTCCACGAACCCCTCGGAGGTGAACTTGAGGGCGTTGGTGGTGAGGTTGAGCAGCACCCGCGACAGGGCCACCGGGTGGCCGACGCGGAAGTCCTCGCTGGGCATGGCGAGCTTGACCTGCAGGCCCTTCTCCTCCGCGATCGGCTGGACGATGTCGCGCACCGACTCGAGGATGTCGGAAATGGAGAACGGCAGCGGGTCGAGGTCGACGAGGCGATCGCCGCCCCGCGCCAGCTCGATCACGTCGCTCGCCAGCGAGGACAGCCCGAAGGCGGCGGAGTAGATGAGCCCGAGCTGCCGCTCCTGCACCGAGTTGATGGTCCCGGACCGGCCTCGCTGCAGCGTCTCGGCCAGGAACAGGATGGAGGTGAGCGGCGAGCGGAGGTCGTGGGCCACCTCCACCACCAGCTCCATGCCGTCGGGCCCGGACAGCCGGTCGGCGAAGTGCTGCGCCCAGTCGGGCTCGATGGCGCGGTGGGTGGCCTCGAGACGCGCCAGCAGCGCCAGCACCTCGGCCGCGCTCGGCGCCGGCTCGAGGCGGCCCACCCGCACCAGCACCGCGCGCCGCACCAGCTCCATGAGGCGGCGCACCAGCACCGTGCGCGCGAGGCCGTCGCCGCCGGGGTGGTCGTGGTCGCGGTCGGCGCGGATCGCCCGGCCGAGGGCCACCAGGTGCTGGCGCACCTCGTCCTGGGACGGGCTGTCCTCGGCCACCTGCTGCCAGGCGGCCCCGACATCGGCCAGCGCCTCATCGAAGCAGTCCCACAACCGGGGCGGCACCGTCCCGGACACCGGGACCGGGCCGCTGTCACGCGCCACGGTCACTCAGGCGTCCCCGACAGCTCATCGCGCTGGAAGTTGTGTTTGTCCATCAGCCGGTAGAGGGTGGTGCGGTCGATGTTGGCGAGCCGCGCCGCCTTGGACATGTTGCCGCCCGCCCGCCCGATGAGGCGCGACAGGTACTCCTTCTCGAACGACGCCACCACCCGGTCCTTGGCCACGTGGTACGCCTCGTCCAGCACCGGGGCCGCCATGGCGCCCTCGGTGGGGAACTCGGTGCCGTCCTCGTAGATCGGGATGTCGTTGGGCTGGATGATCTGGTCCGGCTCCGCCAGCACGGCGCAATGCTCGATGACGTTCTGCAACTCGCGCACGTTGCCGCGCCAGGGCCGCGACCGCAGGAACGCGATGCTCGCGTCCGAGAGCCGGGGCAGCCGGTCGCTCATCTGGCGGTGGCGGTTCCAGTAATAGGTCAGGAAGTGGTTGGCGAGGAGGGGAATGTCCTCGGGCCGCTTCCGAAGCGGCGGCAGCTTGATCGGCACCACCCGGAGGCGGTAGAAGAGATCGCCGCGCAGGATGCCCTGATTCACGGCATCCTGCGGGTCCCGGTTGGTGGCAGCGATGTAGCGGACGTCCACCACGGCATCGTGGGTCTCGCTGCCCACCCGCCGCACCACGCCGTCCTGGATGACGCGGAGCAGCTTGGCCTGGAGCGGCATGGACATCTCGGTGAGCTCGTCCAGGAAGAGCGTGCCGCCGTTGGCCGTCTCCAGCAGGCCCGGCTTGTCGCGGTCGGCGCCGGTGAAGGCGCCCTTGCGGTGCCCGAACATCTCCGACTCGAGCAGGGGCTCCGGCAGCGCGGCGCAGTTGATGGGCACCATGCCGCGGCTGGTGCGCCGGCTGTGCTGGTGGATGAACTGCGCGATCACTTCCTTGCCCGTGCCGCTCTCGCCCGAGATGAACACCGAGGCATCGGTGGCCGCCACCTTCCGGGCCAGGTCCACGGCCTTGCGGAACAGGGGCGAGATCCCGATGAGCGAGAGCTTGTCGCTCTGCCCGCCCTGCTTGGCCAGCTGCTGCTTGAGGTCCCGCGTCTCGCGCGCCACCATGACGGCATGCGAGGCCCGGCCGATCAGCACCTGCAGGTGGGTGGCCGAGAAGGGCTTCGGCAGGTAGTCCCAGGCGCCGGCCCGCAGGGCCTCAATGCTGCTCGTGACGCTCGGGTTGCCCGTCATCACCACCACGATGGTGTCGCGGTTGAACTCGAGGGCGCTCCGCAGGATGTCCATGCCGGACGTCTGCGACATGTAGAGGTCCACGAGGATCACGTCGAACTTGCGACGCTTCACCGTGTCGAGGGCCTCTTCCCCCCGGCCGATCAGCGTGACATTGTAGCCGTCCATCTGCAGCACGCTGGCGCAGCTCTCGCGCAGCGTCCGCTCATCATCGACGATGAGGATGCGGATGCTGGCCTTCACCTCGGCGGGGATCGACAACGGATCGCGGCCCCCGGCATCAGGAGGAACGCCATCCGGCCGACGGGCAGTGTGCACCAGCGAGGAACCCATGGTCCAGCTCCCGGGCCACCCCCGGACCGGGGCGCGGCCACCCTGCGATGAAAGTGGGGTCCGACGTGACGAACGACCGCCACTAGTGCATCTTTGATACCACAGGTCGGCACGGCGCAACCGCACCCGGGTGTTGCGTTCCGGGGCATCAGGTGCGCCGAGTCTGCTACAATGTAGCATCTTCGCAACAGAGAGCCAGCCCGGAACGGGGGCTTTCGGGCCCCCGGACCGGTGCAACCGGTCCTCGGCCGGGCGTCCGTCGGTCAGGGTCGCGGTACTGACCTTGCAAAGGAAGTTGCGAATCGCGGGCTGCCGGGGTCCGGCAGCCTCCACCCAAGCCGCTCAGGCAGCCATGGCCGGTCACCTCGTCTCCTCGCAGCCCCAGGGGCTGCCGCCCGACCCGCACGTCAACATCACGCCCCACCTGGGCACCATGGCCCCGATGGAGTCGCCGGAGGCGCGGGAGGCGGGGGTGAACTGGGGGCGCTACGTGTCCGCCCTGCGCCGCTACCGCTGGCTGATGCTCGGCATCATCCTGCTGGGCAGCGCCCTCGGGGTGGTGGCCACCAAGTTCATGCCGCCCGAATACTCGGCCATGACCACCATCTGGGTCGAGAACCGCAACGTCGGCGCCGGCCCCATCCGGCCCGGCAGCATCCTCGACAATGCCGGCTGGACCCAGCTGCTCCAGACCCCGATCATCTACGAACCGGTGGTGCGGAAGCTCCGGCTCTACATCAAGCCCACCGACGCCGCCGATTCCACCGTCTTCAGCACCTTCGAGGTGGACAAGCGCTTCAAGACCGGCGTGTTCATGCTCAAGGTCAGCGCCGACGGCAAGCAGTGGAGTCTCCTCGACGGTGACGTGCTGATCGACGACGGCCTGGTGGGGGACTCCATCGGCAACGGCGACCTCGGCACCAACGGCAAGGACCCGGGCGCGCTGGGCTGGCTCTGGGCGCCGTCCACCGCCGAGCTGGGGCGGGACCGCCAGATCGAGTTCGCGCTGACCGACCCCCGCCAGGTCGTGGCACAGATCTCCAAGAGCCTGAACGTGGCGCTGCCGGAAGACGGCACCTTCATGCGGGTGACCTACTCCAGCACCGAGCAGGACGAGGTCGCGCCGATCGTCAACGCGGTCTCGACCGAGTTCGTCGAGACGGCGGCCGACCTCAAGAAGCGCAAGCTCACCGAGCTCCGCATGGCGCTCGACTCGCAGGTCACCATTGCGTACCAGAACCTGCGCAATGCGGAAGCGGCGCTGAAGACCTTCCAGATCAACACCGTCACCAAGCCCCGGCCCCAGGCGGTCCTGACCGCGCCCGGGCTGCAGCAGACCACCAACTCGGCCACGGCCCAGTACTTCGCGCAGCGGCAGGCGCGGGACGGCATCCGGCAGGACCGCGAGCAGCTGGAGCAGGTCTTTGCCCGGAGCCTGTCGGGGCCCATCACGGTGGACGCGTTCCAGACCATCCCGTCGGTGGCCAACGCCCCGCAGCTGCAGCAGGCCCTGCGCGACCTGACCGCCCGCGAGGCGGAGCTCACCGCACTGCTGGCCCGCTACACCCCCGAGCACCCGCTGGTGAAGCAGACCCAGCAGGATCTCGACCGCATCCGCAACGAGCTGGTCCCGCGCTACGTGCAGGCGCTCATCGGGCAGCTCAAGGCGCAGGAGCAGGACCTCGACGGCCGCCTGTCGATCGCCGAGAGCCAGATGCGGGAGATCCCCACGGTCGCCATCGAGGAAGGGCGGCTGACCCGGGAACTCGGCGCGGCGGACGAGCTCTACAAGATGCTGAGCGCCCGCCTCGAGGAGGCCAAGCTCTCCGAGCTCTCGGCCATCCCCGACGTGCGGGTGCTCGACTGGGCCGTCACCCCGAAGAAGCCCTCGAGCAACACCGCGCCCAAGATCATCTTCATGGCCGTGGCGGCGAGCATCGGCGCCGCCATCGCGCTGGCGCTGCTCCTCGACCAGCTCGACCGCCGCTTCCGCTATCCGGAGCAGGTATCGAGCGAGCTCGGGCTGCCCATCCTCGGCGCCATCCCGGCCATCCGGAAGACGCGCCGCGGCGAGCTGGCCCCGGAACAGGCGGCGCAGGTCATCGAGGCGTTCCGCACGGTCCGCCTCAACCTGGCCCATTCCTACGGCAGCGCCGGCCCCGTGATGCTCACCATCTCGAGCCCCGGCGCGGGCGACGGCAAGTCGCTCGTCTCCTCGAACCTCGCGGTCTCCTTCGCGGAGGCCGGCTACCGCACCGTGCTCGTGGACGGCGACATCCGCCGCGGCGAGATCCATCGCATGTTCGGCGTGGATCGCCGGCCGGGCCTCCTGGACCACCTGACGGGCGGCGCGCCCTTCGACGAGATCATCCGCCCCACCAGCCAGCGCAATCTCTCGGTGGTGCCCTGCGGCACGCGCCGGCACCACGGACCGGAGCTCCTGGGCTCCGCCGCCATGGCCGAGGCCATGGCGCTCTTCAAGACGCGCTTCGACGTCATCATCGTGGACAGCCCGCCGCTCGGCGCCGGCATCGACCCGTTCGTGCTCGGCACCACCACGGGCCACCTGATGCTGGTCTTCCGCACCGGCGAGACCGACCGCCAGATGGCCGAGGCCAAGCTCCGGCTGCTCGACCGCCTGCCGGTCCGCGTGCTCGGGGCGGTGCTCAACGAGATCGAGGCGGAGGGGAGCTACCGGTACTACTCCTACCTGTACGGCTACACCGCCGACGAGGAGCCGGCGCAGATCCCGGCGGAGACCGGCGGCAGCACCAGCGGCGCCGGGGCCTGAGCGGCCTCGCGCCGGCAACGACAGCGGCGGGGAGCCTGGGCTCCCCGCCGCTGTCGTTGCTGCCTGGGCTCAGTTGACCGGGGCGGTAGGTGCGACGGGCACGGCGCGGATGCGCTCGGCGGCGGGGGTGCTCATGAGCTCGCGCAGGGTGGAGGTGGCGCGGAGCAGCATCTCCACGGCATCCATGGGCGAGGCGGCGTAGTCCGGCACCGCACAGTAGCCGACCCGCAGCGCCGGACGGGCCGCGGGACCGCCCAGCAGGTCCTCGAGCCGCTCCACCATGCGCTGGACGCCATTGGGCCCGGTGGCGGGGGCGATGACGGCGAATTCGTGCTCGCCGAGCCGGCCGATGGCGTCCGAGGAGCGCCCCTTCTCGCGGAGCAGGCGGCTCAGCTGGGCGCTGGCCTCCTCACTGTCCGCTGTGGTCGGCGCCCCAGCCGCGAAGACCACGCAGGCGAGCGCCTGATGGCTCCGGTACACCTCGGCCGCAATTTCCCGGGCCCGACGCGAGAGGCCGCGCATGTTGTAGAGGCCCGAGGTGGGATCGAGCAGGCTCTCCTCGCGGAAGCGGTCGGTCTCCAGCTTGGCCGCGAGGAAGGTGCGCAGCTTGAGCAGCAGGCTTTCCCCGTCGAGCGGCTGGCCGAGGAATTCCCACGCCCCCGCCTGGTACGCCTCGAGACGCTGGGCGCGCCCGGACGGGCCGGCGGTGGTGATCAGGATCGGGGTGGTGGCGCTGAAGCGCGGATCGGCGCGGAGCTGGCGGCAGACCTCGATGCCGTGCAGGTCCGGCATCTGGGCGTCGAGGATGATCAGGTCGGGACGCGCGGAACGAGCCCGGTCGAGCGCCTGCTGCCCCGTGTAGGCGCGCAGCACGGCGTACCCGTTCGGGGCGAGGATGCTCTCGAGCGACCGCGCGGACCACTCCTGGTCGTTGGCGATCAGCACGAGGGGCGGCCGCTGGGGCACCTCGGGTTCGGTCATGCGTCCCCGGACGGGTGAACCCGCCGCCCAGAATGGCGGAGGGAGGAAAGGTCCTGATCGTTGAACGAGATCCCGCAAGAATCTTGCGACCGCGGGGAGTGAGGCTGCCGGGTGGACGGGCGCCACGATCGGCTGGTGGTAGGATACGAAATGCCGGTACCCAAGGCAATACAAGTAGGCGATTTGCCAGAAGTTGACTCGGTTCGCCATCGCGACCGGCATCACCGCGCGCCGTGGCGGCCTGCGCCGGGTGATGCTTCCCGTGTGGCGCGACCGCGACTGGGAGTGTAGCCTTCCAGCCACATCACGCCGCCCCAAGGGGTTGTCCGTCGCCCTCCAGGGAGGGCAGGTGGCGGTGTGCCAGCAGGTTCGGCGTTCGCGGCCCGGGGTGGTCCCGGGCCACTTCCTAGCACGGCCTGTGCAATAGGACCCCGGCGATGACCCAGTTTCTTGCATCCCTTCGTCCCCAGTCCCGGCGGCTGGCAGGTCTGGGCTTGGCGCTTGGCCTCATGGCCGCCCCGTCCGGCCTCCGGGCGCAGGACCAGCCGGTGGACGCCCAGCGCCCGCTGGCCACCCGGGCCCAGCTGCAGGCCAGCCTGACCGAGGCGGAACAGGTGGCCAACGGCGGCGGCTTCAGTGCCTCCTTCCGGGAGGCCAAGCGGGACGAGGCGGCGATGATCCGGGAACGGCTCACCGAGGGCGACTTCTATGTGGGCGACCAGATCACGATCACCGTGGTGGGCGCCGACACGAGCCTGGGCGGGCTGGGCGGGACCCATTCGGTGTCGTACGGCCGGGTGCTCATCCTGCCGAGCATCGGCGAGGTGCCCCTGCGGGGGGTGCTCCGCTCGGAGATCCAGACGTACCTCACGGAGCAGATCGGGCGCTTCGTGCGGAACCCCGACATCCGGGTGCGGCCGTCCCTCCGGCTCACGTTCATGGGGGGCGTGAACACGCCCGGATTCCACCAGGTGGACGCGGACATGCTGGTGAGCGACGCGCTCACGCTGGCCGGCGGCATCAACAACAGCACCGTCCTCAAGGACACCAAGATCCTGCGGGGCGAGGAGGAGATCGTCGACGGCGAGACGTTCGCCAAGGCGGTGACCTCCGGCCTGACGATCGACCAGTTGAACCTGCGCGCGGGTGACGAGATCAACGTGGGGGTGCAGAACCGGCGGGATTGGTTCACGACCCTGCGGACCTTCGCGGCAATCCCGGCCCTTATCCTGAGCACGTATGGCCTTGGGCGGCTCTTCGGCATCTTCTAGTCCCCGGCGAGACCCGGAGATGGAACGCAACATGGCATCGGCAACCGGTCCCCGTCCCACCCGCCAGCCGCCCGCGCGTGAGCGCCGGCTGCGGCTGGTCGAGGACGTGGACCCGCCGCTGGTGCCGCGGGAGCGTTCCGAGGCGGCGGCGCGCGTGCTCAACTTCACGCTCGCGCTCCTCGCGCTCCTCCTGCTGGCGCCGCTCTTCCTGCTCATCGCCGTCGTGGTGAAGGTCACGAGCCGGGGCCCGGTGTTCTACACCCAGACCCGCATCGGGCTGGACCGGCGCTGGAGCCGGACCCCGGACGACCCCGACGCGCGGCGGCGCGCCTACGACCTGGGCGGGCGGGTGTTCACCATCTACAAGTTCCGCACGATGTGCGTGAACGCGGAGCACCTCTCGGGCGCCGTGTGGGCGGCCAAGGAGGACCCGCGCGTCACCCCGATCGGGCGGCTGCTGCGCCAGTACCGCCTCGACGAGCTGCCGCAGCTCTACAACGTGCTGCGCGGCGACATGAACATCGTGGGCCCGCGGCCCGAGCGGCCGAGCATCTTCGCCCAGTTGCGGCAGAACATCCCGAACTACGAGTATCGCCAGCGCGTGAAGCCCGGCATCACCGGGCTGGCGCAGGTGAACCAGCAGTACGACCAGTGCCTCGACGACGTCCGGAACAAGCTCGAGTTCGACCTGCAGTACCTCCGGCGCCAGGGCTTCTGGGAGGACATCCGGATCATGCTCAAGACGATCCCGGTCATCCTCTTCAAGAAGGGCGGTTGGTGAGCCGGTGACCGCATCCCCGCCGCTCCCGCGCCCCGGGGCGCGGGAGCTCGCGCCGTTCCTCGCCGCCGCCGCCTGCTTCGTCCTCCTCTTCAGCCATCCCTTCCGGCTCCTCGTCCTGGACTGGTGGAACGACCCGGACGCGGGCCACGGCCTGCTGCTCGCGCCCGTGGCGGTCTGGATCGGGTGGCAGCGGGGCCTGGTGCCCGCGGTCCCGGCGCGCGTGACCGGGCTGCTGGTCCTCGCCAGCGGCGTGGTGCTCCGCTACCTCGCGGGACTCGCCGCCGAGCTCTTCACCATGCGGTTCTCCATGGTGCTGGCCGGCGTGGGACTCGTGCTCTTCTTCCGCGGCTGGCGCCAGGCGCGGCAGTGGTGGCTCCCCATCCTGCTCTTCGCGCTCTCGATCCCGATCCCCGCCGTGCTGACGAGCTCGCTGGCGCTGCCGCTGCAGCTGCAGGCGTCGCGCTGGGGCGCGGCGCTGCTCGAGGCGCGCCACGTGCCCGTCCTGCTGTCGGGCAACATCATCCGGCTGCCGGGGCGGGACCTGTTCGTCACCGAGGCGTGCAGCGGGCTCCGGTCGCTCACGGCGCTGCTCTCCCTCGGGGTGCTGGTGGGCGGGCTCTGGCTCCGCCACCCGGTGAGCCGGATCGTCCTCGTGCTGCTGGCCCTGCCCGTGGCCATGGTGGTCAACGCCGTCCGGGTGTTCCTCACCGGGTTCCTGGTGCACTGGGTGGACCCGGCGCTGGGCGAAGGCTTCATGCACCTGAGCGAGGGGTGGCTGCTGTTCGTCATCGCGTTCCTGATCCTCGGGGCGTTCACCTGGGTGGTGAGCGGCCTCGAGACCCGCCTCCTCGGGCCCGCGCCCGGAGCCGCCGTGGGCCAGCCCTCAGGGGAGCCGACGCATGCCGCGTGAGCTGACCAACTGGCTGCCGGCGGGATGCCTGGCGCTCGGCTGCGTGTTCACCCTGGCGGTGGACCGGCAGGTGAAGGCGGAGCTGCGCGCGCCGCTCGACTCGATCCCGGTGGTCCTGGCCGGCCGCGCGGGCGAGGATCGCGTCATTCCCGATGACCAGCGGCTCGCGGCCGGCATGTCGCACTACATCAACCGGGTCTTTCCCGGGGACACCGCGCCGTTCGAGATCTACGTCGGCTACTACGACCAGCAGACGCAGGGCAAGACCATCCACTCGCCCAAGAACTGCCTGCCCGGCTCGGGGTGGGAAGCGCTGCAGCAGCAGACCACGACGGTGCCCACCGCCGCCGGCCCGGTGGTGGTGAACCGCTACCTGCTGCAGAACAAGGAGGCGCGCGCGCTGGTCTTCTACTGGTACCAGGGGCGCGGCCGGGTGGAGTCGAACGAGTACCGCGTGAAGTGGGAGCTCCTGCGCGACTCGGCGCTGCGGGGCCGCAGCGAGGAGTCGCTTGTGCGCATCGTGGTGCACCTCAATCCGGCCACCTCCGAGGAACGCGCCGCCGAGGTGGCCACCCAGGTGGCGCAGGCCCTGGTGCCGGCCGTCGCCGAGGCGATGCCGGCCTGGTAGGGCGGCGCCCGGCGCCCCCAGGTCCCGTCCAGCATCCCGCCGCGTGCCCGCGGCGGTTGCCATCCCTTCACCGAGGTTGCCCATGCGTCGCCACGACACCGGTCGCGCGCCGGCATGCCGGGCTCCCACCGCCGCCCCACTGGGGCCGGGGGCGGCATGAGCGCGCCGGGACGCCTCGATCCCTGGGCCGAGCTGCGGCTCGCGGCATGCGCCGGCCTCGTGGCCGGCTACCTCGACGTGCTGGCCACGGCGTGGCGCCGCCTGTTCGTGGAGCCAATCGTCTTCGTGGGCCGCCACCAGGTGTGGACGGCGCCGGTTGCCGACCTGGTGCTCTTCCTGACCGTGGGCGCCGGGCTGGTGCTGCTGCTGGCGCTGGTCCGCCTCCCCGCGCTGCGAGGCCTGCCGGTGGTGGTGTACACGGCGCTCGCCGTGCTCGGGGCGCTCTACTCCTTCCCCTCGATCCACCGCGTGGCGGCCCTCCTCCTGGCGCTCGGCGTGGGGGTGCAGGTGGCGCGCTGGGCCGGCCCACGCCGCGCCGGCGTGGACCATGGCACCCGGCGACTGCTGCCGTGGCTCGCGGGAGCCACGGCGCTGGTGGCCGCCGGGATGATCGGCTGGCAATCGCTGGCGGAGCGACGGGCCCTGGCGCGCCTGCCGGCGGCGGGGCGGACGCCGAACGTGCTGCTCATCGTGCTCGACACGGTGCGGGCGATGAACCTGAGCCTCTACGGCTACGGCCGTCCCACCACGCCCGAATTGGACCGCCGCGCGCCACAGGCCGTGCGCTTCACGCGCGCCATCGCGCCCGGCCCGTGGACGCTGCCCTCCCACGCGGGGATCTTCACCGGGCGTCCGGTCCCCGAACTCTCCGCCGACTGGATGGTGCCGCTCGACGCCGCGCACCCCGTGCTGGCCGAGGTGCTGGGCCGCGCGGGGTACCGGAGCGCCGGCTTCGTGGGGAACACCGACTACTGCAGCGAGGAAGTGGGCCTGGCCCGCGGCTTCACGCACTACGAGGACTACGTGCTGACGCCGGGGCAGGTCGCGCGGAGCGCGGCGCTGTGGCGGATGATCGCGCGGGTGCGCCTGCTGCGGACGCTCGTGGGGTCCCAGGACAATCTGGGGCGCCGCACGGCGCCGGTGCTCATCGACCGCTTCCTCGGCTGGCTGGGCCGGGATCCCGGCCGGCCGTGGTTTGCCTTCCTCAACCTGTACGACGCCCACCGGCCCTACCTCCCCCCGGCGCCCTTCGACACGCTGTTCCAGACGCCCGGCGTGCCCAAGGTGCCGCGCATCGGGCGGGAACAGCCGGGGGAGCCGCGCGACCCGCGGCGGGCCCGCGGCGCCGAGGACGCGTACGACAGCGCCATCGCGGCGCTCGACGCGGCGCTGGGCGGGCTCTTCCGCGAGCTCGAGGCGCGGGGGGCGCTGGCCAACACCATCGTGGTCGTCACGGCCGACCACGGCGAGGAGTTCCTGGAGCACGGCGTCTGGGACCACGGCAACACGCTCTACCTCACGGCGGTCCACGTCCCGCTCCTCATCTTCACCCCCGACGGCGACGGCGCCGGCACCACCGTGACGGCGCCGGTGGCGCTCACCGACCTGCCGGCCACCATCATGGAGCTGGCGGGCCTCCCCGGCGGCGCCTTCCCCGGCCGCTCGCTGCGGCGCCACTGGGCGTCGACCGCGGCGGTGGCGCCCGACACCATCCTCTCCGCAGTGCGCCAGGTGCCGCGCCAGGCCATCCAGTACCCGGTGAGCCAGGGCAACATGGCGAGCCTCATGACCGGCGACCTCCGCTACATCCGCAACCTCGGCAGCGAGCGCGAGGAGCTCTACGCCGTGACCGCGGACCCGCTGGAGCAGCACGACCTGGGCGGCACGCCCGCAGGCCTGGCCGCGCGCGACAGCCTGCGCGCCCGCACCCTGCACCTCTTCCCGCCCGCCGCCACCCCGGCCGACTGAGCGGCACCCCCCGGCACGCCACCGCCCCCGGGAGCGCGGCTCCCGGGGGCGGTGGGCCTTGGCACACGCCGCTCAGACGGGCCGGCGCGTCGGCTCCCAGATGGGGTTGAGCTCCCCCCGCAGCGCCTTGGTCCAGGCGATGAACCCCGCGAGGTGCGAGGCCAGCGCAAATCCGCAGAGCGCGGTGAGCCGCGGCAGCGGCCGGCCCTCGGGCGCCCGCATGGCCACGATGCCGAGCGCAAAGCCGAGCAGCGTGCAGGCCAGCGCGACCGCCGCGAGCCACGAGGAGAGCGCCAGGAGGGCCAGGCCCACCACCGCCGCCGGCCACACCAGGAACACCAGCCAGCGCACCAGCTTGTGGCTCCACAGCATGAAGGCGAAGCGCCCGTAGCGGAACGGGTTGAGCAGGTGGCGCTTGAACCAGAGCGTCTCGAGGCCGCGGGCCATGGTGCGGATCTTCCGCTTGTACTCCCGCTGCAGCGACGCGGTCCGGGGCACCAGGCAGACGGCCTCGTCCACCGACACGGCGCGCAGCCCATGCTCCTGCGCCGTGAGCGCCGAGGCGAAGTCGCGCGAGAGGGCGGCGGGGACCAGCACCTCGTGCAGCTCGCGGCGGATGGCGTAGAAGCAGCCGCTCGCGCCCACGATGGAGCCGACGATGGTCTCGAGCGAGCGCACCCACATCTCGTAGCCCACGTAGCCCGACTCGCCCTGGTTGCCCTCCACGGTGATGTCGCCCACGCTCACGTCCCGGCCGGAGGCGACGCCGATGCCGGGGTCCTGGAACACCCGCATGAGGGGCTTGAGCGAGCCGGGGAGGATGCGGATGGTGGCGTCGGTGTTGACGATGATCTCGCCGTCGAGGCGCGCCAGCGCCGCGTTCTCCGCCGCCGTCTTCCCCCCGCGGACCGGCAGGCGCAGCAGCTCCACGCCGCGCTCGGCGTACTCGCCCACGATGGCGTCGGTCTCGTCCTCGGAGGCGTCGGAGACGATGAGGATCTGGCGCCGGTCCGCCGGGTAGTCGAGGGCCAGCAGCGACTCGATGGTGCGACGGATGGCGCGGGCCTCGTTGTAGGCCGGCACCACGATGCTCACCCGCGGCCAGACGGCAGGATCGCCGAGCGGCGGGCGCGGGGGGCGCAGGCTCCCCCACAGGCGCAGGATCGCCGGGTAGAGGAAATACGCGTACGTGCCGAGCAGGCCCGGCAGCAGGAACAGGAACAGCTCGAGATCCGTGGCGATCATCAGGGCGTCCGTCCCCGGCGGCCGGGGAGCGAGGTGTAGAGCGAACGATGCCGCTCGAGCCAGGGCCCGAGCGCGTATTCCGAGGCCAGCCGCGTGTGCGCGCGCGCGACGCGCGCGGCCGCGGCCGGCGGATCATCGAGGCACCGCCCGAGGGCCATGGCCAGCGCGGCGGGGTCCTCCGGCGGCACCAGCAGCGCCTCGGCGTCGTGGGCCACCACCTGCGGCACCCCGCCGACCTCGGTGGCCACGATCGGCACGCCGGCCGCCATGGCCTCGAACAGCGCGATCGGGGTGCCCTCGGTGCGGGAACTCAGCACGAACGCATCGAACGCCCCCACGAAGCGCCCCGCCCCGGCCACCAGCCCGAGCCACCGCACCCGATCGGCGATGCCGAGGCGCGCCGCCTCCGCCTCGAGGGCGGCGCGCTCACGGCCCTCCCCCACCAGCACGGCGTGCACGTTGGCCCGCGCGAGTCGCGCCACCGCCGCGAGGAAGACGTCCGCCCCCTTCTCCGGCGAGAGCCGCCCGACCCACCCGAGCAGCGTGGCCCCCGCCGGGAGGCCGAGCGCGGCGCGCGCCTCGGCCGGCGGGAGCGGCGCGGCGTGCGGCGCCCAGGCATTGGGGATGAGGGCGACCTGCTCCCGGGCAAAGCCCAGCGTGGCGAGCCGTTCCACGATCGGGGCGGAGACCGCCACCACCGCATCGTAGCGCCGCAGGGCCCGGAGTTGCAGGCGTTCGTAGAGGCGGTTCTTCCAGTCGCCGCCGGTGAAGCCGTGGAGCGTGCTCACCCGCACGGCGCCCCGGCGCCGCGCCACGCTCCCCGCCATCAGGTCCGCCCGGTAGCCGTGCGTGTGCACCACCTCCGGCCGGAAGCGCTCCATGACGGCGTCCACGGCCCGGCGCTCGGCCAGATACGCCCGAGGCGGCAACTCCAGCGGGAAGAGCTCGACGCCGAGCCCTTCGAGTTCCCGGAAGGCCGGCGCCAGCACCGCCCCGCGATCCAGCGTGAGCGCGAGCCCCACCCGTCCCCCCAACTCCACCCAGCCCCGCGCCAGCAGCTGCACCACGCTCTCGAGCCCGCCAGCAGGCCCGGGGGCCAGGGCATGGAGGACGCTCGGAAGGGGAGGCCGGGGGGCCTGGGGGGTCGGCATAGGCATCTTGGTCGATCAACTGCGGCAAGCAAGACCCATACTTGTTTGGCCCGAGCAACGGAACGCGGCCGGGGCGGCAGGGAAGCTACAAGACTGTTGCGTCACCGCAACGGAACCGGCCTCCCCTTCGCCCGGAGAATCCGCCTCGCCAGATTGTGGGGAGTCCCGCAGGGCATCCTCCGCCACCTCGAGGTAAAGATGTCGCTCCGCCGCCCGCCCGGCGTACCGGGCAGAGGCACGCCGGTCTGCCCGGCGTTTTGCCGTACGCCAGAGGCCGGGGAGGGCACCCGATGACGGCGGCGCCTCCCACCCGGGTCGGAATGCCCGGAGTCCTGCGGCTCGCGGCCGGGTTCGGCCTGGTCGGCGGGCTGCTGGAATCGCTGGCCAACGTGGTGCGGTGGGAGTTCGAGTCGGTCCCACTCCGGCTCGGGCTGTACCTGACGTGGATGCCGGCGGCGGCCAACCTGCTGTTCTTCCTGGCGGTCGGACTCCTGGTGGCCGGCCTGCACGCCGCCTGGCCCCGGGTGGTGACCCCGGCCCGGATGCTCGGCCTGTTCGGCACGCTGGCCGGGATGGCCGCCCTGCGGGAATTTGACGGCCACCTCGGCGTCATCACGGTGGACCTCCTGGCTCTAGGTCTCGGGGTGCAGGCGGCGCAGCGCCTCGGCGGTCGCTGGCCCGCCGTCGACCGGTTCCTGAGGACGGCGGTGCCGGCGCTGCTCGGCGTGCTCGCGCTCACGGCGGTGGGCATCGAGGTGCGCTATCGTGTGGGTGAGCGCCGCGCCCTCGCCGGGCTGCCGCCCGCCGCGGCCGGCGCCCCGAACGTCCTGCTGCTGATCCTCGACACGGTCCGGGCCCAGAGCCTCAGTGCCTACGGCTACCGCGTGCCGACGACCCCGGTGCTCGCGGGGCTCGCCGCCGAGGGGGTGCGGTTTGCGCGGGCGTACGCCCCGGCGCCGTGGACGCTGGCGTCGCATGCGTCGATCATGACGGGGCGGTGGCCGCACCAGCTGTCGGCGGACTGGGAAGTGCCGCTGGATGCGGCGGACTCGACGCTCGCGGAAGCGCTGGCGGCCCGCGGCTACCGCACCGGCGCCATGGTGGCCAACCTGAGCTACACGGGGCGCTGGACCGGCCTCGACCGGGGCTTCCAGCACTATGCCGGGCACCCCCTGAGCCTCGCCCAGGTGCTCCGCACCTCGGCGTTCACCAGCAAGCTGTACGATCTGGCGCCGCTCGCGCGCTGGCTGCCGCCGGCGCGGCTCGACTACCGGCGCAAGACCGCGCGGGAGGTGAACGCGGAGCTGCTGGCGTGGCTGGACCGCGGGGGAGACCGGCCGTTCTTCGCGTTCCTGAACTATCTGGACGCGCACCGCGAGTACCTGCCGCTGCCGCCGTTCGACACGGCGTTCGCGGCGATCGAGTACCCCCCGCTCCCCCCGGCCGCGCACGGCGGGCTGTACAAGGACGACCGCCCCCGCCCGATGCGCCCCTACGACCAGGCCATCGCGTCGATCGACCACGAGATCGGCCGGCTGCTTGCGGACCTCGAGGCGCGCGGGCTGCTCCGCAATACGCTCGTGATCGTGACGTCGGACCACGGCGAGGAGTTCGGCGAGCACGGCTTCTACGGGCACGGGCACACGCTCTACCTGCCCGCGGTGGCGGTCCCGCTGGTGCTGGCCTGGCCGGGCCGGGTGCCCGCCGACACGGTGGTCGAGGCCCGCGCCACCCTGCGGGACCTCGCGGCCACGGTGCTCGACCTCGCGGCACCGGCCGGGAACCGGCCATTGCCCGGCCGCTCGCTGGCGCGCTTCTGGCAGCCGGGGACTCCGTCAGCCTCACTGTCGGATTCCGACACCCTGCTCCTCGGGGTCCGCTGGGCCCGCAACCGCCCGGAATGGGATGCCACCAGCCGGGGTGACGTCCAGGGCGTGGTGACCCAGGCGCTGTCGCTGGTGCGCGACGTGGACCAGCACGTGGAGCTGTACGACCTCGCGGCGGACTCGGCGCAGCAGCGGAACCTCGCGCCCGACTCCGCGTGGGCCCCGGCGACGGCGGCCCTGCAGTCTCATCTCGATCGTGAGGCGGGCCCGCCGCGGCGGGGCCCGCGGTGACCTGATGCCCCACCCCGCGCCCCGCGCCCCCCTCCCCGCCCCGTCCACCGGGGCGGTGCTCTTGGTGGCCGGCACCGTGGGACTCGGGCTCGGGCTGGCTGAGTTCGGCGCGCTCTGGGTCCGGCGCCTGCTGGTCCACCGGTGGATGGGCGTGGGACCCGACGCGCTCTGGATGGCGCCGCTGGCCTATGCCTCACTCTTCGTGGTGGTGAGCGGGCTGCTGGTCATGTTCGGCCGGTGGGTGACCTCGCGCGAACGAGCCGCGGTGCTGGCCGTCGGCAGCGTGGTGTTCCTCGGAAGCTGGGCCGGGCTGCACATCTTCCACCCGCTGCTGCACAAGGCCGCCATCCTGCTGCTCGCCCTTGGCCTCGCCCGGCTGGGGACGGAGCCGCTGCTCCGCGCGCGCCCGGGCGTGGCACGCGGGATGGCGCTCGTGCTCGCCCTTCTGGTGGGCGCCGCCGGCCTCCTAGTGTCCGCCGGCCGCCGGCTCGCGGCGCGCTACCACGCCTCCGAGGTGGCCGACCGGCCGGCGGCCGCGGCCACGGCCCCCAACGTCCTGCTGCTGGTGCTCGACACCGTCCGCGGCGCCAACCTGAGCCTCTACGGCTACGGGCGGCCGACCACACCCGTGCTGACGCGCCTCGCCGAGCGCGGCGTGACATTCGAGCGGGCCTACAGCACCGCGCCGTGGACCCTGCCATCGCACGTGACCCTGCTGACGGGGCGGCACCCGCACGCCTTCCGCGCCGACTGGTGGCAACCCTACCAGGGCAACGTGCCCTCGGTGGCGGAGGTGCTCGCCGCGGCCGGGTACACCACCGGCGGCTTCGTGGGGAACACCATCAACTGCGCGGTGGAGACCGGGCTCGGGCGCGGCTTCGACGTGTACCGCGACCACGCCGTGACGCTCGGGGAGGCGGTCGAGGCCACCTCGCTCGGGCGCCTGCTGTCCGGCAACCGCATCGTGCGTCGCTGGCTGGCCACCGAGGAGCTGCCCGCCCGTCGCCACGCCGCCGACGTGAATCGGGAGGTGCTCACCTGGGTCCGGGCGCAGGGCGAGCGGCCCTGGTTTGCGTTCGTGAACTACTTCGACGCGCACCAGCCCTACGTGCCCCCGCCCGACCTGGCGAATGCGTTCGGGCCGGCCCCCGCCGCGCCGCCGCTCGCCGAGCGGGTCTGGAACGGCGGGCGCCCATGGGCGAGAACCCCCGCGTTCAACGACGACACCGCGCGCATGATCGCGGCCTACGACGCCAGCATCGCCGGGCTCGACCGGGCCGTCGGCGCCCTGCTCGACAGTCTCCCGCGCGGGCGCCCCACGGTGATCGTCGTGACGGCCGACCACGGCGAGGAGTTCGGCGAGCACGGCTGGTTTGAGCACGGGCTCACGCTCTATCCGCTGGCGCTGCACGTCCCGCTGGTCATCGTCGCGGAGGGCCGGGCGCCGGCCGGCCTCCGCATCCGGGAGACGGTGAGCCTGCGCGACGTCATGGCCACGGTTCTCGACCTCGCGACCGTGGAGCCCCCGGTGGCCCCCCGCGGCCGGACGCTCGCCCGGTACTGGCAGGAGGGGGCAGAGCCGGGCGTCGCGCTGGCCGAACTGAGCTGGGTGCCACGCGCCCCGCGGGGCTCGCCGGCGCAACTCGGGGACGCCCGCGCCCTGATCGTGGACGACCACGAATTCATCCTGCGCGGCGACAGCACGGCGGAGCTCCTGGCGCTCGCCGACACGCCCGCCGGCCGCCGGGTTTGGGGCGGTGACGTCCGCCAGACCGACTCGGCCGACTGGTACGTCCAGGCGCTGCGGCGGATCGTCCCGGACAGTCTCTGGGAGCATCCCAAGCAGACCGGCTTCACCACCGGCCTCCTGCCTCCGGCTCCACCAGTGAGTGCATCCCCGCCCGACTCCGTGCCCTGACGCAATCGGCGGGTGGCCGCTGGCCCTCGCACGGCCGACCCCGCGCGAGGGTTCAGGCGTCCCGCCGGGTCCCTCTCAAGCTCCCATACCCCCAAGCAGCCCCAGAGCGACGGCGAGGGTTCGGCGCGTCCCGGGGGGACGGTGGCGCCCGCTCACCCGGCACCGACAATGACTCTCTAACCTGTTTCACCACATCGTGTTACAGCGACACGCCCTGGCCGCATCGGCGCCGACCGAAGGAACCCACTTCCCTGGGACTCCTGGCCCCTGGAACCGAGCGCCGCTGGCACGGGAATGGCACGGGGAAGTGACGCCATTTTGGCCCCGAAGGCCCCGTCTGCC
Source organism: uncultured Gemmatimonadaceae bacterium (assembly GCA_964598655.1). Classification (GTDB taxonomy): domain Bacteria; phylum Gemmatimonadota; class Gemmatimonadetes; order Gemmatimonadales; family GWC2-71-9; genus JADJOM01. The sequence goes on from CAZRCT010000002.1 coordinate 102,734, forward strand.
CGACCCCGGGAGGCGGCCCCCTCCCGGGATGGACTCCCCCGATCCAGGACAACCCCGGTGGGCGCCCCGCGACCACGCGACCGCCCGCCGCTTCGTGGACCAACCGTGATGACCTCGCTCGCCCCGGCACTCGCATGACCGCACCCCTGACCCCGACCGAGCGCGCGGCCCCCGGGCTGGCCGTCGCCGGCATCCTTGGGGGCGTGGCGTTCTTCCTCGTGGTGGCCAAGGGCGCGGGGACGGCGCCCTTCGGGGCCGCGCTGCCGGCGGCCCTGGCCCTGCTCGCCGTCGGTGGCGCCCTGGTGACGCGCGAGCTCCGCCGCCCCGCGCCGGCGCGGGCGCCGGAGTGGCCGCTGGTGCTGGTGGTGGCGCTGGCCACCGGCCTGGCGCTCTCCACGCTCTGGGGCCTCTCGTTCTACCTGCGCTTCCCGGCCGACTTCCTGGGCTTCTGGGAAGGCGACTACCTGAATGACCTCCTCCAGTTCCACAAGGGCGTGCCGCTCTACGGCGACGTGCTCGACAACATCGACTCGGTGTACACGCCGGGGGCGCAGCTGCTCACCTACGGGATCGCGCGGCTCTTCGGCGTGGAGTTTTCCGTGGTGCCGCTCCGGCTGATCCAGTTCTCCTACGTGCTGGTGGCGGCCGCCGTGGCCACGAGCACCGCCGACCACCTGGCGCGCCGCTTCCTGGCGCCGGGCGAGTACGCGGCCCGGCCGCTCTGGCTCGCCGCCTGGTTCCCGCTGCTGGTGCTGGTGGGGGTGGAGCCGCGCTTCAACCTCAACGTGCACACGCTGCACCCCGACAGCTTCACGCTGCTCCTCTCGGCCTGCGGCTTCTGGCTGCTCGCGCGGCACCTGCTGCGGCCCGGCCTCGGCGTCACCGTCGGGATGGCGCTCCTGCCGGCGGTGGGCTTCTGGTCCAAGCAGAGCCTGGTGATCTGGCTGGTGCTCTTCGGCGGGTACCTGGTGGTGAGCGGGCGACGGGCCCGGGAAATCGTGACCTTCAGCGTGCTGGGCGCGCTCTTCCTGGCGCTGAGCCTCTGGCTGCTCTTCCGCGTCGGGGGCCCGCAGACCGGCTACTGGATCTTCGGCGTGCTCGGCGACAAGTCCGTGGGACTCGGCCGGAGCCTGCAGGCCTTCGTGCTGGCGGGCGGCTACGTCGGAATGCTCCTCCTGGCGCTCTGGGAGCTCGTGCTCCGCGACCGGAGCGTGCCGGCACTGCTGGCCTGGCTGGTGCCGGCGGGCCTGCTGCTCCTCGAGTGCTACACCACCGGCATCGGCTGGCAGAAGAATCACCTGGGGCCCGGCGTGCTCATGGCCGCCACCTTCGGCCTGGCGACGTTGCCGCGCCTGTGGCAGCGGCTGCTCGCCACGCCCGAGCCGCAGGTCCGGCTGGTGGGGCAGCTCGGGTTTGCGCTCGGGATCGGCCTCCTGCCGCCGGCGCTGGGCCTGGTGCGCGAGCCGGTCAACAAGGTGCCCGAGGAGGCGCTGGCGCAGGTGGCCGCCATCGAGGCCGAGTTCCGGGGGATGGACCCCCACAAGGTGCTGCTCGATCGTGGCAGCTGGGTGTACCTGCCTGACACCACGCTGCAGAAGGACCGCGCCTCGGCGGTGCAGCTCCATCTGGGCGCCAACTCGCCCCGGATGGACCTCGACGCCATCCAGGGCACCCTCGCGCGGATCCGCGCCGAGACGTACGACAAGTTGCTGATCCACACCTTCCCGAAGGGCAACCCCTACGACTGGCACTCGCGCGGCTCGGGGATCCCGGAGGCCATCGACTCGCACTACGTGGCGGTGCGGGTGATCCCGGGCGCCACCGAGCTCGACGAGTGGTGGCCCAAGCGGCTGCTCACGCCGGTGACGGTGTACGTGGCGCGCTCGCGCCTGCCGGCCGGGGCCACCGGTCCTGCACCGGTGGCGCCATGAGCCGCGGCCCCGCCCCGCTCAAGGACCTCCTCACCAGCGCCACCTGGGCGGCCGTGCTGTTCGGGCTGCTGGAGGGGGCGCTCGACATCGTGCTGCGGGGGTACCCGGTCCTGCAGGCCGCCCACAAGCTCGGGCCGGCCGCGCTCTGGATCACACCGCTCGGGAACCTGCTCATCCTGCTGCCGGTGGCCGTGGTGCTGGCGCTGCTGGCCCGGTCGTGGCCCGCGGCGGGCACCGCCCCCGCCGCGTGGGGCGTCTTCGGGGCGCTCGGCGCCATGGCCGTGCTCCGCGCGCCCGAGGTGCTGCATCCGGTCACGGTGGCGCTGCTCGGGCTCGGGGTCGGCACCATGGTCTCGCGGGCGGTGCGGGCGCAGGGCGCGGGGTTCGTCCCCATGCTCCGGCGACGCCTGCTCGTGCTGCCGGCGCTGCTGCTCCTGGCCCTGGGCGGCACGCAGCTGGAACAGCGCCTGACGGAACAGCGCCGGGTCGCCGCGCTCCCCGCGGCCCCCGCCGGCCGGCCGGACGTCCTCATCCTGATCCTCGACACCGTCCGGCGCGACCGCTTCACCGGCGCCCGCTCGCTCACGCCCACCCTCGACAGCCTGGCCATGAGCGGCACCGACTTCGCCAACGCGTGGGCGCCGTCGTCGTGGTCACTGCCGTCGCACGCGTCGATCCTGACGGGGCGCCCCATCACGGTGCACGGCGCCAACTGGCCGGGGCTCCGGCTCGGGGACAGCATCCCGAGCGTCGCCGAGGCGTTCCGGGATGCGGGGTACGCGACGGGCGCCTTCTCCAGCAACCACGCGTGGGTCACGCCGGAGTACCTTGGCCGCGGCTTCACGCGCTTCCGGGTGTACGAGCAGCTCGACCTGTGGGAGCGGACCAGCGCCGGGCGCATCGGCTCGCGGGTGCTCGCGCTCTTCGGCTGGCGGCCGGGACAGCCGGTGGTGCCGGCCACCCGGACCATCCGGCACTACCTCGACTTCGTCGATGCCCACCCGGGGCGGCCGACGTTCGGCTACATCTGCTTCATGGACGTGAACCGGGCCTTCTACAACCAGCTGCACGGCAAGAAGGCGTGGGAGCCGAAGCACAGCATGGCCTCGGCCATCGCGGCGTACGACGCCGCCCTCGCCCGCCTCGACGGCGACGTGGCCCAGCTCCTCGACGCCCTGCGCCGGCGGGGCCGCTTGGCCAACACCGTGATCGTGGTGGCCTCCGATCACGGCGAGTCCTTCGGCCCTGACGACGCGTCCGACCACCTGCCGCGCGGCCACGGCACCAGCCTGTATCCCGAGCAGGTGCGGGTCCCGTTCTTCGTGACCGGGCCCGGCGTCCCGGCGGGCCCCATCATTCCCGCCGCCACCTCCCTGGTGGACGTTCCCGGCCTGGTCCTCGGTCTCGCCGGCCTCCCCGATGCGCGGTTCGCCCCGGGGCGCGCGCTCGCCGCGGTGCGTGCCCCCGCGCAGGCGGACAGTGTCGGGGAGGTCTTCACCGCGCTCGACTACGACAAGTGGAGCGCCCGCAGCGCCATCCAGGGCACCACCCAGTACATCGCGACGCACGCCCCCGCGCCGGGGGGCGAGGAGCTCTTCGACCTGTCCGCCGACTCCACGGCGCAGACGAGCCTGCCGGCCGCCGACCCGCGCTGGGGGCCCCTCAAGGCCCTGCTGCAGCAGTTCGACCCGGCCAGCCCCGCCCCCCGTGCTCCAAGCCGCTAGCCCGGGGGCGCTGCCCCCGCTGGCCACCCCTAACACGGCGGTGGTGGCACCGGTCTTCTGGGTGGCGCTCGCCATCGCCGGGATCGGCGCCCTGCTCCTGCACCGGGGCGATGGCGCGCGCACGGCGCGCTGGCTCGCACTGCTCGCGGCGGGCACCGCCGCGATGCTGCAGCTCACCGCGGCGGGCCCGCTGATCCGCTACCAGCACTTCCTGCCGCTCGCCGGGGGCTGGACCACCACCCAGCTGGCCGCCCTCACGGTGCTCGGCCTGCAGGCCGCCCTGGTGCTCAGTGCTGTGGTGCGCCGGGGCGGCGGATTGCTGGGCTGGGTGCGGGCACGGTGGTCGGGCGGCAAGGTGGCGGTGCTGGGGCTGGCCCTGGTGGGGATGTCCGCCACGCTGAGCGCATCGCCGCGGGCCTATGGGCAGGAGCTGCTGCTGGCGGGGCTGGCGCAGCTGCTGCAGCTCATCACGCTCGGCATGGCGCTCGAGGCGCTGCCGGCGCGTTGGGCGGCGCGCGCGGCCGCCTGGTTCGACGGGGCCGAGGCGGGGCGGGATCCCGTCCCGCTCCTCATGGCCGCGCTCAGCGTGGGGCTGTCGGCGCTCCTCGCCGTGCTGGTGTACGAGCGGCATCCCCACATCCCCGACGAGGCCGCGTACCTGCTGCAGGCGCGGACCTTCGCGCGCGGGGCGCTCACGCTGCCCACGCCGCCGGTGCTGCCCGCGTTCGACGTGGACATCACCCTCAACGACCACGGCCGCTGGTTCTCCGCCTTCCCGCCCGGCTGGCCGGCCATCCTCGCGCTCGGGGCGCTGGTGCGCGCCGAGTGGCTGGTGAACCCGCTGCTCGGCGGCCTCAACGTGCTGCTGGCCTACGCCGTGACCCGGCGGCTCTACGACCGCCGCACGGCGCGCGTGGCTGCGCTGCTGCTGGCCGCCTCGCCCTGGCACCTGTTCCTGGCCATGAGCTTCATGAGCCAGACGGTGACCCTCACGGTGGGCCTCCTCGCCGCGCTGGGGGTGGTCCGCTGGCGGCAGGGCGACTCGCCGGCGTGGCTGGTGCTGGCGGGCGCGGCGGCGGGCTGGGCCGGCCTCACGCGCCCGCTCGACGGCGTCCTCGTGGCCGGCGCCACCGGCCTGTGGCTCCTCCTGCCCGGCGACGGGGTGAACGCCGCCCGCGCGCGCCTCACCGGCGCGGTCGCCTACGGCACCGGCATGGGGCTGACGGGCGCGCTGACGCTGCTGTACAACCGCGCCCTCACCGGCTCGCCGCTCAAGTTCCCCGTGATGCTCTGGTCCGACCGGGTGTACGGCCCGGGGAAGAATGCGCTCGGCTTCGGCCCGGATCGCGGCTTCGGCTGGACCTCGCTCGATCCCTTTCCGGGTCACGGCTGGAAGGACGTGCTGGTCAACGCCAACCTCAACACCTTCCAGGTCAACACGGAACTGCTGGGCTGGGGCACGGGGTCGCTGCTCCTCGTGGTGGCGTACTGCCTCCTCCGCCGCATCGAGCGCCGGGACCTGGGACTCCTGCTGGCCACCTTCCTGGTGGTGGGGCTCCACGCATTCTACTGGTTCAGCGGCGGGCCGGACTTCGGCGCGCGCTACTGGTTCCTGGTGATCTACCCGCTCGTGGCCCTCGCCGCGCGCGCGGTGCTGGCCTTCGAGGCGGGCTCCTCCCTGCCCGGGCGACCCCTCGCGGCCGTCCTGCTGCTGTCGGTGGTGACCCTGCTGGTCTTCCTGCCCTGGCGCGCCCTCGACAAGTACTGGCACTATCGCCGCATGCGGCCCGGCGTGGCCGCCCTCGCCGATTCGGCCGGCTTTGGCCGGAGCCTGGTGCTGGTGCAGGGGATCCGGTTCCCCGATTACGCCGGCGCGGCCACCTTCAACCCGCTCGACCTCCAGGCCAACCAGCCCCTGTACGCCTTCGACGCCGACTCGACGCTCCGCGCTGGAGTGCTGGCCGCGTATCCCGAGCGCCCGGTGTGGGTCATCGAGGGCCCGAGCCGCACCGGCGGACCGTACCGCATCGTGGCAGGACCCTTCCCGCCGGGCGCGCCCGTGACCACGCCGATCCCGCGGCGCCCGTGAACCTCGCCGCCCTCGCGCCCTACCGGGGCCTCCGCGTGCTGGTGCTCGGTGGGGATGGATTCATCGGCCGGTGGGTGGCACGCCTGCTGACGGCGGCCGGCGCCGAGGTGCACGTGAGCGTGCTCGACCGCGCCGCCGCCGAGCCCGTGCTGGCCGCCTGGGAGGTGCAGGCCACCGTCCAGGTGGCGGACCTCACCGACCCCGCCGCCCTCGCCATGCTGCTCGGCGCGGTGGCGCCCGCCCTGGTGATCAACGCGGTGGGCTATGGCGTGGCCCCGGCGGAGAAGCGCGCCGAGAACCTGGCGCTGGCCGAGGCCATCAATCGCGACCTGCCCCGCCGGCTCGTGGAGGTGCTGGCCGAGTGCCCCGCCCCGGCGGGGTGGCATGGCCGCCGCCTGGTGCACGTGGGCTCCATCCTGGAGTACGGCAACATCGGCGGTCACCTCCCGGAGTCGGCCGCCGCGGCGCCCTTCGGCGTCTACGGCGTGACCAAGCACGCCGGCACCGAGGCGGTCCGCCGGGAGGCGGCGGCCCGTGGGGTTCCCGCCCTCACCGCCCGGATCTGTCAGGTGTACGGCCCGGGGGAGCACCCGGGCCGGCTGCTCCCGCTGTTGCTTGCCGCGAAGCAGACCGGTACCCTCCCGGTGCTGTCCCGGGGGACCCAGCGGAAGGACTTCACCTATGTGGAAGAGACCGCCGAGGGGCTGCTCCGGCTAGGGCTGACGGCGGGGGTCCCCGGGGAGATCGTGAACCTCGCCAGCGGCCGGCTGACCTCGGTGGCCAAGTTCATCCGGGAGGCGGCACAGCTCTTGCAACTTCCGCCAGCGATCGTAAGACTCGAAAACCCGTTGCCGGACAATGAGTTAGCACACGACGAGGTGTGCAACGACCGGCTCCGGGAGCTCACCGCATGGGTGCCAGGGCTGGACATCCGCGGTGGACTCCGCCGTACGCTCGCCTTTGGCGCGCGCCCCCTTAGCCGCGGGTAGACCATGACCCAGGTCCTGACCGAGACCACCGACCGGCTCCTGTCGCTGGCCGTGCCGTGCTACAACGAGGAGGAATCGGTCCGGAACACCACCGTCCGGCTGGTGCAGGCGTTCCGGGAGCGGGGCCTCGAGGTGGAGCTGGTGCTGGTGGACAACGGGTCCAAGGACCGCACCGGGGCCATCATCGACGAGCTCGTGGCCGAGGGCCTGCCGGTGGTCAAGGAAGTGGTGCCCGTGAACCAGGGTTACGGCTACGGGGTGCTCCGCGGGCTGGCGCGCTGCCGGGGCAGGTTCGTGGGGTTCATCTGCGCCGACGGGCAGGTGGAGGCGACGGACGTGGCCAAGCTGTACGAGGTGCTGCTGAACGCGAAGACCCCGAAGCTGGTGAAGGTGCGCCGGCGGTTCCGCATGGACGGGTTCAAGCGGAAGATCGTCTCGATCATCTACAACGGCTTCGCCAACGTGCTCTTCGGCGGCCTCGGCACCATCGACATCAACGGCAACCCGAAGCTCTTCCCGCGGGCCTACTACGAGCGGATGAACCTCGCGAGCCGGGACTGGTTCCTGGACGCCGAGGTGATGATCAAGGCCCGGCGGCTGGGCCTGCCGGTGTTCGAGCTCAACGTGCTGGGCCAGATGCGCGAGGGCGGCGCCTCGAACGTGCGGGGCAGCACCATCTGGGAATTCCTCGTGAACCTGGCGCGCGCGCGCTTCGGCCGCCTCGGCCCCGCCGGGGCCCCGGCCGAGCTTCCCGTCTCCGGCGGTGCCCCCGCCGCCCGTCCCTGAGGATCATGGCGCACCACCTGCGGACCACCTGCCGCGCCTGCGGCGGCACCAAGCTCACGGCGTTCCTGGCCCTCGGGCCCCAGCCGCTGGCCAACGCCTTCCTGCGCACGCCGGCGGAGTTCGCCGCCGAGGCGCGCTACCCGCTCGACGTCTACCTCTGCGAGACCTGCAGCCTGGTGCAGCTGCTCGACGTGATCGACCCGGAGGTCCTCTTCCGGGATTACATCTACGTGACGGGCACCTCGAGCACCATCGCCGCGCACAACCAGGCCTACGCCCGCACCGTGATCGACCACCTCGGCCTCGACGCGGGGGACCTGGTGGTGGAGGCCGCGAGCAACGACGGCAGCCTGCTGAAGTGCTTCAAGGCGGGCGGGGTGCGCACCCTCGGCGTGGAGCCGGCGCGCAACATCGCCCAGATGGCGCGGGAGGCGGGCATCGACACTGTGGCCGAGTTCTTCAGCACCGCCACCGCGCGCGAGCTCCGCGCCCGCTACGGGCCGGCCCGCGCCGTGATCGGCAACAACGTGCTGGCCCACGTGGACGACACGCGGGACTTCCTGCAGGGTGGCGCCGAGTGGATCGCCGACGACGGGCTCATGATCACCGAGGTGCCCTACATCCGGGAGTTCATGGAGCGGCTGGAGTACGACACCGTCTACCACGAGCACCTCTGCTACTTCTCGGTGACGGCGCTCATGCGCCTCTGTGAGGCCGTGGGGCTCCGCATCGTGCGGACCGACCATCACCCGGTGCACGGCGGCACGCTGCGGATGTACGCCGGCAAGGTGGGCACCCACCCCGACCACGCCCCCGCCGTGAAGGCGCTGGCCGAGGAGGAGCGGAAGTGCGGCTTCACCACCCTGCCTCGCTTCCTCCAGTACGGGCAGGACGTGAAGAAGAACCGCGAGCGGGTGCGCGGGCTGCTCGAGGAGCTCAAGGCCGAGGGGAAGACGGTGGCCGGCTACGGCGCGCCGGCCAAGGGCAACACCCTGCTCAATTACTGCGGCATCGGCACCGACCTGCTGCCCTACACGGTGGACAAGTCCCCGCTCAAGGTGGGCAAGTACACCCCGGGGATGCACATCCCCGTGCTCCCGGTGGAGACGCTGCTCGAACGCCAGCCCGACTTCGTGCTCATCCTGGCCTGGAACTTCGCGGGCGAGATCATGGCGCAGCAGCAGGAATACCGGAACCGCGGCGGCAAGTTCATCGTCCCCATCCCCGACCCCCTCATCTGTTAGGCGACGCATGGAAGTGATCATCCTGGCGGGCGGCCGGGGCACCCGGATCGCGGAGGAGTCGGCCACCCGCCCCAAGCCCATGGTGGAGATCGGCGGCCGGCCGATCCTCTGGCACATCCTGAACATCTACGCCGCCCACGGGCACAGCGACTTCCTGGTGGCCTGCGGCTACAAGAGCGAGATCATCAAGGAGTACTTCCACAACTTCATCGTCCACAACACCGACTACGTCATCGACTTCGCCACGGGCACGCTCGAGTACCTGTCGCCCAAGCGGCTGGGGTGGAAGGTGGCGGTGGTGGACACCGGGCTCGACACCATGACGGGCGGCCGGATCAAGCGGCTGGAGCCGCTGGTGAAGGGCGGCACCTTCATGGCCACCTACGGCGACGGCGTCGGCAACGTGGACATCACGGCGCTCGTCGCCTTCCACCGCGCCCACGGGAGGCTCGCCACGGTCACGGCGGTGCGGCCGCCGTCGCGCTTCGGCGGGCTCAACCTGGTGGGCGACCAGGTGGGCGAGTTCTCCGAGAAGCCCCAGACCGGCGAGGGCTGGATCAACGGCGGCTTCTTCGTCTTCGAGCGCGGCGTCTTCGACTACCTCGGCGACGACACCACCATCCTCGAGCGCGAGCCGCTCGAGCGGCTCGCCGCGGCGGGCCAGCTCATGGCGTTCCGGCATCCCGGCTTCTGGCAGCCGATGGACACCCTGCGGGAAAAACAGCTGCTCGAGTCGCTCTGGGCGGACGGGCGGGCACCCTGGAAGGTCTGGTCATGACGAGCTGGAAGCAGAAGAACGTCTTCGTGACGGGGGCCAGCGGCCTCCTCGGCTCCTGGATGACGCAGGAGCTGGTGGCGCGCGGGGCCAACGTCGTGGTCCTGCTCCGCGACTGGGTGCCGGCCAGCCGGCTCGTCACCTCGGGCGTGATCGACCGGGTCACCGCCGTGCGCGGCGAGCTCGAGGACCTGGAGCTCCTCCTCCGCGCGCTCAACGAGCACGAGATCGACACCGTCTTCCACCTCGGCGCCCAGACCATCGTGGGCACCGCGAGCCGCTCGCCGCTGAGCACCTTCGAGGCGAACATCCGCGGCACCTGGAACCTGCTCGAAGCCTGCCGCCTCAACCCGAAGCTGCTCCGGCGGGTCCTGGTGGCCTCGAGCGACAAGGCCTACGGCGAGCACGCGGTGCTCCCCTACCAGGAGGACGCGCCGCTCCAGGGCAAGTGGCCGTACGACGTGTCGAAGAGCTGCACCGACCTCATCACGCTCTCGTACTGGCACACTTACAAGCTGCCCGTGGCGGTGACCCGCTGCGGCAACCTCTTCGGCGGTGGCGACCTCAACTTCAACCGCCTCATCCCCGGCACCATCCGCGCGGCGCTCCAGGGCGAGCGCCCGGTGATCCGGAGCGACGGCACCTTCATCCGCGACTACTTCTACGTGCGCGACGCGGTGGACGCCTACCTCCAGCTCGCCGAGCGGATGGACGACCCCCGCTTCCACGGCCAGGCCTTCAACTTCGGCACCGAGACGCCGATGTCCGTGGTGGAGATGGTGAAGGCCATCCTCGCCCGGATGGGCAAGGCGGGCCTCGAGCCGCTCATCATGAACGAGGCGAGCCACGAGATCCCCAAGCAGTACCTCGATTGCACCAAGGCGCGGACGTTCATGAACTGGCGGCCGGCCTTCACCCTCGAGCAGGGCCTCGACGAGGCCATTGCCTGGTACACCGAATGGCTGCGGCAGCGCAGCGAGCACACCGTCCCATGACCCGTCTCTTCCTCAGCGTCCACAAGTGGGTGGGCATCGCCCTCGGCGTCCTCCTCTTCATCTGGCTGGCCAGCGGCGTGGTGATGGTGCTGCCGATGACGCTCGTGGCCCGGAACGCCAAGCCCGGCGACGTGGCCGTCGCCGGCGTCACGCTCTCCCCCGCCGCCGCCGCCGAGCTGGTGCGCACCCGCGACGGCGACACCTCGGCCGTGAAGGACTGGAGCCTCGAGATCCTCGGCAACCAGGCCTACTACCGGATCGTCACCGCGGCGAGGGGAAATTTCCTGATCAATGGGAGCACCGGCGCCCGGCTGGAGGTCACCCGGGCCGTGGCGGAGACCCTGGCCACGGCGCGGCTGCCGAAGCCGCTGCCCGTGGCGTCGGTCACCGAGGTGAAGAAGTTCTCGCTGGGCTATCCTGCGGGGCCGCTGCCCGCGTGGCGCGTGGAGTTCGCGGACGGGGCCCACACGGTGGCCTACGTGGGCAAGCGGGACGGCAGCGTCGGGCTCAGCACGGGGCTGCACCGGGTGCGGTTCTTCATTGCGCAGATGCACACCTTCGACCAGATCCGCACCCTCGGCCTCTCCCGCGCCATGCAGCACGGGGTGTTGGCGGTCACCAGCGCCGTTGCCCTGCTGCTGGTGTTCACGGGTTACTACCTGGTGCTGCCCCGTCGCTGGCGACGGCGCTGGGAGCAGCGTCCCGCCTGAGCTGGGCCAGCACCTCCCGCACGCCCTCGAGGCGGCGGTCCAGTTCCTCCCGCGAGTAGTACCGCCCCCCCGCCACCACCGCGCGCACCGACCGGAGCGCGCCCAGGCTGGCGAGGGGGTTTTCGTCCACCAGGACCAGGTCCGCCACCTTGCCCGGCGTCACTGTGCCGAGGGAATCGCTCATCCTCATGAAGCGGGCGGGCGCGATGGTGGCGGCCTGGAGCGCCTCCAGGTTCGTGAGACCGGCCTCCACCAGCAGCTCGAGCTCATCCACCAGGCTCATCCCCGGCACGCGGCGGGTGCCCGGGCTGTCGGTGCCGGCCAGGATCGGCACGCCGGCGCGCTGCATCATCCGGGTCACGCGCATCTGCAGCGCGAACTGGTTGACGAAGATCTGCTCCCGCCACGGGCCCACGGCCTTGTCGGTGGTGTCGGTGCGGAGGATCTTGGGCGGCAGCCAGGCCAGACGCGCGGGCGGGATCTCGGGCTGGATCCGCTGGATGTCACGGAGCGCCGAGAGCGTGGGCGTCTGCTCGGTGTGGTTGCGGACCAGGACCTCGATGGTTCGCGCCTCGGTGACGCTGTCCCACGTCACGAGCATCCGCTCGGCGCGCTGCCGGCGGCGCCGGGCGTGATCCCACCAGCCGATGCGCACCAAGCGCTCCCCCCACCAGGAGAACTCGCGATCCGCAGACTCCGCCAGAGCATCGTCCTCGGCGGAGCCGGCGGCCACACCCTGGTGCAGGTGCTCCACCCCGTCCAGCCCCAGTTCCGAGGCGGTGCGCAGCGTCATCCACGGCCCGACGTGACCGACCACCTGCAATCCGCGCTTGTGGGCCTCCTCCGCCACGACGCGCAGCTCCTCCGGCTGCAGCGTCTCCACCTTGATGAAATCGACGCCAGCGTCCGCCGCGAGAGCCACCGCGCGGCGCAGGTCCGACTCTGTGTGGGGATCCCGTGGCGCGCGCGGCACCACCGGCTCGGCGGCGCCGATCTTCCAGCCGGTGTGCACGATCCTGGGCCCGGCGCGCTCGCCGCTCGCGATCTGGTCGCGCCAGGTGCGCAGCATCCGGAAGTTGCCGGCCATGTCGCGGACCCCCGTGACCCCGTGCGCGAGGAACAACGGGAGGTGCCAGCTGGCGTTGATCTCGTAGTTGCCGGGACGGTTCCCCAGCCGGTCGATGGCCACCGCCGCCAGGTGCACGTGCATGTCCCAGAGGCCGGGCAGCAGGTAGCGCCCCCGCGCCGGGATCACCGTGGTACCCGGCGGCAGCGCCCGGTGCGACTCCTCCACCCGTTCGATCCGCCCCCCCGCCACCACCACCGTCTGGTTGGGCAGGAGCGTCCCGTGCTCCACGTCCACCACCGTCACCCCCACGAACGCCACGGGCGCGAGCGGCGGGGCGGGCACACCCTGGGCAGGCAGCGTCCCGGGCAGGAACAGCGCGACTGCGGCAAAAGCCCTACTCAAGTTGCAGAATCCCAACATGGGTAGCATCCTCATGTCGCGCCCAGGCAACACCCGGGGGTGCACGACCGGCAGGTTTGACTGGTCTGGGGCCGGTCCCAGTGGCTGTCTGCCGAGGCTAACCCCTTGTCTCGGCATGATTTCAGCAAAAAATGCTGCTTCAGGTATCCTTGGCTCGCCCGGAACCGGGCGGAACGGCCCTGGAGGCCCTCCCGGGGCGACCTGATCCATTTCATGGCAAGGCCTAGACCGGCTCTGGAACGGGGATTGCCCAACACCGGGCGTCCCTGACGGCCCCCGAACCCCGAGTCCATGACCACCGCCGCCCCCGACGCCTCCTCCCCCCCGCCGGTGCCCCCGGCGCGTGCGCGGGCCGGGACAGCGGCTGCCGGCCTGACGGGGCCGGAATGGGCCGCCCTCGGACTCCTGGTGCTGGTGGCGCTGGCGCTCCGCCTGCCGCACCTGGGCGAGGGGCTCTGGTACGACGAGATCGAGACGCTGGTGGACTATGCACGTCGCCCGCTGGGCGAGCTTCTCACCACCTTCGGCAGCAAGAACCAGCACCCCCTCTTCACCCTGCTGGCGCACCTGAGCACGAGCGCCCTCGGCGAATCGGCGTGGGCGCTCCGGCTGCCGGCGGCGCTCTTCGGGGCGGCGGGGCCGGCGGCCGTCTACCTCCTGGGCCGCCACGTGGCGTCCCGGGCCGAGGCGTTCACGGCGGCCGCGCTGCTGGCGGTGTCGTCGCACCACATCTGGTTCTCGCAGAACGCGCGCGGGTACACCGGGCTGCTCTTCCTGGCCACGCTGGCCACCCTGGCCTTCGTGCGACTGCTGCGGGATCCCGCGGCGGGACGCGGCATGGTGGCGCTTTACGCGGTGACCACGGCGCTGGCGCTCTACACGCACCTCACGGCGGCCTTCCAGGTGGTGGCGCACGGGCTGGTGTGGCTGGTGGCGTTCCGGGGCGCGCCCGACCGCGGCCGGAAGGCCTTCGTGGCGCTGCTGCTTGGCGGGCTCGGCGGCGTGCTGCTGTATGCCCCCGTGCTGCCGAGCCTGGTGCCCATCATGCTCGCCTCGGCGCAGCCGCCGGCGGCCACGGCGCCGCCGCCCACGGCGTGGAAGAGCCCGTTCTGGCTCGTCACCGAGATGCTCGCGGTGCTGGCCCGCGGCATCCCGGGCGGCTACCTCGGGCTCGCGGTGGTGGCGGGCATCGGCCTAACGGGGGTGGTGCGCTACGCGAAGGAGAAGCCGGTGGCGCTCGGGCTCTTCGTGCTGCCGGGCGTGGTGACGGTGGCGGCGATCGTGGCGCTCAAGCACAACCTGTGGCCGCGGTTCTTCTTCTTCCTCGCGGGGTTCATCCTGCTGGTGGGGGTGCGCGGCTGGTTCGCGGTGGCAGGGTGGGCCGGGAAGTACGCGCGGCCACTGCAGCTGGCGGGTGCGGCGGTGGCGGTGCTGGCCCTGGGCAGCACGGCCGGTCGCGCCTGGGGGCCCAAGCAGCAGTATGAGGAGGCGGTGGCCTTCGTGGAGGCGCAGGCGGCGCCCGGCGACGTGGCGGCCACGGTGGACCTGACCAACTACCCGGTGCACCGGTGGCTGGGCCGCGACTGGCCCGAGCTCACCACCGACACGAGCCTCGCGGCGCTGGAGCGGCCGGGCCGGCGCACCTGGGTGCTCACGACCTTCCCCATCCGCCTCGTGGCGGAAGCGCCGGGCGTGGTGACCCGCCTGGCGGAGCGGTACGACACGGTGCGGGTGTTCCCCGGCACCATCAGTGGTGGCGACATCGTGGTGCTGGGCTCCCGCCCCGCCCCGACCCCGACGACGGAGTGACGGAGTGATCGAAGAGATCCAGGACGACGGCGGCGTCGCGCTGCCCGATGCGGTCAGCGTCGTGATCCCGGCCTACAACGAGGGCGCCCACGTGGCGGCCCAGGTGCGGGACGTCGAGCGCGTCATGCAGGGCACCGGCTGGACCTACGAGATCATCGTCGTGGACGACGGCTCGAGGGACAACACGGCCGCCGAGGCGGACACCACCGGCGCCCGGGTGCTCCGGCGGAAGAAGAACCGCGGCTACGGCGCCGGCCTCAAGCTCGGCATCCGCCGCGCCAGGTACGACTACATCCTGATCACCGACGCGGACGGCACCTACCCCGTCGAGGCCATCCCCGCGATGCTCGCGGCCGCGCACCGGAACGCCATGGTGGTGGGCGCCCGCACCGGCCAGACCGTGCAGATCCCGCTGGTGCGCCGGCCCGCCAAGGCCTTCATCCGCTGGCTCGCGAGCTACCTCTCGGGCCACGAGATCCCCGACATCAACTCGGGGCTCCGCCTGATGCGCAAGGACCTGGTGCAGCGCTACGAGCACCTGCTGCCCGACGGCTTCTCCTTCACCACCACCATCACGCTGGCCTCGCTCTGCAACGGCTACGCGGTGGAGTACCAGGCCATCAACTACCACGCGCGCCTCGGCGAGTCGAAGATCCGGCCGCGGCACGCCTACGACTTCACGCTGCTGGTGCTCCGCGTCATCACCTACTTCAACCCGCTCAAGATCTTCATCCCGGTGGGGGCGTGGCTGGCGCTGGCGGGCCTCGGCAAGCTCGGGTACGACATCTACAAGGACAACCTCTCCGAGAGCGCGGTGCTGGCGCTCCTCGGCGCGCTCATCATCTGGTGCGTGGGCCTCCTCGCCGACCAGAACGCGCGCATGGCGATGCGGCCGTGAAGCTCTGGCTCCGGATCCTCGTCAGCGCGGGGCTCTTCGTCCTGCTCTTCCTGCTCCTCCCCTGGGCGCAGGTCCGCGACGCGCTGCTCAAGCTGCCCCCGGGGACCTGGGCCTTCGTGCTCGCGGGCTTCGTGGCAGGCCACGGGGTGGGCGTCTTCAAATGGCGGCTCTTCGTCAACGCGGGCCGCGCCAGCCTCCGGGTGCGGGACGCGGTCCAGTGCTACGCCGCCGGCCTCTTCGCCAACCTCTGCCTGCCGAGCATCGTGGGCGGGGACGTGCTGCGGGCGGCGATGGCCGCGAAATTCACCAAGCGGCCGGAGGCCACCTTCCTCGGCGGGGTCATCGACCGGCTCACCGACATGATCGCCATGGTGATCCTGATCGTGGCCGGCGGGCTCTTCGCGCACTCGGCGCTCGACGGCTGGCTGCAGGGCGCCATGACGGCGGCCATGATCCTCGGCGCGGTGGCGGTGGCGCTCTTCATCCCGCTCGTCTTCCGGCGGCCGCTGGCCCGGTGGCCGCGCAAGTTCCGCCGGCCCATCGGGCGGAGCCTCGTGGCGCTCCGCCGCATGCTCCGCAATCCCGGCACCGCGGCGGTGGCGCTTGGCCTCTCGCTCACCATCCAGGGGAGCTTCGTGCTGCTCAACGCGGCGCTCGGGCACGCGGTCGGCATCACGGTGCCGCTCGCGGTGTGGTTCCTCGTGTGGCCGCTGGCCAAGATCGCCGGCCTCATGCCCATCAGCCTGGGCGGCCTCGCCGTGCGGGAGGCGACGCTCGCCGGCCTGCTCGCGCCCTTCGGGGTGCCGTTCGCCGTGGGCGTGGTGTGCTCGCTCCTCTGGCAGACGGTGCTCATCGTCGGCGGCCTCATCGGCGGCCTCGCCTGGCTGGTGCTCGGCCGACTCCGTTCCACCCCGCTCGATGGCGGCGACCCCGCCACCCTCGTGACCCATGCCTGAGCCGCGCGTCGTCATCCTGGGAGGCGGCCCCGCCGGTGTCGGCGCCGCGTGGAAGCTCCGCACCACGGGCAAGGCGCAGGTGACGCTGCTCGAGCGGCAGGAGGTGGTCGGCGGCAACGCCGGCAGCTTCACGCTCGAGGGGCTTCGCGTGGACTACGGCAGCCACCGGCTCCATCCCGCCACCGATCCCGCGATCCTGGCCGACCTCCAGCGGCTCCTCGGCGGCGACCTCCTCGACCGCCCGCGCCACGGCCGCATCGGGCTGCTGGGCCGCTGGATCCACTTCCCGCTCAAGCCGGTGGACCTGATGCTCCGCATGCCGCCGGGCTTTGCGCTCGGCGCCACGAAGGATGCGGCCACCAAGAAGTTCCGCGTCATCGAGCAGGACACCTTCGCGGCGGTGCTCCGGAAGAACCTGGGCCCCACCATCTGCGAGCACTTCTACTTTCCCTACGCCCGGAAGATCTGGGGCCGGGCCCCGGAGACGCTCTCCGGCATCCAGGCGCGCCGCCGCGTCTCGGCGGGCTCGTTCGGGAAGCTGGTGAAGAAGGTCCTGTCGGCGGTCCCGGGCCTGAAGCCGCCGGGCGCCGGGCGCTTCTACTACCCGCGGCAGGGCTTCGGCCAGATCACCGAGGCGCTCGCGGGTGCGGCCGTGCAGGCCGGCGCGGACCTCCGGCTCGGCGCCGAGGTCACGGGCCTGGCGCCGCCGGCCGGCGCGGATGCGCCGTGGATCGTGGAGGGTCGGCGCGGGGGCGAACCGTTCCGCCTCGAGGCCGACTACGTGTGGAGCACCATCCCGATCCCGGTCCTCGCCCGCCTGGTGCGGGGCGCGCTCACCGAGCCGGTGATGCGCGCCACGGGCGCCATCCACTACCGCGCCATGCTGCTGGTGTACCTGGTGCTCGACCTGGACCAGTTCACCGAGTACGACGCGCACTACCTCCCCGCGGCCGACGTGTCCATCACGCGCCTCTCGGAGCCCAAGAACTACTCGGCCAGCACCGAGCCGCGCGGCCGGACCATCCTCTGCGCCGAACTCCCCTGTGACGCCGACGACGCCACCTGGCAGAAGAGCGACGCCGAGCTGGGCGCGCAGGTGACCGCGGACCTGGCGCGCGCCGGCATCCCCCTCCCGCGCCCCGCCATCGGCGTGCACGTGCGGCGCCTGCGCCAGGCCTATCCCATCTACCTCACCGGCTACGAGAAGCCCTTCGGGGTGCTGGACCAGTGGGCGAGCGGCCTGCCGCGGCTCGTCAACTACGGCCGCCAGGGGCTCTTTGCGCACGACAACACCCACCACGCCCTGGCCATGGCCTACGCCGCGGTGGACGCCCTCGAGCCGGCCGGCTGGAACGCCGGCAAGTGGGCGGCGAGCCGCCGGGTCTTCGACACCTTCGTGGTGGAGGACTGACCCCCATGCCACGCTCCGGGATCGGGTTGCGCATCTTCCTGACGTGCTGGATGGTGTACTGCCTGCACTACGCCACCGACTTCATGCGGGAGCATTTCCTGGTGGCGTCGATCGTGGAGCGGCACACCTTCACGCTCGATCCCTACGCCGGCCGCCACGCCGACCTCTTCCAGTTCCAGGGCCACACCTACCACGGTGCCAACCCCGGCATCTCGATGCTCGGCGCGGTCCCCTACTTCGTGCTGCACCCGCTGGTGGAGCGCGTGGTCCAGGGCGAGCTGGCGAAGCGCCGCGCCACCGGCGACACCGGCGCCGTCTACAACGACCCGCGCCCCGCGCGCCAGGCTTTCTATGCCTGGGCCCGCGCCAACGGCTACGACATCCGCTTCGGGCTCATCGGGCTCATCACCATGGTCTTCTGCATGGCGCCGCTCGCGGCGGCCGGCGGGGTGGTGATGTTCAAGACCCTCCGCGGCGCCGGGCTCAGCGACAAGCTCGCCGTCGGCGGCACGCTCCTCTACGCCTTCGGCACGCCGCTCTTCTTCCGGAGCGCGTACCTGAACCAGAACCTGGCCGTCACCCATTTCATCTTTGCGGCCTTCGCGGTGCTCTGGAACCCGGGCGACTGGACCGGCCTCACGGAGAAGAAGCGCGAGCTCCTCGCCGGCTTCCTCGGCGGCATGGCGCTGCTCTGCGACTACACCGGCGCCGTGCTGCTGGCCGGCATCGGCCTCTACGCGCTGGTGCGGGCGTGGCCGGCCGGCGGGGCGCGCGGGGCCATCCAGGCCGGCGTGCGCATCACCCTCGGCGCGCTCGGGCCCATGGTGGTGCTCTGGTGGTACCAGTACGAGTGCTTCGGCAACGCCTTCATGCCGCCGCAGAAGTGGATGCCGCCCACGCAGGCGCTCTCCGACAAGGGCTGGAAGGGCGTCATGGGTCCCGACCCGGCCCTCTTCAAGATGCTGCTCTTCGACCCGCGCTTCGGGCTCTTCGTCACCGGGCCGCTGCTCATGCTCGGGCTGCTGGCGCCGCTGGCGCGGCGCCGGAGCACCTTCCAGCCCGCCCCGCGCGAGCTGTGGGCGTTGCTCCTCTTCCCGGCCCTGGTGCTGCTCTTCTTCTCGAGCCTGAGCTACACCCAGCTCCAGTACATCCACGGCATCCGTTACGTGGTGCCGGCGATCCCGTTCCTCCTCGTGGCCACGCTGGTGGTGCTGCTGGCGCTGCCGCGCTGGATCAGCCTCTCCCTCGGCATCCTCTCACTGGCGCTCGGCTGGGGACTGGCCATGGGGCGGCTCGAAGAGCAGCACCGGAGCATCCTGGTGGGGCTCAAGTCGGTGTACCTGGGCGGCCTCCGGCTGCCGGCCCTGACCACCCTGGGCCGGATGTCCGCCCAGTATGCCCCGGAGCTGGGCGGGATGATCTCGCCGCTCCCTGCGTTCCTGGTGGCCGGGGCCTTCCTGTGGCTCGTCTGGCGGGTAGAATGGCCGTCCCGCCGCCTCGGGGATGACCCGGCTCCCGGCGGTACCTGACCCCCCGGGGGTGGCACCAAGCTTGCACGTTTGCGGGGTCGTTTGTTTTCGCTAACCCATTGCTGTTCAGTACGTTACGAGACAGGTGCCGGCTCCAGTGAGCGCCGCGTCACCTCCTCCGGGGCAAGGCTGTTGGCAGGGTGCGACACTCGGTGCCGCGTCCGCCCGGCTTCCCCCACCCCAACCCGAGGTACCGCATGTCGGCGACTCCCGGTTCTCCCCGCCCTACCCCGCTCCGGGTGGACGTGGTCATCCCGGTGCTCAACGAGGCCCACGTCCTCGAGAAGAGCGTCACCGAGGTGCGCGCCTTCCTGGCGGCCAACACCGACTGGGCCTGGCGGGTGGTGGTGGTGGACAACGGCTCCACCGACGGCACCGACCGTGTGGCGAAGATGCTGGTGGAGCGGCACGGCGACGTGCAGTTCCTGCAGCTGCCGCAGCGCGGCCGCGGGCGGGCGCTCCGGCATGCGTGGACGCAGAGCGACGCCGACATCATGAGCTACACCGACGTGGACCTCTCCACCGAGCTCGCGGCACTCCCCCGGCTGGTCAACGGCGTGGCCGGCGGGCAGTACGACCTCGGCACCGGCTCGCGCCTCCTGCCCGCCTCGCAGACCACGCGGTCCTTCAAGCGTGAGTTCATCTCCCGCTGCTACAACCTGATGATCAAGGCCGTGCTCTGGACCAGCTTCAGCGACGCCCAGTGCGGCTTCAAGGTGGTGAGCCGGCGCGTGGTGCAGGAGATCGTGCCCAACATCAAGGACCAGGCGTGGTTCTTCGACACCGAGCTCCTGGTGCTGGCCGAGAAGCACGGCTACAAGATCATGGACATCCCGGTCCGCTGGATCGAGGACGACGACAGCCGCGTGAAGATCGTCAAGACCGCCTGGGACGACATCAAGGGCGTGGCGCGGCTCCGCTGGACGCTCTGGTTCGGCACCTTCCAGCCGGCGTCGGCGTCGCTGCCGGTCTCGAGCCGCGCGCCGGGCGCCTGAGGCGTCCCATGCCGCGCGTCCGCAGGATGCCCACATGGACATGACAGGGCCCATCGCCCTGACCGGAGCGGGCGGCTTCGTGGGCCGTCGGCTCCTCGCCCAGCTCTCTCCCGACCGCTATCCCGACGTCCGCTGTCTCATCCGCGAGCCCGCCCGGCTCGCGGCGTCGCTTCCGGCGCCGGGGTGGCGCGCGGTGGCGGGGACCCTCGCCGACGAGCAGGCGCTCGCCACGCTGGTGGCCGGCGCCCATACCGTGGTGCACCTGGCCGCCACCACCGGGAAGGCGCGGCCGGCGGAGTACACCGCCACCAACGTGGAGGGCACCCGGCGCCTCGTGGCCGCCGCCCGCGCGGCGGGCGTCCGGCGCATCATCGCGCTGTCGAGCGTGGCGGCGGGCTTCGCCGACCAGCGGCACTATCCCTACGCCGCCAGCAAGCGCGCCATGGAGCAGGTGC
The DNA here is from genome assembly GCA_964598655.1 of uncultured Gemmatimonadaceae bacterium. Classification (GTDB taxonomy): domain Bacteria; phylum Gemmatimonadota; class Gemmatimonadetes; order Gemmatimonadales; family GWC2-71-9; genus JADJOM01. Next base: position 123,519 of record CAZRCT010000002.1, read on the forward strand.
TCCGGGAGTGCGGCATCCCCTCGCTGATCCTTCGCCCCACCATGATCCTGGGCGAGGGCAGTCCCGTCCTGACGGGCCTCCGGACCCTGGCCTGCGCTCCCGTCGGCATCTGCTTCGGCCCCGGCACCCTGCCGGTGCAACCCGTCCACGTGGACGACGTGGCCGAAGTGCTGGCCGGCGCGCCGGCAGTGCCTGACGCGACCGGCCTCGTGGGCCTCGGCGGTCCCGAGGTGCTCGCCTTTCTCGACCTGCTCCGCGCCATCCGCACCCGGGGGCGCGGGCGACCAGGTCCCTTCCTGCACGTTCCGCTCGGTCCCGTGCGCGCCGCGCTGGCGCTGGCCGAGCCGCTGCTCTTTCCTGTCCTGCCGCTCACCGCGGGCCAGCTCGCATCGTTCGCGAATCCCGGCACCGTACCGGCCGAACCCTGGCCGAGCGGGCTCCGTCGCCCGACCCGGCCGCTGGCGGCAATGCTCTCCTCGCTCCATGCCTGACTCCCCAGCCGCCCTCGCGCGGGAAAGCGCCGTCTTCGCGCGCTACCTCGCCGGCGTCACCACGACGCCCTACGTCACCCAGGCGTACGCCCGCTGCCACCCCACCATGCCCGCCCTGGCCAAGGGCGTGCCCGACCGCTTCGACCGCTTCCTCGTGCGCGTGGCCACCGCCGGGGGCCCGTTCCCCCGCATCGCCGACGCCTACGCGCGCCGGGTGCGGCCCACGGGCCTGCTGCGGCAGAAGCTGGTGCTCATGTGCGCCGTGCTCGAGTCGAGCCCGCCCGCGCACGACTACCTCAACACCGCCGCCGCCGGCTCCCTCGCGGGGACGGTGGTCCGCATCGGCCTGGCGGGCCTGACGAGTGTCCTCGCCACCCTGGCCGGCGTCGTGCTGCTCGGCCCGGCGCACCTGGCGCTCCGCGGGAAGGGGGCGGCCGCATGACCCACGTCGTGGTGGTGGGCTCCGGGGCCTCGGGGGTGCACTTCGCGCTCACCGCGCTGGAGCGCGGGCACGACGTGACGATGGTGGACGTAGGGATCGAGCGGCCGGCCCCGGTGGAGCGGGGCGCGAGCATCGAAGGAATGAAGGACCGGCTGGCCGATCCCGCCGCCTGGTTCCTGGGCGAGGACGGCCGCAACGTGGTGTACCCCGCCACCAAGGCCAGCTACTACGGCTTCCCGCCCAGCAAGGAATACGTCTTCCGCACGCCGGGCGCGTTCCGCTCCCGGGCGGAGCAGATGGTGCCGGTGTTCTCGTTTGCGCAGGGTGGCCTGGCCGAGGCGTGGACCGGCGGCGCCTACGCCTTCGGGCCCACGGACCTGGCCGAGTTTCCCTTCGGCTACGACGACATCGCGCCGTTCTACGCGCAGGTGGCGGAGCGGATCGGCGTCGGCGCCGAGCCGGACGATTTGGCGCAGTTCATTCCCTGCGACGCACCGTACCTCCCGCCGCTCCCCTTCGACCCGCATTCGGCGCACCTCGTGGCGCGCTACCAGCGGGTGCGCCCGGCGCTGCAGCAGGACCTCGGCTTCTTCCTCGGCCGCTCCCGCGTGGCCACGCTGAGCCGCGGGCACCGCGGCCGCCAGGGCTGCGGGCAGCTCGGCCGCTGCTTCTGGGGCTGCCCCAACGAGTCGCTCTACACCCCGTCGTACACCCTGCGCGAGCTGCGGCAACATCCGCGCTTCACCTACATGCCCGGCCTCCTGGCCACGCACCTCGAGCAGGATGCCGGCGCCCGGATCACCGCGGTGGTGGCCCGACCGCTGGCCGGGGGCGACCCGGTGCGCGTCCCGGGCGAGGCCTTCGCCCTCGCGGCGGGCGCCCTGCCGTCCTCGGCGCTGGTGCTGGCCACCCACCACGCCCACAGCGGCGAGGTGGCGAGCCTCGAGGGGCTGATGGACAACCGGCAGGTGCACGTGCCCTTCCTCACCCCAGCCATGATGGGGAAGGAAGTGCGCACGGCGAGCTACCAGTTCCACCTCCTGGCCTTCGGCCTCACGGAGCGGAACCCGGCCGAGTACGTGCACGCGCAGATCACCACCCTCAAGGCGGCGGCGGTGCACCCCATCGTGCAGGGCCTGCCGCTCGACCTGGCCGGCAGCCTCGGCATCTTCCGGGCCCTCCGCACCGGGCTCGCGCTGGCCAACGTCAACTTCCACGACCGGCGCCGGACCGAGAGCCGAGTGACCATCGTGCCGCGCACCGACGGGCCGGCGGAACTGCGCATCCACTACGTGGACGACCCGCAGGAAGAGGCACTCGTGGCGCGCACGCTGGGCCGGGTCAAGAAGGCCCTGGGCCGGCTGGGCTGCGTGGTCCCGCCCGGCATGACGCGGGTGCTCCCGAAGGGCACCAGCGTGCACTACTCCGGCACGCTGCCCATGACCCGCACCGACGCGGGCCGCTTCAGCTGCACCCCCGAGGGCCGGCTCCGGGGCTGGGCCAACCTCTACGTGGCCGACGGGGCGGGCTTCGCGTTCCTCCCGGCCAAGAACCTGACCTTCACGCTGATGGCCAACGCCTCACGGATCGCGACGGCGCTGGCGTGATGGAGATCACACCCCGTGCGTCCGGGCCCGCGAGGATCGTCACTCCCGTGGCCGGGGTCGCTCCATAGATTTAGGGGTCCACTGCTGCCCGTGCCTGTCCCGTGCTGGAGGAGTCCGATGGTCCGGATCCGCCCCGTCGTCTCGCTGGTGTCCATGGTCGCCGCCCTCGCCGCCTGCGGCGGGAGCGGCGGGGACGGGGGCGGCACCAACCCCACGCCCACCGCGCCCAAGACCGTCACCATCACCCCGTCCCCGATCAGCCTGTTCGTGGGGGATTCGCTGCAGCTCACCGCGGTGGTCCGGGACTCCAACAACAACATCCTGGCCAACAGCACGGTCACCTGGGGGAGCGGCAACGGCGGCACGGCCACCGTGACGGCCGGCGGCCGGATCAAGGGCATCGCGGCCGGCGCCACGCAGGTCACCGCCTCGGCGAGCCCCGCCTCCGCGCAGGCCGCGGTGACCGTGTCCGCCAAGCCGGCCGGCAACGCGTTCCATCCCAACCTGAGCACCTACATCGCCGGCAACGACATCGAGCTGGCCCGCGACGTCACGGTGGACGCCCAGGGCAACGTGATCGTGGTGGGCAACACCTACTCGGACAACTTCCCGGTGACCCCGGGCGCGTACGACGTGACCCACGCCACCGGCTTCGACCCGCCGGCGGACGCGTTCATCATGAAGATCTCGCCGGGTGGCGCGCTGGTGGCCTCCACCTTCCTGGGCGGGCCCAACTACGAGCGCATCTACGGCGTCGAGACCGACGCGCAGGGATTCATTTACGTGAGCGGGCGCGCCGGGGCCTCGTTCCCCGTGACCAACGGCGCCTTCCAGACCACCTTCGGCGGCGGCAGCACCGCCAACTTCTACGGGCCGCAGGATGCGCTGGTCTGCAAGATGCAGCCCGACCTCTCCGCCCGCGTCTGGTGCAGCTACCTCGGCGTGGGCGACGACGGCATCTCGCGCGACCTGACCATCGACGCCCAGGGCAACGTGTACGTGGTGGCGTGGACCACGGCCGGCGGGTTCCCGGCGGGCTGGTTCACCAACGCCTACCAGCCCACCAAGGGCGCCGGCGAGGACGTGCTCGTGGCCAAGATCAAGAGCGACGGCAGCCAGGTGCTCTGGGCCACCTACCTCGGCGCCTCGGGAGACGACGGCGGCACCCCCGCCATCCGGCTGGACCCGAACGGCAACGTGATCGTCCTGCTGCAGACCACCTCCCCGGACCTCCCCACCCCGGGCAGCGGCGACCACACCTACGGCGGCGGCGCCACCGACCAGTACCTGGCCAAGCTGAGCCCCGACGGCTCGCAACTCCTGTACGGCACCTACCTGGGCGGCAACGGCGGCGAGGCCTCCGAGACCCACGGCCTCGCGGTGGATGGCAGCGGAAATGCCTACGTGGCCGTGGCCACGAGCTCCACCAACCTGACCTTCCCCTCCGGCAACTACCAGTCGCAGTTCGGCGGCGGCCAGATGGACGGGGTGCTCTGGAAGGTGGGGACCAACGGCGCGATCCTGGCCGGGACGTATTACGGCGGCAACGCGCTCGAGGGCATCCAGGGCGTCTCCACCGACGCCAACGGCGATGTGTACTTCTCGGCCACCACCAAGTCGGCCAGCGTGCCCACCACGGTGGCCGGCGGCGGCAACGCCAATGGCCAGGGGGACGCGGTGGCCGTCAAGATGTCCTCCAGCCTGAGCCAGCTGCTCTACGCGCAGCGCTTCGGCGGCAGCGGGGACGAGACCGCGCGCGCCTCGTGGATCGGCAGCAACGGGGCGTTCGTGATCGTGGGCCAGACCGACTCCAACAACTTCCCCCTCGTCAACGCCCTCCAGTCGCAGGCGGGCGGCAGCGGCCTCGACGACGCCTGGCTGATCCGCCTGATCCCATGATCCGACCCGCCCTCCTGCTGGTCCTGGGCGCGCTGGCCTGCGCGCCCCGGACCGGCGGCGACGCGCCCGCCGTCACCGACGCCACCGGCGCCACCATCGCCTTCTCCGCCGTGCTCGGCGGCACCCACCGCGACATGGACATGGCCCGCGACGTCCTCACCGACAGCGCGGGCGTGGTGTTCGTGGTGGGGAACGCCGCCTCCCCCGACTTCCCCGTCACCCCGGGCGCGCTCGACACCGTGCCGGGCGGCGGCCAGTTCCCAAGCGACGCCTTCGTAGCGGCGCTCGGCCCCGACGGCGCGCTCCGCTGGTCCACCGTGCTCGGCGGCCCCGGCTTCGAGCGGGCCTACGCCCTGGAGCGCCGGGCCGACGGCGACCTGGTCATCGCCGGCCGCGCGGGCGACGGGCTCCCCACCACGCCGGGCGTGGTCCAGCCCACCTTCGGCGGCGACCAGAAGAACCGCGCCCCCTACGGCCGGCAGGACGGCTTCGTCTGCCGCCTGAGCGGCGACGGCGCCACGCTCCGCTTCTGCACCTACCTCGGCGGCGCCGACAACGGCTTCATCCGCGACATGGACCTCGACGCCGAGGGCAACATCGTCGTGGTGCTGGGCTCCACCCTGGGCGACCTCCCGGCCGGGTGGTTTGCCCGCGCCGCCCAGCCGCGCCACGGCGGCGACGAGGACGTGGTAGTGGCCAAGCTCGCGGCCGACGGGACGCGGGTCCTCTGGGCCACCTATCTCGGCGGCCCGGGCAAGGAACTCGGCGCCCCCACCGTGCGCGTGGCGCCGGACGGCACGGTGCTGGTGCTCCTCAGCACCCAGTCGGCCGGGCTCCCGACGCCCGGCGGCTTCGACAGCACCCTCGGCGGGACGCAGGACCTCTACCTGGCGCGGCTGGCGCCCGACGGGTCGCGGATCGTGATGGGCACCTACGTCGGCGGCAGCGGCGTCGAGGCCATCGAGACCCACGGCCTGGCCATCGGCCCCGACAGTTCCATCTACGTCACCGGCGGCAGCGATTCGCCCGACTTCCCCACCACCCCCGGGAGCTGGCGCCCCGCGCTCGCGGACGCGCGCAACGGCTTCGTGGTGCGGGTGAGCCCGGCGGGCCGCCTGCTCGCGGGCTCGCTGGTGGGCGGGGCGGGCTGGGACTATGGGGAAGGGATTGCCACCGACGGGGCGGGCCGGGTGCTGGTCACGGGCTACACCGAGTCACCGGTGCTGGGCGGGGACTCCGCCAGCGCGGCGCTCACCGACCACGGAGACGTGATGGTGGCGCTCTTCTCGCCCGACCTGTCGCAGCTGCTCTACGGGACCCGGGTGGGCGGCAGCGACCGGGACATGGGCCGCGCCGCGGCCGTGGACCGGGACGGCTGGCTCGTGGTGGTGGGCCACACCTCGTCCGACGACTGGCCGGCCCACGGCGCCCTGCCCCGCCCGGGGGGCGGCGGGCTCGACGCCATCGTCCTCCGGCTCAGGCCCCAGGCGCCCTGAGGCGCCCGCGGCTCAGCGGCGCCGGCGCCCGAGCACCACGCCCACGAAGAACGCCGCCCCCGCGAGCGCCAGCGCGTACGCCAGGCGCCGCTTCCCGCCCGTCTTCTCCAGGACCCGGTCGAGCAGCGTGGGCGCGGGACGCGCCGGCTGGTTGATGTCGCGCCAGCGCTGCGGCGTGAACTCCCCCGAACTCTCCTCCGCGACGGTGTGCACCACGTAGCGCACCGAGTCGCCGGTCACGCGGACCTCGAGGTAGTTGTCGAACTGGCTCGAGAGGAGCCGGCTACCCAGGTTGTTCTGCAGCAGCGGCAGCTTCACGGGGAGCTCGATCGAGTTCTGGTAGTAGTGCACCCCGTCGCGCACCAGCGAGGAGAACTTGAGCGGCCCGTAGTCGCCGGAGAAAACGGCGCTGACGTGGGCGTCGCGGAGCAGCGGGTGGACCTCGCGCCAGAAGGCGGTGGTGTCCGGCTCCCACCAGAGCAGGTGGTGCATCACCAGGAAGGTCTGCCGCACCCCGCCCGCCGCCGGGAGGGAGTCCCGCAGGAAACCGACCTGCGCGGGGGTGAGCGACACGCCGCGGATATAGGCGCGGCGGGCCGAGACGCTGTCGCCATCCCCCGGGATCCAGGCGCTCGAGACGCTGATGAAGCGGACCGGCCCCACCCGGGTGACCAGCGGCAGGGGGCCGTAGCGGCGGAACCAGGCGTCGCGGGTGACGGGGTCGTTGATGTCGTGGTTGCCGGGCGCGCGGATCACCGGCACGCCCAGCGTGGCGAGCGCCGAGTCCAACGCGTTCCACTGCGCCTCGATCTTCGCGGGATCCACCGGGACCGTCTGCACCTCGCCCCAGATGATGTCGCCCGGGAGCACCACCGCCTGGGGCTTGAGCTCGCGCACCCGCTCCAGCAGCTCGGCGAGGCGGGGGCTCAGGTCGCCCTCGACGCCGCCGCGGATGTGGCCCAGCACCACGAAGCAGAAGGTACTGTCGGGCGGGGGCGCAGACGGGGCAGGCGCGGCGAGGAGCGTGGCAGCCAGGAGCGTGGCGAACATCGGGGCCTCAGCGGGAGGGAAAGACGGCGTAGCGGCGCAGGTCGAGCCGGGCGCCCACGAGGACGCGAAGCCCGGTGGCGCGATCGATCTCGGTGAGCCCCGGCACCGGCGTCAGCTCGAGGGCCACCGCCACGTACCGGCCGGCGGGCAGCTCCAGCTCCGTGAAGCGCGACTGGTGCGCCTCCGGCCCGATGCGGATCGGCGCCTGGTGCACCACGCCATCGTCGCCGGTCACCAGCACGCGCGCCCCCGCCATGGTCTCGCCCGCGGCCTCGAGCACCAGGGTGCCGCCCTGCGGCAGGTCCCAGCGCACGGGCCTGGTGGCGGTGCCGGGGGTGCGCTCCACCTCCATGACCAGGGCATCGCGCCGCTTCTCCAGGCGGCGGGTGCCGCTGGCCGCCACCCAGCCGTCACTCACCGGGCCGAAGTCGTCGGCAAACCGGCCCTCGTCCACCGGCACGAGCGGCGGCACCTCGCGCCACGCCGTCACCCGGCCGGGCGCCCCCGGGCCGTCCACCTGCACGCCGTGCTCGGCGTAGAGCCACGTCAGGTCGCCACTGCCGGTGGTGTCGGGCGGGAGGGTGTCGAGGCCCACCACGTCCACGAGCGTGATCCGCGAGAAGGGATCCTGCACCCAGCGCTTCCGGCTCTCCGCCCAGGTGGTCCGCACGATCGTGGCCCACCCGCCGCCACCGTAGCGCCAGTTCTTGCGGCGCTCGCGCAGGCCAGTCTTGTTCCGCACCAGCTCGTTCTGGAGGATCACCGGCGCCGAGCGGTCCTTCACCTCGATGCCGATGGTGCAGCCCTCGATGTAGTTGTTGAACACGAAGGGGGTGCTCGCCTCGCCCACCGAGATGCCCTTGTCGCCGGAGCGCAGGATCCGGTTGCCGACGATGCGGGGCGTCGAGGTCATCAGGTCGATGGCGTCGCCCCCCGTCTGGTCGAAGGTGTTCTCGTAGAGCTCGCCGGTGGAGATGTCCATGTCCAGCGCGTCGGAGTTGGCGCGCAGGAAGTGCGAGCGCCGCACCGTGACGTGGCTGTGGAGGGCGTGGAAGGTGTCGTCGCTCCGCTTGTTGTCGCGGAAGGTGACCTCCTCGAACAGCACCCGGTTGACCCGGTGCGTGTTCACCATGCCGATGTACTCCACCCGGTCGATCAGCGCCCCCCCGCCCTCCGCAAACTCCACGTGCCGGAAGACGCTCCCGTCCGCGCCCCGGTCCTGAAGGGAGAAGGTGCCCCACACGGTGCCCGGCACCGCCGGCAGCACCCGGATGGGCCGCTCGGCCGTCCCCTCGGCCCGCACCACGCCCCGGCTCAGGAACGACACGTCGGGCCCGAGCCGCAGGTCTGTGCCAGGCGCGATGATCACCGTGTCCTGCGCGGCGATCTTGAGGGTGGAGTCGATCCGCACCTGCCCGCTGAAGCGGATCACCCGGCCCGGGGTGGCGGGGAAGCGCCACGGGTGCCACGCGTCATCCGCCGGGAGCACGGCACCGCCGGCCAGCGGCACCAGGTGCACCGCGCCGCCCGTCAGGCGGTTGACCAGCACCGGCGTGGCGGGGGCCCCCGCGCCCTCGAGGAACATCCGGTAGCTGAGCCGCCCCGGCTCCACGCCGCGGTTCCCGGTCAGTGCGCTGAGGAGCGCCACCGGCTCGCGCAGCACCAGGCGCGTGGTGTCGCGGCCGCGCTCCACCGCCAGCGGCAGCACCCGGTCGCCGGGGCCCGGGAGGCCGTCGAGGTCGCTGTCCAGGCGGAGCCGCGGCGCGGCACCCACGGGGCCGGCAATGGTGAAGCCGGTCAGGTTGGCGCCGGCAAAGCCCTCGCTCACCAGGTCGAGCACCGCGCCCTCGGCGCGGGCCTCCACGTGCACGGCCACCACGGCGCTGTCCACCCAGCGGCGGAGCTGCGCCACGTTGCCCCGGAGGATGGCGGTGACGGCACTGGCCTCCCACACGTCGGGGATCAGGCCACGCCGCAGCCGGTCGTAGCGGAACTCCTCGGCGTAGCGCTGCTCGGTGGTGGTGGCCAGGCTCTCGGCGGCGTGGAGCAGGCGGTCGTCGGCCACGCGGGTGGCCAGCTCGCGCATGGTGGCGTCCACCACGAACGGGTCCCGCAGCATCCCCTGCATCCAGTTGTTGAGCGGCTGCTTCAGGCGGCCGAGGGCCAGCAGCCGGGTGTCCCACGGGATGGGATGGAGCTGCTGGGTGGTCGGGTCCTCGTAGACCAGCTCGTTGTGCACCCGGTCCATGTGGAACGGGTCGCCCACCACGAAGAGGTAGGTGAACATCCGCGCCCACTCGTCGCGGTCCACCCGCCGCATCAGCCGCTGGTGGTCGGCAAAGGTGGTGCCGGCCAGGTCGTTGAGGAGGAGCGCCAGCTGGCCACCGCCCGCGCTGGTCCAGCGGTCGTTGTTGGCCACCCGGTCCCAGATGTAGGGATTCTCGAACACCACCCGCTGGGTGCCCTTGAACACCTCGCCCCGTTCGGCCGCGTCGGCGCGGAAGATGTTGCCCGGCATCCGGTCGAAGGGCCGCAGGAACGACTCGTCGATCGGCTCCACGAAGCGGTAGAGGCCGTTGAACTTGTTGTTGAGGTAGACCGGCACCACCTCGGTCTCGCCGGCGAGCAGGCCGAACTGGTCGGTGAGCCGGTTGGCCGTGTACGACGCCAGCACGTCCTTCACCGACAGCCCGAAACTGCGGAAGCGCTTGTAGAACTCCTCCCGCGGGGTGCGCACGGTGAAGGAGCGCTTGTCGGTGAGCCAGTGGATGCTGTTGTCGCCGCGTTTCCTGAGCTTGACGGGCACCATCGACTTGCCGTAGCGCAGCGTGCCGTCCACCCACGTGCCCCACATGGCGAGCGGGTCCGCCCACATGCCGTCCCACTGGGCGGCGGGCACCTCGAGGCGGATCACGCCGGCGTCGGCACGGGCGGGGTCGAGGTGGTTGCGGATGGCCCACGCCGCCGGCAGGCGCACGGCGGCGTGCGCGCGGGCGTCGAAGTAGCCATTCACCGTCTGCGCGTTGGACCACCAGTCGTCGAACTGGCGCGCGCGGGCATAGTCGTAGATGGCGAGGCCGGCGAGCATGAGCGCCGCCAGCAGCGGGATGGCGGACAGCACCACCGCGTCCCGGAAGCGGAGCCCCGCCCACGCCCGGGCCAGGAGGCCGGGCCGGGCCGGGGTGGCCGGGCGCGTGCCCTCGAGCGGCACGTCAGGGCTGGTCACGCAGCGCCGCCTGCAGGCCCTCCCGGGCCCACGGAAGGTCGGTGAGCACCCGGTCGGCGCGCTCCGCGTCGGGGAACGGCAGGGAGCGCGCGCTGTCGGCCAGGAAGCCGGCCGGGTCCAGCAGGTTGAGGTAGCTCTTCCGCATCAGGAGCCAGAGGTCCTTGTCCATCGGCTTGTAGAGGCGGAGGTCAAGCACCACGCGTCCGACGCCGGCCGCCTGGGGCGGCACGTCGGCCACGAGGCTGCCCGCGGTGTCCTCGGTGAGCCAGCCGCCCGGCACCGCGGTGAGGCCGTCGCCGCCGAAGGCGGTGGTGTCGAGCACCACGGGGGCGGCGGCCGCGACGCGGCCCACCACCCGCGCCGGCAGGAGCGTCACCCGCTCGAGCAGGAACGGCATCCCCTGCGTGCGCAGCACGAAGCGCCCGCCCTGCCCCGGGGGCAGCACCAGCGCGAGCTCGAGGCGGTGCGTGCGCCCGTCCACCTGCAGCGCCGCCTGGGTGGCCGAGTCGCCGAGCGCCACGGTCACGGTGTGGAGGAAGAAGGCGTCGAGGTAGGCGCGGTAGGCCTGGCTCACCGGGATGAACTCGCCCCGGTCCATGTAGTAGTCCACGTAGCCGCGCACCGAGGGCAGGTGGATGGGAAAGATCCGCAGCACGCTGGCGTAGCCGTCCTTGGCCTCCTCCGCGAGCGCCCACCCGGAGAGCATCCGCTCCGCCGCCTGCGCATAGCCCAGGCGGTTGGTGTAGTTGAGGGAGTCGAACGCCACCAGGCGTTCCCAGGTGGCCATGGCCTTGCCGGACTTCCCCTCCCCCTCGTAGCTCCGGGCCAGCAGGCGGAGCACCAGCTCGCGCTCCTTGTCGCGCCCGTGGCGCACGTTGGTGGCGGGGTGCTCCGCGTCGAGCCGCTCCAGCATCGGCGTGGCCCGGGCCCAGTCGTGCGCCTTCACCAGCGCCTCGGCCGCCGCCACGCGGCGGGCCCAGCGCTCCTCGTAGTAGTTCACCAGCAGGCCGGCCCGGTCCAGCAGCCGCTCCCGGACCGGCGGCAGCGCGATGGCCGTCACCACGAGCAGGCTGCCCACGAGCCAGAGGCCCGCGAGCGTCCGCTCGTGCCGCCGGAACCAGGGAAGGAACCCCTCGGCCACGTGGTCCGCCATCAGACGTCGATGTTCTCCTGGCCGGTGAGCAGGAGCACCCGGCCGCCACCCGCCGCCTGGCGGACCTCGTCCATGAAGCGCGCCTCGTCCACCCCGCCCTTGAGCTCCACCGAGTACACCAGCTCGAGCTGCTGGCTCGAGGCCAGCGTCTCCACCGAGAGGAGCGCGTGCTCGCGCAGGTTCCGGTAGAAGGTGTCCTTGAGGGCGCCCTGGTAGTCGAGGCCCTGCGGCACCTGCAGCTTGAGCAGCACCTCGCGCATGCTGGTGCGGCCCACGTCGAAACGGGTGAGGCCGTACGCCACCAGGCTCACGAACAGCGTGAAGATCACCGCCTGCAGGTAGAACCCGGTGCCGACCGCCATCCCGATGGCCATGGCCACGAACAGGAACGCCACGTCCCGGGAGTCCTTGATCGGGTTGCGGAAGCGGATGATCGAGAGCGCGCCCACCAGCGTGAACGCCCGCGCGATGTTGCTGCCGATGATCAGCATGATCACCGACACCGTGATCCCCAGCAGGATCGTGGCGTGCACGAAGGACACCGAGTAGCTGAGCCCCCGGTGCGACTGGCGGTAGAAGTACGCGAGCACCAGCGTGAGCCCGAGGCTCAGCGCCAGCGTGATGAAGGTCTCCGCCAGCCCGAAGGTGTCGGGACTCCCCGCCTGCTGCAGCAATCCGTTCACGCGGTCCTCCTCAGGTGTTCTGCCCGCCGAACCAGTGCTGGTCCACGGCGGAGCAGTACTTCGACATGCGCACCATCTTGAGCTCCTCGCGGCGGATCGCCTTGGTGAGCCAGATGGGGGCGCGGTGGTCGTACTTGATCTCGAGCACGCTGACCCGCGGGTCGAGGATGTCGCTCCCCGCCTCGAAGGGCTGGCGCAGGCTGAAGTCGCTGGCGTGGTAGCGCAGGCGGCCGTCCACCGTGACGCGCAGCTCCGGGTCGAACTTCCCGAACCACGCCCGCCGCCGGTAGCGGATGGCCATCCGGGGCCGCAGCCGCAGCCGCTCGATGAGCAGCGCCACCTCCGTGGCCACCGGATCCCCGGCCGCGAGGTCGAAGCGCACGCCCCCATCCCCGGCGCCGAACACCTCTTCCACCCGCGCCAGCGGCCAGCGCAGCCGCCGCTTCTGCAGGGTGCGGTCCTCGCGCTGCTTGATCTCGATGAAGATGTCGTCGGTGGTGCCGTAGCGGCGGAAGCGCAGCTTCCGGCGGAACTTCCCGCCCTCGATCTTTTCCCAGAAGAAGCGCAGGTCCGCCGTGTCCCAGTACACCGACGAGATGTTGTAGCCCCACTCGTCCTGCCAGTGCGGGTCGCGCTCCAGGTACGGCCCAAACTCGGCGAGCAGCTCGGGCACACGCCGGGTGGCCACGAGGTACTTCACCTCGTAGCGGTTCATCGTCTCGTGGGCCTGGGCCGAGCCCGCGCCGACCTGGGTCTTCATGGCCTGCCGGATTGGGGAGCCACCCGGGAGGGGTCCCGGGGGGAAAATTCGCAGCTTTTCTTCAGCAATGGCCGTGCCGCGTGGGACGGGAATGGCGGCCGGGGCCAATTCCCGAACCTGCGATGCCGGAAGGGTTTAGACCGTCAGCGCCGGACCCGTCCCACCCCGCAGCCGGACCCCGCCCACGGCCCACAGGGTGGCCCCGTAGGCCACCGCCCCGAGGGGTACCAGCAGCCAGACCGACCACCCCCCGAGCCCCACCACCACCGCCCCCATCACCCCCGCCGCCGCCAGCGCCTTGGCGAACCGCCCCAGACCGGGCGGAACGAGGTGCAGCCGGCGCACCGCCTGGACGGCCAGGGCCGCCCGGAGAGCCTCGGTGGACAGGGTGGCCACCGCCGCCCCGGGAGCCCCGAAGCGGGGGATGAGCACCGCATTGAGGCCGAGGTTGAGGACGGCCGACAACAGGGTGAGGCGGAACACCTGCCGCTCCTCCCCCGCCGCATAGAGGCCCATGATGGGCACGTCGCGGAGGAAGCAGAGCGGCAGCGTCCAGATCAGGATGCCGAAGGGCAGCGCCGTGGGCGCATAGCCCGGCCCGTAGAAGAGCGCGATGAGCGGCCCGGCGAGTAGCGACCCGCCAAGCGCCAGCGGGAGCGTCAGCGCAAAGACCTCCGCCATGCTCTTCTGGAAGAGGGCGCCCGCCGCTTCACGATCGGCGCGGAGCCGGGTGAGCGCGGGCAGCAGGCTCAGGTTGTACGCCTGGCCCAGGTTCAGGAAGAAGGTGACCAGCGTGTACCCCGCCGCATACCACCCCACCACCGTGGTGCCGTGGAAGCCGCGCAGGAACAGGAAGTCGGCGTTGTAGATCACGATGCCGAGGAGGGCGCTCACCACCACCGAGCCGGCGCGCGGCAGGAGCGCGCGCACCAGCGGCCAGTCGAGCCGCACCGGCAGCCGGCGGAGCGCGGCGGGCAGCACCAGCACGAAGACCAGCGCGGCCACGAGGTCGCCCGCCACCTGGGCGCCGGGGACCACCGCGAGATCGCCGGGCCCGCGCACCAGCGCCAGCACCAGCAGCGCCATGAGCGCCTGCCCCGCGATCATCCCCACCGCCGCGGCGCGCGGGTGCCCGAGGCCCACCAGCGCCCACCGCACCCCGCCGCCCACGGCCAGCAGCGTGAGCGCCTGCACCGCGAGCACCGTCCGGTCGGGCGCAGGAAGCAGCATCCCGCCCACGAGCAGCACCAGCAGGATGAGCCCCACCGCCACCAGCAGCCGCGCCGCCACCACGGCGGTGAGACCACGCTCGAGGAAGCCGTGATCGGCGGCCACCTCGCGCACGCCGAGGCTCAGGTCAAAGCCCAGGTCGCTGATGCGGTTGAGGTAGAGCGTCACGGCCATGGCCACGCCCACGATGCCGTAGCCCGAGGCGCCGAGGGCGCGGGCCATCACCAGCGTGGCGGCAAAGCCGAGCAGGCGCGCGAGCGCCTCACCCGCGCCGAGGGCCAGGAAGGCGCGGTTGACGCTCACGCGACGGGCAGGATGGAAGGAGGCAGCGACGGCTCCAGGGTGGCGGCGGGCGCTCAGCGGCCCGCCGGCACACCTCCGGGGGCGGGTTCCGCGAGCTGCTTGAGCCGCTGGTAGTCGGTCTTGTCGGTCGAGGTGCGCGGGATGGCCTCGAGCCAGCGGTAGGCATCGGGCGCCATGTAGCGCGGGAGGGCCTCGACCGCATACTGCTTGAGCGCGATGAGCGACGGCGCCGGCACCCCCGCGCGCGCGCTCAGGAACGCCGTGATCCGGACCCCGGCGTTGGGGTCCGCGGTGGCCACCACCGCCACCTCCCGCACCGCCGGGTGCCGGGCCAGCCCCGCCTCGATCTCGCCCAGCTCGATGCGGTAGCCCCGCCGCTTCACCATCCGGTCGGCCCGGCCATGGAACACGAGGCAGCCGTCCCCCTCGTCCACCACCAGGTCGCCTGTACGATACCACCGCGTGCCCGCCGCATCCACGAGGAAGGCGGCGGCGTTCCGCTCCGGCAGGTTCCAGTAGCCGCTCATGACCCCTGGGCCCGCGATGACCAGCTCGCCCTCCGCCCCCCGCGGCACCTCCTGGCCGTCGGGGTCCACCACCCGGCCCCGGTAATGCGCGCACACCTCGCCGATCGGGAACGGGTCCACCCGGTCCGCCGGCACCACCGCCGGGACCTCGTAGGCGGTGCAGACGTTGGTCTCGGTGGGACCATAGAGGTTGTGGTAGCCGGGATGCGGCACCAGTGCCTTGAGCGCGCGGAACTGCGGCAGCGGGAACACCTCGCCCGCGAAGAGCACCAGGCGGAGCGCCTCGAGGTCGTAGCGGTCCAGGTGGCCGTACTGCACCAGCATGTTGAGGATGGAGGGCGTCGAGTACCACACCGTGAGCCGCTCCGCCGCGATGAGCTGCGCCAGCTTGAGCGGGTCCTTGCCCAGCTCCTCGCCGATGAGCGTCACCGACGCGCCGTGGTGGAGCGGCACGTAGAGGTCGAGCACCGACAGGTCAAAATGAAAGGGCGCGTGCGACGAAAAGCGGTCCTCGGGCCGCGGCGCGAAGCGCGCCGTGCACCAGTCCACGAAGGCCCGCGCCGCCTCGTGGCTGATCGTCACGCCCTTCGGCTTCCCGGTGGAGCCGGAGGTGTAGAGGATGTACGCCAGCGCGTCGGGGGTGAGGCCCGTGGCGTCCGCCGCCGGCGGGGCGCCGGCCCGCGCCAGCGCCGCGTCGAGCGCGGCCCCGCCGCCCGGCCCGTCGAGCTCGAGCAGCGCGGGCGCCGCACCCAGCGTGGCCAGCTCCGGCGCCAGCGCGGCGAGGAGCGCCTGGTCCACGATCGCCGCGCGCACCGCGCAGTCGTTGAGGATGTAGGCGGCGCGCCAGGGCGGGCTGCCCGGGTCCACCGGCACGTAGGCGGCCCCCGCGCGGAGCACGCCGAGCAGGGCGGCCACCGCGTCGATGGTCTTGGGCAGGTAGAGGCCCACGCGGTCGCCCGGGCGCACGCCCTGGGCCACCAGCCAGTCGCGTACCCGGGCGCTCAGCGCCTCCAGGGCGTGATAGCGGATGGGCACCATGCCGGCCTCCGTGGCCGCCACCCGCTCGGGATGACGGTGCGCGGCGGCCAGGACACCCGGGTGCAGCAGCCCCGTCGCCACCCTACACCCGCGCCAGCTTGCCCTGCACCAGCCCGGCGATCTTCTCCAGCGTGTCCAGCCGGTCGCGGTCCACCTCGTGCGCCTCCAGCTCGATGCCGAAGCGCCCCTCGAGGAAGGCCACCAGGTCGAGCGTGGCCAGCGAGTCGAGGATGCCCCCGGAGACGAGCGGCGTCGTCAGCGTGAGGTTGGCCGGGTTCTCGCCCGGGAGGTGGTGGTCCAGGATATACTGCTTCACCTGCGCGATCACGTCGTGCATGTCAGCGGGCTCCGGAGGAGTCGGGGGATACCGGGTCGGGCGTGGACGTCGGGAGGAGGCGGGTCCGCCGGAGCTCGCGCTCCAGCAGGCTGGCGAGCAGCCGGTTGGCCTCGGGGTTCGGGTGGCGGTCCCACGGGCCCACGCGGAGCAGGTTCTCCTCGTGGCCGTCATACGCGTGCGACAGGTCGAGCACCGTGAAGCCCGCCTGCTCCGCGAGCTCGGCGTTCCGCGCCAGCCGGCCCGCCGGCTGCGTGGGCATGCGCACCAGCATCAGCGCCGGCCGCGCCCCGGTCTCCGAGATCTGCTCCACCAGCGCGCGCAGCGCGTGGCGCATCAGCTCCTCGTCGTAGGGCCGGAGCCGCCGCACCACGTCCGCATGCCGGTCGGCGCTCGTGACCCCGGCCTGCTCGATGATCCGCGCCAGGTACGGCACCTCCACCGACGCCCCCACGGCCAGGAGCCGCTTCACGTGCTCGGCCGCCACGCGGTGCTCGATGGGGGTGAGCGTCACCAGCACCAGGTCGGGGTGGAACTGCGCCGCCTTCTGCCGGAACGTGGCCAGCTGCTGCGTCAGGCTGTGTCCCTCGAAGGCGAAGTTGAGCAGCTCCACCCGGGGATGCGTCCCCTCCGCCGCGAGCATGGCCTCGAGCTGCGCCTCGAACGGCTCGCCGTCGCCGATGCCATAGCCCATCACCAGCGAGGGGCCGAGCACGGCGATGCGGTAGGTGTCCACCGGCTTCTCGAGGGTGTAGGCCTGGTCGCGCATGCCCCAGGCGTTGGTGGAGAACGGCTGGCCCTTGTAGGTCTCGTGCAGGTTGGGCGGCAGCTCCGTCAGCAGCACCCCCGGCACCGGCCGCGTCCAGCCCAGTTCCATGAGCCCCGTGCCCCAGCCGCGGGGCCGCTCCGCCACCGCGTTCCACACCTGGCCGCCGGTGCGGTCGGCCGCGTTGAGTTGCTCGTAGTAGCCGCGCTGGAGCATTGCCTCGTCGCGGGCGTTGAGGCCCGGCTCGCCGACGCTCTCCGCATACGGGCGGAGGGCCAGCGGCAGGGCCGAGCGCACCGCCGGCTGGCCCAAGGCCGCCACCGATCCGAGCAGCGCCAGCCGGAGCGTGCCGGACCGGAGCTGGGCGCCGAGCGCCGGCGCGGGCTCCGGCGCCGCGGCCAGCGTCGCCGCGCCCCAGGGATAGCCCGCCACCGCCAGCGCGAGGCAAAGCAGCGCGCCGAGCGCCAGGATCTCGCTGGTGCTGGTCTGCCCCGCCGCGTAGAAGAGGCTGGCCCACTCCGTCACCGACTCGCTGCTCCAGAGCGACCAGAGCAGGCTCATCCCCAGGAACACCCCGATCACCTGCAGTGCCCGGCCAAGTTCCCAGCGCCGCTTGGCCGGGCGCCGGACCCGGCGCTTCTCGTACATGGTGGTCACCAGCACCAGCACGCCGAGGATGCCCCAGAACAGCGCGTCCGGGACGGTGAAGTGCGGCGCCCCGAGCAGCCAGAAGGTCTGGTAGGCGTGCAGCAGCCACGTCATCAGGAAGACGATGGCCGTGCTGAGCAGCAGCCCCGCCTCCTGCCCGTGCTTCCGCAGGCGGAAGAACGCCGGGTAGTAGACCAGCTTCATCATGAAGTTGGTCCAGTACAGGTTGATGCGCCGCCAGAGGTCGGTGAAGCTCGAGGCCAGGTAATAGAGGTGGTGCGTCTCCGGCAGGTTGAAGCCGAAGAGGTGCAGCACGCCCACGATCAGGTGGAACTGGCCCGAGACGCGGAGGTAGAGCAGGAAGGTGCTGATGGTGAACTGCACCAGCTCGCCCAGGCTCCGCACGTCGAGCGGGTCCATGGTCACGTGGTGGTACACCAGGCGGTAGAGCGCCAGGTGCACCACGCCCCGCGCGATCCAGCGCATGCCGCGCTCGTAGATCAGGAAGGCGGGCGCGTCGTAGTGGTTCTTGAGGAAGGCCTTGTAGTCCACCACCGGGAAGAGCGGGAACGCCACGTTCGGCAGCATGGCGAAGTAGCCGAGCGTGGGCCAGAACCCGGTGGGCGCCTCCTTGTGCCGCCAGGCATGGGCGTAGAGCGCCAGGCGGAACATGAAGATCGCGCCGAGCACCGGCCACAGCGCCTGCGGCAGCGGCGAGGGGATGGTCCCCGTCCGCAGCAGCGCCAGCCCCACCCCCGCCGCCGAGAGCAGCGCCATCTTCACGCCCCAGCGCACCGGCAGCTGCACCAGACCCACCAGCACCACCCCGATCCCGAACACCGCAAGCGCCGCCTTGGGCTGCAGCACCAGCACCAGGCCCGCCACCGAGATGAGCGCAAAGGCGCGCATCCGGAGCGCCGGCGCCAGCAGCGCATGCACCGGGAACGCCACCGCCGCCACCACCATCACGGTGTAGAGCGCAAAGCTCTCGATCCGGAGTTCGCGGACCACCAGCGCCGTGAGCGCCAGCTGCAGCGCCAGGATGCCCACCCGCGCCAGGGACGCCGCGCTCACGCGCGACTCGGCGAGGTCGGGCGACAGCGCGGCGCTGGTCCCGGTCGGCGTGGCCGGGGCGGTGGATGACGTCATGCGAGTCCTGGGTTCGGGAGCCCCACCCGCGGGGCATGTCGCAGGGCAGAGAAGCCAATCCCGTGCCACCCCACCGGGGAGGCGCCAGCGGAGGACTCTGTGGCTAACTAGTTGTTTCTAGAGGAGATACGGCGGGGCCGGAGAGGCATCCGCGTGAGGGAGTGCAGCATGTTGCGCGGGTGCAACGCGCGCCCTGCCGGGGCACCGCCCCGGACCGGGCGGGTTGCTAGAGCCCGAGGCTCCGGGCAATGAGGTTGCGCTGGATCTCGGTCGTACCGGAGTAGAGGGTTCCGCCCACGGCGTCGCGCAGGTCGCGCTCCACCTCGTACTCGGTGGTGAAGCCGTAGCCGCCGCGCACCTGCACGGCATCGAGCCCCGTGGCGAGCATCGCCTCGCTCACGTACAGCTTGGAGAGGGCGGCCCACAGGCCCGCGTCCTCGCCCCGCTCCTTGGCCCAGGCGGCCCGGTAGAGCAGCAGCCGGCTGGCCTCGAGCCGGAGCTTCATGTCCACCAGCCGGTTGGCCACCGACTGGAACTTCCCGATGCTGTGGCCATACTGCTGCCGCTCACGGCAGTAGCGGATGGAGCTGTCGAGCAGCCGCGCCTGCGTCCCCAGGTTGAAGGCCAGGATGCAGCCCCGCTCCCACTCCATGGAGTCGTTGAAGATCTGCGCCGCCCGGCCCTCCCGGCCCAGCCGGTTGGCGGCCGGCACCACGCACTCCTCGAGGATCAGCTCCGCCATCGGCGAGGTCTTGAGGCCCATCTTCTCGATGCCGCGGCCCACCCGGAAGCCGGGGGTGTCCCGCTCCACCACGAAGGCGGTGAGGCCGAGCGGCCCCTTCTCCCGGTCGATGGTGGCGAAGACCACGAACAGGTCCGCCACCGGCGCCTCGCTCACGAACGTCTTGGTGCCCGTCAGCACGTAGCTGTCGCCCCGCTTCTCGGCCACGGTGCGCAGGGCAAAGGCGTCGGAGCCGGAGTCGGGCTCGCTCATGCCGTGGGCGCCGATCAGCTCGCCGCGGCAGAGGGCCGGCAGCCAGCGCTCCCGCTGCGCCTCGGTGCCGTGGCGCCAGATGGGCATCTGCACCGACCACATCTGCGCCGCCAGCCCGAAGAGGAGGCCGTTGTCGGCGCACCCCTCGCCCAGCGCCTCCATGGCGAGGATCGTGGTGAGCACGTCCTGCCCGCCCCCGCCGTACTGCTCGGGGAACGGCAGCCCCTGGATCCCGAACTCACCGCACGCGCGCCACAGCGCGCGCGAAAACTCCCCGCGCTTCTCGCGCGCGGGGAGGTCGTCCTGCAGGCTCTTCCGGGCAAACTCGAGGGTGGCCTGCCGGAACTCGCGCTGCTCGGGGGTCCAGGCGAAGTCCATGCTCACATGTACCCGTCGCGCCGTAGCGTCTCGAGCCCGCCGCCGTCGTCCTTGTCCTGGGCGCGGCCGCTGCGCTCGGCGATGTTGGCGAACTTGCCGGTCTTGAGCTCCACGATGATCTCCTCGACGTTCCGCGAGGTGCTCTCGACGGGCTTGGTGCAGGGGCCGCAGCCGAGGGAGCGGTAGCGGATCCCGGTGCCCTGGTCGTAGTAGAGCGACACCGTGGGGATGTTCTCCCGCTGGATGTACTCCCAGATGTTGAGCTCGGTCCAGTCGAGGAGCGGGTGGATCCGCAGGTGCGTCCCCGGCGCAAACTCCGTCTTGTACTGGTTCCAGAACTCCGGCGGCTGGTCGCCGACGTCCCAGGTGGACTGCTGGTTGCGGGGCGAGAAGTAGCGCTCCTTGGAGC
>CAZRCT010000003.1:0-135796 GCA_964598655.1 uncultured Gemmatimonadaceae bacterium
CCTCGCCCGTCTCGGGGTCCGCCACGTCGAACGCCAGCACCTGCCGGGCCCGCTCGCGGGTGGTGGTGGGCTGCTCGTCATCGCGCAGGTCGATGGCCGTGTAGCCGGCGAAGACGGTGACGCTCTTCACGCCCACGTTCCGGAGCACGTTGAGGCGCTCCGTGGTGAGCTCGTCGCCCACCGTGGCCAGCGGCGCGCCGCTCGCGTCCTCGGGGTTCGGCACGTCGCGGGCGATGAGCGCCCCCGCCACCTCGCGCCGCTCCTGGCGGCCCTCGAAGCGGCCCGTGATGTCCAGGTCCCGGGTGGCGAAGAAGAGGCGGAGGATCTCCGCGTTGGTCCCGTAGCCGAAGGCGCGGAGCAGCGCCGTGGCCGGGAACTTCTTCTTCTTGTCGATGTGGACGTAGATCACGTCGTGGATGTCGATCGTGAACTCCACCCACGAGCCCCGGAAGGGGATGATCCGGGCCGAGAACAGCCGCTGCCCGTTCGGGTGGGTGTCCTCCTCGAACACCACGCCCGGCGAGCGGTGCAGCTGGCTCACCACCACGCGCTCGGCGCCGTTGATGACGAACGTGCCGAGCGGGGTCATGATGGGCAGCTCGCCCAGGTAGACCTCCTTCTCGATCGCGTTCTTCAGCCGCCGCTGCCCGTCCACCTCCTCGAACACGTCGAGGCGGAGCGTGCTCTTGAGCGGCGCGGCATAGGTCATGTCGCGCTCGATGCACTCCTCCACGGAGTACTTCGGCTCGCCGAGGTTATAGCTGATGAATTCCAGGCTGTACTTCCCGTTCACGTCCGAGATCGGGAACAGGTCCCGGAAGACGCGCTCGAGCGAGACGTCCTGCCGCTCGCCGTGGACGTCGTCGGGGACGAGCAGGCTCTTGAACGCCTGGGTCTGGATGTCGAGGAGGTCGGGCATGGGCATCCCGACGTCCCGCTTGGAAAACACGATCTGGGGTCGCGTCGCCGTCATGAGTCACACTCGCGCAACACAAATGGCCCCGGCGCGAGACCTCCCTGCCGGTTGCAGGGAGGCCACGCGGGGCTCGGGTGTCCTGCGGTTACTGAAGCCGTCCAGCCGTCATGTCGTCTCACCGAAGCAGGTGGTCCGTGGGGCGGCCCCCGTGCGGGGCCGGTCCCGGCGCCCGGGCCCCGGAGGGCCCGGGCGGGACCGCCTTACTTCAGCTCGACGACCGCGCCCTGGTCCTCCAGCTTCTTCTTCATCTCGTTGGCCTCGGCCTTGGCGACGCCTTCCTTGATGTTGCCGCCGTTGTCCACGAGCTCCTTCGCCTCCTTGAGGCCGAGGCTGGTGAGCTCACGGACGACCTTGATGACCTGGATCTTCTTCTCGCCGCCGCTCTTGAGCACCACCGTGAACTCGGTCTGCTCCTCGGCGGCCGGGGCCGCCGCGCCACCGCCCGCCGGGGCGGCCGCGGCCGCGACGACGGAGACGTTGAACTTGGCCTTGAAGGCCTCGATCAGGTCGGCGAGCTCCAGCACGCTCATCTTGCCGATCGCCTCGAGGATTTCGTCCTTGCTGATAGCAGTCGTGGTCATGTCCGTAGTCTCCGTCACGCGTTAGGGGCCGCGGAACGCTGCTCGCGCAGCGCCTCGAGGCAGCCAGCAAAGCCAGCCAGGATGTTGTTGAGCGACCCCGCCACCATGGCGAGGAGCGTCTGGCGGTCGGGGATCGTCCCGAGCCGCTGGATGTGGGCCTGCGAGACCGGCGCGCCGTCGACCAGGCCGGCGCGGATGCCCGGCTTCTGGT
The DNA here is from genome assembly GCA_964598655.1 of uncultured Gemmatimonadaceae bacterium. Lineage (GTDB taxonomy): Bacteria > Gemmatimonadota > Gemmatimonadetes > Gemmatimonadales > GWC2-71-9 > JADJOM01. The sequence goes on from CAZRCT010000003.1 coordinate 1,769, forward strand.
TCTCCTTCGCAAACTCGGTCAGCACCTTGGCCGCGGAGAGCGGGTCGGTGCTCAGCACGAGGCCGGTCGGCCCCTTGAGGTGCTCGTTCAGGGTGGTCACGCCGCGCGCCTCGAGGGCCCGCTCGGCGAGGGTGTTCTTCACCACCAGGTACTTGGCGCCGGCGCCGCGGAGGCGCCGCCGGAACTCCGTCACCTTGGCCACGTTGAGCCCGGCGAAGTCGGTGACGTAGATGTGCGGGGCCGCCGTGATGGCCGCGGTGATCCGCTCGACCTCTTCCTGCCGTTCCGCCTTGCTCATCGATACACCGCCGTGTCGAGCCGGACGCCGGGGCCCATGGTGCTGGACACCGTCGCACTCCGGATGTACTGGCCCTTCGCCGCCGCCGGCTTGGCGCGGACGATGGTCTCCATGAAGGCCTGCAGGTTCTCGGCCAGCTGCTGCTCGGTGAACTGGATCTTGCCCACGGGGGCGTGGACATTGCCCGTCTTGTCCACCCGAAACTCGATCTTGCCGGCCTTGATCTCCCGGACCGCCTTGGCGACGTCGAGCGTCACCGTGCCGGCCTTCGGGTTCGGCATGAGGCCGCGGGGACCGAGGATCCGGCCCAGCTGGCCGAGCTGGCCCATGACGTCCGGCGTGGCGACGATGACGTCGCACTCGAGCCAGCCGTCCTTGAGCTTCTGGACGTACTCGATGCCGGCGAAGTCCGCGCCCGCGGCCTCCGCCTCACGCACCTTGTCGCCCTGGGTGATGACCAGCACCCGCACCGACTTGCCGGTGCCGTGCGGCAGCACCACGGTGCCGCGGACCACCTGGTCGGCGTGCCGGGGATCCACCCCGAGCCGCACCGCGATGTCCACGGTCTCGTTGAACTTGGCGAAGCCGGCGCCCTTGACGAGCTTCACGGCGTCCGCCAGCGGATACGCCCGGGCGCGGTCGACCTTGGCGACCGCGGCCGCGAACTTCTTGCCGTGGGTGCGCATCAGTCGATCACCTCCAGGCCCATCGAGCGCGCGGTGCCCGCGATCATGCGCATGGCGCTGTCGAGGTCCGACGCGTTGAGGTCCGCCATCTTGATCTCGGCGATCTTCTTCACCTGCGCCCGGGTGACCCGCCCGACCTTGGTGCGGTTCGGCGAGGCGCTGCCCTTCTCGAGGCCGGCTTCCTTGAGCAGGAGGTTCGGCGCCGGGGGCGTCTTGGTGATGAAGGTGAACGTGCGGTCCTGGTAGACCGTCACGAGGACAGGGATGACCATCCCCGCCTGGCTCTGGGTCCGGGCGTTGAACTGCTTGCAGAACTCCATGATGTTCACGCCATGCGGACCAAGGGCCGTGCCGACAGGCGGGGCGGGATTCGCCGCGCCGGCCGGGCACTGCAGCTTGATGACTGCGGTGACCTTCTTGGCCATTCAACCATTCCCTTCTGGTCGTGTCGGGGGACGTCCCGGGACCCGGGCCGGACCGACGCTGCCGCGATGACCCGCGCGGTCGCGGGGTGGGGCCTTAGTGGCCCCGGAGCTGGAGGTAGTCCAGCTCCACGCTCGTCGGCCGCCCGAACAGGCTGACCGACACCTTCACCTTGCCCTTGTCGGCAAGGACTTCTTCCACGGTGCCGCTGAAGTCCGAGAACGGCCCCTCGGTGATCTCCACCACCTGCCCCACGAGGAACGGGATCTCCTCCTTGGGCGCCGCCTCCGCCACTTCCTCGGCGATGCCGAGCAGGCGCTTGACCTCGTCGTTCCGCAGCGGCTGCGGGAACTTCCCCGCCCCCACGAACTTGATCACGCCCTGGATGCTGTTGATCACGTGGAGCGACTCCTGGTTCATCAGCATCTCCACCAGGACGTACCCCGGGTAGAGCTTCCGCTCCACCGTGACCTTCTTGCCGTTCTTGATCTCCACCACGTCCTGCACCGGCACCAGCGCCTGCCGGATGAGCCGCTGCCCCTCGGGGCGCGGGTCCTGGCCGATGCGCTGCGCGATCAGGCTGCGGACCTTGTTCTCGTGCCCCGCCGTGGTCTGGATGGCGTACCAGCGATACTCGGGCGCGTCCATCAGCGGGTCAGCGCGGCGACCGCGTCCACGAAGATCAGGTTGAGCAGCAGGTCCATCCAGCCGATGGCCAGCCCGAGGATGATCGACATGACGACGATCATCCGCGTCGCCTTGAAGAGCTCCTCGCGCGACGGCCAGGTCACCTTGCCGAGTTCCGCGCGCACGTCGCGCAGGAACCCGCCGGTCCCGCCCACCGCCTTGGCGAGGGCGTTGCCCTCGGGCGCCTGGACGTCTGCGCTCACTTCGACTCCTTGTGGGTCTGGTGCTTGTTGCACCGCGGGCAGTACTTCTTCCACTCCACCCGCTCCGGGTGCTTGCGCCGGTTCTTGTCCGTGAAGTAGTTGCGGTCACGGCACTCGGTGCATTCCAGGATGATGTTCTCGCGCGGCATGTCCCCGTCCTCGTGATGTCGCGCCCGGAGGGACGCGCACCGCCCCCGTCAGGCACCCCCGAGGGCGCCGGCGGAGACGGCTGGTTCCTGCGATGTCCAGAGCTCGCGACCGGGATTGAACCGGTGACCTCATCCTTACCAAGGATGCGCTCTACCGACTGAGCTACGCGAGCATCCTGCTTCGTCTCGTTCGCCAAGCGGGCGACGGGGCTCGAACCCGCGACATTCAGCTTGGAAGGCTGACGCTCTACCAACTGAGCTACGCCCGCGACGCCCGCCCGGCGCCTTACAAGTGGTGGGGGTAGGATTCGAACCTACGTAGCGCGTAGCGCGGCAGATTTACAGTCTGCTGCCATTAGCCACTCGGCCACCCCACCGGGTGCCGCACCTGCCCTGTCCTGCGCACCACGCCACCGGGAGAGCTGACGAAGGGAATCGAACCCCCAACCGCCGGTTTACAAAACCGGTGCTCTGCCAGTTGAGCTACGTCAGCGGGTAGCCAAAACGGACAGAACGATATGATACCTAGTGACTTAGCCCTATGTCAACGGGGCGGGGAACCCGGGAGAGGCGGAGGGGAGGCCGGGACGGCCCCCTGAAGAAGAGCAGACCCAGGAAGGCACGGCGCCCCGGCGCCCCGCCCACGGGCGGCGCCGACACAGGGTCGTCCCCAGGGGGTCCGGACCGGCGGACCCGCAGCCGGCAACCCCACACTATATATGTAGCCCTGATCGACACCCTACCCGCCCCCAGACAGGGACGCCCGGCCCGCGCCGCGCGTCGCCGCCCCGAGGAGCCGCCCAGGCATGCGCATCGTTGCCGGCACGCTGGCTGGCCGGGAATTGTCCAGCCCGACCGACGGCCGGGTCCGCCCCACGGCCGAGGCCGTCCGGGCCGGGATGCTGGACCTGGTCGGGCCGGCCGTGGCCGGGGCCAGTGTCCTCGACCTCTTCGCCGGCACCGGTGCCCTGGGGCTCGAGGCCCTGTCGCGGGGCGCCGCCCGCGCCGATTTCGTGGAGTTCCGCCCGGCCAGCCTCCACACCCTCAAGACCAACATTGCCCGGCTCAAGCTCAAGGGGCGCTGCCGGGTGTTCAACAAGGACGCGCTCCGCTTCATCGAGGGCATCCCCGCCCCCTATGACCTCGCCTTCGCCGACCCGCCCTACGAGTCCCGGGTCCTCGACCGGGTGGTGGACCACTGGCGGGCCACGGGCTTTGCCCGGCTCCTCGTGGTGGAACACGCGAAGACCCATTCGCTGCCGCCCGGGGGCAAGAAGAAGGCCTTCGGGGAGACTGTGGTGACGGTCTACCGACGCTAGTCCCCCAACGCGCGCGCGGGGCGGCCCTCCGGGCCGCCCCGCGCACCAGCCCGCTGGTCTTCCCTAGAGTTTCCGCACCTCGACGGTGCCGTCGCGGTTGTCCCGCACCTCCCAGCCGGCGGCCTTGAGCAGGTCGCGGATGCGGTCAGACTCCCTGAAGTCCTTCCGCTTCTTCGCCTCGATGCGCCGCTGCTTCCACGCCTCGGCCCAGCGCGGGGCCAGCTGGGCGTCGAGCGGCGCGACCTCGGCGAGTTCGCCCTCCGCCAGGGCCTCCCCGCCCTCCGCGGCGACCTCGGAGCGAGCGGGCAGGACATCCAGCACCCCGATGGCTCTCGCCCAGACCTGCCTGGCTTCCTCGGTTGGGGGGATGCCCTGGTCGAGGAGCCGGTTGCCTTCCCGGACCGCGTCGAACAGGCGGGCCACGGCCCTGGGGGCGTCCAGGTCGTCGTCGAGGGCCGCGGCGAAGGCGGCCCACGTGCTGCTGGCCCACCCACCCCACGGGTCCGTGGGGGCACCGGCGCCCGGACTCGCCCGCCCCAGCCGCAGATCGAACTCGCCCAGCCGCCGGCTGCCCTCGCGCGCGGCGGCGAGGGCGTCGTCCGTCAGGTCCAGTTTCTGGCGGTAGTGCGTCTGGCACATGAGCAGCCGAAGCGCCCCGGCGTCCACGCCGTCGGCCTTGAGGTCGCGCGGGGTGGTGATGTTGCCGAAGCGCTTCGACATCTTGGTGCCGCGCACGTTCAGGAACTCGCCGTGGAGCCAGACCCGCGCGAAGTGGTCGCACCCGGTGGCGGCGCAGCTCTGGGCGATCTCGTCCTCGTGGTGCGGGAAGATCAGGTCCACCCCACCCGCGTGGATGTCGAGCACCTGGCCCAGCCCATGCCGCGCGAGCAGCGACAGCGCCATCGCGGAGCACTCGAGGTGCCATCCCGGCCGGCCGCGCCCGAAGGGGGCGTCCCACGCCGCCTGCACGGCCTCGTCCTCGGGCTTGGCGGCCTTCCACAGCACGAAGTCCTGCGCGTTCTCCTTGTCGTACTCGTCGCTCGAGACCCGGCCGCTGGCGCCGGTCTTGAGCGAGCGCTTGTCGAGCTGCGAGAGTCGCCCGTAGGCCGGGAAGCGGTCGATCCCGAAGTAGACGGAGCCGTCCTCGCCCCGGTAGGCGGTGCCGTTGGCCAGCAGCGTGGCCACGAGCTCCACCATGGGCGCAATGTAGTCGGTGGCGCGCGGGTACTCGTGCGCGGGCCGGATGCGCAGGTAGTCGCGGTCCTCGAAGAAGGCCTGCGCGAAGGGGGTGGTGAAGTCGCGGATCGGGATGCCGCGGGCGCCGGCCTCCTTGATGATCCGGTCGTCCACGTCCGTCAGGTTCATGACGTGGAACACCCGGTAGCCCGACGCCTCGAGCCAGCGGCGGAGCAGGTCCTCGAACAGGAACGTGCGGAAGTTCCCGATGTGGGCGTAGTTCCAGACCGTGGGCCCGCAGGTGTACATCGACACCCGCCCCGGGTGGAGCGGGACGAAGGGCTCGGTGGCGCGGGTGAGCGTGTTGTGGAGCCGGAGGCCCATGGCGTCACTCCCCCGGGCGCCGCGCGGGCGGCTGGGCGGGCGCCGCCCCGAGCGGCGTGCCCTCCGGCAGCTTCACGTGGATGGTGCGCTGCGGGAACGGGATGTCGATCCCCTCGCGCTCGAGCCGGGCCTTGATGCGGCGGCGGAACTCGCGCGCCACGCCCCACTGCTTGCCGGCGTGGGTGCGGAGCAGGGTGCGGATGGTCACCGCGTTGTCCCCGAGCGACTCGACGCCGGCCACCTCGGCCTCGCCGTCGAACTGCCCGCCCCAGGCCGGGTCGGCCACGAACTCCCGGGCCTCGTCCCGGAAGATGGCGAGCGCGCGGTCCACGTCGGTGTCGTAGGCCACGCCCACGTCCACCACGGCGCGGCTCCACTTCCGGGTCATGTTGCTCACGGTGGTGATCTGGCCGTTCGGGATCATGTGCACCGTGCCCTGCGCATCGCGCAGCACCACCATCCGGAGCGTCATCCGCTCCACCACCCCGCTCTTCCCCGCCACCTCGATCACGTCGCCCACCGCGAACTGCCCCTCGAGCAGGTAGAAGAAGCCGCTGATGACGTCCTTCACCAGGCTCTGGGCGCCGAAGGAGACGGCCAGGCCCAGGATGCCGGCCGCCCCGAGGATCGGGCCGATGTCGATGAAGACGTTGAGCGTCAGGAGGAGCCCGATGAGGATGAGCACCACCCGGCCGAGGCTCCGGAGCAGCCCCGAGATGGTGCGCCCCCGCTGCTCCCGCTCGGTGAGGACGCTGTCGTCCCCGTCGTCCACGGCGATCTCGATCCGCCGGGCGACGAGGTGGACGGCCCGCATCGCGAGCCACGCCACCACCCAGATGGTGAGGACGTTGAGCAGGTGGCGGACCAGGAGGCCGGCATCGAGCTCGAGCAGGCGGGCCACCTGCTCGATCCAGCGCGGTACGGCCAGGAGTTGCGGGAGCCCCACGGAACCTCCAACGGGTCAGGCGCGGAAACGGGCGCGGAACTTAGGCGCGCCTGCCGTCCCCTTCAACCGGCCTCAGAGCCCGAGCTCGAGGCCAGCCATGGCGGTCAGGAGCTCCTGCCGGGTGCGGGTGGCGTACTGGTCGAAGGTGGTGTGGAACCGCGCCTCGAGCACGGCCCGCAGGCGTCCCCCGCCCAGGCCGAAGGTGGCCCCCGGACCGAAGCTCCCGCCGAAGATGGTCGAGGTCCCGCCCGCGGTCGGGGTGAAGCGGTACGCGCCGAGCCCGAGCACCAGGTACGGGCGGACGGTCCGGCTGCCGAGCGCCCCGGCCCGCACGAAGCCGCCGAAGACCCGGGCCTTGCGATCCGCCCCGTAGCGGAGCTCCGACCACTCGCCGCCGAAGCTCAGGGTGCGGACCCGGAACCCCACCCCCACGGTGGTCCCGAGGCCGGCGCCGGACCCGCCGTCCTGCTCGTTGAGGTCCACGGCGAGCCCGGCGGTCCCCACCGCGAACGGGCGCGCGCCGCCGCCCGGAGGGTGAGGCTCATCCGCCCAGCCCTGGGCAGGGAGCGGGGCCAGGGCCAGGGTGGCGAGCCATGCGGTGAGGACCAGGGGGGCAACCGGTCGGACCATCGGCGGGACGAGCCTGAAAGGAGTTGCCCAAAGCTACCCCGCCCCGGCGGGTTGCGGGGAGACCCTGAAACATTTAACCTGCTTGCTAAGTATGACGCCCATGCCCGCCGCCCGCACCGACCTCTGCTTCCACGCCCTCGGCGATGGGGTGCGGCGGACCATCCTCGACCGGCTGCGGGCGGGGGACCTCACCGCGGGGGAGATCGCCGGCGGGTTCGACATCTCCTGGCCGGCGGTGAGCCGCCATCTCCGGCTGCTCAAGGAGGCGGGCCTGGTGCAGGAGCGGCGCGCGGGTCGCCAGCGCATCTACGCGCTCAACCGCGCCACCCTCCAGCAGACCGTCGGCCATTGGGTGGCCCTGTTCGACGCACGCTGGGCCGGCAACCTGCGCTCACTGAAGGACCACGTGGAACGCTCACAGCCCTCGCGAGGGACGCCATGATCCGCCAGGTCGACCCGCTGATTTCCTTCCCCGCCACCGACGTGGCGCGCGCCGTCCGCTTCTACACCGAGGTGCTCGGCTGCGAGGTGGCGCTCGAGGTGCCTGACGCCTTCTACGTCTTCCGGCTGCCCGAGGGATCGCAGTTCCTCGGCGTGCACGCCCACGACGGGCCCCTGCCCCCCGTGGCGCAGCAGGGCACCTGGATCTGGCTCCGCGTGGACGCCATCGCCCCCGTGCGGGAACGGTTCGCGGCCCAGGGCGTGCGCCTGCTCGGGGAGCCCCGGGACCTGGGACCGGGGTGGGAGCAGCTCTTCCTCGACAGCGAGGGGAACGTGCTCCGCCTGTACGAGGCGCTCGACGTGGTGGAGCGCAGCGTGGAGATCGCGGCCCCGGCCGAGGCGGTGTGGGGGGCGCTCACGCAGGCGGGGGCCATCGAGCGCTGGTTCGACGCCATCGACGACGTGACCTTCGAGGCGCGGACCGGCGGCCGGGTGGCGTTTCGCGATCCGGCCTTCGGCGAGGTGGAGGGGACGATCACGGCGTGGGAGCCCGTGACACGGCTGGCAATCGAGTTCCGGCAGAACTGGCCGCGGCTCCTGGAATACCGCCTGACGCCGGTGGCGGGGGGCACGCGCGTGGAGGTGACGCAGCGCGACTTCGCGCCGATCCACGACCGCGATTTCGGCATCCCCGGGATGATCGAGCACCTCGAGCAGGCCCTGGCCCTGCTGGCCACGCTGGCCAAGGCCGGCGCGTTCGCGGTCAGCGCCGTGGACCTGGCGCGCACGGTGCGCGAGCAGCTCAAGACCCCCCAGTGAGCGGAGGCCCCATGCCGCGCGCGACGGTCCTGCTGTCGTTTGTCCTTCTCCCCGCGCTGTCCGCGCAGGTGGTGCCGCCACCCGCCTCACGGGCGGCGGAGCTGGCCCTGGCGCTCAGCGCCGCGCCGGAGCACCTGCGTGCGGGGGCCAGCGCCTACGTCCTCGGCCCCCGGGGCTATGAGCTGGCCCACCGGGGCCACAACGGATTCACCTGCCTCGTGGAGCGGGAGCATCCGGCCACGGTCGAGCCGGTGTGCTACGACTCGGTGGGCAGCGCGGCCTTCGTCCCCGTCGCGCTCGCGCGCGCGGCGGCGCGGGCGGCGGGCACGGCCGAGGACGGGATCCGGGCGGAGATCGAGGCCGGGTTCCGGAGCGGGCGGTTCCGCGGGCCGACCGGCCCGGGCGTGGCCTACATGCTGGCCACGGAGCAATCGGTCCGGGACGAGGCCACAGGGGAGGTGGTGCGGTACGTGCCGCACCTCATGTTCTACGCGCCCAACGCCACGGCGAGGATGCTGGGCCTCGAGTCACCCGACCTCGCCTCGCCGAAAGGCGCCCCGTTCCTGATCTACGAGGGCGACCCGCGGGCCATGGTCATCGTGCCGGTGCACTGAGCCCGGCGGGCCGCTCCTCCCAGCGGAGCGGCAGGGGCCGCGCGCCGGGCGGCACGCTGACTTCCACCCACAGCTCGCGCCCGTCGCTCACGCGGGAAGGGTCGGGGATGTGCTCGGGGATGAAGATGGCGACGGGGTCCGCGAGCACCACGGTGCCGCTGTCGGCGGCCACCGAGGAGAGGCCGAGCCCGGCGACACCGGCCGGCGCGTCGTGCGCCACCACGCGGCCGTCCTCCACGGTGAGCACCACGCGGGTCCCGGCCGTGTCCCGGCGGCCGTCCACGGGTTCCAGGCTGAGCCGCACATAGCGCCCGCGCAGCGGATCCACCGGGTCGTAGGGCCGCACCCGGATCCACGCCCGCGGGTGCACCGCCCGCGCGACGGCCAGGTGCCCATACAGCACCCCGGCCAGCACCAGGTGGGCGGCGAGCACCAGCAGGGAGCGGCGCTGCGCGGTCATGCGGCTTGCTCCGTGGCGCGCGCCACCAGCCGCCGCCGCAGCCGTTCCAGCAGCGCGCCCAGCACCAGGAACGACACCCCGCCCACCAGCAGGCTCGTGGCCCGCCCGAAGCGGTCCATCACGCTGCCGAAGTAGAACGCCAGCACCGCCAGCGCGAACCCGGCGAAGCCCACGCTGATGCGACGCGGGCTGGCGTCGAGCACGCCGGAGAGCGCCAGGAGGACCCCGCCGAGTGCCGCCCAGAAGTGGTCGAACAGGGCCGGACGGTCACCGCTGAACGTCAGCAGCCCCGCCCAGAGCGCGGCCACCGCCATGTGCCACACACCCCGCGGCCGGAGCAGCGTCCCCGCCACGAGCGGCAGGGCGAAGAGCGCCAGCGCCAGTGCCGCCGAGGTTCCCGAGGGCGGCATCCCGACCCGCCGGTTCCAGCCCATGGCGAACAGCATGGCGGCGAGCGGAAGCACCGTCACCGCGCCCACGATGGCGATGGTGCGCCGGGCCACGGTTGCGTCCGAGCCTCGCTCCGCCACCAGGTACGCGATCGCCGTCAGTGCCAGCGCGCCGGCCGGCGCCACCGGCTCGACGAGCGGGTAGCGGTCCACCCATTCCGCCATGACCCACACCGGCGTGAGCACCGCCGCGAACAGCAGTTGGGGCCACTGCCTGAGCAGCAGCCAGCCGGCCCAGCCGCCAAGCGCCCACAGCAGGAAGCCGTGGGCCCAGCTCGCGTGGAGGTTGTAGGTCTGGCCAAGCAGGAAGATCACGGCCCCGAGGGCGGCGGTGCCGACGGCGTGCAGCGTCGTGGCGAGGTGGGGGAGCCGCTCCGAGGCCGCACCGGCCGCCACGTGCAGCAGCGTGAGGGTGCCGAGCAGGAGGACGCCGCGCCCGGGCGGGGAGAGCCCATCCCAGTTGGCCGCGACGAACAGCAGGAGGCCGGCCGCGGCCATGAGACCGCCGGCGCCGAGCGCCAGGCGGGCCAGCCAGCTGCCGGCGGCGGAGGGGCGGCTCGCCTCGAAGGCACGGATCTGCGCCGCCGTGTCCGCATCGAGAAGCCCCGCCTGCCGCCAGCGCGCGAGTTGCTGCTCGAGCTGGGACATGCGGGGCAACCTAGCCGCCGGGGCGGCGGGGTCAAGCAGCGACTAGAGCACGTGCCTCGGCGGGCGCACGACGAGCGTGGGGTGCACCGAGCCGCGGATCACCTTGTCCGCCACGCTGCCGATGACCAGCCGCTCGAAGCCACCCGCGCCGTGACTCGCCAGGACCACGAGGTCGGCACGGAGCGCGTCGGCCTGCGCCAGGATGGCCTGCGGGGCGGCCTGCTCCATGCTCACGTGCGTGGTGACGGCCACGCCGTCCGCGGCGACGGCGGCCGCGATGCCGTCGAGGTAGGCCTTGGCGGCGTCCCGCCGCTTCTCGTCCGATTCCGGCGAGGGCGGCAGCACGACCAGCCCGGACGGATCGGCGATGGGCGCCGACGGCTCCACGGCCATGAAGAGCGCCACCGCCGCCCCGAAGGGCTTGGCCAGCGCCGTGGCGCTCCCGAGGGCCTGCTCGGCGAAGGGCGAGCCGTCGAGCGCCACGAGGATGCGCTCGAGCCGCGGTTCCGGCGCCACGTCCCCCTGGGGCCGCACCAGCAGCAGCGGGACGTGAATCCGCCGCATCAGCTGGTCGGCCACGCTCCCGAGCCAGAAGCGGCTGAGGGGACCCCGGCCGTGGGTGGTCAGGATGATGAGGTCCGCGCCGCTCACGTCCACTTGCTCCTCGAGCGCCTCGGCCACCGGGCCCTCGAGCACGGCCGAGGTCACCGGGACGTTGGCCCCGCCGCGCCAGCGATCCACGACGCCGCTCAGGTATGTGGTCTCGCGAAGCCGGGATTCCTGGTCCAGTTGTGCCTCGATCTCCGGCACCTCGAGCGCCGTGGCGAGCGCGGGAACCGGGTGGTGCACCAGCGCCACCTGCACCAGCGCGCCGCTCTTCGCGGCGATGGCGAAGGCGAGGGGCAGCGCCTGCTCCGCGAAGGGAGAGCCGTCGAGCGGGACGAGGATCGAGCGATAGGGCGGCTGGCTGGTCTTCATGGGTTTCCCCCTTTCCACGAGGCACTCCGAAGCTCGCCCCAAAAACATGAAGCTTCCTTGAAGAGGCGACGAAAGGGTCGTTCTGTCGGGCACGATTTCCGGGCAGCCACAGCCGCTCGATGAACGCACTTCAGAAATGTGTGCGCGTGCCGAAAGCTTGGACATGACCCCCTGTCCACACGCCGGAAGCGCGCCAATGACCACACCCGCCAGCTCCACTGCTCCGTTCCTCCAGGAAGTCAGCGGACTGCTCGCCGCCCTCGGGAGCGTGCACACCAACGTGTTCATCGCGGACGCGGAGCTGCGGCTCGTGTACATGAACGAGAAATCGCGGGTGACGCTCCGGACGGTGGGGCCGGAGATCGAGCGCATCTTCGGGGTCCGCGTCGAGGACCTGATGCAGGGCTCCATCCACCGGTTCCACCGCGACCCGGCCCGGATTGACCGCATCCTGCGCGATCCGACGTCGATGCCGCACGAGGCGACCTTCAGCTTTGGCACGGTGACGCTGCGCAGCAGCATCAACCGCCTGACCGGCCCGGGCGGCGAGCTGCTCGGGTTCATCGTGAACTGGGAGGACGTGACCAAGCAGCGCGCGGTGGAGCGCGAGGTCGAGGAGCGCCGGCAGCGCGAGGAGCAGCAGGCCGAGGAGATCCGGCGGAAGGTGGACCAGCTGCTCGCAGCGGTGAGCCAGGCGGCGGACGGCGACCTGACCACGGCGGTGACCGTGCGCGGCAGCGACGCCCTGGGGCAGCTGGGCGAGGGGATCGGGCGCCTGCTCGCCGACCTCCAGGGGAGCATCAAGGAGATCGCCCAGAGCGCCCAGACGCTCGCCGCGGCGGCCGAGGAGCTCTCGGCGGTGAGCCAGACGATGAGCGCCACCGCCGAGGAGACATCGGCGCAGGCGACGGTCGTCTCGGCGGCGTCGGAGCAGGTGACCACCAACATCCAGACGGTCGCCGCCGGCACCGAGGAGCTGTCGGCCTCCATCCGGGAGATCTCGAAGAGCGCGGGCGAGGCGGCGACGGTGGCGCAGGGCGCCGTGCATCAGGCGGAGGCCACCAACGGGACGGTGGCCAAGCTCGGCGACTCCAGCACGGAGATCGGCAAGGTGGTGAAGGTGATCACCCGGATCGCGGCCCAGACCAACCTGCTGGCGCTCAACGCCACCATCGAGGCGGCGCGCGCCGGGGAGGCCGGGAAGGGATTCGCGGTGGTGGCCAACGAGGTGAAGGAGCTGGCGAAGGAGACGGCCCGCGCCACGGAGGACATCAGCGCCCGGATCGAGACCATCCAGGAGGACACGCGCGGCGCCGTGGCGGCCATCCACGGCATCGGCCAGACGATCGCGCGGATCAGCGACCTGCAGGGAACCATCGCAAGCGCGGTGGAGGAGCAGACCGCGACTACCAACGAGATGGCCCGCAACGTGGGCGAGGCGGCCAAGGGGTCCGTGGAGATCGCGCGGAACATCAGTGGGGTGGCCTCGGCGGCGCAGGACACGACCGAGGGCGCCAGCAACACCCGGCACGCGGCGCAGGAACTCTCGGCCATGGCGGCCCGGCTGCAGGCGCTGGTGGGCCGATTCCGCTACGAGGCGCAGGCGTCGCGCTCGCCCCAGGCCAGCTACCGCTGACGCCCGCCCCCGGGCCAGGACACGACGGGCGGCGCCCCCTCAGGGCGCCGCCCGTGGTCATTCCGGGCCGCGCTCAGGCCCGGCCGAGCCAGATCCCGAGGCCGCCCGCGAGACCAAGCAGGAGCAGCCCGCCCCCGGCCGCGCGACGGAAGCGGGCGTCGCCGAGCGCCAGCGCCACCGTCAGCTTCAGGGCGGTGTTGGCCAGGACGCCGATGGCCATCGCGAGGGCCGCGAGTTCCACGAGGTCCGGCTCGGCGGCGAGCCGGGTCATGGAGAGGGTCAGCGCATCCATGTCGGTGAGGCCGAGCAGCCCCGCCGAGGCGAGCACGCCGATGTGCCCGAAGCGCTGGCGCACCGCCACCATCACCATGAGCACCGCCTGGAACCCGAGCGCGAGGAGCATGGCGGTCCCCAGCCGGAGCGGATTGCGGGCGGGCGGCGCCGGGTCCTCCCCAGTGCGGGTGGTGCCACTTCGCCGCAGCCCGAGCACCAGGAGCCCGGCGCCGACGAGCAGCGGCGGGACGAAGAACGGCAGGAGCGCGGCGGTCAGCGCGGGGCGCAGGGCGAGCGTCAGGCCGAGCAGGCGGGGCAGCAGTATGGTGCAGGCCCCGACGGCGCCGAGCGCGAGCGCCGGCGCGTCATCCGGCCGCTCCCGGCTCTGGCGCGCGAAGCTGAGCGTCACCGCCGTCGAGGAAATGAGCCCGCCGAGCAGGCCCGCGACGGCCGTGCCCCGGCGGACGCCCACCACTCGCCGCGCCACCCAGCCCGCGAAGTTGAGCCCGGACACCAGCAGCACCACGATCCACAATTCCCGTGGCCGGATCCCGCCCAGCGGGCCATAGGGACCGGTGGGCAGGATCGGCAGCAGGACGAGGGCGAGGACGGCGAACTGCAGCGCCGCCCGCAGTTCCATCTCGTCGAGCGCCCGAACGAAACCGTGAATCGTTCCCTTTTCCCGGAGGGCCAGCACCATCACGGCCCCGGCCCCGGCGGCCAGCGGCAGGAGTCCCCTCCCGGCCAGCGCGGCGAGACCGAGCACGGCAAGGGCGGCCGCCTCGGTGGTCCCGTCGGCGGCGTCCTCGGTCGCGCGACGCGCGACCACGACGTAGGCCCCGACGGCCAGCGCGGCCGCCCCGAGCAACAGGGCGGCCGCGCTGAGTTCGTGACCGGCATCGAGGAGGAGGCCCGCGGCCCCGCCGACGAGGCCCAGCAGCAGGAAGGTGCGCGCGCCCGCGAACCGGGCCGCGGGGCCGCTGGCGTGACCCGACCATTCGCGCTCGATCCCGACGGCGAGGCCCACCAGCCCCGCCACGGCCAGCCGGAATGCCGGCTCCAGCCTGCTGACGTCCGTGGGGCCCTCCGTTCCGCCGCCTCAGTGATTGTGCGGCTGCGGCGGCTCCGCCGCGGGGGGGCCGGCGGGCTGGCCGGGGCCGGCGGACTTCATCATGCCGCAATCCATGCTGCCACCGTTCATCATGCCCATGCCCATGCCCATCCCGCCCTGCCTCATCTCCTGCTGCATCATCATGTCGTGCATGTGGCGCTGCATGGCCCGCTGCTCAGCCACCATGGTGGCGACCACGGCCGCGATCGCATCCACCTTCCGCTGGCCGGTGGCGCGCTGCATGACCTGGGTCAGGCTATCGAGCCGCTGCCCCACGCTGTCCATGCGCATCATCATGGCGTGCATGTCGTGCCCACCGGCGCCATGGCTCATCCCCATCCCGCCGCCCTGGTGCTGCATGCCCATCCCGCCCCCGTCGTGCTGCATCCCCTGCATCATCGGGCAGGGCTTCGGCGTGCTGTCGGCGGCGCAACAGGTGGGGCGCGGGGACGCCGCGGGCTGCTGGGCGGCCAGGGTGCTGGCGCCGGTGGTCACCAGGGCGAGGGCAACGAGGAACGGGCGCATCGGGACGGCCTCCGCAGGGTGCGGGGTGAGGACCAACGTCAGTCGTCGAGGAAGACTTCCTCGACGCGGCGCCGGGGCGTGGCGCGGCAGGGCCGGCCATACCCGAGGCGCAGGATGATCTGGGGCGCGCCCTCGCGGCCGAGCAGCGCCCGCACCTTGTCACGCAGCTCGGGGACCTCCACCGGCTGGTTCAGGTATGAGACGGCGACCCCGTCCGCCGCGAGGCTGAGGAGCGAGCCGGCCAGCGCCTGCCCCGCCCGCAGCCAGGCGCGCGGGCTGTCCTCCTCGGTCCACAGCACGGCCAGCGCGGGCGAGCCGAGGGCCAGCTGCTTGTCGCGCGCCGCCCGCCCGTCGCCCACGTCGAAGGTGCGGATGATGAGCGGGCCCACCTCCGAGGCAAGGTCCCCGGCGCCGAGGGCGTAGCCGGGCATGCCGTCGCGGGTGCTGCTGCGGTTGGAATGCACCCAGAGGGCCAGCTCCCGGCGGAAGTGACGGTCGGCGAGCTGGACCCGGTCGCCCTCGGCGATGAGCTCGGCGAGGGCCACGCGATCGGAGTCGAGCGTGAGGGTCTGCAGCCACGCCCCGTCCTTCTCCGCCTGGTTCCGGGCCCGGCCCAGCACCACCTCCGGGATCTCCCGCGCCTCGAAGGGGAAGCGGTTGGTGCGGCGCCCGGGGATGGCGGCGAACAGCTGGTGGTCGCGCTCGGCGGGCTGGATCGGGTCGCCGATGCTGATCCGGGCCATCAGGTCCGGGTTCTCCCGGTCGGGCAGGAGCGCCACCCGCGTGGCCTGCCCGAAGTGGGTGAAGGCCGCGCGCACGTAGCGGAGGGCGGAGCCGCAGCTGATGATGAGCTCGCGATCATCCGGGTCCACCACGGGCAGCGCGCGGGAGCGATCGGCGAGGAGCTCGAGCGTCTCCCCCCGCAGGCGGAAGAGCCACGGCTGCGAGTTGTGGCTCGACGGCGCCAGCACCACCCAGCGCAGCACCGCGCGGAACTTCTCTTCCGCGGTGCCGGTGAGGGGATATTCATCGATGGCCTCGGCCCAGGGATCGAGCGCGCTGTCTTTCATCATTCGGGATGGTAGGCGTGACGGGTTGTGGGATGGCTGAGCCGTCCCTGAAGATACGTTCAACACCCCGGGCATCGAAACGCCGCGCGGGACGGCGGCAGCGCCGTCCCGCGCGGCGGGAGCCGCAGCCGGGCCTAGAGCGGGATGGTCAGGACGGCGCAAGGCGCGTCGTGCGCCAGCCGCCGTGCGATGCTGCCCGCCTCGATCACCCCGGCCGGGCCCCCCCGGTGATACCCCAGCACCAGCACGTCGGCCTGCGAACGCTCCACCTCGGCCAGCACCGCATCCACCACCCGTCCCCGCTGGATGACGAGGGGCGACTCGCCGGCGATGCTGGGTCGCACCTCCCATTCGCCGCTGCCGAGGCTGGTGGACTGGCGCAGGTCGTCCACGGCCTGCGCCAGGCGGGCGCTGCGGCCCGTGAGGAGGCGGGGCGCCTCGGCCTCGTTCTCGTAGGCCGGCTCCACCGTGACGGCATGCAGCCGCGCGGCGATGGCGCGGGTGAAGTCCATGGCGGCCAGCAGCACGGCCATCCCCCGCTCCGTGCCGTCGAGCGCCACCAGCACCCGCTGCAGCTGCTCCTGGCCCGCCTTCACGAAGAGGCAGGGCGTCCGGCTGCGCCGGGCCACGGAATCGGCGGTGTCGCCGATGAGGAGGCGCTGCAGTTCGGACCGCCGCTTCCGTCCCACCACGACCAGGTCCGCGGCCTCCTCTTCGGCGTACCGGCCGATCTCGATGCCCGGGAGGCCCGCCGCGACGGCCAGGACGGGCTCCGGCACGGCGCCCTCGATCTTGGCGAGCTCGCCATACACCATGCGGCGGAGGTCCTGGAGCAGCTTGGCCTGCATCCCCGGCGCCTCGACCGCCTGGGCCACCGTGAGGACCGAGAAGCGCCCCGCGGCCCGCGCCGACAGCCGGGCGCCGGTCAGCACGGCGAGCCGCCCTTCAGGCGAGTCGTCAGCGGCCGCGAGGATGTGGCGCAGGTGCATGCGGAATAGGCCCGTTGAGGATTGGTTCACATCCTAGAATCCGCCCTATGAAGAGAATGTGAAAGACCGCCGAATGCGGCGGCTCGACGCAACCTGTTGGCGCGGTTACAATTAGGAGACATGGACAAGCGGCCTTCACACCCCGGAAGCACCTCCGAGCGGCTGGAACGCCTCTCCGCGGCGGTGCCGAGCCTCATCGGTGAGTTGTCGCTGGAGGGCGTCCTCCAGCGCGTCGCCGACCTGGCGCGCGACATCCTGGACGCCCGGTACGCGGCCGTCGGGATGCTCGGGGCCGATGGGCGCACCCTGGAGACCTTCACCACCTCGGGCATGGCGCCCGACGAGGTGGCGAGAATGGAGCACTATCCGACGGGGCACGGCATCCTCGGGCTGGTGATCCACAAGGGCCACAGCATTCGCCTGTCCGATCTGACGAAGCACCCCGCGGCTTTCGGCTTCCCCGCCAACCACCCTCCCATGCGGCGCTTCCTCGGCGTCCCCATCATGGGCAAGCGGGGCGTCCTCGGCGACCTGTACCTGACCGAACGGCTCGACGGCAGCGAGTTCACCGAGGACGACGAGCACATCGCGCGGCTGCTGGCCCAGAAGGCGGGCGCCGCCATCGAGAACGCCCGCCTCCACGAGGAAAGCGCCCGGCTGCTCGAGGAAGTGCAGCAGCTGCAGCGCTCGCGCGAGCGGTTCTTCGCGATGGTGAACCACGAGCTCCGGAACTCGCTCGCGGCCGTCTACGGGTGGGCCGAGATGCTGGTGCGGCGGAAGGATCCGGCCACCGTGCCCCGCGCCGCCTTCGAAGTCCTCGATTCGGCCGAGGGCGCCATCGCCCTCATCAATGACCTGCTGGACCTGAGCCGCCTCGACGAGGACCGGCTCAAGCCCGTCATCCGGGACGTGGATCCGGCCGGCATCGTGCGCCACGCGCTGAGCCGCATGACCCCCGCGGCGGACGCCAAGAACGTGGCCTTGAAGGCGGAGATCCCGGAGGATTTCCCCCTCTGCCGCAGCGACCCCCACCGCGTGGAACAGATCCTGATCAACCTGCTGGGCAACGCCATCCGGCACACGCCGCCGAGCAGCATCGTCACCACCCGGCTCCAGCTGGCCGGGCCCACCATGACTTACATCATCGAGGATCAGGGGCCCGGAGTGCCAGCCGAGGACATCGAGCGGATCTTCGACGTGTACCAGACCAAGGCGGAGGAGGGGAAAGGGAGCGGACTGGGGCTGCCGCTCTCCCGCCGGCTGGCCCGCCTGCTCGGGGGGGAGCTCCGGGCGGTGGCGCGTGGGGAAGGCGGGGGCTGCTTCATCCTCGAGCTTCCGGCGGCCGTATCGTGAAGGTAGCTTCACCTAACGTTCCCTTCACGTTCACTCAGGCCCAGTAGGATTGTCCTCATGAAAATTCTCGTCGTGGAGGACGACCGGAAGGTCGCCGGGTTCATCGAGCAGGGCCTGAAGGAAGAAGGCTATGTCGTGGACGTGGCCACGGATGGCGAAGAAGCCACAACGCTGGCCCATGTGTACGAGTACGACGTGATCCTGCTCGACGTCGTGCTCCCCAAGAAGAACGGCTTCCAGATCGCCATGGAGCTCCGGCGGGAGGGGCGCAACACCCCGATCATGATGCTCACCAGCCGCGATGCGGTGGAGGACATCGTCCGGGGGCTCGACGCTGGCGCCGACGACTACCTGGCCAAGCCCTTCCGCTTCGACGAGCTGCTGGCCCGCATCCGGGCCCTGGCGCGGCGGGGTGGCGCCGAGCGCCTCGAGGTGCTGCGGTACGGGCCGCTCACCCTGGACCGGCTGCGGCACGTGGTGCTGGTCAACGAGAAGCCGCTCGACCTCACGCCCAAGGAATTCCAGATCGTGGAGTTCTTCCTGCTCCACCCGGAGCAGGTGGTGCGCCGCACGACGCTGCTCGAGAAGGTCTGGGACATGCACTTTGACCCGGAGAGCAACGTGGTGGACGTGCACGTGGGCAACGTGCGCCGCAAGCTCCAGAAGGCGGCCGGCGAGGTCCTGATCCAGACCGTGCGCGGCGTGGGCTTCACGCTGCGGCGGGAGCGCGCCGGCGTCCCAGTGGAGCAGGAGCCGGAGGACGCGCAGGCGCATTGATGTCGCGCTGGTATGCGCCCGTCGCGGCGCTCGCGGTGATCCTGAGCGGCCTCGCCCTGCGGGCGGGGCCGCTTCCTGTCTGGGGCGGCCGGGTCTGGATGGCGGGACTGGTGCTGCTCGGCGCGCGCGTGGTCTGGCAGACCGTGCGCGGCATGCTGCGCGGGCAGTTCGCCGCGGACCTGGTGGCCACGCTGGCGATCATTGCCGCCATCCTGCTCTGGCAGCCGCTCGCGGGCATGGTCGTGGTCCTGATGCAGACGGGCGGGGAGGCGCTGGACCAGTATGCCGCCCGTCGGGCCTCCCGCGCGGTGGCGGCGCTCGAGGCGGCCGCACCCCGTCAGGCCCATCGCCGCGCCGGCGGAGACTGGGAGGACGTGGAGGCCGAGGCGGTCCGGCCGGGCGACCTCCTGCTGGTGCGCCCGGGCGAGATGCTGCCCTGCGACGGCACCGTCGCCGAGGGGCGCTCCCACCTCGACGTCTCCCGCCTCACGGGCGAGCCGCTGCCCGCGCTCGTGGAACCGGGAAGCGGTGTCCGGAGCGGGAGCCTCAACCTCGAGAGTCCCTTCACCTACACCTGCACCTCGCCGGCGGCTGAGAGCCAGTACGCCCGGATCGTGCAGCTGGTCCGGAGCGCGGAGGCCAGCAAGGCCCCCCTCCAGCGCATGGCCGACCGGTATGCGGTGCTGTTCACGCCCCTCACCCTGCTGGTCTGCGCGCTGGCGTGGGGCGCATCGCAGGATCCGCTCCGGGTGCTGGCGGTGCTGGTGGTCGCCACCCCCTGCCCGCTCATCCTGGCGGCGCCCGTGGCGCTCATCGGCGGGATCAACCGCGCGGCGCGGGCAGGGGTGATCGTGCGCCACGGGGAGGCGCTCGAGCGGATGAGCGCCGCCACGGTGGTCCTGCTCGACAAGACGGGCACCATCACGCTGGGACGCCCGGCGGTGACGTCGGTGCGGCCCTGCCCGCCGTTCACTGAGGCGGACCTGCTGGCCCTGGCGGCGAGTGTGGAGCAGGGCTCGGGGCACTTGCTGGCCCGCTCCGTCGTCCAGGCCGCCGAGGCCCGCGGGCTCGCGCTGCCTCCGGTGGAGGGGGTGGAGGAGCGCCCGGGCCTCGGCGTGCACGGCACGGTTCGGGGCCGCCGGGTGGCGATCGGCTCCCCGCTGTACCTCCGCACGCTGGCACCCGACGTCATCCTCCCCGACGGCACCGCACCGGGCCTCCGGGCCTGGGTGCTGGTGGATGGTCAGGTGGCGGGTGCCGTGGAGTTCGCCGACCAGGTGAGGCCGGAAGCGCCGGGGCTCATTGCCGCCCTCCGGCGGCTCGGGTTCGGGCGGCTGATCCTGGTCACCGGGGATCACGCCGGCCACGCCGAGGCGGTGGCCCGGGAGGTGGGCATCACGGAGGTGCACGCGAGCCTGCTGCCGGAAGACAAGGTGGCGGTGGTGGCCGACCTCGAGTCGGCGGGCCACCGCGTCCTGATGCTCGGCGACGGCACCAACGACGCGCCCGCCCTCTCGCGGGCCAGCGTGGGCGTGGCGCTCGCCGCCCACGGCGGGGGCATCACCGCCGAGGCGGCCGATGCCGTGGTGCTGGCCGACGACCCCGGCCGGGTGGCCGAGGCCATCGTCATCAGCCGGCGGACGCTGCGGGTGGCGCGGCAGAGCATCTGGGCCGGCCTCGGCCTCTCCAGCGTGGCGATGGGCTTTGCGGCGTTCGGGTTCATCCCCCCGACCGCCGGAGCCATCCTGCAGGAGCTCATCGACCTCGCCGTCATCCTCAACGCCCTCCGGGCAAGCGCCGACTGAGGCCTGATTAGTATTCACGGCGATGCCACTGTCCTCCCCCGCCCGTGAGGTCGTCCCGATGTCGCTCCCGCCCGTGCCCGCCCGCCGGACCCTCTTTGGCCGCGCCCTGCAGCGGCACTGTCCCCTGTGCGGCGGGCATCCGCTGTTCGACGGCTGGTTCCGGATGAAGGACCGCTGCCCCTCGTGCGGCATCCGGATGCGGCGGGGCGAGGACGGGTACACGCTTGGGGCCCTCTGGTTCAACCTGCTGCTCGCCGAGAGCATCACGATGACGGTGTTCATCGTGACGCTGGTGCGGACCTGGCCCACGCCGCCCTGGGACCGGCTCCAGATCATCGGGCCCCTCGAGGCCATCATCATGCCGCTCGTGGTCTGGCCCTTCGCCCGGACGATGTTCCTGGCCTTCGACCTGATGTTCCGCCCCCCGACGGAGAAGGACCTCGGCTGAGATGCCGCTCCGGCCGAAGCTGCTGACCACCCTGCAGGAGGGGTACACCCGGGCGCAGTTCGTGGCCGACCTCGGCGCGGGCCTCGTGGTGGGGATCGTGGCGCTGCCACTCGCCATCGCCTTCGGCATTGCGAGCGGGGCCACCCCCGAGGCGGGGCTCATCACCGCGATCGTGGCAGGGTTCCTCATCTCGGCGCTGGGCGGCTCGCGGGTCCAGATCGGCGGGCCGACCGGGGCGTTCGTGGTGATCGTGGCGGGGGTCATCGCGAAGCACGGCATGGAGGGCCTGTGGCTGGCCACCCTGATGGCGGGGGTCATGCTGATCGGGCTGGGCGTGGCGCGGCTCGGCGGGGCCATCAAGTTCATCCCGTATTCGGTCACCACCGGGTTCACCACCGGCATCGCGCTCATCATCCTCTCCGGCCAGGTGCGCGACTTCTTCGGGCTCCGGATGGCGAGCGTGCCCGTGGAGTTCCTCGACAAGTGGGGGGCGTACGCCGCCGCCCTCGGCACGGTGAACTGGGCCGCCACGGGCGTGGCGCTGCTGGCGCTCGTGATCATCACCCAGTGGCCGCGCCTGAAGAGCCGCGTACCCGGGCCGTTCGTGGCGCTGGTGGCGTGCACCGCGCTGGTGCAGCTGGCGGGCCTGCCGGTGGAGACGATCGGGGACCGCTTCGGGGCGATCACGGCGCGCCTGCCGGCGCCGCACCTGCCGCCGCTCTCCTTTGCGCTGGTGCGGGAGCTGTCGGGCGCGGCGTTCACGATCGCGCTGCTGGCGGGGATCGAGTCGCTCCTGTCGGCGGTGGTCGCGGACGGCATGATCGGGACCCGGCACCGCTCCAACATGGAGCTGGTGGCGCAGGGCGTGGCCAACCTGGCCAGCCCGCTCTTCGGGGGACTCCCCGCCACGGGAGCGATCGCGCGGACGGCCACCAACGTGAAGAACGGCGGCCGCACGCCCGTAGCCGGGATGGTGCACGCGGTGGTGCTGCTGGCCATCACACTGTTTGTCGGCAAGTGGGCCGCCATGATCCCGATGGCGGTGCTGGCGGCCATCCTGGTGGTGGTGAGCTACAACATGAGCGAGTGGCGGCGCTTCAAGGCGGAGCTCCGCGCCCCGCGGAGCGACGTCGCGGTGCTGCTCATCACCTTTGCGCTCACGGTGCTGGTGGACCTGACGGTGGCCGTGGAGGTAGGCATGGTGCTGGCCGCCTTCCTGTTCATGAAGCGGATGGCGGAGGTCACCAACGTCCGGAGCGTCTCCGACGCGTTCGGCGATGAGGAGGAAGGCGCCGACCCCAACGCCACCGCCCTGCAGGCCATCCCGGCCGGCGTGGACGTCTACGAGATCGACGGGCCGTTCTTCTTCGGCGCCGCCGAGTCGTTCAAGTCGGCGCTCGCCAACGTGGGGCGGAAGCCGGGGGCGCTCATCATCCGCATGCGGCGCGTACCGGTGGTGGACTCCACCGGCCTCGCCGCGCTCCGCGACGTGGTGCTCCGCAGCCGGCGCGAGGGGACGCTGGTGATCCTGGCCGAGGTGCACAGCCAGCCGGTGGTGGCCCTGACCAACTCGGAGTTCTACGAGGAGCTCGGGGAGGAGAACCTCTCCGGCACCCTGGCGGAGGCCCTAGAGCGGGCGCGCCAGTTCCTGGCCCTGCCGTCCGCGGAGCGGGCGGCACAGCTCAAGCACCCCACCGCCTCACACTGAGCCTGCCGCGGCACCCGCGTCCCCCGACGCCAGGGGCCGCCGGAGATGTCTCCCGGCGGCCCCTGGCACGGGCACGGTGCGGATCCGGCCCGGCGGTCAGGCGTCGTCGCCGCGGCGCAGGGGCAGGTTCGGTGGCGGCGGGGTGCCGAGGCGGGCGCCGAAGCGGCAACTCGCCCGGACGTCGGCGGGCAGCCCGTCGCAGAAGGCGGCGCGACTGGCGGGCGCGGGCATGAGGATGGCGGTCTCGAGGCCCAGCGCCTCGTAGCACTTCTGGCGGTTCCCCTCCCCCTTCACGATGGCGCAGACCGGCAGGCCGTCGGCCGCGCGGGCGGTGACGTTCACGCGGTTTCGCACCAGCCCGAGGACGCACCAGGGCTGGTACGCCTCCTCCCCGAGATAGCACAGCGCCAGGGCGCGGCCGTCGTCGCGGCTCTCCCCCGCGGCGTTGGTCCCGATGCTCTGGTAACAGGTAGGGCGGAAGCGCTCCGGCGCGCCGCTGCAGAGGCGGGCGGTGGCGGCAAAGTCGCGGTTGGTGCGCTCCAGCATGAGCCCGCTCTGCATGCTGTAGCACGCATCCTGGTACTTGGGGCCCACCACCGAACAGGGGTAGTAAGGATCCTCGGCCTTGCGCGAGGGGAATGGCGGCGCCGCGGCCATGCCGGCGCCGTGGTCCATGCCGGCGTGGTCCCGCCCGGCCATGTGGTCGTGGCCGCCCACCCCCGGCGCGCCCTCCCCCGCCGCCGCCTGCGCGTGATGCTGCTGCTCGGTGGTCCCCACGATGTTCTCCATGAAGACCCCGCCGTAGCAGGAGAGCTGGTCCCAGCGCTGCTCCAGCATGTCGCATCCCTCGAGCGCCATGGGGACGTGGCCGGCGTGGTACATGGTGAGCCCGTGCCCCATCCCGTGGACGCACTGGAAGCGGATCCACTGGTCGGCGCCGGGCTGGGTGAAGGCGGCACAGAGCGCGCGGACCTGCGCCTCGGTGACCTCCGCCTGCTGGCCGAAGTAGGCCTGGATCACCCCGTGGTAGCAGCCCGACTGGTACAGCTCCGTGCAGCTCTGGAAGATCTCGGCAATGTCCTTGTCCGGCCGGTAGGCGGTGATCCCGATGCCGTGGGTGTACTGGTGGCTGTTGTGGCGGACCTCGGGGTCGGCGTCGCCGATCAGGTGCAGGGCGCCCATGGCGAGGCGCACGCGGTCACGCGCCACGAGGGCAAAGAGGATCTCCTCGTAGCAGGCCGGCTTCTCCGGGGCGGGGCGCGCGGCGCAGCGCTCGTGCGCGAGCGCCGCCACCTTGGCCGAGTCGCCCACCTCGCTGGGCAGGCTCAGCGTGTCGAGCGGCATGGAGCCGGCGGTGGCGGTGCCGCGGGAACAGGCGGCGGCCAGCGTGGCCATCATGAACACCACGCCCAGGGGTGCACAGGACGGAGGAATCCGCATTGAAGAGACTCGTGAGAAAGAGGGCTGCGGGGACAACCTGACGGTTGGCGGGAGCCAGCCCGGCCACCCGGAAGGGGCGCTCCAGAGGAGCCTCGGCCCGCCTGCAGTTCTCTCGGAGGATACTACATAAGCCACGGCTCGCCAAACAGTTACGGCGGCTGGCAGGCAGGCCGCCCGGCCGCCCGCCCCGGCGCCGGCGATCCGTGGGACGGCGACGACATGAAGTTGGCTTCATGCCGACCCGCACCTGACTTCACGAAGATCCCGATACTCTTCTGCCCGTTCCGACTACCGAGGCGCCGTCATCTCGTGGTGGTGTGGCATCGGATGCTGCCGTGAGGGCGCCGTCGTTCGCATCCAGATCATCCACAGCCCCGTGAGCAGCAGGACGACGGCGAGCAGTCGCCGGCGCCCCAGGCTTGCGAGCCCGATGCGGCGGAGCCCGAGGGCCGCGAGGCTCAGCGCCGGCAGGGTGCCGACCCCAAAGGCGAGCATGACGGCGCCCCCCCGAACCCAGTCGGCCTGCGCCACGGCGGTGCTCAGGGCGGTGTAGACCAGGCCGCAGGGCAGGAAGCCGTTGAGCACGCCGAAGACAAGCTGGGCACCGAGGCTGGTGGAGCCGGCGGCGCGGGTGCCGGCGGCGGTGAGGCCGGCGGGGATGAGCCGGGGCTCCGGCACGAGGCCGGCGAGCGCCAGGGCAAACCAGAGCAGGAAGGCGGCGGCCACGGCACCCGGCACCCAGGCCGGCCCGGGCAGGAGCTGGCCGAACTGGCCCGCAAGGGCCCCAAGCAGGGTGTAGCTGGCGAGGCGGCCAAGGTGCCACGCAGGGAGGCCCCCCCGCGCGCGGGTGCAGGAGGCGGCGAAGGCGCCGCACATGGCGACACAGTGGACGCTGCCAAGCAGGCCAGCAACGAGGGCGGCGACGAGCGCAGGTATCATCACACTGGAGGAGGGAGAGGCCGTGCAATATACCGCGGGGACAAGCGTGGCCGGCGCGGCACGCGCGGAGGGAGTCCGATACGATGAGGACATCGTCAAGATGTTCCTCATCGCGAGCGTCACCTGGGCGGTCGTCGGGCTCCTGGTGGGCGTGATCATCGCGCTGCAGCTCGCCTGGTGGCCGGCCAACCTCGGCCTGCCGTGGACGACGTTCGGGCGGCTGCGGCCGCTGCACACCAACGCGGTGATCTTCGCGTTCGGGGGGAACATCGTCTTCACCGGCATGTACCACTCGATGCAGCGGCTGCTGAAGACCCGGATGTGGAGCGACACGCTGTCGCGCATCCACTTCTGGGGTTGGCAGCTGATCATCGTGAGCGCGGCGGTCACCCTGCCGCTCGGCCTCACGCAGGCGAAGGAGTACGCCGAGCTGATCTGGCCCATCGACATCGCGATCACGCTGATCTGGGTGGTGATGGCGGTGAACTTCTTCGGCACCCTGGCCATCCGGAAGGTGGAGCACCTCTACGTCGCGATCTGGTTCTACATGTCGTTCGTGCTGGTGATCGCGGTCCTGCACATCACCAACAGCCTCGCGGTGCCGGCCACCCTGACCCGCAGCTACCCGATCTACGCGGGCCTCACGGATGCGCTGGTGCAGTGGTGGTACGGGCACAACGCGGTGGGCTTCTTCCTCACCACCCCGTTCCTGGGGCTCATGTACTACTACCTGCCCCGCATCTCGGGGCGCCCGGTGTTCAGCTACCGGCTGTCGATCATCCACTTCTGGGCGCTGGTCTTCCTCTACATCTGGGCGGGCCCGCACCACCTGCTCTACTCGGCCCTGCCCGAATGGGCGCAGACGCTGGGGATGATCTTCTCGATCATGCTGATCGCGCCGAGCTGGGGCGGCATGCTGAACGGCCTGCTGACGCTGCGCGGGGCGTGGGACCGGGTGCGGACCGACCCGATCCTCAAGTTCCTGGTGGTGGCGGTGAGCTTCTACGGCATGAGCACCTTCGAGGGCCCGATGATGTCGATCCGGGCCGTGAACCTGCTGTCGCACTACACCAACTGGACCATCGGCCACGTGCACTCGGGCGCGCTCGGGTGGAACGGCATGATCTCGTTCGCGATGATCTACTGGCTGGTGCCCGAGTTGTGGAAGCGCCCGCTGGTGCACCCGACCTGGCCCACGGCGCACTTCTGGCTGGCCACCATCGGCATCGTCCTCTACACCGTGTCGATGTGGGCGGCGGGCCTCACCGAGGGCCTGATGTGGCGGGCGTTCGACGACAGCGGCCTGCTCAAGTACCCGAACTTCGTGGACATCGTGAACCAGCTGCACCCGTTCTACTGGCTGCGCCTGGTGGGCGGCCTGCTGTTCCTGACCGGGGCCGTCATGATGGCCATCAACGTCTTCCAGACCATCAGCCGCCCGTCGCCCTCGACGGCCGCGGCCGCGTGAGGGCCCGATGAGCGACCAGACCCCGCAGAGCGGCTACGCCGCCGCCCACCGGACCCTCGAGGGCAAGAGCGCCCTCTTCGCCGTGCTCACGACGGTGGTGATCCTGATCGGCGGCATCGTCGAGATCATCCCGATGTTCAGCGCCACCGCCGGCCCGGAGCACCTGGCCGGGGTGACGCCCTACACCCCGCTGGAGCAGGCGGGCCGCGACATCTACACCAGCGAGGGCTGTTACGTCTGCCACTCGCAGATGATCCGGCCCACGCGCGCCGAGGTGCTCCGCTACGGCGAGTGGACCCGGGCGGGCGAGTACGAGTACGACCACCCCTTCCAGCTCGGCTCCCGCCGCATGGGCCCGGACCTGCAGCGGGTGGGCGGGAAGTACCCCGATGCCTGGCACTTCGAGCACATGCGCGACCCGCGCAGCACCTCGCCGGGCAGCGTGATGCCGACCTACAGCTGGCTGCACGAGAGCACCTACGACGTGGCCGACATCCAGGCCTCGCTCCGGGCGTTGCAGAAGGTGGGCGTGCCCTACACCGACGAGGAGATCGCCAACGCGCCCCAGGCCATCCAGGCCCAGGCGCAGGACATCACCGCGCGGCTGGCGCAGGCGGGCATCACCACCCAGCCCGACCGCAAGATCGTGGCGCTCATCGCCTACCTGCAGCGGCTGGGCAAGGACGGCAAGGCGGCGATCGCCGCGCAGCAGGCCGCGCAGGCCGCCGTGCAGCCGGGGGCCACGCCATGAACCCGCTCCTCAAGGAAGCCGCCACCCAGGTCGACCTGGGCTGGCTCCTCGGCGGGATGACGGTGGTGTTCCTCGGGACGTTCCTGTTCTGGACCTGGTGGGCATTCACGGGCAAGCACGCCGCGCGGATGGAAGCGGACAGCCAGATGCCCCTCAATGAGGGAGGCGAGTCGTGAGCAAGAAGGAACTGAACCAGGTGCTCGGCCACGCCGACGAGGCGGACGGCATCGAGGAGTACGACAACCCGCTGCCCAACTGGTGGCTGGGCCTGTTCTACTTCACCATCGTGTGGGGCGTCCTCTACGGGATCAACTATCACTTCGTGGCGCACAACTCCGAGGTGAAGACCCTGGCCGCCGAGATGGCGGAGGCGGACGCCAAGTGGCCCCGGCAGGCCGAGGCGGCGGCGGCCACCGAGGTGAAGCTCACCCCCGAGGCCGTCGAGGCGGGCGAGGCGGTGTTCAAGGCCAACTGCGTCAGCTGCCACGGCGCGGACATGAAGGGCGGCATCGGGCCCAACCTGCTCGACACCACCTGGATCCATGGTGGCACGCCGGCGAACATCGTCACCACCATCACCAAGGGCGTGCCGGAGAAGGGCATGCTGACGTGGGGCCCGATCCTGGGGCCCGAGAAGATCGCGGAAGTGGCGGCCTACGTGATCAGCAAGAACCATGAGGCAACCGGGACTTCCGCAGTCGGGGAACCGGCCGCGCCGGCCGATACTACGAAGGGCGGCAGTCCGTCGTAAGCGGGCCGGGACGGCCGCCGGGCGCCGTCGGCTCCTCGCCGGCGGCGCCTCCCCCGCAAGGAGACACACCATGATCGGGTTTTCCGCGAAGCGGAAGTGGATCTACCCCCAGGCCATCACGGGCGCGTGGCAGCGCATGCGGTGGCTGACCTTCGCGGCGCTGCACCTGATCCTGTTCGTGACGCCGTGGATCACCATCAACGGCAATCCCGCGCTCCGGATCGACCTGCCCGCCCGCCGGCTGTATGCCTTCGGCGCCATCTTCACGGCGGCGGACACGCTGTTCATGCTGCTGCTGCTCCTCTTCCTCGCCTTCTCGCTCTTCTTCTTCACGTCGCTGTTCGGGCGGCTGTGGTGCGGCTTCGCCTGCCCGCAGACGGTGTTCCTGGACAGCTGGATCCGGCCCCTCGAGAAGCTCATCGAGGGGGACTGGGTGGTGCGCCGCAAGCGCGACGCCGGCCCGTGGACCTTCGACAAGACCTGGCGCAAGGCGGTGAAGTGGAGCCTCTTCGCCGGCATCGCCTTCGTGCTGGCCATGAGCTTCGTGGCCTACTTCGCCGGCGCGCGCGAGCTGTGGACCGGCGAGGCGAGCCGCACCAGCTACACGCTGGTGGGCATCTTCGGCACCGGGATCTTCTTCGACCTGACCTGGTTCCGGGAGCAGTTCTGCAACTACCTCTGCCCCTACGCCCGCTTCCAGAGCGCGCTGACCGACGGGGACACGCTGCTGGTGCAGTACGACATCACCCGGGGCGAGCCCCGGGGCGGCGCCAGCGCCAAGGAGGTGGGGCGCTGCATCGAGTGCAACAAGTGCGTGTTCGTCTGCCCGCAGGGCATCGACATCCGGCAGGGGTTCCAGCTCGAGTGCATCGCCTGCGCCCGCTGCATCGACGCCTGCGACATGGTCATGGAGAAGGTGGGGCACAAGGGGCTGGTGAGCTTCGGCTCGGAGAACCAGCTCAAGGGCAAGACTGGCGTGCGCCGGCTGCGGCCCCGCACGGTGGCCTACGGCGGCCTCCTGACCGGTATCGCCGCCGCGGGGATCACCCTGATGACGGCCCGGGTCCCGTTTGACGCCGCCGTGCAGCGCGCCCCTGGCTCCCTGTTCACCATGGACGCCGACGGCTATGTCCGGAACACCTACCTGCTCCGCGTCACCAACAAGCAGGCGGGGGACGGGGCGGTGCCGTTCCACGTGGAGGTGGACGGCCTGCCGGAGGGGGCGGCGCAGGTCCTGGTGCCGGACCTCAGCCTCAAGACCACCGAGAGCCAGACCGTGCCCCTCATCATCCGGGTGCCGGCCTCGAGCGACATGCCGCGCACCATCCCCATCTCGGTCGAGGTGAAGAGCCCGACCAACGAGGTGCGCCTCACCGCCACCTTCAAGACCGGAGGCCAGCTTGTCGTCAAGTAAGCCGAAGGGCCTGATCTGGCCCTGGGCCATCGCCATCGGGCTCGGCATCATGGTCCTGGTCAACGCGGTCTTCGCCTACATCGCGATCAGCGGGGCGGACCAGGTTGTCAGCTCCTACCAGACGGAACCCCGCTAGCGCGCCCCCCGGGGCGACGGGCGCGGGCGGTGGGGCGGCGGGGCGCCCCGCCGCCCGCTGTCCGCATTGCGGCACCCCGGTGGAAGGGACCACCGACAGCTTCTGCTGCACCGGCTGCGAGGTGGCGGCGGCGATCATCGCCGGCGCCGGCCTCGAGCGCTACTACGCCGAGCGCACCGACTTCGCGCCGCGCCCCGACCCGCTGCCGCAGGGCGACTGGTCGCAGGTGCCCGTCACCAGCACCGCCGAGGGCACCTGTGAGGCGCGCCTGGTGGTGGACGGGCTTCGCTGCGCCTCCTGCGTCTGGGTCACGGAAAAGGTCCTGGAGCACAGCCCGGGGATCACCCGCGCCACGGTGAGCTACGCCACCGGCCGCGCCACGCTCCGCTGGGACCCGGCGCGCACCGACCTCCCCGCCATCGCGCGGCGGATCGCCGCCCTCGGCTACCGGCCCCGGCCGCTCACCGAGGCGGCCGCCCCCGACCGCGGCCTCGTGCTCCGCGCGGTGTTCGCCTCGGTGGCGGCGCTGGCGATCATGGGCCTCTACGAGGGGCTCTACGCCGGGTGGTGGTACGGCACCATCAACCCGTTCTATGCGCAGCTGTTCCGCTGGACCAGCCTGCTCATCGCCACGCCGGTCACCGTCTGGGCGGCCGAGCCGTTCTTCAGCGGCGCCTGGGCGGGGCTCCGGCACCGGGTCCTCCACATGGACCTGCCGGTGGCCCTCGGGGTGGCGGTCCTCTACGTGCACGGCCTCGTCACCACGCTGCAGCGCCAGGACGGGTACCTCGACTCGCTGTCGATGCTGGTGGCCCTCCTGCTGGTGGGCCGGGTGCTCGAGTCGCGCGGACGGCGGCGGGCGGCGGAGGCGGCGGGCGCGCTGGTGGGTGCCGTGCCGCGCACCGCGCGGCGCGTGCAGCGGCTGGACGGGGAGACGCTCGGCGTGGCGCCGGTGCCGGTGGGCGAGCTCCGCCCCGGCGACTGGCTCGACGTTGGTGCCGGCGAGGAGTTCGCCGCCGATGGCCACGTGGCCGAGGGCTCGGGCCAGGTGCGCCTGGCCCTGCTGACCGGGGAGGCCACGCCGGTGCTCGTGGGCCCCGGCGACCCGGTGGTGGCCGGCGCCCTGCTGCTCGACGGCGCCCTCACGGTGGAAGTCGAGGCGGTGGGCACCGACACCGTGATCCACAAGATGGCGGCGGAGCTCCAGGCCGCGCAGGACCGCGGCATGCGGCCCAGTTCCACGGATCGCATCGCGCCCTGGTTCACGGCGGGGACGCTGCTCGCCGCGCTGGGCACCTTCGTGGGCTGGTGGTGGTTCCACGACCTGGCGAGCGCCACGACCGCCACGGTGGCCGTGCTCGTGGTGGCCTGTCCGTGCGCCCTGGCGCTGGCGCAGCCGCTGGCCACGGCCGCGGGCCTCGGCGCGGCCGCGCGGCGGGGCCTCCTGCTCCGCTCCGGGGACGCCCTGCTCCGCCTGGGCGACGCGGACGTCGCCGCACTCGACAAGACGGGGACCGTCACCGCCGGCAGCATCGCCGTCACCGACGCGGACGATGCGGCGCTGCGCATCGCCGCCGGCCTGGAGCGCTACAGCGCGCACCCCATCGCGCGGGCGATCACCGAGGAGGCGGCCGCCCGCGGGATCCCGCTGCCACAGGCCGGGGAGGTGCACGAGGAAGCCGGCGTGGGCATCAGCGGCATCGTGGACGGGGTCCGCTGGGAGCTGGTCAGCGCAGGCCCCGGCGCCGTGCAGCTGCGGCGTGGTGCTGCCGACGCGGACGAACACACCATCCGCCTCGGCGACACCGTCCGGCCCGATGCCCGCCAGGCCGTGGCCGGCCTCCGGCAGCTCGGTCTCGAGCCCGTGCTCCTCACCGGCGACCACGAGGCGGTGGCCCGGCGGATGGGGCGGCAGGCGGGCATCGACACCCTGGTGGCGCGCGTGGACCCCGCCGGGAAAGCCGCCTGGATCCGGGAGCGCCAGGCCGAGGGGCGGGTGGTGCTGTTCGCGGGCGACGGCCTCAACGATGGCCCGGCGCTCGCGGCGGCGGATGTGGGGATCGCGATGGCCGGCGGGGCGGCGAGCAGCGTGCTCGTCGCCGACGGCATCATCGGCACCGGGTCGCTCCGGCCCCTCGCGGCGGGCGTGCGGGCCGCACGGGTGGCCCGGGCCATGGTCCGCTCGAGCCAGGTCCAGTCTATCTTCTACAACGTGATCTCGGTGGCCGCTGCGATGGCGGGGCTGGTGAACCCGCTGGTGGCCGCGATCCTGATGCCGATCTCGAGCACCGTGGTGCTCTGGAACGCGGCACGGGTGGAGCACCTGGTCCGCAAGGAGGAGCAATGCGAGCGATAGTCTTCCTGCTGCCGATCGTGCTCGCGCTGGGCGCGTTCTTCCTGTACATGTTCCTGAAGGCCGTGCGCGAGGGCCAGTTCGACGACCTCGACGACCCGCCCCAGCGGGTGGTGCACGACCAGGATTGATCCCGGGCGGTTCACTCCGCCTTGCACCGGGCTTCATCCCCCGGCTCCTATGCTGGGGTGGGCTGGTACCCGGAGGTCTCGATGGTCCGCCGCGCCCGGCTTGTCCTTCCCCTGCTGCTCCTCCTCCCGGCGACGCTCGCCGCGCAGGATCCCGCCGTGCCCAAGCCCCCGCCCCGCCCGCCCGAGGTGACGGATTCCGCCATCGCGGCGGGCGACTCGCTGTTCCACGGCATCGCCGGATGCAGCGGCTGCCATGGGCCCCGGGGGATCGGCACCGACAGCGGCGCGCCGATCGGCCAGGGGATCTGGATGCACGGGCCCGACACCTACGCCGGCATCCTGGGCCGGATCCTCCACGGGGTGCCGCAGCAATTCTCGACCCGCAACGTCACGATGCCCATGCGGGGCTGGACCGACATCAGCGACGCCCAGGCAAAGGCGATCGCGGCGTACGTATGGAAAATCAGCCACACCTTCCCGCAGGAGCCGGGCCACTGACCCGTTCATGAGCGGAGTTTCGCGCCCGGTTCCGGGTTCCTTCGCGGCTCCTGTGTTAGGGTTGGTGGCAGTTCCGCTGTACGGCTGAATCGTCACACGGTTCACCACGGGAGGACCCCATGAAAATCACCAAGACCCCCACCGGCATGCCCACCATGGTCCGCGACATCGACGATGTCTTCGACCGCTTCTTCGCGCCGCCGGTGATGTTCCCGCTCCTCGGCACCGAGCCGCTCCGGAAGGTCCCGGCCACCTGGGTGCCGGCGCTGGACCTGACCGAGACCGAGAAGGAGTTCATCGTCCGCGCGGAAGTGCCGGGCGTGCCGCGTGAGAACCTGGACGTGCACCTCGAGGCGGACGTGCTGACCCTCACGGGCCACCGCGAGGCGATGGTCCGCGAGGCCAACGAGCACGTGCTGTGGGAGGAACGGGAGACCGGCCAGTTCCTCCGCAACATCCGGCTGCCCAAGCCGGTGGAGCCCACCAAGGTCGAGGCGCTGTTCAACGAGGGCGTGCTCACGATCCGTCTGCCCAAGATCGAGACGCAGACCAAGAGCAAGATCGTGATCAAGGGCTGACCCGCCCGCGCCCCGGCGCCTGACCGCACCGTGTACCGCCCCGGCCGGGCTCCGCCGGGGCGGTATTTTGCGTCCATGACCCCCGCGCCCCAGCCCTGGCACGCGCTCACCGCCGAGGAGGCCCTGACCGCCCTCGGCAGCTCGCCCCACGGACTGTCGGCGGCGGAGGCGGCGGCGCGCCTGGCCACCACGGGGCCCAACCGGTTCCAGGCCATCCGGCCCACGCCGCTCCTGCGCATCCTGGTGCGCCAGTTCAGCGGCACCCTGATGGTCCTGCTCGTGGCTGCGGCCGCCATCTCCCTGGCCACCGGTGACCGGCTGGATGCGCTCGCGATCCTGGCCGTGCTGCTCCTCAACGGGCTGCTCGGCTTTGCCACCGAGTGGCGTGCGCGCCGGGCCATGGAGGGCCTGCTGAGTCTCGAGGTGGGCCGCGCCCGGGTCCGCCGGGCGGGCCGGGAGGATGAGGTCGCGGCCGACACCCTCGTGCCCGGCGACGTCATCGTCCTCGAGGCGGGACAGACCGTGCCCGCGGACGCCCGGCTGCTGACCACCCACGACCTCGCACTCCTCGAGGCCCCCCTCACCGGCGAGTCCGCCCCCGTGGCCAAGGCCGCCCTGGCCCCGCTCCCCCCAGCGACCCCGCTCCCCGCGCGCCTGACGATGGCCTACAAGGGGACCCCGGTGGTGACGGGCTGGGGCGAGGCGGTGGTGGTGGCGACCGGCATGGCGACGGAGGTGGGCCAGGTTGGCACGCTGGCGGCGGGGTTCGGGGAGGATCGCACGCCGCTCGAGCGGCGGCTCGAGGCCCTGGGGCGCCCGCTGGCCCTCCTGGCGCTGGGCGCCGCGGCGCTGGCCGGCCTCTTTGCCTGGCGGAACGGCGTGCCCCTGCCGGTGGTGCTGCAGACCACGATCGCCCTCGCGGTGGCCGCCGTGCCGGAGGGCCTGCCGGCCGTGGCCACCATCACGCTCGCGCTCGGGGTGCACCGGATGGCGCGCCAGGCGGCCCTCATCCGGCGGCTGCCGTCGGTGGAGACGCTGGGCTCGGTGACGGTGATCTGCACCGACAAGACCGGGACGCTCACCACCGGCGTCATGACCGCCACCCTGCTCCGCCTGGCGGAGCAAGACCTCCCGCTCGGGAACGGCGTGGCCGCCGGCCGGGCGGACCCGCGGGTGGCGGCCGCGCTCCGGGCCGGGGCGCTGGCCAACCGCGCGGCCGCGAGCCGGCAGGCGGACGGCTGGGTGGTCGCGGGGGACCCGATGGAGGCGGCGCTGCTGGTGGCCGCAGCGCACGCGGGGCTCGACCCTGCCGCGCTCCGGGCGGAGTACCCGGAGACGGGCGAACTCGCCTTCACGAGCGAGCGCATGTACATGGCCACCTGGCACGCCGGCCCCACCGGCCCGCTGGCCTGCCTCAAGGGGGCCCCCGCGCGGGTGCTGCCCCGCTGCAGCCACGAGGCTGGACCGGATGGGCCCCGGGCCCTCGACCAGCAGGCGCGCGACCGGCTGCTCGAGGCCAACCGGGAGCTGGCCCGTCGGGGACTCCGGGTGCTGGCGCTCGCGGAGGGCCCGCCCCCCGGGCCCGGCGAGGAGCCCGCCGGCTTCACGCTGCTCGGGTTCATCGGCCTGGAGGACCCGCCGGCGCCGGGGGTGGCGGCGACCATCGGGCAGTTCCGGCGCGCGGGCATCCGCACCGTGATGCTGACGGGAGACCAGCAGGCCACCGCCACCGCCATCGCCCGCGACCTCGAGCTGCTGTCCCCCGGCGCCGAGACCCGCGACGGGGCCGAACTCGACGCCCTGCCGGACCCCGCGCTCGCGGACGCCGCAGCCCGCACGGCGGTCTGGAGCCGGGTGAGCCCGGCGGGCAAGCTCCGCCTGGTCGAGGCCCTCCAGCGACAGGGTGAGGTGGTCGCCATGCTGGGCGACGGCGTCAACGATGCCGCCGCCCTCCGCAAGGCGGACATCGGGGTGGCCATGGGACGGCGGGGCACCGACCTCGCCCGCGAGGCCGCCGACGTGGTGCTGGCCGACGACCGCTTTGCGACCATCGGGATCGCGGTGACCGAGGGGCGGGTCATTCACGACAACGTGCGCAAGGCCGTGGTCTACCTGCTCGCCTGCAACGTGGCCGAGCTGGCGGTGGTGCTGCTGGCCGCGGCCGCCGGATGGCCCGCCCCGCTCCAGCCGCTCCAGATCCTCTGGCTCAACCTGCTCACCGACACCATCCCCGCCCTTGCGCTGGCCGTGGAGCCGGCAGAGCCAGGGATCATGGACCGCGGCCCCACGGGGGCCCGGACACCCCTGCTGCCACGCGCCAGCCAGCTCGAGGTCGCCGCCTACGGGGCCCTGATCGCCGCGGCGACGCTCGCGGCCTTTGCCTGGGGGCTAGGGCATGGCGCGCCACCAGGGAAGGCGGCCGCCCTGGCGTTCCTCACGCTCGCCTTCGCCCAGCTCTTCCACGTGGGGACGGCACGGCGGGCGGGGCCGGTCCTCGGGCCGGCGGCGGCCTTCGGCAATCCCCTCGCGCTCGGCGCGGTGGCGCTCACGGCCGGCCTGCAGCTGGTGGCGGCCACGTGGGACCCGCTCGCGGCACTGCTCGGCGTGCCCGCGCTCGCCAGTGAGGAGTGGCTGGTGGTGGTGGCACTGGCGCTGGCCCCCGCGCTGGTGGGACAGGCGTGGAAGGTGCTGCGCCCGGCACGTCGTGGGCTGGCAGACGCCGTCGCACCGCCCACGGCATAGCACGTCGCGCGGGCCCCCGGCACGGCGGCCCGCCGGGGGCGTCATGGCCCCGGGGAGGATCACATGCCGCCACGCCAGGGAAACACCGCGACGGAGAACGAGGCCGTCAGCCGGCTCTTCCGCACGTATGCGGACCTGCTGGCGATCGACGGGGCCAATCCGTACCGGGTGCGGGCCTACCGGAATGCCGCACGGGTGCTCGACGGCGCCGGGCCCGTCGCCGGCCGCACCCCGGCCGAGCTCGCCCGCCTCCCCGGGATCGGCATGGACCTGGCCGCGAAGATCACCGAGGTGGCGCGCACCGGCCGGCTGCGCGGACTCGTGGACCTCGAGCGGCGCCTCCCCGCCAGCCTGGTGCCGCTGCTCCGCCTGCCCGGGCTCGGCCCTCGCCGGGTGCGGATGCTGTTCGAGCAGCTCGGCATCGAGACCGCGGCGGAACTCCGGGAGGCCCTGGCGCGCGGCGCGGTGGCGCGACTGGCCGGATTCGGCCGCAGGGTCGCCGCACGGCTCGCACGCGAGGTCGGGACTGGCCGGGACGACACGCACCGGGTGCCTCGCTGCACCGTCGCCGCCGAGGCGGAGGCGCTGCTCCGGACCCTGCAGTCCGTCCCCGGCGTGCAGCAGGCCGCGCTTGCCGGGAGCTGGCGGCGGGGACGCGCCACCGTTGGCGACCTCGACGTGATCGTCGCGGCCAGCCAGCCCGGGCGAGTGGTGGAGCGCTTCGTCGGCTACCCGGGCAGCACCGACGTGACGGCCGGGGGTGCCACCCGTGCCGCGATCGTCCTCGCCTCCGGCCTGCCGGCGGACCTGCGCGTCCTCAGCCCGGAGAGCTTCGGTGCGGGACTCCATTACTTCACCGGGTCGCAGGCTCACACCATCCAGGTGCGGCGGCTGGCGAGGGGCCGCGGCCTCAAGCTCAACGAGTACGGGCTGTGGGACGGCGACCGGCGACTCGCGGGTCGCACCGAGGCCGGGGTGTTCCGCGCCCTTCGCCTGCCATTCATCCCGCCGGAACTCCGCGAGGGCCGCGGCGAGGTCGAGGCCGCACTGGCCGGCACCCTCCCCCGCCTGCTGGAGACGCGCCACCTCCGCGGCGACCTGCACTGCCACACCCGCGCCAGCGATGGCCGCGACAACCTGTCCGCCATGGCCCGCGCGGCCGAGGCGCTGGGCTACGAGTACCTCGCCATCACGGACCACTCACCCGCAGCGGGCGTGGCGCGCGGCCTCGACCGCGAGGGACTGAGGCGTCAGCGGCGGGCCATCGACCGGCTGAATGGCGAGGGCCGTCGGGTCCAGCTGCTCGCCGGGACCGAGGTGGACATCCTCCCTGATGGCCGCCTTGGCATGGATGACGAATCGCTCGGGGCGCTCGACGTGGTGGTGGCCTCGGTGCATTCCGCCTTCGACCTGCCGCGTGCGCGGCAGACGCAGCGCCTGCTCCGCGCCCTGCGCCACCCGGCGGTGGACATCCTGGGGCACCCGACCGGGCGCATGTTCGGCCGGCGCCCGGCAATGGCGCTCGACCTGGAACTCGTCGCCCGGGCGGCGGCGGAGGCCGGGGTGTTCCTCGAGGTGAGCGCCATGCCGGCGCGGCTCGACCTCGACGACATGGGGGTGAGTGCCGCGCGGTGCGCCGGCGCCGGGCTGGTGGTGTCGAGTGATGCGCATGCGGCCGCCGAGTTGGCGCGCATGGACTGGGGCGTCACCCAGGCGCGGCAGGGATGGACCACCGCCGACGAGGTGGCCAATACCCGGCCGCTCGCCGACCTCCTCAGCCGCCTCCATCGCGCGCGCCAGCCTCGTCAGGCGGGACGGCGAGCAGCGCCCGCAGCCGCGTCCGCGCCTCCGCCCCCCCGTAGCGCACGCGCCACGCGGGCCACGGGGCCAGCGCGGCGCTCGCCTCGGCGCTGACCGCGGCGTGGAGCGGCCCGGGCGGCGCCAGCCGCTCGAGGCGGGCGAGCAGCACCCCCGCGTCGTGCCACGCCCCGAGCGCGTCCTGGATCGCGTGCAGCTCCTCCAGCCAGGCGGCCACCGCGGGCTCCAGCACCACGTGCAGGCACTCCACCGCGTAGCGGAGCCGCTTGATGCGGCGTCGGAGCCGGTGCAGCGGGGCGGCCTCGGGGGCACCTGCGGCCGGCCACCGCGCGATCGCCCAGGCCGGCTCGAGCAGGACCTCGCTCAAGACCGGCAGCAGCAGGTCGGGGCAGACGGCGGCCGCGGAGAGCCCGGCCGTCGGCGTGAAGGCGGGCGCCTCGAGCCAGCGGTCGAGGTCCTGGCGCAGCACGCGCAGCCGGCCTTTCCGGGCCTGGCCTCGCGCCCGCCGCGCCGCGGGCTCGCGCTCTGCCGCGAGTTCCGCGTCGAGCGTAGCGGCAAGATCGGCCTCCGCGTCGCCATGGCGCCTGAGCAGGGCGCCCAGCACTTCGAGGTCGCGCAGCGCACCCGCCCGCCGCTCGAGCCGGCGGAGCGGCCGACGGCGCACCGTGTCGGGCAGCAGGAGCAGCGGGGCGAACACCGTGAGCGCGGCGCGCAGGCGGCGGGCGGCAACACGCAGGTCGTGCACCGCCGCGTCGCCGCCGCCAGCGAGAAAGGCATCGAGGTGGCGCGTCAGGGCCTGGGCGCGGGAGCCCAGTTCGGCGAGCGCCACCTCGGGCAGGTGGGTCATGGACGGGCCGTCCCCGCCTCGGGGGCCGCGCGCTACGTGGTGACGGCGACCGGGCGGCTGGTCCGCACCAGCGTACTGACGTCCGCCCCGGTGGTCTGGGCAAACGTCTGGTCCTGGATGCGGAGCGGACAGGGCGCGCCGGGCTCATACAGCAGCACGTGCGCGTCGAGGGCCCGGCCCAGTTCGGCGCAGCTCTCGGAGGTGGCCGTTGGCGCCGCCAGCACCACGCGCCGGGCGCCGAGGTCCCGGACGGCGCGCACGGCGGCCTGCAGGAGCACCGGGTCGGCCAGCCCGTCGTCGGCCAGGACCACGGTGCGACCCGCCAGGCTGACGGGACCGGCCTCACCGCGCCAGGCATGCGCCGCCTCCGCCACCTCCGTGTGTGCCAGCTCCACCAGGCCGGCCACGTACGCCTCCGGCAGCTCGAGCGCGGCCACCCGCCCGGGCAGGAGCAGCGTGGTCCCGTTGGCGATGGCGCCAAAGGTGGAATGGAGCCGGCCGGGTACCTCGAGGCGGCAGGCCGGCAGGACGTCGAGCGGCGCCTCGAACAGCCGTGCAATCTCCGCCGCCACCGCGATCCCACCCGGCGACATCCCGATGACCACCGTCGGTTCCATGCCGAGCTCAGGCACCAGCCCCATGGCCAGGCGGCGGCCCAGTTCCGTGCGTGTCAGGACGAGCATACACTCTCCTTGCCCGGGGGGGATGGCAGTATCAGCCGGAGTCCATGAGGAGTTGATGAAGCACCACTGAGTTTCGTCGCGCTGTGTCCGGTCTCGGCATGCATCTCCCGGTTCCCGGATGGGACAACCGACGCGCCGGGCCCCCCGTCACCCCGTTCGGAGAAGGTCCGCCACGGTCGTGTCGCGGAAGAAGGCCGCCTGCTTTTCCGCCACGGCCTTCCAGCGGTGGTGGGCGATGCAGGGCGTGTGGTCACTGCACGTGGTCCGGCCAAGGAGGCAGCTCCGCTTCCCCCGGATGTCGTCGAATTCGCCCACCACTTCCAGCAGCGTGATCCGGTCTCCGGCACGGGCCAGGCGGAACCCGCCGAGCTTCCCGCGGGAGGATTCGAGGATCCCCGCCCGCGCCAGCTGGTGGAGCGTTTTCGACAGGTAGTTGGCCGGAATGCCGAGTTCCGCGGCAATCCGGGCCGCGCCCACCGCCTTGCCGTCCGCCTCCCGGGCGATGGCAAGGACGGCCCGCAGCGCATACTCGGCGGTCTGGCTCAGGATCATCGGTTCGGCTCCCCCGCAGGGCTCCCACATGAAGGACACTTCATCGAACGCGCATGGTGCGTTCATGCCGCTTCAAATATCATATCACCATGATAATATTGTATTACCTACGTCCGGCACAAGAGTGCGCCCCATGATCCCGATCTCGCGAGGCACCCTGATGACCCCCCGCTTCCTCCTGGCCCTCCCTGTGGCACTCCTGCTCGGCGCCTGCAGTCGCGGGTCCGAGCAGGCCGACGCGCCGGCGGCGACTGCCGCGCAGCCTGCGGCGGGCGGCGCCACCCTGACGGCCTTCCAGCTGGAGCATGGCATTGGCCCCGTGACCGAGGCGGTGACGCTCGGCGCGCTGGACCCGGCGATGGCCGCGCGCGGCAAGGCGATGTTCGAGGCGAAGTGCAGCGCCTGCCACAAGTTCGACGCCCGGTACGTGGGACCGTCGCTCGGCGGCGTGCTCGAGCGGCGCACGCCGGCGTACGTCATGAACATGATCCTCGCGCCCGAGGAGATGTACACCAAGCACCCGGCGGCGCGGCAGCTGCTCGCCGAGCACATGACCCAGATGCCCAACGCCGGACTGACCCGGGACCAGGCCCGGGAGGTCGTCGAGTACTTCCGCACCGTCTCCCCCACCCCGAGCGGCCAGTGACCGCCACAGGAGGACTACCCATGTCGGCCCCGTTCGTTCATGCCCGCCGCGCTGTCGCCGGGCTCCTGCTCGCCACCGTGGCGCTCGGCGCCTGCGGCAAGCCCACCACGACCCAGGCCGGCGCGGCCGGGGACGCCGCGAGCCGCGTGTACGTGGCGCCGGGCCAGTACGACGAGTTCTACGCCTTCCTCTCGGGCGGGTTCTCCGGCCAGGTGGCGGTGTACGGGCTGCCGAGCGGCCGCCTGCTGCGGGTGATCCCGGTGTTTGCGCAGGACGGCGAGAAGGGCTACGGCTACAGCCAGGAGACGAAGGCGATGCTCGAGACGAGCTACGGCTTCGTGCCCTGGGACGACGCGCACCACCCCTCGCTGTCGATGACCGACGGCCTGCACGACGGCCGCTGGCTCTTCATCAACGGCAACAACACGCCCCGGATCGCCCGGATCGACCTCACCAAGATGGAGACCGAGGAGATCATCGAGATCCCGAACGCGGCGGGCAACCATGCCTCGCCCTTCACCACCCAGAACACCGAGTACGTGGTGGGGGCCACCCGCTTCAGCGTCCCGACCCCGCAGCGGGACGTGCCGATCAGCACCTACAAGGAAAATTTCGACGGGCTCATCTCCTTCATCAAGGTGGACCCGAAGAGCGGCGCCCTGTCTCTCGCGTTCCAGATCCACATGCCGGGCTTCGACTATGACCTGGCGCGGCCGGGCAAGGGCCCGTCGCACGGGTGGGCGTTCTTCACGTCGTACAACACTGAGCAGGCCAACACGCTCAAGGAGCGGAACGCCTCCCAGAACGACAAGGACTATATCGCGGCCGTCAACTGGAAGCGGGCCGAGGAGTGCGTGGCGCAGGGCAAGGCCAAGCCGATGCCGGCCACCTACGTCCATACCCTCCGGGGCGAGGACGGCGTGGCCCGCGCGGACACCCGCACCGGCGCCCCGGTGCTCGAGGTGGCCGACTGCCCCGGCGTGGTGTACTACCTGCCGACGCCCAAGTCCCCGCACGGCGTGGACGTCAACCCGACCGGGGAGTTCATGGCCGCCGGCGGCAAGCTGGCCACGGTGATCCCGGTCTTCTCGTTCGCCAAGTTCCAGGCGGCGATCCAGGCCAAGGACTTCACGGGCGACGTGCGCGGCATCCCGGTCGTGAAGTACGAGTCGGCCCTGAGCTGCGAGGTGCAGCAGCCCGGCCTGGGCCCGCTCCACACCGAGTTCGACGATGCCGGCAACGCCTACACCTCGATGTTCGTGTCGTCGGAGATCGTGAAGTGGTCGGTGAAGGACTGCGCCGTGCAGGACCGCATCCCCACGTACTACTCGATCGGCCACCTGCTGGTCCCGGGCGGCGACACCCGGAAGCCGTACGGCAAGTACGTCATCGCGCTCAACAAGATCACCAAGGACCGCTACCTGCCGACCGGGCCCGAGCTCACGCAGTCGGCGCAGCTGATCGACATCACCGGCGCCAAGATGCAGCTCCTGCTCGACTTCCCGACCATCGGCGAGCCGCACTACGCGCAGGCCATCCAGGCCTCGCTGATCAAGGACAAGCAGGTCCGCACCTACGAGCTCACCACCAGCCGGAACCCCGACGTGGTCAAGTCGGAGAAGGACGCCCGGGTGGAGCGCCGCGGCCGCGAGGTGCACGTGTACGGCACCATGATCCGCAGCCACTTCGCCCCGGACAACATCGAGGGCGTCGAGGTGGGCGACAGCGTGTACTTCCACATGACCAACCTCGAGCAGGACTGGGACGTGCCGCACGGCTTCGCCATCACCGGCCAGCGGGACGCCGAGCTGCTCGTGATGCCGGGCGCTACCCGCACCAGCCTCTGGGTGCCGCAGAAGGTCGGGGTCTTCCCCTTCTACTGCACCGACTTCTGCTCGGCGCTGCACCAGGAAATGCAGGGGTACATCCGGGTGTCGCCGAGGGGTTCGGGCGTCAAGCTGACCTTCAACAACCCGTCGCAGTCCTGACCTCCACCGGCCGGCGCTCCCGCAGGGGGGCGCCGGCTCCGGAGCGGAACCGATGATGACCAAGAGCTCCCGCCTCCTGCTGACCGCCGCGGCCCTGGCGCTCACGCTGGTGTACGCCTTCCCGCTGTGGCACATTGCCCTCCAGGCTCCGCAGTACCCGGAAGGGCTCGGCCTCTACATCGCCGTGAACAAGGTGACGGGGGAGAAGCCGCAGGACCTGAACAGCATCAACAACCTCAACCACTACATCGGGATGAAGGTGATCACCCCCGAGGACATCCCGGAACTCCGCTTCATGCCCTGGCTGCTGGGCGGGCTGATCGCCCTCGGCGTGGGCGCGGCGGCCGCCGGGCGCCGCGCGCTGCTCTACGGGTGGACCGTGCTCTTCCTCCTCGGGGCCGTGGCCGGCCTGTACGACTTCTGGCGCTGGGGCTACGACTACGGCCACAACCTGGATCCGCATGCGATCATCAAGATCCCCGGCATGTCCTACCAGCCCCCGCTGATCGGCGGCAAGCAGCTGCTCAACTTCCACGCGACCAGCCTGCCGTCGGTCGGGGGCTGGATCCTGATCGCCGCCGTGGCGACGGGCGTCCTCCTGAGCGTGCGGGAGTTCCGGCTCGCCCGCCGCGCCCCGGCGCCGGCCCCGACCTGACCATGCCGCGCACCCTCGCTGCCGCCCTGCTCACGCTGGCGCTGGCCGCGTGCGGCCCGGACGGCCCGCGCCCGATCGCCTACGGCAGCGAGCCCTGCGAGCATTGCCACATGACCATCGCCGACCCGCGCTTCGCGGCGGAGGCGCGCACCGCGGGCGGGCGGGTGCTGGTGTTCGACGACGTGGGCTGCCTGGCGGCCTGGTTCCAGGGCAGCGACGGGGCACGCGGCTGGGTGGTGAGCTACGTGGACCGGGCCACTTGGCTCCCCGCCGACTCGGCCGTGTACCTCCGCACCGACACGCTGCGCACCCCGATGGCCAGCGGCCTCGTGGCACTCCGCCCCGGGGCCGAGGCCGACAGCGTCCGCGCGGCCCTCGGCGGGACGCTGCTCACCTGGGGAGAGGTGCTGGCGACCACCCCGGCCGGGCACGGCCTGGGGCACCGGTCGTGATCGTCGGGGTCCTCGCCGCGGTGGCGGTGCTGGCCGGGCCGCCACGCCAGATCCTGGCGGGTCCAGGGACGGCCTATCCAACGCTCGCCGCCGCACTCGCCGCCGCCGGCCATGGGGACACCATCCGCCTCGGGCGCGGCGACTATCGCGAGGGCCCCCTGACCATCCGGGTGCCACTCACCCTCACCGGCGACCCCGGCGCCGTGCTGCACGGCGGGCCGTACACCCTCCTCACCGTCACCGCCGACAGCGTGACCATCCGGGGCCTCGAGCTCCGCGACATCCCCCCGTCCGCCGCGGACGACCGCGCCGCCATCAAGGTGACCGGGGCCCGCGCCTGCCGCCTCGAGGACCTCCGCCTCACCAACACCTTCTTCGGCCTGTACCTTTCCAAGGTCACCGGCTGCGTGGTGCGGCGGAACGTGGCCCGCGGCACGGGGGGACTCGAGAGCCTCTCGGGCAACGCCATCCATTCGTGGAGCTCCTCGCACCTCGTCATCGAGGGCAACGACGTGGCGGGGCACCGGGACGGGATCTACTTCGAGTTCACC
The DNA here is from genome assembly GCA_964598655.1 of uncultured Gemmatimonadaceae bacterium. Lineage (GTDB taxonomy): Bacteria > Gemmatimonadota > Gemmatimonadetes > Gemmatimonadales > GWC2-71-9 > JADJOM01. The sequence goes on from CAZRCT010000003.1 coordinate 46,167, forward strand.
ACGGACAGCCGGGTGGCGGGGAACCTCAGCGCGGGGAACCACCGCTACGGCATCCACTTCATGTTCTCCGACGGCAACAGCTACGAGGACAACCGGTTCCTCCACAACGGCGCCGGCGTGGCCGTCATGTACAGCAAGCGGGTCCGGATGACCCGCAACCGCTTCGAGGACAGCTGGGGGAGCGCCGCCTACGGGCTGCTGCTCAAGGACATCACCGACAGCGAGCTCGACCACAACCGCTTCCACGCCAACTCGGTGGGCGTCTACGCCGAGGGCACCACGCGGGTCACGCTCACCGCCAACGAGTTCCTGGGCAACGGCTGGGCCGCGCAGGTGATGGCCAACGCCGTGGACACCCGCTTCCTGCGCAACCGGTTCGAGGGCAACAGCTTCGACGTGGCCACCAACAGCGTGAACGCCTCCAGCGAGTTCCGCGGCAACTACTGGGACCGCTATGCCGGCTACGACCTCGACCGGGACGGCATCGGGGACGTGCCCTTCGCGCCGGTGCGGCTCTTCGCGCTGGTGGTGCAGCAGAACCCGCCGGCGCTCATCCTGCTCCGGAGCTTCTTCATCGCGCTGCTCGACGCGGCGGAGCGGGTGGCCCCCGCCCTCACGCCCCAGACCATGGTCGACCAGGCGCCGCTGCTCCAGTGGCCGGGCGCGGAGGGGACGCCGTGACGGCCCCCATCGCGGCGCAGGACCTCACCAAGCGCTTCGGCCGGCTCGAGGTGCTCCGCGGGGTGACGCTCGCGCTGGCCCCGGGCCGGATCACGGGGCTCGTGGGCCCGAATGCGGCCGGCAAGTCCACGCTCATCAAGGCGGTGCTCGGCCTGGTGAAGCCGGACGGGGGCACGCTCCACGTGCTGGGGCACTCGGTGAACGGCGATGAGCGGTATCGCCGCGAGATCGGCTACATGCCGCAGCTCGCCGCGTTTCCCGAGAACCTGACCGGCGCCGAGGTCCTCGAGATGCTGACGGACCTGCGGGGCCCGGGCGTGCCGAGGGACACCTCACTGCTCACGGCCTTCGGCCTCGAGAGCCAGCTCGGCAAGCCGGTGCGGACGCTGTCCGGCGGCACCCGGCAGAAGCTGTCCGCGGCGGTGGCGTTCCTGTTCGAGCCGCGGCTCCTGATCCTGGACGAGCCGACGGCGGGGCTCGACCCCGTCGCCGCCGGCCTCTTCAAGGCCAAGCTGGCCGAGCGCCGCGCGGCGGGGACGGCGGTGCTGCTGGCCTCCCACACGCTCTCGGAGCTCGAGGAGGTGGCGGACGACCTGGTCTTCCTGCTCGAGGGCCAGGTGCGCTTCCAGGGACCGGTGATCACGCTGCTGCGGCAGACCGGGGAGACCCGCCTCGAACGCGCCGTCGCAGCGCTCATGACGGAGGGAGCCCGCTGATGCGGCACGCCACGCGGATCATGCGCTACCAGCTCCGCGACATCGCGCGGAACAAGTGGGTGCTGGCCTATGCGGTGGTGCTGGGCATCCTCACGGAGGCGTTCTTCCGGCTGGGCGGGGATGGGGGGCGGGTGATCCTGTCGCTCCTCAACGTGGTGCTGATCTTCGTGCCGCTGGTGGCGCTGACCTTCGGGACGCTCTACCTGTACACGGCACGGGAGTTCATCGAGCTGATGCTGGCGCAGCCGGTGGGGCGCGGGGCGATGTTCGCGGGGCTCTGGGCGGGCCTCACGGGCCCGCTGGCCGCGGCGCTGCTGGCGGGCATCGGGCTGCCGTTCGTCCTGCATGCCGGGGCCATGCCGGTGCCGGGGCGCTCGCTGGCGATGCTGCTCGCCACGGGGGTGCTGCTCACGGCGGCCTCGACGGCCATCGCGTTCGTGCTGGCCCTCCGCTTCGAGGACCGGGCGCGCGGCTTCGGCGCCGCCATCCTGGCCTGGCTCCTCGCGGCGGTGGTCTACGACGGCCTCGTCCTGCTGGTGGCGACGGTGTTCCGCGACCGCCCGCTCGAGACGCCGCTCCTCGTCCTCACCCTGCTCAACCCGCTGGACCTGGGGCGCGTCCTGCTCCTGCTCGACCTCGACGTGGCCGCCCTCATGGGCTACACCGGCGCCGTCTTCCATCATTTCCTCGGCGGGCCACTCGGGCTGGCGGTGGCGGGGGCGGCCCTGCTGGCCTGGATTGCGGGGCCGCTGGCGGCGGGAGCGCGGCGATTTGCGCGGAAGGACTTCTAGGGGCCGGGCGGCGGCGGGTCTCAACGCAGAGGCGCAGAGGCCGCGGATCCCCTCCGCGGCCTCTGCGCCTCTGCGTCGCAACACCCGACCAGCGCCCCTGCCCCGCGTTCCCCACCCCGAGACGAGCCACGGCGCTGCAGCCGCGCGCCCCGGCCCGGCCCGTCACGACAGCGTGCGACTCACGAAGCCCTTCACCCCGAGCCACCCGAGCGCGGCGGTCTGCGCCGCGAGCGCGCCGAGGGAGGCCCAGGGTGGCATGTGGGGCAGTTCCGGGGTGAGCGCCGCGCGGAGGCCCTCGCTCATGTACACGAGGGGGTTGATGAGCACCAGGTGCTGCAGCCACGGGATCGGGGCGAGCAGGGCCCACGGGTAGTACACGCAGCCCAGGAAGGTGATCGGGACCACCACCACGGCGAACATCAGGCCGATCTGCTGTGGGCGGACGCTGGTGCCGAGGACCAGGCCAAGCGCCCCGGCCGCGAGGCTCGCCAGCAGCACCACCAGCACGAGGAGTGGCCAGCTGGCCACCTGGACGTGGACCGGCGTGGCGGGGATGAAGTACACCAGCGGGAACACCACCAGCCCCGCGACGATGCCCTGCAGCGCCGCCACCACGATCTTCTCGAGCGCCACCAGCTCCAGCGCCACCGGCGCCAGCACCCGGTCCTCGATCTCGCGCGTGGCCCCGAGCTCCATGGTGAGCGGGAGGGCCACGGCCGAGATGGCGGTGAACACCATGCCCACCGCCACCAGCCCCGGCACCACCACGGTGGCGTACCCGAGCCCCTCCGCCCCGCCGCCCACCGCGACCCCGCTCCCGATGGTGGGGAAGACGTAGGTGAAGACGAAGACGAACAGCAGCGGGTTCATCACCGTCCGAACCATGAGCGGGACGAAGTTGCGCCGGAGCACGGTGAGGTCGCGGAGCACCATGCCCCAGAGGGGGCGGAAGGCGGGCGTCTCAGTCACGCAGTTCCCGTCCGGTGAGCTGGATGAAGACCGTCTCGAGCGTGGGCTCGTGGATGCGGAGGTCGGCGAGGCCGTAGGGGAGCGCAGCTTCCACGATGGGTGGGATGAGCCCGTCGCGCGCCGTGGCGAGGACGCGGAGGCCCTGCTCGCCGCGCTGGACGGCGCGCACCTGCGGCAGGGCCTCGAGCTGCCGCACCAGCGGCTCGTCGAGCCGCTCCAGGGTGAGCTCTACGATGGTGGCGGCCCCCACCTGCCGCTTGAGCTCGGCCGCCGTGTCGGTGACGAGCACCCGGCCATGGTCGATGATGGCCACGCGGTCGCTCAGGCGGTCGGCTTCCTCCATGTAGTGCGTGGTGAGGAGCACGGTGATACCCTGCGCCCGGAGTCCGGTGATGAGCTCCCAGAGCGCCAGGCGACTCTGCGGGTCGAGTCCCGCCGTGGGCTCGTCGAGGAACAGCATGGACGGCCGGTGGGCGATGGCGCGCGCCAGCTGCACCCGCTGCGCAAGGCCGCCCGAGAGCGTCTGCGCCATGGCCCCGGCGCGGTCGCTCAGGCGGAACTGCGCCAGCAGCTCCGTCGTCCGCGCCGAGGCGTCGGCGCCACCCCAGCCGTGATAGCGGCAGTGGTAGTAGAGGTTCTCGAAGACGGTGCAGGCGCGGTCGAGCGTGTTGTACTGCGTCACCACCCCGATGCGCTGCTTGACCCGCACCGGGTCCGTGGCCACGTCGATCCCGTCGAGCCGCACGGTGCCCGCGGTGGGGCGGACGCGCGTGGTGCAGATGCCCACCGTGGTGGTCTTCCCTGCCCCGTTGGGCCCGAGGAGGGCAAAGACCTCGCCGGGGTGGACGGTGAGGTCCACCCCGGCGAGCGCCAGCACCTCCGGCGGCCCCGCATAGCGGCGCGTGAGCCCGGCGATCTCGAGCGCCGCGGCGGTCACGCGCCGGGCCTCACGCCGGCTCGAACACCCGCTGGGCGCGGGTGGCCGCGTACTCGGCGCGCGCCCGGGCGACGGCGTCGATGAGCGGGCTCGGATCGAAGCGCACCGGGTCGGTGCAGGGAAGCCCGGTCTCGCGGCTGGCGGCCTCGCAGGCGGCGCGGGCCTCGGCCTCGGTCATGTCGTAGGTGTTGAGCGAGATGCCGATGGTCTTCGTGGGGTGGACGAAGCCGGCGACGCCCTCGTACAGCTTCACGTACTCCGAGAGCGGCGGGATCTTGAGCCAGCCGGCCTTGCGGTAGTCACCGATGTAGTCGCGCGTGGCCTGGTGGCAGAGGATGAGCGCGTCGGGGCAGGAGCCGTGCAGCAGCCCGCAGGTGACGCCCGAGTAGCCCGGGTGGTTGAGGCTCCCCTGCCCCTCCACCAGCACGATGTCGGCGTCCTTGCTCCCCTCGAGCACCAGCCACTCCGCGGCGCCGGCGATGAAGTCGGCCACCACGGCGTCCACCGCGATGCCCCACCCCTCGATCATGATGCCGGTCTGGCCGGTCGCCACGAAGCGGGTGCGCAGGCCCCGCTCATTGAGCTTCTTCGTGATCTGCAGCTGGCTCGTCATCTTGCCGACGTTGCAGTCGGTGCCCACCGTCAGGATCACGAAGGGCTCGACGTGCTTGGCCTTGCCGCTTGCCACGGGAAGGTTGGCGGGGGGGCGGCGGAAGTCGTAGATCTCGGTCCCCCGCGCCTTGGCGCGCGCGGCGATGGCCGCGTCGTCCCCGATGAAGGTGTGGAGGCCGCTCCAGATGGAGCACCCGGCGTCCACCGCCTCGAGCAGCCAGCTGCGCCACTCCTCCGGCAGCTTCCCCCCCACCGGGGCGATGCCGATGAGCACCGCATCCGGCTTGAGCGTGAGCGCCTCCGTCATGGAGCCGAGCACGGGCGTGGCCCCGCCGAAGCCGAGGACGTCCTGGACCGTCTTGCCGGCGTGCTGCCGGTCGAGGACGGCCGCGATCCGCTCGGGACGGTAGCGGATCACGGAGTTCGCGGTCTTGGAGGTGAGCGGGCCGAACTCGCCATCGGCGAGGATCAGGAAGCGGGAGCCGTGCATGGGGCGTCGGGAAAGGGGAACAGGGGCGCGCGGAACCGGCCGGTAAGCTACCACGGGCAGCGGCGGGAGGGAACGAGACGGGGGTGCCGGTTGGCACCCCCGTGGGCCTGCGCCGCCCGGCAGTGGGCTAGGCCTGCTTCCCGGGCTGGTCGTCGTCCACCAGCTCGGCGTCGATGGTGTCGCCGCGGCCGAGCTGGCGGGTCTCGCCGCCCTTGCCGCCCGGGCCGATGAGGCCCATCCGGGCCTTGAGCTCGAGCAGCTGCTGGTCGGGCGCGCCCTTGTACTCGAGGGCCTGGAACTGCTGCATCAGCTGGTCGCCCTCGAACTCGTTCTGCAGCTCGGCGGCGGCGATGGCCTTGCGCTCGTTCTGCTCAATCTTCTCGGTCATCCGCTCAAACGACTCGAAGGCCGACTTGTCGGACATCCCCGACATCGTCTCCTGGATGCGCTGCTGCGCCTCCGCCCGCCGCGCCCGGGCAATGAGGATGTTCTTCTTGCGCTTGGCTTCCTCGATCTTGTCGTTGAGCTGGCGCAGCGAGGCCTTGAGGTTCTCGGTCTCCGCCTTGTGCTTCACCCAGGTCTCGTGGAGCTGCTGGGCGCCGGTCATGGCCTCGTTGTAGCGCATGAGCGCCTGCTTGGCCAGGTCGTCGCGGCCCTCCTGCACCGCGAGCATGGCGCGCCGCTCCCAGTCCTCGGCCTGCTTGCGCATGGCCTCGGCGTCGGCCTGGAGCTTCTTCTCGTCCGCGATGGCGCTGGCCACCTGCTGCTTGGCCTTGGCCAGCTGACCCTTCATGTCGATGATCAGCTGGTTCAGCATCTTCTCGGGATTCTCGGCGCGCGTGATGAGGTCGTTGATGTTCGACCGGATCATCGTCGAGAGACGGTCAAAGATCCCCATGTCTTACTCCCGGAAGGGCGCCAGGGCGCCGAGGTGCGTGGCCAACGCGAGCGTCAGGGAATCGAAGCTCGCCTCGAATTCGTTGAAGTCCAGGTTCTCCAGCTCCAGCGTGTCCACCAGCACCACGCGGTTGCCCTCGAGCCCGTAGGCGCCATGCACGAGGTCGCGGGCGTTGTACGCCAGGAGCGCGCGGAAGAGCGCCGCCTGCCGCTCCGCCCCCTCGGGCAGTTCCATGACGGCCACCCGCAGGATCACCACCGGCGGCGCGAAGTGTACCACCACCTCCGCCCCGGCGGTCGTCTTCACCAGCCAGAGGTTGGGCTCCACCTCGCTGACCTCGGCCGAGCCGCTGTCCAGCCGGTCGAGGAAATCCTCGATGTCTTCCTTGCCGCGCATGCCTGCCTCCCGAATGGGGCCTGCCTGCAATCTAACCGGGGCCCGCGCTAGCGAGCCGCCGGCACCGCCTCGGGCGGGGTGTCCGCCTCGTCGTCCGCCCGGGGCGGCGCCACGAGCAGCCGCTCGGCGAACTCCAGCCGTTCCTCCACCTCCCGCAGGCGGTGGGCCAGCGCGTCGAGCTCCTCCAGCCGCTCGGCCAGCAACTGCTCGGTCTCTTCCTTTTCCCGGATCGTCTGGTCGCTGCCGAAGGCCCCCATGATCCGCTCCGTGCCCCGCCCGATGGCCCGGCCGATGGGGCCGAGGAGCACCGCCACACTGATGGCGGCGGTCATCATCCAGAATCCGAGCGCGCCGATGCTGTCACCAAACATGCCCGCCTCCGGGGTCAGCGCGCCGCCGGCAGCGCCTCGGGCGGGGTATCCGCCTCGTCGGGCAGTGCCAGCCGGTCCTGCCGTGTGAGGAGCCGCTCGGTGAAGTCGAGCCGCTCTTCCAATTCCACCAGACGGGATTCGCGGGCCTCCAGTTCCTGCATCCGGGCCCGCAGCTCCTCGAGTTCCGCCGGGGCCGCGGCGCCCGCACCGTGCTCGATCCGCCGGGCCCAGGCCACGACGAGCGGACGGACCAGGTACACCGCCGCACCGAGCATCACGAAGCCCGCCGTCCCGGCGAGCAGCTGGTTCATCAGTTCCGGGGCAATCGCGAGCATCTCAGCCTCCCCTCGGCAGCCGGGCCGCTTCATCGTCACGCTGGCGAGCCAGCAGGCGCTCGGTGAAATCCAGGCGTTCCTCGAGTTCGTACATCCGCGCCTGCTGGCCCTCGAGCTCCTGGACCCGGGCCCGCAGCTCTTCCACCTCGACGCGGAGCGCGGGATCGGCGCCGCCCTCGGGCCCGCCGAGGCGCCGGCCCCAGCCCTGCATGACGGGCGTGAGCAGCCGGCTGCCGAGGAACGAGACGCCGAGCACCACCCCGATGAGGCTCATGGTCTCGCCCGGGCCCATCATGATCAGGCTCAGCAGCATCAGCCCGCCTTTCCCGGACCCAGCCGGCCCGGTTCCGCCTCACGCTGCTGCAGCAGCAGGCGCTCGGTGAAGTCCACGCGATCCTCGAGCTCGAGCAGCCGCTGCCGTTCCTCCTCGAGCTGCTGCAGGCGCGCCCGCATTTCCTCGAGATCCTCACGCAGGCGGGGGTCCGCCTCGCCGCTGTGACCCGCCAGCCGCCTGCCGATTCCCGTCATGATGGGGTGGAGCAGCTTGTAGGTCACGGTCATGGCGCCGAGGGCCATCACGGCGATGAGGATCCCCTCGCCGGGCCCCTGCAGCAGGACGAGCGCGAGCAGCATCAGTGCGGCCCTCCCGACTCAAGCCGGCTCACGTCCGCCTCCCGGTGCTGCACCAGCAGGCGCTCGGTGAAGTCCAGCCGCTCCTCGAGCTCAAGGACGCGGCCCTGCATCTGCTCCAGCTCCGCCACGCGGGCCTGCAGGTCGGTGATCTCGTCCAGCGACGGTGGCGCCTCCCGCTGGGCGGCCAGCGCCCGGTTCCGGCGCCAGGCAAAGACGAACGTGGACAACGCGAAGATGCCGAGCACCACCTGGTCCTCGATCGCCGGGCCAGCCATCTCGGCGAGCATTCCCGCGAGGAAGCCGGTGGCCGTGAGGTGGATGATGACCTCCACGCCGTCCAGGCCCAGCGTCTGCTTGAGTCCCACGCTCACCCCTCCCCGGCTCCGAGACGTTCCGCCTCACGGTGGCGCACCAGCATCCGCTCGGCGAAGTCCAGGCGCTCTTCGAGCTCGAGTACCCGCGCCTGCCCCTGCTCGAGCTCCGCCACCCGATCCTCGAGCTCCGCGACCCGCTGCGCCGCCACCTCCCCGGTGGTGTCGCCCCGCTCCAGGCCGGCGCGCCGGCGCCGCCACGCCAGCACCCCGAACGAGGCGAGGAACGCCACCGACACGCCGATCTCCTCCTGCGGCTGGGTCATGGCGCTCAGCATGACGGCGGCCGCGATCGTGGCGCCCGACTGGATCAGGAAGTCGACGAAGTCGATCCCGACGTAGCGCCGGAAGCTCACGCGCCCCCCGGCCCGAGGCGCTCGGCCTCGCGCTGCTGGGCCAGGAGCCGCTCCGTGAAGTCCAGACGCTCCTCGAGCTCGGCCACGCGGCCGCGGAGGGCGTCCGAATCATCGAGGCGCGCCCGCAGGTCGGCGAGTTCCGCCTCGAGCTCGAGCGGGACGCCACCCTTGCCACGCTCCACGCGCTTGACCATGACGTTCACGAAGGCGATGACGGCATACACCGATGCCCCCGCCATGCCCATCCCGGCGAACACGCCGAACAGCTTGATGAACTCGTCCATCAGCCCTCCCCCGGCCGCAGGCGCTCCGGCTCCCGCTGCTGCGCCAGCAGCCGTTCGGTGAAGTCCACCCGCTCCTCCAGTTCCATGACCCGGTGCTGCAGTTGGTCCATCTCCGCGAGGCGGGCCCGCAGGTCCTCGACCTCCTGCCGCAGGGCACTATCCCCGGTGCCCTTTCCCTCGATTCGCCGCCCAAGCGCCCGCATCACGGGCCACAGGACCACCGTACACGCCGCCAGGAACCCCAGCGTGATCAGCAGGATCACGGGGGCGGGCATCACCTCCCACGGCGCCGGCGTGTGCGGGAAGTCCGGCAGCGGAGGCGGCTCCGGCACCTGGACCACAACTTGCCACATCACGGCTCCCCTCCGGACAGCGACTCGCTCTCCCGCTTTGCGGTGAGCAGCCGCTCGGCGAAGTCCATGCGCTCGTGCAGTTCCGACACCTCGAGGCGCAGGCGCTCCACCTCCTCGAGCAGGGCCGGGTCGCCGGTCCCGGCCACGCCCATGGGCCCGTGCCGGATCCGGTCGCTGATGGCCCGGCCGATGTCCGTCTTGGAAATGGCGATCAGCATGCCGCCACCAAAGACGATCAGGATGAAGAGGGTCCCCTCCATCGGCGCCTCCTACTGCCCGTCGGGCAGTTGCTCGGCCTCGCGTCCGCGGGCCAGCAACCGCTCGGTGAAGTCCACCCGCTCCTGCAGCTCGGTCAGTTCCTGCCGCATCCGGTCCAGCTCCTCGTAGACCGCCGGGTCGCCCTCGGGGACCTCGCGGTGGCCGCGGATGCGGTCCGCGATCGCCTTGCCCACGGGGCTGAAGGAGATGGCGATGGCGGTGCCGCCGCCAAAGATCAGGATCAATGCGAGGATGTCTTCCATCAGGCTCCTTCTCCCGGCGTGCCGGACCGGTCGCGGATCATCAGCCGCTCCGTGAACTCGAGCCGCTCCTGAGTTTCGGCGAGTTGCTGCTGCAGGCTCTCCATCTGCTCCCGCAGTGTCCCGAGGGCCGCCAGCACCTCGGGATCGGTCCCTGCCGCCGCCCGCCGCGCCTCGGTCTGCAGCCGAGTGATGGCCACGGCCCCCTTCATGATCAGACCGGTGATGACCACGCCGCTCAGCATCCCGAGGATGGGAATCAGCTCGCCGGCCATCAGCCACCTCCCGGCAGGCGGTCGGGCGCCCTGCCTTGCGCCAGCAATCGTTCGGTGAAGTCCAGCCGCTCCTGCGTCTCCGCCACCTGGTGCTGCAGCTGATCCACCTGGTCCCGAAGCGCCTCGACGGCGGCGATCAGGTCGGGATCGGCACCCGCCACCGCCTTCCGCCCCTCCGCCCAGCTGTGCGCGATACGGACCAGGCCGTAGGTCATGGTGCCGATCACCGCGATGCCGGTGAGCATGCCGAAGACCGGCACGACCACCTCGGGGCCCATCGTCAGCCTCGCGGCAGCTGCTCGGGCGTCCTGCCCTGCGCCAGCAGCCGCTCGGTGAAGTCGAGCCGTTCCTGCGTTTCCGCCAGCTCGTGCCGCACCCCGTCCAGCTCCTGCCGCAGGTCGGCCACCTCGCCCCGGAGGAGATCCACGTCGCCCCCGCCGCCGCCCGGGCCGGACCGGATCCGGTGGGCGATGGCCTTCCCGATTTCCGAGCGGGAGATGAACACCGCCCCGACCGTCAGGAAGAACGTCATCGGAATCAGGACTTCGGGTCCGGACATCCTCGGCCTCGGCAACTTGTGGGAATCGGATCACCCGTGTGGCACCCTGCGGTCCACCAGGGTCAGGGCAGTACGGAGAGATGTTTCAGCCTGTTTCATAGGCTGACAGGCCAGTTTCCGGTCAGTTCTTGGACTTCCCCTTGATCTGGACCAGCCGCTCCCGGGCCAGCTTCCGGCCGGTGGGGGTGGCGGCCAGGCCGCCCCCGGCGGTCTCCCGGTAGCGGACATCCATGCTCCGGCCGATCTCCCCCATGGTGTCGATGACCTCGTCCACGGGGATGGGGAAGCGGACGCCGGCCAGTGCCATCTCGATGCCGGCGAGGGCCATCGCGGCCCCGGTGGCGTTCCGGTAGACGCACGGCACCTCGACCAGCCCGCCGAGCGGGTCACAGACGAGCCCCAGGGTGCCCTGCATGGTGAGCGCGACGGCGTGGACCGCCTCCTCGGGTGTGCCCCCCAGCAGCTCGACCCCCGCGCCCGCCGCCATGCCAGCCGCCGCCCCGGTTTCCGCCTGACAGCCGCCTTCGGCCCCGGACAGCGAGGCCCGCACGGCCACCACGGCCCCGATGAGGCCGGCCGTCGCGAGCGCCCGCACGAGGGCCTCGTCCGTGACCTGCCGATGACCGGCCAGCCCAAGCAGCACGCCCGGGAGCACACCGGCCCCACCCGCCGTGGGGGCGGCGACGATCACGCCCATGGCGGCGTTCACCTCCTGCACTGCCAGCGCCCGGGCGATGGCGTCGGTGAACACGGTGCCGGCGAGAGGGCCGCGGGCGTGGGTCATCCGGTTGGCGTCGCCGCCGACGAGGCCGCTGACGCTCTTGAAGTCACCGGGGAGGCCCTGGTCCACGGCGCCACGCATCACCTTGAGCGCCCGCGTGAGCGCCGCCTCCACTTCCGCGCGGCTCCGGAGCCCGGCGTCCACCTCGGCGCGCAGGGCCACCTCGCCGAGCGAGATGCCGTCGCGCTCGGCCTCGGCGAGGGCGTCGGCCAGGGCGGTGATCCTCATGCGATCCTCGGGATGGAGCGGAGGAAGCGGACCGCCGAGAGGGCGCGGATGGCCTGCATGGCCTCCTCGCTGGCGGGGCGGTCCAGTTCGTAAATGTGGATGGCGTCGCCGCCCTTCTTGGCGCGGCTCACCTTGAGCGTGGCGATGTTGTCGCCCTGGCGGGCGAGGGCTCCGGTCACGGAGGCCACGATGCCCGGGGTGTCCTTGGCCACGAAGACCAGGGCCGGGAAGGCGCCGGTCACTTCCACCCCGTAGCCATCGATCTCGGTGATCTGGATGCGGCCCGCGCCGAGGGAGGCGCCCACCACCACGGCCTTCCGGCCGTCGCGCACCAGGGTGAGGCGCGCGGTGTTGGGGTGGTGCTCACCGCGGAGCTTGGTGTTCTCGAAGGTGAGCTGGACGCCGGCCTGCTCGGCCAGCTCGAGGCTCTGGCGGAGGCGCTCGTCGTCGGGATGGAAGCCGAGGAGGCCGCCGGCGATGGCGCGGTCGGTGCCGTGCCCGGTGCCGGTGCGGGCAAACGACCCGTGGAGCTCCACCAGCGCCGTCTCCGGCTGCCCGCCGGCCAGCTCGCGGGCAAAGAGCCCGATCCGGCAGGCCCCCGCCGTGTGCGACGACGAGGGACCGACCATGACCGGGCCAATGATGTCGAGGAGGGAAACCATGGGCCAAACCTATAGGGGAGCGTGGGAAAGGGAAACGCGCCCCCGCGCCCCCGCCTCAGATCAGCTCCACCTCGCGGATCTCCCCCAGGCTCATGGCGATCTCGGTCGCGTCGTCGTCGAGGGGGTGGAGGTAGACCTCGTGTGCGGTGATGTGGGTGTCCACGCTGGTGGGGATCCCGGTGATCTCGTGCCGGTCGGCGGTCACGATCCGCACCGCCCGCTCGTTGCTGTTGGCGTAGCCCAGGACGGCGACGATCTGCTCGTAGGTCATGGCGTCCTCCGGGTTGGGGTGACCCTCCGAATGTAGGAGCCCCACCCGCCCGGGGCGAGGCTCACCCGATCATGGCGATGAACCCGTCCCCGGCGTCGGGGCGCGGGGGTGGCGGCGGCTCGGGCGGGGGTGCAGCCCCGAAGACCTGGGCCGACCGGATGTTGGCCTCGATCGCGGTGAGCATGCCCTCGATCTCCTCCAGCGCCTTGCGGAGGGCGAAGGGGTACGCGAGCCGGTAGCCCATCAGGCTGAGGCCCCCCAGCACGGCCGCGCCGCCCAGCGCCGGGAGGGCCGCGAGGGCCCCAAGGCCGAGGGCGGCAAACCCCACGGCCCCACCGACGGCGGCGCCCCCGGCAGCCACGCTGCCGGCGATCCAGTAATCGACGACGAGGTTCTTGCGCAGGCCGGGGCGGAGGTCGCCGTAAACGGTCACCTCGGTGCCACCGCCGCCGGCCGCGACGGGGTGCAGGGTGACGTTGAGCTGGAAAGCCTCCAGCTGGTACATGCGGTAGGTGAAGGGCGTGTACGACTCGAGGGTGCCCGCCCCGGAGAGGCCGCCCTTCATGAAGTTGGGCACCTCGAACACCAGCACCCCGCCGCTGAACGGATGCCCCCCCACCGTGTCGCGCAGCCGGAGGAGGTAGGGGCGCGCCGTGACCACGCGTCCCATGGCCTCGAGGGTGACCTTGGGGCTGGCCTTGATGCGGCGCGAAACGGAGAAGCTCCGCTGCTCGGTGCCAAGGAGCCGGGTGATGCGCCGATCCTCGCGCGTGCCGCCGGCGGGCACCGGCCGGCCCGGGGCCCGGTCGCCCGGCTGCTCGGCGAGCGCCAGCGCCACAAACTCCGGCGCGATGCCCACCTCGGCCGCCGCCAGCTCCACGTCCTTCAGCCGGTAACCGCCCGTCGGCAGCGAGGGCGAGATGCCGGTGAGCCCGCCTTCCTGCGAGCGGAGCTGGAGCCGGGTGGCCGCCTCCGCCTGCAATTGCGCCGCCCGGAGCCAGATGGCCTGCGCCTGGTCCTCGGCGATGACGCGGTCGGCGGACGTGACGGCGGCCAGCTGGGTGGCCGACCGCTCCAGCGCGAGCGCCAGCGCCTCGGCGAGCGCTTCGCCGGTCATGAAGCGCGCCTCCGGCTCGCGGGCCAGGCAGCGGTCGATCACCTCGACCAGCGGGCGGGGCACGGTGGTGGTCAGGCTGGCGAGGGACGGGGCCTGCCGGCTCGCCACGGCCACGAGCACCGCGGCGGCGTTGTCGCCCTCGAAGGGGAGGCGGCCGGAGAGCGCATAGAAGCCGGCGACGCCGAGCGAGTAGAGGTCGCTCCGGCCGTCGAGGGGCTGGCCGTTGGCCTGCTCGGGGCTCATGTAGTGGACCGTGCCGACGACCTCCCCCTGCTGCGTGAGAGACGAGGCCGACTGGTCCCGCGCGATGCCGAAGTCCGTGACCACCGCCCGCCCGGTGGCGCGCTCCACCATGATGTTGGCGGCCTTGATGTCGCGGTGCACCACGCCGCGCGCGTGCGCGTACGCCAGCGCCCACGCCGCCTCCCGGAGGATCCGCACCACCTCCTGGGGCGGCAGCGGCCCGCGGTCGCGCACCCGCTCGGCCAGGTTCTGGCCGTCGATGTAGGCCATGGTGAAGTACGCGAACCCGCCCACCTCCTCGGCCCGGTAGATCGGGACGATGTTGGGATGGGAGAGCTGGGCGGCAGTGCGGGCCTCGCGGAGGAAGCGCTCCCGCACGCCCGGCAGCGCGCCGAGGTGGGGCGGCAGCACCTTGATGGCCACGGGGCGCTCGAGGCGCGCCTCGCGGGCCAGGTACACCACGCCCATGCCGCCCCGGCCAAGCTCGCGCTCGAGGGTGTACTGGCCCGCGAGCAGCGGGGCGAGCTGTTCAAGGATCGCGTCGGGCGAGGTCATGGGTCCAAGATCGGCGCGGGACGGTTACGATGGCAAGCGGGCCGTCCCGGAGGACGGCCCGTGCGTGAGGCAGGTTTCGCCGGCGGTCCGGGGACCGGGCGGCCGCGCCGGCGCGACGCTCAGTTGGTGAGGGGCCGCGGCGCCGTGGCGGCCGGGGGGGTGCGCGGCGGCCCCAGGGTCTCGTCGATGAAGTTGGTGAGCAGGGTCCGCAGGTGCATCGTGGTGTTGCCTCCGAAGATGCCGTGGTTGCGGTTCGGGTAGCTCATGAAGTCGAACTGCTTGTCGGCCTTGACCAGCGCGTTCACGAGCGCCTCGGTGTTCTGGTAGTGCACGTTGTCGTCGCCGGTGCCGTGCACCAGGAGGAGGCGGCCGCGGAGGCCGCCGACGTGGCTGAGCGGGGAGCCCGCGTCGTAGCCGGCGGGGTTGTCCCGCGGGAGGCCGTTGAAGCGCTCGGTGTAGATGTTGTCGTAGTACTTCCAGTGGGTCACGGGGGCCACGGCGATGGCCATCCGGTAGACGTCGCTCCCCTGGAACAGCGAGTTGAGGCTCATGAAGCCGCCGTAGCTCCACCCGAAGATGCCGATGCGGGTGGGGTCCACGTAGCTCCAGCGCCCCATCGCGCGGGCGGCGGCCACCTGGTCCTGCGTCTCCACCACGCCGAGCTGGCGATAGACGACCTTCCGCCAGGCGCGCCCGCGCATCCCGGTGCCGCGGTTGTCGATGCTCGCCACCAGGTAGCCCTTCTGGGTGAGCAGGGTGTACCAGAGATAGTTGGCGCCGCCCCAGGCATCGAGCACCGTCTGGGACCCGGGGCCGCCGTAGATGGAGATGAAGAGCGGGTACTTCTTCGTGGGGTCGAAGCCCGCCGGCTTCATGACCCAGCCGTTGAGCGGCACGCCGTCGGCGTCCACCTGGAAGAACTCCACCGCCCCGCGCTCCAGCGCGTTGACCCGCGCGCTGAGCTGGGCGTTGGCGGCGAGGACCCGGCGGACCCGGTGGTCCGGCAGCGCGACGAGGTCCGTCACCGGCGGCACGCCGAAGCGGGAGTAGGTGTGGATGGCCGTGCGGGCGTCCGGCGCGAGGTTGTAGCCGTGCGTCCCCGCCTGTCCCGCCGGCGAGAGCCGCTCGGCCGCGCCCTGCCCGTCGAGCCGGGCGCGGTAGAGGTAGCGTTGCGCCGCGTTGTCCGGCGAGGCGATGTAGTAGACGTATCCCCCCGGCTCATCCACCCCCGCCACGCTGGCCACGTCGAAGTCGCCCTTGGTGAGCGGGGTGACCGCCTGGCCATCGCGGGAGACGGTGTAGAGGTGGTTCCAGCCGTCCCGCTCGCTCTCCCAGAGGAGGCGGCGGCCGCCGTCGAGCCAGCGCCAGTCGGCCACGTCCACCCAGGCGCTGTCGCGCTCCACCAGGACGGGGCGCACGGCCCCGGTGCGGCGGTCGCCCAGGAAGACGGTGTTGGTGTTCTGCAGGCGGTTCAGCTGCTGGACCGCCACCTCGTCGCTCGAGCCCGCCCACTCCATGCGGGCCAGGTAGTGGTTGCGCGGGTCCCCGGGGATGGCGAGCCAGCGGGTGGGGCCGCCCCGCACACTCACGATGCCGATCCGCGCGGCCGAGTTGGATTCGCCCGCCTTGGGGTACTGCACCGCCACCGCCCGGGAGTAGAGCGAGTCGGTGTTGTTGATCATGGCGTAATCGCGGACGCTGTCGGCATTGAGCTGCCAGTACGCGATGGCGGTGCCGTCGGGGCTCCAGCGCCAGCCGTCGGCGTAGCCCATCAGCTCCTCTTCGTACACCCAGTCGAAGGTCCCGTTGATCATGGTGCGGGAGCCGTCGCGGGTGAGCTGGGTGATGCGGCCGCTGGCCAGGTCCTCGACGTAGAGGTTGTTCTCGCGCACGTACCCGACGCTCCGCCCGTCGGGGGCGTACTTGGCGAACATGAGCGTCGAGGGCCTCGCCTGCCGCCCGCCCAGCTGCTTCAGGCGCCAGGTCCGGAGGTCGAGCGACCAGTAGTCGCCCCGGGTGTTGAGGCGCCAGACGGGCTGGGTGTTGGTGAACAGGAGCAGCTGCCGCTCGTCGGCCGACCAGCTGTAGGCATCGATGGCGAGCGGCAGCGTGTCCTGCGGCGGGATGAGGCGCGTGGCGGGGACCAGCACCGTCCGCTCGCCGGTCTCCACGTCGTAGCGCACCAGGTCCTGCCCGCCCTTCCCCTCGCGGGAGGCCTCCAGCGTGGTGTAGGCCTTGCCGCCGGCCTGCCAGCGCGCGGGGCCAAAGGTCTCGGGGCGGAACTCGGGGCTGGCGTAGATGCGACGGAGGTCGAGGAGCGCGGTGTCCGCCACCTGTGCGGGCACGGAAAGCGGGCGCCAGACCAGCAGGGCGAGGAGGATGGGCGTGGCCCGGCGGGCCACGGCGCGGAAGGCGGAGTGCATGCGGATCGTGGGACAGGGTGAATCATCGAGGGGCTGGGTGGGTGCCCCGACGGCACCGCCCGCAACGAGTTTCAGCGCGGCCGGTACGGAAACCTAGCCCGGGCAGCCTGGCGTGGAGAGGGGTGCCGGCCAGTCAGGGCTGGCGGCGGGACGCGGTATCGGCCAGCTCGGCACGGAAGCGGTCGGCGGCAGCGAGCTCACCGAGGGAGTCGAAGGCAGCCACGAGGTCGCGCCGGGCGGCGCGGACGAAGCTGGTGGCGGGGTCGGTCTGCCGGACCAGGATGTCATAGCCGGCGCGCGTCTCGGCGATCGCCGCACGATACCGGCCCTGGCGCAGCAGGGACCGTCCCAGCTTGATGTGCCCGATGCCGGCGTTGACGTGGCCCGGCGGCAGGATGCTGTCGTAGATGGCGAGCGCCTCCCGGAAGAGCGGCTCCGCGCCGCGTGGGTCCCCCCGCTGCATCACCACGCTGGCCACGTTGGCGAGGGCCACGGCCACGAACTGGTGGTACTCGCCCAGGGTGCGGCGGTAGATCCGGAGCGCCTCACGAAAGCGTGCCTCCGCCACCGGGTAGTCGTCCACGGTCCAGGCCACATTGCCGAGCTCGTTCAGGGCCTCCGCCACCTGCGGATGCTCCGGCCCGTAGACCCGCCGCTGCACCGCGAGCGCCTGGTCGAGCGCCGCCACGGCCTCGGGGATCCGCTTCTGGTAGGTGAGCGTGCGGCCCAGGCGGGTCAGGTTGGCCGCCACCTCGGGGTGGGCCTCGCCGTACCAGCGCCGGGTGATGTCCAGCGCGCGGGCGTAGAGCGACTCGGCGGCGGCGTAGTGGCCCAGCATGAGCTGCACCTCGCCGAGCGCGGCCAGGTCGCTGGCCACGTCGGGGTGGCGCGGGCCGTGGCGCGCCGCATCGAGGTCCAGCACCGCGCGGCCCAGGGTGTCGGCGAGCGGGTAATCCCCGGCGTAGAAGTGGGCCTGGGCCAGCTCGCGCAGGTGGGTGGCGTGCTCCGGCGGCGCGCCGCCGGCGGTGGCGTCCTGCTGCACCAGCGCGGCCAGCAGGGTGATGGCCTCGGGGTAGCGACCGCGCTTCTGCAGCACCTGCGCCAGCGTCACGGTGGCCTCGGCCACCACCGGATGGTCGGCCGGCATGGTCCCGCGTCCCCGGGCGAGGGCGTCGCGCGCCAGCGAATCGGCCTCGGGGAAGCGGGCCTGCGCCAGCCGGAGCTGCGCCAGCGCCACGAGGCTCCGGACCAGCGCCGGATCCTGCGGCGCGACGCGGGCGCGCCGCTGCGCCAGCGCCCGGCCGAGCAACGTATCCGCGCGCTCGAGCTGCCCCAGCCGCTGGAAGACGCTGCCGAGCGTCTGCAGGAGCTCCTCCTGCACCGCCGGCTCCCGGTCGAGCGCCGAGGCGTCGCGCACCCCGCCCTCGAGCAGCGACACCACCCGCAGACTCTCGGCCGGCGCCACCGCCGCCTCGCCCCCCTGAAAGAGGCCGAGCATGAATTCCTGGATGCGGGCCCCGCGCGCGGCCTCGGCGAGCGCCGCATTGCGGGCCTGGGCCAGCCGGAAGGTGTAGAAGCCCACGAGGGACACGACGACCAGCACCACGAGCGACACCGCGGCGGTCGCGGCGGCGTGGCGGCGAAGGAACTTGCCGAGCCGGTAGCCGAGCGCATCCGGGCGCGCCTCGAGCGGCTCCCCGGTCAGGAAGCGGTCGATCTCGGCGATGAGGGCATCCACGCTGCGATAGCGCCGGGCCGGGTCGGGATGGAGGGCGGTGAGGCAGAGCACGTCGAGGTCCGCCCAGGTGGCGGAGCCGACGGCGGACCAGAGCTCGCCGGCGCGCCCGGCCACCTCGCGCGCGGCCAAGGAGGGACGCACGGGCGGGCCGCGCAGGACCAGCCCGGCCGCGGCCTCGGGCGTAAGCCCCGCGAGGTCGAACGGCAGGCGGCCGGCGAGCAGCTCGTAGAGGACCACGCCCAGCGCATAGACGTCGGTATGCACGCCGATGCGCCCGCCGAGGAGCTGCTCGGGCGCGGCGTAGCCCGGGGTGAGCGCGCGGAGCCCGGTACGGGTCTGGTCGGCCGGCAGGTCCACCGCCTCGAGCTGCTTGGCGATGCCGAAGTCGAGCAGCTTCACCACGCCGTCGGCGCGGACCAGGATGTTGGAGGGCTTGAGGTCGCGGTGGATCACGGCGTGCTCGTGGGCGTGCCGGACGGCCTCCGCGACGGTGCGCAGCAGCTGGAGCCGTTCGCGCACGGGGCTCCGCCGCCCTCGGCACCACTCGGTGAGGGGCAGCCCGTCCACGTACTCCATGGCGAACCACGGGGTGCCGTCGGGCAGCATGTCCGCATCGTACAGGCGCGCGATGCCTGGATGGTTGAGCTGGGCCAGGGTGCGCTGCTCGGCCCGGAAGCGCTCGCGCCGCGCGGGGGAGAGCCAGGCGTCGGGGAGGATCTTGATCGCCGCCTGGGTGCGGAGGTCGGCGCGCTCGGCCAGGTAGACCACGCCCATGCCGCCCTCGCCGAGGATCCGGAGCAGGCGGTAGGGACCGAAGAGCTGGCGGCGGACGGGCTCGTCCACGCGGCCCACCACCACCTCCGCGGCGCCGGCGAGGCCGCGGTCCAGGAGCGAGTCGCCGCCGGCGTCGGCGGCCAGCATGCCGAGGACGAGTACCGCCAGCTCCATGTCGGCGCCGGCCCGGGCGCGGACGTGCGCCTCGCGCGCCGGGGCGTCCAGCGCCAGCGCCTCGTGGAACACGGCCTGGATCTCGTCCCAGCGGGCGCGCTCCATGGGGGTCAGGCGCCGGGGCGGAGCGCGTGGGCGAGCCAGGCGCGGGCGGCGCGCCAGTCGCGCAGCACGGTGGCCTCGGAGACGCCGAGCAGCTCGGCGATCTCCGGCACCTCGAGGCCGCCGAAGAACCGGCCTTCGACCATTGCGGCCTGCCGCGGGCTCACGCGGGCCAGCGTCTCCAGCGCCTCGTGCAGCCCCAGCACCTCGGCGGGGGTGGTGGCGGCGCCCTCCATGGCGTCGTCGAGCGTCACCGGCATGTCCCCGCCGCCGCGCTTGTCGGCCAGCCGCCGGCGCGCGGCCTCCACCAGCACCTGGCGCATGGCCCGGGCGGCCACCCGCTTGAACTCCAGCCGCGAGAGCCGCCCCACGGCCGGGGTGGCGGCCAGCTTGAGCCACGCCTCGTTGACCAGCGCGGTGGGCGTGAGCGTCACCTGCCGCTCCCCCCGGCGCACGGCGCCCGCCAGCCGCTTCAACTCCTCATAGGCGACCGCGAAGAGCCGGTCCACCGCCAGACGTTCGTCGTCCGGAACCATGGTCACCATGCGGGACCTCCGTGCTCCCCAAGGTACGCGCGGGCCCGGAATCGGCCAGCCACCGGCCCGCCGTCTCCGAGGGATGATGGTTTCTCGCCGGTTCCTGCGCATGGCGAAGGGACACCCCCACGGACGGAGGCTCGGATGCGCGGACTGGCAGTGGTGGCGCTCGGGATCGGGGCGCTGGCGGCGGGACTCGGGTGCGGCAGCGGTACCGGCCCCTCCAATGGCGGCGGGGGTGGTGGGGGCGGCGGTGGAGGTGGTGGCGGGGGCGGCGGCGGGGGATCGAGTGGCTTCTCGGCCGTGATCGACGGCCAGACGTGGACCGCCACGAGCACCAGTCGCAAGGCACAGGTGGGGCCGTTCGGGGCCATCACCATCCAGGGCCTCGCCAACGGCACCACGCTGCTGCTGATCCTCTACAACATCGATTCGGTGGGCACCTACCCGCTCGGCATGGGCGGCACCGCCGTGGGCGGCCTCGGGCAGGTCAGTGACCTCACCGGGCGGGGGTGGAGCACGCCGCTTTCGGGCGCGGCCGGCAGCGTGACGATCACCACGCTCACCAGCGGCCGGATCGCCGGCACGTTCTCCTACGACGCCGACTCGATCCTCGGTGGCGCCCATGGGACCCGGGCGGTCACCGCGGGGCAGTTCGACCTGCTGCTCGGCGGCACCTTCGCCCCGCTCCCGGGCAACGCGGGAAGCCGGCTCGACGGGACGGTGGCCGGCGCCCCCTGGCTCGCCTCGACGATCGTGATGCAGTTGCAGGCGGGCACCCTCGTCATCGGCGGCAACAACACCGCCTACTCCCTCTCCGTGGGGGTGACGGGCTTCACCGGCCCCGGGACCTACACGGTGGGCTCCGCCCCCGGGGATGCCGTGGTGACGATGATCGGCCCCGTGTCCAACCCCTTCGGCACGGTGAACTGCTGCTGGGGTGGTGGCGGCGGGACCACCGGCACCCTCACCATCACGGGCCAGAGCGCCACGCGGCTCCAGGGCACCCTGTCCGCCACGCTCCCGCCGACGCCGGGCACCGCGGCTGCGAGCACGCTCACCGTGAGCGGCGTGACCTTCGACATCGGCATTCCCTGACGGCCCAGCCGTCCATCCCCGACTCTCTCCCAGCGAGGTGCCGTCATGTGGGGCTTCATCACGGGACTGTTCAGCCTGCTGCTCTGGATCGGCCTGCCGCTCCTGGCGTTCGCGGCGTGGACCTACAACAAGCTGCAGAAGCAGGCGCAGGAAGTGCGGGAGGCCACGTCGAACATCCAAGTGGCGGTGGCCAAGAAGCTCAACCTGGTCAACCAGCTGGGGGACATCGTGAAGAGCTTCCAGGCCAGCGAGCAGTTCACCCACCTCAAGCTGGCGCAGGACAACAACGCCGCGGCCATCGCGGTGGCCTACGCCCAGTCGGGCGCCATGCTGAGCTCGCTGCTCGGCGCGGCGGACCGCTCGCCGGAGTTCAAGGCCAGCGAGCAGTACCACCGGCTGGTGGACAGCATCCAGCACTGCGAGCTCGACATCCAGCAGGCGCGCACCACGCTCAACACGGCGGTCAAGCACTATAACAATGCCTACCTGGCGTTCCCCACCGTGCTGCTGGCCCCGGTGCTGGGCTTCTCCAAGGCGCCCTACCTCGAGTTCGACGTGAGCGGGAACGTGGACGCCACCGCGCTCAAGAGCTTCCAGACGGACGACGGGGAGCGGCTCAAGCAGCTGCTGGCGGGCGCGGGCGGCTCGCTGGCCGGGGCCGGCCGGACGCTGGCGGGTGCGGCGGGCCAGGCGGGGAAGCTGCTGGCGGTGCAGGCGGGCAACGCGGGGAAGCTGATCGCGGCCAAGGCGGCGGAGCGCGGCGCCACCAGCTACTTCTACCTCCCGCGCGGCGGGGTGCCCCGCGGGCCGGTGCCGCTTCCCACGGTGCGCGAGCTCATCCAGCGGGGCGAGCTCGACGCCGACGTGATGGTGGCGCGCGCCGGTTCCGAGGAGTGGCAGCCGGTCTCCGCGCTGCCGCAGGACGCCTGACGCAGGTCGCCCGCCGGGGCGTCAGCGCACCAGTTCCGCGGTGACGCCGCCGGCGGGCTGCAGCAGGACGTTGTTGAAGAAGGGGGCCGGCGCGCCCTGCAGGGCCGTGAGGAGGCCCTCGAGGCTCGTGACCTCGACGGCGAGCGTGGCCGGCGTGCCCACCTGCGCCTGCGTCTGCTGGCGCAGCGCCAGCACCTCGCCGAACCCCAGGAAGGCGGGAATCACCTGGTGGCCGTTCACCGTGATGGTGACGTAGCCGAGCGCGTCGGAGCGCAGCAGGAACACCGGCGTACCCTGCACCGCGGGCTTCCCCTGGCGACGCAGCTCATCGTTGGCCGCCACCACCTGCTCGGGATCCGGGACAAAGGTGATCTCGTACCCGCCGGCGGCCGGCCGCTGCCGCAGGACGTCACTGAGGGTGGGGGAGTCGAGCCGGAGCTGGGACGCCACCGCGGCGTTCTGCGCCTTCACCCCGGCCAGGAAGCTCTCCGCCTGGGCCCGCCGCAGGAACAGCACCACGGTGGGGCGGCCATTGGGCGGCGTGCTGATGAGGAGGTTGCCGCTGGCATTGATGTGCGTGAAGACGGGCAGCGCCTCCGTGGCACGGAACAGGTTGGCCGGGGAGCCGCCCTGCGCCACGAGCGCGGGCGTCCCGAGCACGAGGGCCGGCAGCAGGAGGAGGACCGAGGCAGGACGACGGGGCACGGCGGACATCCGGGATCGAGTCGGGGGTGCGCCTCCGCCGGGATGGGGATGGGCACGCGCCTGAAAAGTAGTGGAGCCCCCCGGTGGTGGGAGGGTGCGCCCGGCCTCATCCGTGCCCGCCGCCCTCGCGCCAGCGCTCGAGGGACTCGACCCGCGCCTCCAGGCGGGCCAGCCGGTCGGCCTCGGCGCGCGGGGGCGCGGCTGGCGGGGACGCCGGCGTCACCCGGACCGGGCGCACGGGCGGCGGCGTGAGCGGCGAGCCGCCGGCCGGCAGCACGCCGCGCGCGGCCAGGCGCAGGAAGAGGCGCCCCGGCAGGCCCATCCACACCACGCGGAACAGCCGCTCGCCGATGCCGGGGCGGAACGGGCTCCGCATCAGGCCGATCATCGAGATGCCGATCATGATGACGGCCGACAGCAGCATCACCACGTACGGCCGGGGCACCGTGAAGTGATTGGGCCCGCTGGTCACCCGCGCCTGCAGGACCACCCAGATCATCGCCACGCCCATCGCGGTCATGCTGCCGAAGACGATCACCGTCTTCCGGCGCCGCGCCACCACGCCCGGCAGCGCCCGGAGCCGCGACCGCTCCTCCTCACGCTCGCTGAGCACCCGCCCGAACCCGGCCAGGATCTCCCCCGGGAGGAAACCGGCCTCCACCACGCGGCGGGCCGAGCCCACGGTCATCGCCAGGCGGCCCCAGAGGACCGCGAGGAGGAAGATCCCCGGCAGCGCGATATCGATGTTGTTGGGCCGCGCCTGCGCCGTGCCCCCCTGCCACATCGTGATGATGATGAGGAGGAACACCGCCACCAGCCCGAGCTGCCCGAGGTCCTGGGCCAGCAGCCGCACCGGCAGCGCCACCTCGGGGGCCGAGAGCTGCGCCGACTCGAGCGCCTCCACCAGCGCCTCCGCGGAGGCGAAGCGACCGCCCGGCTCCTTGCGGACCAGCCGGTCGATGGCCTCGGCGAGCGCCGGCGGCAGGTCGGGGCGGCGCGTGGCGACGGACGGCACCGCCTCGGTGAGCTGGCGGACCAGGATCCTCTGCGTGGTGTCGCCGCTGATGGCCAGCTGCCCCGTCACCGCGAACCAGGCCACGAGGCCGAGCGAGTAGAGGTCGCTCCGCCCGTCCACCGTGTCGCCCGAGGCCTGCTCCGGACTCATGAACTCCGGCGTGCCCACCACCTCGCCGACCCGCGTGAGCCCGGGCGCGGCGGCCTGCCCCGGCGCGCTGATGCTGCGGGAGATGCCGAAGTCGGTGACGAGCGCGCGGCCCGTGGCGCGGTCGAGCAGGATGTTGTCCGGCTTGATGTCGCGGTGCACCACCCCGCGGCCGTGGGCGTAGGCCAGGGCCCACGCCACGTCCTGCAGCAGCCGCACCGCCTCCTTGACGCCGAGCGGCCCGCTGCGCGCCACGCGCGCCCCGAGCGACTCGCCCTCCACGTACCCCATGGCGAAGGCGAGGAGCCCGGCGTGCTCCTCGACGCCGTAGACTGGCACGATGTTGGGATGGGAGAAGCTGGCGGCGGTGCGGGTCTCGCGCAGGAACCGCTCGCGCAGTTCCGGCTGGGTGGCGAGGTCGGGCGGCAGGACCTTGATGGCCACGGGCCGGTCGAGCCGCCGCTCGCGCGCCAGGTACACGGCGCCCATCCCGCCCCGTCCCAGCTGGCGCAGGATCTCATAGCGCTCGCCGAGGCGGGCGCGGAGGTCGGGGAGGGCGTCGGCGGGGGCGGTCATGACTCGAAGGTACCCCGCCCCGCCCCGAGGCGCGAGCAGGCCTAGCGGAGCACCGTGCGCAGGAACCGTCCCGTGTGGCTCCCGGCCACCGTGGCCACGGCCTCCGGGGCGCCGGCGGCCACGATGCGCCCGCCGCCGTCCCCGCCCTCCGGGCCCAGGTCGAGGATCCAGTCGGCGGTCTTGATGACGTCGAGGTTGTGCTCGATCACCAGCACCGTGTTGCCCTTGTCCACCAGCCGGTGGAGCACCTCGAGCAGCAGCCGCACGTCCTCGAAGTGGAGGCCGGTGGTGGGCTCGTCGAGGATGTACAGGGTGCGGCCGGTGTCCCGCTTGGCGAGCTCCGTCGCCAGCTTCACGCGCTGCGCCTCGCCCCCCGAGAGCGTGGTGGCGGCCTGACCCAGGTGGATGTAGCCGAGGCCCACGTCGTTGAGCAGCTCCAGCCGCTCGGCGATGCGCCGCTGGCTCTCGAAGAAGTCGAGCGCGTCGGCCACGGTGAGGTCCAGCACCTCGGCGATGCTCCGGCCGCGGTAGCGGACCTCGAGGGTCTCGCGGTTGTACCGCTTCCCCTTGCACACCTCGCACGGCACGAAGACGTCGGGGAGGAAGTGCATCTCGATCTTCACCAGCCCGTCGCCCTCGCAGGCCTCGCAGCGGCCGCCCTTCACGTTGAAGGAGAAGCGGCCGGGGCCGTAGCCGCGGATCTTGGCCTCGGGGAGCTGGGTGAAGAGCTCGCGGATCGGGGTGAAGAGCCCGGTGTAGGTGGCCGGGTTGGAGCGCGGTGTCCGGCCGATGGGGCTCTGGTCGATGTCGATGACCTTGTCGATGTGCTCGAGCCCCTCGAGCCCCTTGTGGAGCCCGGGGATCACCTTGGCCCGGTAGAAATGCCGCGCCAGCGCCTGGTAGAGGATGTCGGTGACCAGCGTGGACTTGCCCGAACCCGAGACGCCCGTCACGGCCACGAAGAGGCCGAGGGGAAAGTCCACCGTCAGGTTTTTCAGGTTGTTGGCCCTGGCCCCGACCACCCGGAGCTGCTTCCCCTTCTCCGGCACCCGGCGCTTCGGCGGGACGGGGATCCGGAGCTCCCCGCGGAGGTACCGCCCGGTGAGCGAGTCGCGGTGCGCCAGCACGTCGTCGATGGTGCCCTCGACGATCACCTCGCCGCCGTGGCGCCCCGCGCGGGGGCCGAGGTCCACCACATGGTCGGCGGCGCGGATGGTGTCCTCGTCGTGCTCCACCACGAGCACGGTGTTGCCGAGGTCGCGCAGGTCCTTGAGGGTGTGGAGCAGGCGCTCGTTGTCCCGCTGGTGCAGGCCGATGCTCGGCTCGTCCAGCACGTAGAGGACGCCCGTCAGGCGCGAGCCGATCTGGGTGGCCAGCCGGATCCGCTGCGCCTCGCCGCCCGAGAGCGAGCCGGCGGAGCGGCCCAGCGTGAGGTAGTCGAGACCGACGTCGCGCAGGAAGCGGAGGCGGTCGCAAACTTCCTTGAGGATCGGGCCGGCCACGTCGGGGTCGAGCGGGGCGATGCCGTTGACCGGCTTCGTGGCGCCGGGCCCGCGCACCGGCAGGGCGGAGAAGAAGTCGAACGCGGCCGTGACCGGCAGGTCCACCACCTCCCCGATCCCCCGCCCGCCCACCCGCACCGCCAGCGACTCGGGCTTGAGCCGGTGCCCCTCGCAGGCGCGGCAGGGCTCCTCCACCATGAACTGCTCGAGGCTCGTGCGCACCGCGTCGCTCGCACTCTCGCGGTAGCGGCGCGCCACGTTGGCGACGATGCCCTCCCACTCGCTCTCGTAATCGTCGCGGCTCCGCGCCCCCTCCACCGTGAACTTGAGTTTCTTCCCAGGCGCGCCGAACAGCAGCGCGTGCCGCGCCGCCTCGGGGAGCTGCCCCCACGGCGTGGCCAGGTCGAACTTGAGCGCCCGGGCGAGCGTCGGCAGCACCACCTTCCGGAGGTAGCCCGTCGGCTCGCCCCAGGGCAGCACCACCCCCTCGAGGATGGTGATGCTCGCGTCGCCCAGGATGAGGTCGGCGTTCACCTCGCGCCGCGCGCCCACGCCGTGGCACTCGGGACACGCCCCGAACGGCGAGTTGAACGAGAACTGCCGCGGCTCGAGCTCCGGCAGCGAGAGCCCGCAGGTGGGGCAGGCAAACTTCTCCGAGAACAGCACCGGCTCGGGCTGCTTCCGGTCGTGCCGCCACACCTCGACCACGCCCTCGGCCGCCTTGAGTGCGGTCTCGACGGAGTCGGCCAGGCGCGCGCGGTCGGCGGGGCGCAGCACGAGGCGATCCACCACGACCGAGACGTCGTGGTTCTGGCGCCGGTGGAGCGCCGGCACCTCGTTCAGGTCGTACGTCTCCCCATCGACCCGCACCCGCGCGAAGCCGCGCTGGCGCAGCTCGTCGAACAGCTCCTTGAACTCGCCCTTCCGGCCGCGCACCAGCGGCGCCAGCACCTCGATGCGGGTGCCCTCGGGCCAGCCCAGGATGGTCTCGGTGATCTGGGTGGCGCTGGAGCGCTGGATGGGGCTGCCGTCGTTGGGGCAGTGCGGCACGCCGGCGCGGGCCCAGAGGAGGCGGAGGTAGTCGTAGATCTCGGTGACCGTCCCCACCGTGGAGCGCGGGTTGTGCCCCGCCGTCTTCTGCTCGATGGCGATCGCCGGCGAGAGCCCCTCGATGGCATCGACGTCCGGCTTCTCCATCAGCCCGAGGAACTGCCGCGCGTACGCCGAGAGCGACTCGACGTAGCGCCGCTGCCCCTCGGCATAGATGGTGTCGAAGGCGAGCGACGACTTCCCCGACCCCGACAGGCCGGTGATCACGGTGAGCCGGTCCCGGGGGATCTGGACCGAGACGTTCTTGAGGTTGTGCTCGCGGGCGCCGCGGACGACGAGGTATTCCTGTGCCATAAGCCGGGAAACGTACCGGCACGAGGCATCGCGCTTCAACCCCGGGCCCGCGGCGGGGCCCGGGGCATCCCCCCATCGGGGGTCAGCCGCCCAACAGGCGGACCAGCGCCACGAGGATGAAGAGCACCACGGGCCAGTGGCCGAGCACCCAGCGGACCGCATTCCGGACGGCGTACCCGGCCAGGTACCACGCCCCGTGCCCGAGCCCGATGCCGGCGCCGATGGCCATGAGGTAGAGGGGGATGTTGAGCGGCCCGAGGCGCTCCGTGGGCAGCGCCCGCGAAAGGACCATGAGCGCCAGCGCGATCCCGAGCGCGCTCAGCACGAAGACGATCACCCGGCCGGCGGTGAACTGGGCGCCCTTGCGGACATCGAGTTCCTGCTCCAGGCGCAGCCGGTCCTCGAGGCGCGCCAGCTCCACGTCGGAGAGCTGCTCGAGCTCGTCCTCGTTCACGTAGTAGTCGGTCAGCCCGAACATGTCAGCGGGCCTCCTGCACGCAGAGGACCACCTTCACCTCGGTCTCGCGGTAGCCGCCGCCCGAGCCGACGCTGGGCGGCTGCCCGTCGCCGACCTGGATGGCGCTGCCCCCGGCGGCCCAGACCGAGACGGGACGCTCCAGGGTGGGCCAGCTCGAGAGGGCCGGGACGTTGCCGAGGCCGCCGGGCAGCCCCCAGCCCGGGCCGAGTTCGCGGCACCACCCCTCGGCCTCGCGGTAGGTGCCCTTCACCAGCACCGAGTCCGCGATCAGGAGCTGCCAGTCGGCGCCGGAGGCGCGGGCCGGGTCCACGACAATGCCGCGGGCGCGGTTCCGCCGGTCGAGCTTCGCGTTCTGCTCCGCCAGGAACGCATTGCCGGCGCCGCGCAGGCCCCGCACCAGGGTCGAGTCGGGCCCGAGCAGGGCCACCACGGTGGCCAGCAGCAGCACGACCACGGCCACCGAGGTGGTGCCGGCCTTGATGCCGCGGTGCACCTGCCCTTGCACCCGCGCCCAGCCGCTGCCGAAGGCCATGTCCGCCGCCCCCACGGCCACGGCCGTGAGCGCGACCCCGACCAGCCCCGCCGGCAGCAGCCGCTGCAGGACCCCGGCCACCACGCCCATGAGGACCAGGCGCAGAACCACGCGAGCCAGGTTGGTGACGGAAAAGATGCCGATGCGCCGCTCGGGGTGACGGCGCTCGTCGAGCAGCACGCGGATCCGCTCGAGGCGGGCGGCGCGGTCGATCATGGGCTCGGGGTGACGGGGCTCGGGGCGCACACGGCGCGGTGGAGGAATTGTACACCCTTTCGCACCCCGGGCGCGCCCCCGTGGCGCCGGGCGCCGCCCTGCTATTATTCAGGGCACCCGTCGTCCCCCTGTCCTGAGCCCGCGAGGCCGATGTCCACCTACCGTTCCCGCGCCACGAGCAGCGAGTCGATGCTGGACGAGCTGTTCGGGACCTCGGGGCTCGAGGGGGACCTGCCGCCCGCCGAACCGGACCCCGGCTTCCCGCTCCGCCCCTTCGCGGCGGCCATGCCGATGGACGACCTCACCGTCACCGAGCCCCGCACCGACGAGAGCCCTGCCGAGCGGCTGTTCCGGCGCGCCATGGAGGCGGCGAGCCGCGGCCGCGCCAGCGAGGCGATCCACCGCTATCGCGAGCTGCTCCAGCTGGACCCCACCCACGTCGCCGCGCGCAACAATCTCTCGCAGCTGCTCGACACCACCGGCGACCCGGAGGAGGCGCTCGAGCAGCTGACCGCCGCGCTCCGGGTGACGCCCGACGACGTGCACCTCCTGGTGTCCCGTGGCGCCATCAACGGGCGCCTCAAGCGCTACACCGAGGCCGAGGGCGACCTGCGGAAGGCCCTTCGCCTCTCGCCCGAGAACATGAGCGCCCACCTGACCCTCGGCATGGTGCTCTGGCGGAAGGGCATGGCGATGCCGGCGGCCGAGGCCCTCCGCCGCGCCATCACCCTGGAGCCCACCCACGCCGGCGCGCACTACTACCTCGGCGAGGCCCTGAACCAGGCCGGCGACTACCGGAACGCCCGCGCCGCGCTGGAGCGCGCCCTCGAGCTCGCCCCCGCGCAGGGGCGCACGCTCCGCCTCCTCGGGCGCGTGCTGGATCGCCTGAAGCTGCCGGACGAGGCGCAGGCCATGTATCGCCGCGCCCGCGACGCGGGCGACGCCTGACCCCCGCCACCGCCGTCGTCCCGCCCGCGCCGCGATGACCCGACGCACCCTCGCCGTGCTCATCCTCACCACCTGGGTGGGATCCCTCGGCTGGCTGGCCCAGCGCCAGCTGGCGGGCCGCACGGCCGAGGAAGCGGGGAGCCGCTGGCCGGTCCCGCCCGGCGCCGCCTTCCACGCGGTGCGCCTGGGCGAGCGGCAGGTGGGTTTTGCCTCACTGACGGTGGACACCGTGCCGGAGGGCCTCAAGGTCACCGAGCTCGTCACCCTCGACCTGCCCTCCGCCGAGGCCCGCACTCGGCGGCGGGTGAGCCGCCGCACCGAGGCGCTGTACACCCGCGGGCTCCAGCTCACCACCTGGTCCGCCGATGAACTGAGTGAGGCGGGTCGGCGCACGCTCACCGGGCGCGTCACGGCCGACACCCTGCTCACGGTGGTGGGCACCGAGGGGGCGGCGGCCGCGGAGACGCTGGTCGTGGCCCTCCGCCGGCCGGTGGTGCTGCCGGGGGCCGTGGGGCTCGTGGCCGCCTCCCGGGGGCTGCCCCGTCCGGGCAGCCACCTGAACATCGAGGTGTACGACCCGTTCGCGGCCGAGGTGCGGCTGGAGCGCCTGACCGTGGCGCGCGACTCGCTCTTCGTGGTGCCGGACAGCGCCGAGTTCAACACCACGCTGGGGCGCTGGCGCGTGGCGCACAGCGATACCGTGCGCGCCTGGCGCCTCGAGGGGGACGACGCCGGGCTCCCGCTGGCCCGCTGGGTGGACGGCAGCGGCATGACCGTGCGGCTGGAACACGCTCTGGGCGCCACGTACGAGCGCTCGGCGTTCGAGCTCGTGAGCACCAACTTCCGCGCTGGGCCACCGCCGGTGTGGGACACCAGCGCCACGGCCCCGAGCTACCGCCTGACGGACGCGCCGCCGGCCCAGGTGGCGCCCTTCGGCGCCGTGCTGGCGCTGGTCCCCCCGGCGGTGCTGCCGGACAGCCTCCCGGCCCTCGCGGGCGGCTGGCAGCAGCGCCGGGGCGACACGCTGCTGGTGGCGCCTCCCGCCGACAGCGCCGGCCTGGGCCCCGCCCCCGAGGACCGGGCGGCACCGCCCGTGCCGCCGCTCGATTCCGCGCTCGCGGCACCGGCGCTCGCCGTCATCCCCCGGGCCGCCGGGGCGGATGAGGCGGCCGCCGCGCTCACGGCGTGGGTCCACACCCAGGTGGCCTCCCGCGCGGGCGCCCACACGCGGAGCCCGGCCCAGGTGCTGACCCGGCGCCAGGGCACGGACCAGGAGCAGGTGGACCTGCTCGTGGCGCTGCTCCGTGCCGCCGACCTTCCGGCGCGGCGGGTGTGGGGACTGGTCCGCGCCGGCGGCCGCTGGGAGCTCCGCCCCTGGGCGGAGGCATGGACCGGCCGCTGGCGCCCGCTCGACCCGACCCTCGCCGCCGGCGCCCCCGTGGCCCGCGTCCGCCTCGCCACCGGCGGCGAGGCTCGCTTCCTCGACCTGGCGCTCCGCGCCGGACGGCTCCGCCTGACGGCGCTCCAGGAGACTCCATGATCCGCCTGACCAAGCTGACCAAGCGCTACGGCAAGTTCACCGCGGTGGACGGGATCGACCTCGAGATCCGAAAGGGCGAGCTCTTCGGCTTCCTCGGGCCCAACGGCGCCGGCAAGACGACGACGATGCGCATGATCGCCGGCATCCTGCAGCCCACCTCCGGCACCATCGAGATCGCCGGCGACGACCTCGCCGCCGACCCGCTCAAGGCCAAGCAGCGCCTCGGCTTCATCCCCGACCGGCCGTACGTCTATGACAAGCTGACGGGGGCCGAGTTCCTGCGCTTCGTGGCCGCCCTCTACGGGCAGGACGGCGACGCGGTGGAGCGGCGCATGGAGGAACTGCTCGACCTCTTCGAGCTCCTCCCCTGGAAGGACGAGCTGGTGGAGAGCTACAGCCACGGCATGCGGCAGAAGCTCATCATCTCGAGCGCCCTGCTCCACCGCCCCGAGGTCATCGTGGTGGACGAGCCGATGGTGGGCCTCGACCCCAAGGGCCAGCGCTTCCTCAAGGAGCTCTTCCGCGCCTTCGTGGACCGCGGCGGCACCGTGCTGATGAGCACCCACACCCTCGACACCGTCGAGGAGATGTGCGACCGCATCGGCATCATCGTGGGCGGCAAGATCCTGGCCTGCGGCACCATGGCCGAGGTCCGCCAGCAGACGGCCGGCGGCGATGCCAAGCTCGAGGAGCTCTTCCTCAAGCTCACCGGCGGGGTCATCGACCGCGAGATGGACCTGATCCTCGACTGACCATGGACCAGCCCCGCCAGCCCTCGCTCACGACCATCACCATCCCCAAATGGCGGACGGCGGTGAACCGCTTCCGCCAGGAGCGCTCCGGCGGGAGCGGCCGCTTCCTGCTGCTCACGCTGGTGGCGCTGGGCTGCTGGCTCGGGATCTTCGGCGTGGTGTTCCGGGTGCTCCGCTACCTGCAGTCCACGAGCGAGGTCGGCGTGCCGCTCGCGGCCAAGGGGCTGAGCATCCTGCTGCTCTCCTTCGCCTCGCTGCTGCTCCTCTCCAACCTCGTCACCGCGCTCTCGGCCTTCTTCCTGGCGAAGGACCTGGACCTGCTCGTCTCCTCGCCCGTGGACTGGCTGCACCTGTACCTGGCCAAGCTCGGCGAGACGCTGCTCCACTCCTCGTGGATGGTGGCGCTCATCGCGGTGCCGATCTTCACGGCCTACGGCCTGGTGTTCGACGGCGGGTTCCTCTTTCCGCTCGTGGTCATCGGCGCGCTGGTGCCCTACTTCGTGCTGCCGTCGGTGGTGGGGTGCGCCGTCACGCTCATCCTGGTGAACGTCTTCCCCGCCCGGCGCACCCGGGACCTCCTGAGCCTCATCGCCATCGGGGCGGTGGGCGGCCTCGTGCTCCTCTTCCGGCTGGTGCGGCCCGAGCGGCTGTCGCGCCCGGAGGGGATGCGCAACCTCATCGACTACCTGCAGGGCCTGCAGGCGCCCACGAGCCCGTTCCTGCCGAGCGAGTGGGCCTCGCAGATGATCATGAACTGGCTCCAGCGCACCGCCGACCCGCTGCCCGTGCTCCTGCTCTGGAGCACCGCGGCGGCGTTCGTGGTGCTCGGGGCCATGCTGCACGGGCGGCTCTACCACGGCGGCTTCAGCAAGGCGCAGGAGGGGGCCGAGCGCTTCGTGCAGGGGAAGCACTGGTCGGGCATCGGGGCACGGCTCTTCCGCTCGATGCCGGCGGCCCGGCGCGAGTTCGTGCTGAAGGACATCCGGCTCTTCTTCCGCGACACCACGCAGTGGAGCCAGCTCATCCTGCTGGCGGTGCTGCTCGTGGTGTACGTGTTCAACATCAAGTCGCTGCCGCTGTTCAGCGGCGAGAAGGTGCCGGTGTTCCTGGTGACGCTGGTGGTGTTCCTCAACCTGGGCCTCGCCGGCTTCGTGCTCGCGGCCATCGCGGCGCGCTTCGTCTTCCCCGCGGTCTCGCTCGAAGGGAAGCAGATGTGGCTGCTCCGCTCGAGCCCGCTCGACCTGCGCGCCCTGCTCTGGAGCAAGTACTGGACGGGCACCGTGCCGCTCCTCGTCCTGGCCGTGGCCATCACCGCCGGCACCAACCTCCTGCTCCAGGCCTCGCCCTTCATGATGGTGGTGAGCCTCGGCACCATCGTCCTGTTCACCTTCGCGCTCAGCGCGCTGGCGCTCTGCTTCGGGGCGCTCTATCCGCGCTTCGACACGGAGAACGCGGCCCAGATCCCCACCAGCTTCGGCGGGCTCGTGTTCATGATGTCCGCGGTGGTGCTGCTCGGCGTGGTGCTGGTCCTCGAGGCTACCCCGGTGCTCGGCTACCTGCGCGCCCAGTTCGCCGGCGAGGACGCCACCCTGGGCCTCGGCATGATCGCCTCCCTCGGCGGCGTGGTCCTCCTCTGCGGGCTGTGCACCGTCATCCCCCTCCGCATCGGCCTCCGCCGCATGGAGGCGATGGAGTTCTAGGCCGGGGGCACCGCCCGCCCCCGGGGCATCACCCCTGCAGCGCACCGACGGCGCCCGTCCCCGGGGTCTCCCGGCAGGGGCCGTCGGCCATCGCAGTCCCCATCCGCCCGCACAGATCCCGGCCGACGACGCACCCGGCCCCGTCCTGACTGCCGCCGCGCCGCCCCGTGCGGTGGCTCGGGCGGGCCGTTGGCCCTCGCCGCGCCGCCTCCGCATCACCCGCCTCACTCCAGTTCACCCGCCTCCGTCACCACGGGGGACTCGCCTGACAGGGGCCGGGGCCCCCGGCACCGCGTGCGTGCTTTTGGTACGGCCCGCGTTGGAATGCGACCGGTCTTTCGGGGGCGCGGCCCTACTGTGGGCGCGCCGTCATGCCACGCGCTGCATCCAGTCCCCCGGAGGCTTCCCATGTCGTTCCGACGCACTGCCGCCCTCGTCACCCTCCTCCTCGCCGCCACGGCCTGCGCCGAACGTGGCGAGGACGGCCCGCCCACCGCCCCGCCCACGGCGGCGCCGCCGGTGGCGCAGGCCGTCACGCCCGAGACCCGCGAGCTCGAGGGCGTGGCCCGCCGGCTGGCCCTCGCGCTGGCGGATCCCGGCTTCCGCGCCCGCCTGCGCGCCCGCCTCGAGGCCTCCCCCATCCGGGAGCACAAGCTGCACCTGCAGCGGGACCTCGCCGCGGGCGGGGGCCGGGAGCGCCGCGAGCTGGCCCGCCTCACCCGGGAGTCCGACCGGAGCGTGGACTCCCTGCTGGCCGCCACCCGCGGGCTCGAGATGTACTTCCCGGTCCCCGCGCACCGGAACGCCTGGCCGGGCGACACCAACCTGCTGGTGGCCACCGCCGCCCGTGACCACGACGTCCCGGTGGCCTTCGACGTCCGGGGCCGTCGCGTCCTCCTCGACCCCGACACGCCCCCCGCCACCCCCGTGCTCGCCGTGGTCCCGGTGGAGACCGACTTCGACCGCCCGCTGCGGAGCGCCAGCGCCACCTGCACCAACTGCGGCACCGGCGGCGGAGGGGCCTCGAGCGGGGGCCTGTACATGACCCGGGCCAAGTTCTTCTCGGATTTTGAGGGTTGGTTGAAGGGGAGCCCCGAGTTTGAGGTGCACATCATGGGGCAGAAGGGCACCAGCGATTCCCTGACCCGCTACGCCTGCGCGGGCGAGCATGAGAACGCGCTCTACAACTGGGACGGCGGCACCGACTGGAGCGGCACCGTCCTGCTCTTCAGCCGGCCCCAGATCGACGCCTACCAGGCGGCGCACCCCAACGAGGCCTTCCGGATCGTGGCCATGGAAGACGACAACACCGCCTGCGAGCTGAAGATCAGCGACAACCTGTGGAGCGACTTCATCAGCGCGATCGGCCCGCTCTACAAGGACATGACCGGCGCCGTGGACTCGGGCGACCCCAATCGCATCCTCCGGGCCGGCAAGAGCCTCAAGAACGTCCTCACGGCCGTCATGAACCTGATCAAGACCAATGACGACCTCATCGGCACCGCCATCGAGGCCCGGATCACCGGCGAGGCCCGCACCGGCTTCAACTGGGTCCTCAAGGCCGACGGCGGCACCACCAACGGCTGGCTGAACCTCGTGCTCGAATAGTCCGGCGCCCCGGGCCGCGCCCGCGGCCCGGGGCCGCCCACCCCCACCAAGGAGACTCCATGCCCAGCCCGATCCGGCGGATCCTGCTGCTGACCCTCGCCCTCGCCGGCGCCGGCGTCCCCGACCGGCTCCACGCGCAGCGGCCCGGCCGCTGGTCCATCCACCTCGCCGCCAGCCATGAGAGCTTCGCCGGCGCCTCGCGCGACACCACCACCATCCCCGGGGCCCCCGTGGACGTGCATCCCGCCCCGCGCCTGGCGCTGGAGGTGGGTCTCGGGCGCCGCTTCGGCGCATGGGAGCTGACGCTGGGCGGGGCGGTTGCCCCCGGGAACCTGCGGGCCGTCACCGACGCGGTGGCGGTCGACAACCGGGACGGGGGAGTGGATCGCTACAGGGTGGCCCTCAGGGTCGGACGCGCAGTGGCCCACCTGAGCGCGGCACGCCTGCTGGTGGAGGCGGGCCTGGCCACCGACCATTGGGCCATCTCGGACGGCTCCGGCCGCACCACGCTCGCCGGGCAAGCCGGCCTGCGGCTCCGGGTGCCGCTCGGGCGCGGCCTGGCCCTGGAACAGAGCGCGCTCTTCACGCTGGGGGGAACCCCCTTCGCGAAGAGCGCGTTGCCGCCGGAGGCGGTGCTGTCGTCCCTGAAGACGTGGAGCCTGGGCGTGGGGCTCCGGCGCGGCTGGTGATCAGGCCTGCGCCACCGCCGAGCCGCAGCTCTCGCAGAAGCGGCTGCCGGGCACCAGCGCCGCCCCGCACGAGCCGCAGCCCCCGATCGTCAGCGAGCGGCCGCAGCCCGAGCAGAACAGGGCGTCGCCCTCGGGCCGCGGGCCGCACGCCGGGCACTTCACGGCCCCCGCCACCAGCGCCCGGACCCGGTCGGCGATCAGGGCCTCCACGGCATCCCCCGAGGCGCCGGCCGCCACGGGGGCGGGCGCCGCCGCCGGAGCCGGCGCCTCGCGCCGGAGCACCTCGAGCGCCTCGGCCGTGTACTTGGCCTTGAGCGCGGCGTAGTCCTCGTCGGACAGCTTGCCGGTGGCCTTGTCGAACTCGATCTCCCGCAGCGCGGCGAGCGCCATGCCCTTCGGCGTCTCCTCGAGATCTTCCGGTTCGTCGGCGCCGATCTGGGCCGCCTGGCTGCCCCCGAGGAGCGGCCCGAGCAGCAGGGCCACGACGGCGAGCGCCACGAGCACCGCGGCAATGGCTTCGTAGATCACGAGTCGAGCTCCCGGAGTTCGCGCTCGAGGCGCGCCAGCTCCTCGGGGGTGGCCGTGCCGTCGGGCAGCACGGGGACGCCCGCGTCGGTGGCTCCCGCCGCGGGGCCAGGCACCGCGCCGGCGAGGGCCGCCTGCCGGGTCAGGGCGCGGCGGCGCAGGATGGCCGTGAGCACCGCCCCGGCCGTGAGGATGGCGAGCCCGGGCACCACGTACCCGGCGATGTTGAAGCCCTCGGCCTTCGGGGCCATCAGCACGTCCTCGCCGTACTTGGCCACGAAGGCCGCCACGATCTCGTCCGCCGTCTTGCCCTCATCCTGCAGCGCCAGCACTTCCTTGTGGAGCTGCGGGCTGTAGGTGCAGGTGAAGTCGGTGGTCCGGCAGGTGTAGATGTCCAGGGTGCAGCCGCAGGTGCACTGCAACCGGTGCTCCACCGCCTTCACGAACTCGTCGTTGTCCCGGCTGGTGGCGCGCTCGCGGGAGCGGCCCGCCGAGACGGGGTCGCGGAGCAGCCCGGCCTCGCCCTGGCCCGCCAGCGGCTCCTGCTGCTGGGCGCGCGCCAGGGGCGGGACCCCGAGCAGGAGGATGCCCGCCGCGGCGCCGCGGCGAAGCAGGTCGCGACGGGTGGTCATGAGGCGCTCCCGGCACCCGCCAGCTGCACCTCGTAGCCGGCCTGCGCCCGGCGGGTGACGCCCGCACCGGCGCTCCCGGGCCACATCGTCACCAGGCCCCCGATCACCAGGATCACCCCGCCCAGCCACACCCACAGCACCAGCGGGTTGATCGTGAAGCGGTACACCGCCTCCTCGGTGCCCTGCACCGAGCCCGCGTACACGATGTAGAGATCCTCCTGCATCCCGCTCCGGATGCCCACCTCGGTGGAGGGCTCGAACGACTTCTGCCGCACCCCGGGCGCCGGCTCGGAGAAGTGCTGGCGCTTCTCCGAGTTGATCACGCCGATGGGCTTGCCGTCCTTGCTCACCTGCACCGAGGCCTGCGTCACCACCCGGTTCAGCTGCTCGAACTGGGACACGCCGAGGTGGGTGAAGGTGTAGGTGTGGCCGTAGGGACTCTTGAGGGTGGCGGTCTCGCCCGGCTTGAGCGTGGCTTCCATCTCCGTCTTGAACGCCATGCCGGCGAAGGCCACGAACATGACCACCATGCCCGCGTGCACGATGTACCCGCCGTAGCGCCGGCGGTTGCGCGCCACGAGCTGGCCGAAGGCCACCGGCCACGCCTCGCCGTACATCTTGTGCCGGGCCCGGGTGCCGCGCGCAAACTCCTGCACCAGCGTCCCCGCCGTGAAGGCGCCGAGGGCGATGGCCATCACCGCGTAGAAGTCCCGGCTCCCGGTGGCCACCATCGCGACCCCCGCCACGAGCCCCGTGAGCACCGGCCAGGTGAACTGCCGCTTGAGGTTGGCCGTCGAGGCCTTCCGCCAGGCGATGAGCGGCCCGATGCCCGTCAGCATGAGCAGCAGCAGCCCCAGCGGCACGTTCACCTTGTTGAAGAAGGGGGGCCCCACCGTGATCTTGGTGCCCCGCACCGCCTCCGACAGGATCGGGAACAGCGTCCCCCAGAGCACCGAGAAGGCGATGCCCACCAGGAGCAGGTTGTTGAACAGGAACGCCGCCTCGCGGCTCACCATGCTCTCCAGCTGCACGTCCGCCTCGAGCCGGTCCCACCGGGTGTAGAGCAGCGTGAAGCCGAGGATGCCGGCGATCAGCAGGAAGGCCAGGAAGAAGTAGCCCACGTTGGATTGCGTGAAGCTGTGCACGCTCGCGATGACGCCGCTCCGCGTGATGAACGTCCCGAAGATGCTGAGCAGGAAGGAGCCCACGATGAGCGCCATGTTCCAGCGCTTGAGCATCCCCCGCTTCTCCTGGATCATCACCGAATGCAGGAACGCGGACATGGTGAGCCACGGCAGCAGGCTGGCGTTCTCCACCGGGTCCCACGCCCAGTAGCCGCCCCACCCCAGCTCCACGTACGCCCACCACATCCCGAGCACGATGCCGATGCTCAGGAACAGCCACGACATGATGGTCCACTTCCGGATGGCGTGGAGCCAGCCGGTGTCCACCCGCCGCGACAGCAGCGCCGCCACCGCGAAGGCGAACGGGATGGTGATGCTGATGTAGCCCAGGTAGAGCATCGGCGGGTGGATGATCATGCCGATGTTCTGCAGCTGCGGGTTGAGCCCGTTGCCGTCCGGCGGCGTGAAGGGCAGCCGCTCGAACGGGTTCGAGGCGAAGAGCATCACCACGATGAAGAACGACACCACCCCGCTCGTGACCGCGGCCACGTACGGCAGCAGCGCCCGGTAGCGCGCCGAGGTGAGCCACTGCGCCGCCGACGAGAAGCCGGAGAGCACCACCGCCCAGAACAGCAGCGATCCCTTCTGCCCCG
This sequence comes from uncultured Gemmatimonadaceae bacterium, assembly GCA_964598655.1. Taxonomy (GTDB): domain Bacteria; phylum Gemmatimonadota; class Gemmatimonadetes; order Gemmatimonadales; family GWC2-71-9; genus JADJOM01. The sequence goes on from CAZRCT010000003.1 coordinate 85,090, forward strand.
CCCAGAAGGCCGAGACGATGAAGTAGTCGGGCAGGTTCCGGGAGGTGTAGCTGGCCACGTACTCGATGTTGAAGTCGTGGCTGATGAGCCCCTTCCAGAGCGCCGCGGAGGCCACCAGCATCACCGCGAAGAGGGCGTGGGTGGCGCGGGTGACGCTCACCGCGAGCGCCGGCTGGGCGTGCCAGCGGCCCGAGAAGCCCACGAGCATGGCCCAGGCCCCGAGCAGGAGCCCGGTCCAGAGCGCGAAGGTGCCGAGCAGGGTCATGGGGCGTTGCCTCCCGTCGCTTCACGGGCGTTGGCCAGGAAGTCGGCCAGCGCCCGGGGATGTTCGGTGTACTCGACGCGACCGGCCTTCTGCTCCGCGTCGTAGTGGGCGAGGAACTGCTGGTAGGCCTGCCGCAGGCCCGCGCTGTCCTGCTGGAAGCGGGCCAGCGTCCCCTTCACGACGTACCCAAAGAGGTGTCCGGGCTGCTTCTTGAGGATGGTATCGGCAAGCGCGGACGCCTCGGCGACGCCGCCCGTGTGCAGGTAGATCAGCGCCGCGTGGTAGCGGGCATCCGCGTTCACCGAATCGAGCTCGGCGTAGGACGCCAGCGCCATCGGGGCGAACATCCCCACCGACGCCTCATCCCCCCGTTCCGAGCTCCGCATGATCCGGTTGTACAGCGCATCGAACCGCTGCTTCGGGGCCATGGCCGCCAGGTCCGCCGCCGAGAAGCCGTCCTCGGGGGCCTGCGGCCGGGCCGCGGCGGCGCTCGGCGCCGGCGGCCCCGCGGAGGCGACCGGCGTCCGGGTGAGCAGCAGCACCAGGGCCCCCGCCACCGCCACGGTGGCCCCACCCGCGAGGAACCATCGGAGCTTCTCGGCGCCACTCGCGCCGGCGGGCCCGCCGCCGACCGTGCGCCCGCATTGATTGCAGAACCGCGCATCGGGCCGCAGGGTCGCCCCGCAGTGGGTGCATCCCGGGGTGGTGGATTCGGCGTGAACCGCGGCGCCGCAATGTCGGCAGAACTTCCCGCCGGTGGCCTGCTTGCAGGAAGGACAAATCGTGGTGGTCAAGCTGAACTCCGCAGGAGAACCTGCCAAAGAGCGTTGTATGAAGAAACCTAGGGCAGTGCGCCCCTGCCGCAAGGCGGTCCGTGGCGAGCGGCCAGGTCCGCTGGAACCGTTCGATGTTCAGCGACGGCCGTCGGTTCCATGAAGCAGACGCGAATGCCGCTGCGACCGGTACGGAATGAACCCCGCTTTATGTGAGGGGAGGGTTGGGCTTTCGTGAAGTATGTTTCATTTCAATCCACCTTGCTTTCAATACTGCCCGATGTAATGTAGGCCCGACACCGGCACAACCCATTCCCAGTGGACCCCCGCATGCCTGCTTCCACCACAGGGCGCCGAGGGACAGGAGCATTCGTCGCGCTGCTTGCGTTGACGCTGCTCGGCGCTTGCACGGATACCGAGACCGTCTTCCGGGACCGTGATTTCAACCCGCCGCCCGACGCCGAGAGCGGGTTCCTCGGCTACTACTCCGTGGAAGCGCGCCAGACCACCTGTGGCAACTGCCACGTGGATCACCAGGCGGACTGGTCCACCCACGCCCACTCCGACGCCTGGGCCACCCTGCAGGCCTCCGGCCACGCGCAGCCGTACTGCGAGGCCTGCCACACCGTCAGCGAGCTCGGCAACAAGGTCGATAGCGCGGCCGGCTACACCAAGGTCAAGGACCCGGCCTACTACGACGTGCAGTGCGAGAGCTGCCACGGGCCGGGCGAAGCCCACGTGACGGCGCCGGACGCGGTGGCGCCGCCGCTCGCGCGGGTCAACGCCGACACCAGCCACAACTCGGGGACCTGCGCCGAGTGCCACAACGGGACGCACCACCCGTTCGTCGAGCAGTGGCGGCAGTCGCGGCACGCCGTGGCCAACGCCGAGGTGGTCGATGAGGCCGTCACCACCCCGGCCACGTACGCCTCCTGCCTGGCCTGCCATGAGGGCCGGGGCGCGCTGAAAGCCTGGGGGGTGACCGACAATTTCGTGGAGCGCGACGAGGTGCTCACGCACAGCAACGCGCTCGGCATCACCTGCGCCGTCTGCCACGACCCCCACGGGTCGGGCAACCCCGGCCAGTTGCGCTACGCCATCACGGATCCCACGCTCGAGGGGAACCTCTGCATGAAGTGCCACGCCCGGCGCTTCGAGCCGCAGCTCACCTCGAACCGCGGCCCCCACGCGCCGCAGGGCCCCGTGTTCCTCGGCACCGGTGGCTGGTTCCCGCCGGGCGTCGACACCACGCCCCAGACCAGCACCCACGGCAACCCCACGGCCAATCCCCGCCTCTGCGCCGGCTGCCACGTGGCCCAGTTCACCGTGACCGACAGCGCGACCGGCAACTTCCAGCTGCAGTCGGTGGGCCACCTGTTCCGCCCCATCCCGTGCCTCGACCCGCAGGGGAATCCGGTGGGCGGCAACGCCTGCGGCTACACGGCAGGGGAGCGCAGCTGGGCCAGTTGCACCGGCAGCGGGTGCCACACCGATGCCGCCGCCGTGGTGCAGGCCTTCGACGCCAACCGCGCGATCCTCGCCACGCTGGCGGACCAGATCTGGGTCGACAGTGACAACGACGGAAGCGTGGATGCGACCGACCAGGGACTCCTGGCCCTCGTCGCGGCCGGCGCGCCGACCAACCAGTTCAGCACGGCGGACGGGGTGATCACCGTGGCCGAGGGCGCGCTGTTCAACGTCCGGATGCTCGGCGAGGGCCGCTACGCCAATGGCGACAAGTCCATGGGCGTCCACAATCCGTTCCTGTCGCAGAAACTCCTGGCCGTCTCCATCCAGGCGCTCCGCGCCCAGTATCCCTTCCTGCCCGCCCCGCCGGCCGCCGTCCAGGCCGTGGTGCGGCAGGCGCTGGCCACGGCCGCCTCGGCCGGGCACGCGACCGTCAGCCTCCGCTGAGCCTCCCGCGGATGCGACGATTCACCCGCAGTAACGCCAGCCTGGGCGGGCTTCGGCCCGCCCGCGCCGGCGTCCTTGCAATCCGATGATCCAGATCCCGCAGGACACGCTGCACATGCCGATCAACCCCGTGGACTCGGTGGTGTCGGCCCCGACGTTCGACAACGTCACGCCCATCATCCAGTGGATCTTCCAGCAGCCGCCCTGGGTGATGTGGGGGGGCGTGGTCCTCGCCGCCCTCTGCGCGCTGATCGTCCTGTGGTGGGCCTGGCCCCGCCGCGAGGCCGGGCTGAGCTGGATCCGCACCCGGAGCACCGGGGTCAAGGCCACCCTCGTGGGCGGCGCGGCCGTGGCGGTCCTCGTGGCCCTGGGCATCGGGTACCAGGGTTTCCACTTCATGGAAACCGACCGGCGCTTCTGCAACGGCTGCCACATCTTCGTGCCGAGCGGGCAGGCCTGGGTGCTCCCCGACACCGGCAGCTACACCCTGGTGCCCCGCCTCGAGGGCAAGCACGACACCATCAACTGCCACACCTGCCACACCCTCAAGCCGCTCAAGGAAGCGGTGAAGATGTTCTTCTGGATGTCCGGCCACCGCGAGGACAAGATCCCGGAGCACGGCAAGGTGCCGACCCAGATCTGCTCCTCCTGCCATATCCAGGGGGCCGCCAAGGAGAGCTGGCAGGCCATTGCCGCCACGGCCGGGCACCGGGTGCACCTCGAGTCCGATTCGTCGGCGCTCGAGGGCAAGAAGGAATGCCTCACCTGCCACGCCAAGACGGCCCACCGGTTCCGGCCGCCCAACGAGACCTGCGGCCAGTCCGGCTGCCACAAGGAGGACGACATCAAGATCCGGCTGGGCAAGATGTCCCAGATCGGTGACTTCCACTGTGGGGCCTGTCACAACTTCACGGCCCAGGTTCCGGCCCTCGCCACCGCCGACTCCGCGGCCGGCACGCTGCGCCCGAACCTGGACAAGTGCTTCGCCTGCCACGAAATGAAGCAGCGGCTGCCCGACTTCGACATCACCAAGGACCCGCACTCCGGCACCTGTGGCATGTGCCACAACCCGCATGTGCAGGTGAAGGCCGGCGAGGCGGTCAAGAGCTGCGCCACCGCCCAGTGCCACGCCGACTGGCGCGAGGAGCCGTTCCACGTGGGCATCGCGCACAAGAAGGTGGCCACCGACTGCCTCACCTGCCACATGCCGCACGCGGCCAAGGTGGATGCGAGCAACTGCGAGGGCTGCCACGAGGCGGTGAAGGCCAACAAGCGGAACGGCCGTCGTTTCAACCCGCCGATGCCCTTCGACACCACCAAGGCGCTGCGGCAGTCGGCCGCGCCGGCCGCGGGGCATCCTGACCCGGTGTTCCACGAGGTGCCCACGAAGGTGCGGGGGGATGGCCCCCCCGCGCCGGCCCCGGATCCTGTCCGGGAGAGCAAGGTGAAGGGCGACGCGCCTCCTCCCCTCGACGACCCCGGGCCGGCCCCCGCGCCCCCCGGGGCCTTCCATGCGGGAGCGCCACCCGGGGGCAACCCCGCCCCCCCGTGGCGCCAGGTGCGCGCCCTGCCCCCCCTGCCGAGCGACACCTTCTCCCACGACCAGCACAAGAAGCAGGCCTGCCTCACCTGCCACGTCGTGGCAACGGGCCGGGGCCCGCTCACCTTCCAGCGCCCGCGCGGGTGCCAGATCTGCCACCACCAGGCCCCCGCCGAAAGCCGCTGCAGCGAGTGCCACGAGGCGCGCACCCTCGAGGTGAAGGCCGTGCCCGTCACCATCGAGGTGCGCGACAAGCCGTCGCGCACCCGGGACGTCGGCTTCCAGCACGACCTGCACACCTCGCCCGACGCCCGGCTCAGGTGCCAGGACTGCCACACCGGCCGCGTGGACCTGCCGGCCAGCGACTCCGTGAAGAGCTGCCAGGGCTGCCACGTGCAGCACCACGAGGTGGGCCGCGACTGCGCCACCTGCCACCGCACCCCGGTCATCGAGGACGCCCACGAGATCGCCGGGCCCGGCGGCGCGCACTCCGCCGAGGCGGCCCACACCCGGTGTGATGCCTGCCACGACCAGAGCCGGATCGTGAACCTGACCCCGTCGCGGACCTTCTGCCTGGCCTGCCACTCGACCGAGGTGGACCACTACAAGGCCAAGGAATGCAGTGTCTGTCACCTCCAGGCCACGCCGGCCGAGTGGAAACCGCGCCTGATCGGCGGGAGGGCGCCATGAGGCCCGTCATGCGTTCCACCGTGCTCCTCGCGGCCGGCGCCCTGCTGGCGCGTCCGCTCACGGCACAGGACTACACCATCCGGGTCGACGCCGGCGCGCAAAGCGTGAGCTACCGCGGCCTCCGGCTCGACAGCATCCCGGTGGCCCAGGTGATCCCGGCCCCCAGCGGCGGGTCCCAGACCCCGGACGGCTACGCGGCGTACTGCACGGCCGGACGCACCTACTGCGACTACTACCGCGCCGGCGCCCGCCAGACCGGCGGCCCCTTCACGACCGCCGTGGACCTCACCGCCTGGGGCTTCGGCGTGAAGGGCCTGAGCCTGCACGCCAACGCACGCCTCGCCGCCGACTTCGGCGACGCCAATGTCTGGCCCGGCACCGACCCGGCCCTCCAGCTCTTCGAGGGCTACGCCGAGTACGCGGCCACCCGCTACACGGTGCGGGTGGGCCGGCAGGTCATGCGCTGGCGCCTGGGCTACACCGGCTTCGACGGCGCCCGCGCCACCTACCGGGTGCCCACCGTCGGGCTCACCGCCGATCTGTTCGGCGGCTGGGGCCTGGCCCGGGCCACGGCGATCCCGGTGACCAGCGCCGCGCTGAACCCGCTCGACCAGTGGCAACCGCTCCAGCGCCAGCGCCTCATCGGCGCCGGCCTCGGCATCGAGCGGCAGGTGGTGGAGGCCCGCGCCGAGTACCTGCGCGAGGTGGACCCCGCCACGGACCTCTTCGTCTCCGAGCGGATCGCGCTCTCGGGCGCCGTCCGCCCCATCTCGGGGTGGAGCCTGACCGCCGGGGCAGAGTATGACCTCTCCAACGAGTGGTGGGGCACGAGCGACGTCGCGCTCCGCCACACCAACCGGCTGTTCGGCGGCTCGGTGGGCCTCCGGCGCTACCGGCCCTACTTTGACCTGTGGACCATCTGGGGTGCCTTCTCCCCGGTGCCCTACAACGCCGTGAACGGATCGCTCTGGGTCACCCCGGTGCCGGGGCTCGAGCTCCGTGCGGCCGGCGAGAAGTACAACTACGACGACACCGAGACCTTCACCCCGCTGGTGAAGGAGGAGACCGACGGCTGGCGCTGGAGCGCCGGCGTGGGCTACGCCTTCAGCCAGGCGGTGAGCGCCGACCTCGGCATCCACGACGAGCGCGGGCCGGGGGCCGCGGCGCAGGGCTGGGATGCGAGCGTCAGCGTCCGCCCCGTGCCGAAGCTGACGCTGACCGCCTCCGGCGGGCGGCTCGAGCGGCCGCTCGAGTTCCGCTTCTCGGACGCCACCCTGAAATACGGCGGCCTCGCCGCCGACTACCGGGCCGGCGAGCACCTGCGCTTCAACGCCGCCATCACCCGCTACAGCGAGGATCGCGACCGGCCCGACGCGGCCGCGATCGACTGGTCGCAGACCCGGCTCCGGGCCGGACTCACCTGGATGTTCGGCTCCGATGCCGACCACCTGTCGCTGCCGCCCGCCCGCCGGAGGACCGCGCGATGAGCCGCCTCGATCGTTCGACCCTCGGGCGCCTCGCCCTCGCCGTGGTCACCCTGTTGCTGGTCGGGGCCGGGGTGTCCACCGGCACCCGGCGGGACGGTTTCGACCACCCGAAGCACGCCAAGCTCTTCCCCACCTGCACCACCTGCCACGCGGGCGTGCTCGACTCGGCGCGGAGCGTCTTCCCCACCGCCGCCAGCTGCGAGAGCTGCCACGACGGCGACGTGGAGAAGAAGGTGGACTGGCAGCCGCGCGCGGCCGGTGCCCGGCCCAATAACCTGCGCTTCACGCACGCCAGGCACCGCGAGGAATTCACGCGGAAGGTCAAGGCCGACAGTGCGGTGACCTGCAGCGAGTGCCACACCCCGAAGGGCAAGGGGTGGATGACGGTCGAGCGCGCCCTCACCGGCCAGTGCCTCGACTGCCACGGCGTGAAGGTGGCCCACTACTCGGCCCCCGACACGGCGTGCGCCTCCTGCCACCTGCCGCTCGCCCGGGCCACGGCGCTGCCCCAGGAACGGGTGGCGGCGTTCGAGAAGCCGGCCTCGCACGACGCCCCGGACTTCATGACCCAGCGCGGGCACGGCAAGCAGGCCGAACCGCCGGCCGGCACCCGGCAACAGGTGGCCGCCAGCTGCGCCACCTGCCACGCGCGCGACTTCTGCGCCCAGTGCCACGTCAACGCCCCGGAGCTCCGGCTCATCCAGGCGCTGGCGCCCGACCCCCGCTCCCTGGCCTTCAAGGCCGAGATCAAGGAACCGGCGAGCCACGAGCGACGCGACTTCCTCGCGGTCCACGGCGCGCAGGCCAAGCGCCGCGCCGAGACCTGCGCCAATTGCCACACCCAGGAAAGCTGCGTGGCCTGCCACCAGGCCCAGCCGAGGGTGGCGGCGGCCCTGCCCGTCGCCGGGCCGGGCCGCGCCGCCGGCGCACGGATCGAGCGCCGCAAGCCCGTCACCCACACGCCGGACTTCGCCGACCGGCACGGTCCCGACGCCAGCGCCAACCCGCAGAGCTGCGCCACGTGCCATGCGCGCAGCGAGTGCCTCGACTGCCACCGGCCCGATCCGGGGCGCGAGGGGAGCTATCACCCGGCAGGCTTCCTGACCCGGCACCCGTCGGCCGCGGCCAACCGGCAGTCGGACTGTGCCGAGTGCCACAACCAGCAGCAGTTCTGCGCCAGCTGCCACGTGCAGTCGGGGCTCCGCTCGACCGGCACCATCGGCCCGGGCTACCACGACGCGCAGGGCAGCTTCCTGCTCAATCACGGCACGGCCGCGCGGCAGACGCTCGAGAGCTGCGTCACCTGCCACACCGAGCGCGACTGCCTGCTCTGCCACTCGGCCACCGCGGGCCGCCACTTCAACCCGCACGGGCCCGGCTTCAACGCCGAGCGCCTCGCCAGGCGGAATCCGCAGACCTGCTCGGCCTGCCACGGGCGGACCATCCCGACCCGCTGATCCCGCCTGCCACACAACAGCGCCCCCGGCCCTGCGCCGGGGGCGCTGTCGTGTGCCGGGGTGATGCCCCTCGGGCCCTCGCGCGGGCCGGCGCGTGCGAGCACCGCCCGCCAACGACGAGGGGCCGCCTCCCGGGTGGGAGGCGGCCCCTGCGTTGCGCTGGGTGTGGCGCCGGGCCTAGACCGGCTTGCCCTGGTTGTTGTACTGCGCCTCGTAGCGCGAGCCGCACTTAGCCAGAAGCGTGGTGGCGTGGAACACGCCGTCGCGGCCATAGCGGCCCTCGACCACGACCTCGATTTCCATCTGGTCGGTGAAGGTATCGGGCGCGAGGCCGCGATAGGTCACCGGGATCTGCTTGGCGCCATCGGAGACCACGAAGTCGATGGTCTGGGTGGCGGCATCACGCTTGATGGTGCCGGGCACCACCTTGGCTTCCATCTTCACGCCCGTGTCGTAGAACCCCGGGTCGGCCTCGGCCCGCGCCGCGAGCTCGGTGGGCTTGAGCGAGTACTGCCCGAACTGCTTGACTCCCTGCGCCATCAGGGCGGCCACGCTCAGCACGATGATGCCGGCCCCGACCGCGAACTTGGTCCCTGCCTTCATGCCAATTCTCCGTCAGGAGGTTGCATTTCCAATATACGGGGTCAGGCTACTTCGCGCGCCCCCTCCACCGCCCGGGAACCGCAAGAGAGACCGATCTTTTCCATGAAGGCCTTGGGGGGCGTTCCGCCCGCGAACACCCACACCAGGTCGTTGGGGAGTTCCCGCTGCCCGCCCTGGACGCCGAGCACCACGGAGGCCGGCCGGATCTCGAGTGGCTGAGAGTTGAACACCACCTGCAGCTTCCCCTTCCGCATGTACTCCCGGACCCGCTTGTCGTTCCGGTCCTTGAGGCGCATGAAGACGTCCTTGCGATAGGAGAGCGTCACCTTGTTGCCGGGCTGGTTGGCCAGGCCCATGGCCGCCTCCACGGCGCTGTCGCCCCCGCCCACCACGAGGATGCGCTTGCCCTGGTACGAGGCGGCATCGAGGAGGCTGTACATGACCTTGGGCAGTTCCTCCCCGGGCACGTCGAGCTTGCGGGGGCTCCCCCGCCGGCCGATCGCGAGGACGACGCTGAGGGCGCGGTAGCGGCCCTGCGCGGTCTCCACGGTGAACGCCCCGTCCGGTTCCTGCTGGATGTTCTCCACGCGCTCACGGGTGCGCACCCGGAGGCCGGCCTTCTTCACCGCCTTGCCCCAGAACTCGAGCAGGTCCTCCTTGGACAGCTCGAGCTTCCTGAACGCCCCGTGGGTGGGGAATTCCACCGGACTGGTGAGCACCAGCTTCTGCCGCGGGTACTTGGCAACGGTCCCGCCCAGTTCCTCGGCCTCGAGCATCACGTAACTCAGGCCGCGTTCCACGGCGCGCAGGCCCGCACTGAGGCCCGCCGGACCAGCCCCGACGATGCAGACGTCCACGACCTCGCCGATGCGGCGCGCGCGGAGCTTGCCCACCCGCGCGGCGATCCGGTCGATGGTGTCGCGCCCCTGGTTCACGGCGTTCTTGATGAGCGCCAGCCCCGTCAGCTCGCCAACCACGAAGAGATTCGGGATGTCGGTCTCGAGATCGGGCGTGAGCGCCGGGAGATCCGCATTGATGCTGGGGGGCGCCATCACGATCTCGATGGCCCCCACGGGGCAGGCCTCGGCGCACAGCCCGTGGCCGATGCACTTCTGCGGTTGCGCCAGCGCCGCCTTCCCGCCGATCACCGCCAGCACCCCGCTCTCGGGACACGCCTCAACGCAGGAGCCGCACCCGATGCAGTGGGTCAGGTCGATGCGCGGGTGCTGGGCCATCGCCGTGGCGCCGCCATGGGCCTTGGCCGCCTGCCGCGCCGAGGCTTCCCGGCGCCGGTGGCTGGTGACCTGCAGCACAACGGCGAGCACGGTGACGAGGGCGAGGATGAGGTACATGAATCCGCCGTTCATGAATGACTGACGAGGTGTGGCGAACGATTCGTTACAGCTGCAATGCGGTGTCGCAATTCGAAGGAGTGGTCCCGCGAAGACCACGCTGGATACAGCCTGCTTCCACAGGGACTTAGGGCCCAATCACACCCCGGATGGCGTGTGTGCGATTCTTGCTGTGGCAGGGTGCGTGCCCGTTCACAATCCAAGTCCTCGTCGGAACGCCCTCACCGGGCGTCGCATCATGCCATGACAACCCTTCGCGTTTTGCCCGCCTCAGAGCGTACGTCCGGCTCGATGCCCGCGCCCGGATCATCGGCGCCGGGGCCACGGCGCACCGGCAGTGCATCTGCGCAGCCCGAGCGGCGCCCGCCGATCGTGGCGCTGGTCGTGCTCCTGCTCCTGGCGGGGAGCGCCCTGGGTTCAGAGTACTACCTCGCGTCGCCGGGCGAGCGGGTCCGCTCGCCCCTGCACGCCTGGCTCCGCCCCTCCGGGTACGTGGGCCAGAGCATGGGCATCCTCGCGCTCCTGGCCTTTGCGCTGCTGTGGCTCTATCCCCTCCGCAAGAAGTACCGCTGGCTGGCCTGGACCGGGGCCATGGCGAAGTGGCTCGACGTGCACGTGGGCGTGGCGCTCGTCGTGCCGGTGCTGGTGGCGGTGCACGCCAGCTGGCGGTTCGAGGGGATCATCGGGCTCGGGTATGCCTCGATGCTGATCGTCTGCGCCAGCGGCGTGGTGGGCCGCTACCTGTACGTCCGCATCCCGCGCAGCGCCAGCGGCCTCGAGCTCACGGCGGAGGAGATGGCCAACCAGCGGCGCGAGCTGGTGGCCAAGATCGCCGATGCCTCGCGCCTCCCGATCGCGCAGGTGGAGTCGCTGCTCCGCTCCGACCCGGCACCGTGCGAGGGCCTCGGCCTCGGCGCCACCCTGGTGCGGATGGCCAAGGACGACCTCGACCGCTGGCGCGCCGCCCGGTCCCTGCGCCGGCTCTGCGCCGGCCAGGGGGCCGCAAAGCTCGACCGGGCGACGCTCCGGAAGGTGCTCCGCCTGGCCCGGAGCGAGATGGCGCTCACCCAGCAGGCCCGCATGCTGGCCGCCACGCAGCGGGTGTTCCGCTTCTGGCACGTGGCGCACCGGCCCTTTGCCATCACGGCGCTCGTGGCGGTCGCGATCCACGTGGGGGTGGCGGTGGCCATGGGGATGACGTGGTTCTGGTGAGTCCCCTGCGGGCGCTCGCCCTCGTCCTGCTGCTGGCGCTGGCCGGCGGGCAACGCCTCGGGGCGCAGATCTCCCCGGGGCCGCTGGCGCGGGCGCACCAGTCGGTGGAGGGGAACAGCAACTGCACCAAGTGCCACGGCGGCGGCAACGAGGGAATGGCCGCGCGCTGCCTGGGCTGCCACAAGGAGATGGGGTGGCTGGTGGCCCGGGGCCGGGGGCTGCACGGTCGGCCGGGCGTGAAGGGGGAGCCCTGCGCCTCCTGTCATCCCGACCATGCCGGGCGCGAGTTCGCGATGGTGACGTGGAAGGCCGGGAGCGAAGATCGCTTCGATCACCGGGAGACGGGCTGGGCCCTCAAGCAGTCGCATGCGACGGCGAAGTGCGCCGACTGCCACACGGCCAAGTTCCAGGTCTCGCCGGCGCGGACCCTCGGGCCGGCGGGCCGGCCGACCAAGTGGACCGGGCTCGAGGCCGGCTGCACGGGGTGCCACGAGGACGTCCATCGCGGGGCCCTTGGCGCGGACTGCGGCAAGTGCCACGACCTCGGCAAGTGGGAGGTCACGCCGGGCTTCAGCCACGATTCCACCCGCTACCCGCTCACCGGCAAGCACGTCACCACCGCGTGCGACAAGTGCCACACGGCCGAGCGGCTGCACCCGACGCGGGATGCCGCGGGCCGCCTGGTGCCGGTCTACAAGCCCGTCAGCTCCACAAGCTGCGCGGACTGCCACCAGGACGTGCACGCCGGCCGCCTGGGCCCCGACTGCGCCAAGTGCCACCAGACCACGTCCTTCCGGACCATCGACCGCGCCAACTTCGACCACGAGAAGACCAGCTACCCGCTGCGCGGCAAGCACGCCGCCGTGCGCTGCGCCGACTGCCACGGCACCTTCGCCACGGCCCTGCAGAAGAAGCCGGCCTTCAAGCGCTGCGGTGACTGCCATGCCGACCAGCACGGCGGCACGGCCACCCTGGCCGGGAAGCCCGCCGACTGTGACGCCTGCCACGCGCTGCAGGGCTTCACCCCGGCCACCTTCCGGGTGCAGGACCACGCCGCCACGCGGTACCCCCTCGAGGGCAAGCATGCGGCGGTGACCTGCGCCAAGTGTCACGGCAAGGACGCCACCGCCGGCGCCGCCACGCGGCTCGGGCCCTCCCGGGTGGTGATCCGGCCGGCGTTTGCCACCTGCCAGGGCTGCCACGCGGACGCGCACGGGGGCCAGCTGGCGCGCACGCCGGGCGCCGGCGCCTGCGCCGACTGCCACAAGGTGAGCGGCTGGACACCGAGCACCGTGGACGCCGCGGCCCACGCCCGGGCCGGTTTCCCGCTCGAGGGCGAGCACGCCACCGCCACCTGCCGGAGCTGCCACGGCGTGGAGCGGACGGGCCTCCCGCCCTTTGCGGCCACCCCGGCCCCGGGCACCGCGAAGTTCCGCTTTGCGCTGGCGGAGAAGGACTGCGCGAGCTGCCATGTGGACCCGCACGCCGGCCGCTTCGCCGCCGGCGGGGCGCGCGCCAAGGCGGCGGGGTGCGCGGCGTGCCACGACGCCCGGCGGTTCCGGCCCTCGACCGCCGGCATCACGCAGCACGCCGACTACGGCTTCCCGCTGGAGGGGGCGCATGGGGCCACGCCGTGCGTGGCCTGCCACAAGGAACTGGGCGCCCCGGGCCCGCGGCCCGCCTCGAGCCTGGTGAAGGCCGGCGGCCGCTTCCCCGCGCTCAGCTTCGAGGCCAAGCGGGAGTGCGCCGCCTGCCACGAGAACGTGCACGGGACGCAGTTCGCCGACCTGCGGGACGGGGGCCGGTGCGAGAGCTGCCACGGCACGGAGCGGTTTGTCCCGGCCTCGAGGTTCGACCACGACAAGACCACGAGCTTCCCGCTGCGCGGGGGGCACGAAGGCGTGGCCTGCAATCGCTGTCATCCGACGGACCTCGCCAGCCGGGTCCCCGGCCGCCTCATCTGGCGGCCGGTCTCCGGCAAGTGCGAGAGCTGCCACAAGGAGGTGAAGCCATGATGCGCATCCTGACCGTCCTCAGCCTGCTCCTCCTGGCCGCGCCGCTCGCGGCGCAGGAGCGCACGGCCTCGCCCCACGGCAAGCTCAGCGTGGAATGCGCGGCCTGCCACCGCCCGGAGGCGTGGAGCCCGCTCAAGGCGCGGCTCCAGTTCAGCCACGCGGCCACCGGCTTCCCGCTCGAGGCGGCGCACGCCACGGCGGAGTGCCGGACCTGCCACGCGGCCCTCGACTTCCAGGGCGCGCCGAACAACTGCGCCACCTGCCACCAGGACACCCACCGGGGCGAACTGGGCCCCGACTGCGGCAGCTGCCACACCGAGCGCAGCTTCCTGGACCAGGCCAAGATGCAGCGGGCGCACGACCAGACGCGCTTCACGCTCACCGGCGCGCATCGCGCCGTGGACTGCGTGGCCTGCCACCAGCCCTCGGCGCAGGGCGGGCTCCAGTTCGTGGGCCAGTCGCCCGAGTGCCTGAGCTGCCACCAGCCGCAGTACGCCGCGGCGAAGAATCCCGACCACGTCCAGGGCGGGCTGCCCGAGAACTGCGAGCAGTGCCACTCCAGCACCGAGTGGGACCGCGGCCGCTTCAACCACGACGAGGGGCCCTTCCCGCTCACGGGCGCCCACCGCGCCGTGCGCTGCGTGGATTGCCACACCACGAGCCATTACAGTGATGCGCCCACCCAGTGCGCGGGCTGCCACCAGGCCGACTACGACAACACCACCACGCCGAACCACGCCGGCGCGTCCTTCCCCACCACCTGCGTGGACTGCCACGGCACCACCTCGTGGGACGGCGCCGCCTTCAACCACGACCTGAGCGGCTTCAAGCTGACCGGCGCGCACCGCAGCACGCCCTGCGACCAGTGCCACGTGAACAACCAGTACACGGGCACGCCCTCGACCTGCCTGGCCTGCCACCAGGCGGACTACGACAACACGAGCAACCCGAACCACCTCGCGGCGAACTTCCCGACCGACTGCGCCAGCTGCCACACCACGCAGCAGTGGCTCGGGGCCACGTTCGACCACGACGCGTCGTTCTTCAAGATCTACAGCGGGCACCACCGTGGTGAATGGGCCACGTGCGCCGAGTGCCACCAGACGCCCACGAACTTCGCCGACTTCACCTGCCTCAGCTGCCACGAGCACAGCCAGACCAAGATGGACAGCGAGCACCGGGGGAAGAACGGCTATTCCTACGTCAGCTCGGAGTGCCTGCGATGCCATCCGCGCGCCTGATCCGCCGCGGCCTCCAGGCCGCGCTGCTCTGCCTCGGCCTCGCGGCGCCGCTGGCCGCGCAGGACTCGACCGCCACCCGAACCGCGGCGGTCACCTACCTCGCCGGGAGCTCGGTGTACGTCGGGGCCGGCCGCGAGGCCGGCGTTGCCGAGGGCTCGCTCCTCACGGTGTTCCGCGGCGCGGCGACCATCGCCACGCTCAAGGTCACCTTCCTCTCGTCCCGCCAGGCCTCGTGCGAGGTGGTCTCGGCCACGGGCGAGATCCAGGTGGGCGACAGCGTCCGCTATGTGCCCTCGGCGGCCACGGCGGTCGTCGCGGCGGGCCCCGCCGTGCGCCGGCCCCGCGCCTTCCGCGGGCCGGGCCTCCATGGCCGCGTCGGCGCCCGCTACCTCGTGGCGAGCGAGGACCCGGGCAACGTCGGCTTCACGCAGCCCTCGGCGGACCTCCGCCTCATGGGCCAGGACCTGTGGGGCACGCCGCTCGGGCTGGCCTTCGACCTGCGCACCCGGCGCACCACGCGCGACCGGAGCACCGGCCCCGCCACCGTGGATGGCCGCACCCGCGTGTACCAGGCCGCCCTCCTCTGGCACAGCCCGGGGGCGCCGTTCCGGATGGGGATCGGCCGCCAGTACCTCGGCGCCGTCACGTCGGTGAGCCTGTTCGACGGCGTCCTCACCGAGTTCAACGGCCGTCACGTCACCGGCGCCGTCTTCGGCGGGGTGGAGCCCGAACCGCTCAAGCTCGGCTTCTCCTCCGACGTGCGCGACGTGGGCGGCTACGTGCAGTTCCACAGCGCCCCCATGGGCGTGAACCGCTGGCAGCTCACCACGGGCGTGGTGGGGTCCTACCAGGGCGGGCGGTCCAACCGGGAGTTCGCCTTCGGGCAGGCCAGCCTGAGCACGCGGGCCGTTTCGCTCAGCGCCCTGCAGGAGGTGGACTACTACCGCCCCTGGAAGACCGAGCAGGGGGAAAGCTCGCTCTCCCCCACCAGCACCTACCTGTCGGGCGTCCTGCGCGCGGCGTCGTGGCTCTCCTTCCGCGGCAGCTACGACACCCGCCGGCGCGTGCGGCTCTATCGCGACGCCGTGGACCCGGCCACCGCCTTCGACGACAGCTACCGCAAGGGCGGCATGGTGGGCCTCACGCTCGGCAGCCGCCGGGTCCGGCTCTCGGGGGACTACCACCGCTCCTCCGGCGTCACCAACGGCGTGGCCAATGCCTACACCACCGCGCTCGCCTTCAACCGGATGTGGCCCTTCCACTGGGACGTGGGGCTCCGGGCCACCTGGTTCGACAACGCGCTCACCTCCGGCCACCTCGAGACCCTGCGGGTGGGGATGAACCCGACGCCGTCGCTGCACCTGGACTGGAGTCTCGGTGGCCGCACCGACACCGATCCGCTGGCCAACCCGCAGGATCGGCGTGTAACTTGGTACGGTCTGGACGCCGACCTCGGCATCGGGCGCTCCTGGTATCTCGGCCTCTCCGGCCAGCGCGAGAGCGGCATGGGCATCACGAGCACCCTGTTCCACTCCAGCCTCACCTGGCGCTTCTAGCGCGGAGCCCCATGGCCGACACGCCCGAGAAGAAACCCGACGCGCTCTGGATCGAGTCGGTGTACCGGCCCGGCTACAAGGTGGCCCGGTCCACCCTCAAGACCCTGGGCCGCATCCTGAACGGCCCGGCGGCGGACGCCGCGGCGCCCCCCGTGGCCGAACCCACCGCCCCCGGCGAGAATGCCGTGGCGCTCACGCAGGTGCCGGCGCTCAATGAGGTGGGGGGCGTGGCCAAGGTGGAGACGCCGGACCACACCACGATCGGCGTGGCCCGCGTGGGGCGCACCAGCTTCGTGGGCTTCCGGCTGGATCACGAACAGCTGGCCGAGGTGGAGGTGCAGTTCGACGAGGCCAACGGCACGCTGCGGATCAGCGGCGAGGCCACCCCGCCCGAGCCGCCCGCCGCCTGACGTCCCTCCGCCGCGTCCCCGACGGCCCGCCCTCTCCTGGGCGGGCCGTCGCGCGTTCAGGCCACCGGGGCGCTCGCGCGCATGGCGGCAGGCGTCGCGGGCGGGCGGGGGTGGCCGGCGGGGGCGCTGGGGAGCGCGCCGGCCTCAGCTGCCGGGCTCACGCGCCCAGGCCAGCGCCGCGCGGATGGCGCGTCGCCAGGCCACCCAGCCCGAGTCCCGGGTGGCGGGATCCATGGCGGGGGTGAAGCGCCGGAAGCGGCGGCCGGCGAGGAACCCGGTCACGTCGGGCCAGACGCCGAGGGCGAGGCCGGCCAGGCCCGCCGCGCCGAGGGCGGTGGTCTCGACGTTGTCGGGCCGCTCCACGGGCAGGTCCAGGATGTCGGCCTGGAACTGCATCAGCCAGTCATTGGCGGCGGCGCCCCCATCCACCCGCAGCGCGGGCACGGCAAAGCCGCTGCCGGCGGTCATCACGGCCAGCAGCTCCGCGCTCGAGTAGGCCATGGCCTCGAGCGCGGCCCGGACCAGGTGGGCCCGGGTGGTGCCGCGGGTGAGGCCGACGATCGTGCCCCGCGCCTCGCTTTCCCAGTAGGGCGAGCCGAGCCCCACGAACGCGGGCACGAAGGCCACGCCGCCCGTGTCGGGGACGCTGCGCGCCAGGGCCTCCGAGTCGGCGGCCTGGGCCAGGATGCCGAGGCCGTCGCGCAGCCACTGCATCACCGCCCCCGCGATGAATACGCTGCCCTCGAGCGCATACGCCGGTTCGCCCCGGGGGCCCGCCGCGGCGGTGGCGAGGAGGCCGGGCCGGGGAGCCACCAGTTGCTGGCCGGTGTGGGTGAGGAGGAAGGCGCCGGTGCCGTAGGTGTTCTTGGCCTGGCCCGCCGTCACGCACCCCTGCCCGAAGAGCGCCGCCTGCTGGTCCCCGGCGACGCCGGCGATCGGCAGGCTCGCGCCCAGGTGCTCGCGGTCCGTGAGCGCCACCACGCCGCTCGAAGGCACGATGGCCGGCAGCACTTCCCGGGGCACGCCGAACAGCTCGAGCAGCGCCGGATCCCACTCGCGCCGCTCCAGGTTGTAGAGCAGGGTCCGGGACGCGTTGGTGTGGTCGGTCACGTGCGCGCGCCCGCCGGTGAGGCGCGCGATGATCCAGCTGTCCACCGTCCCCGCCGCGAGCTCCCCGCGCCCCGCACGAGCGCGGAGCCCGGCGTCCCGCAGGAGCCACTCGAGCTTGGTGGCGGAGAAATAGGGATCGAGCAGGAGGCCGGTGGCGGCGCGGACCTGGCGCAGGTGGCCCGCCGCCTCGAGCGCCCGGCAGCGCTCGGCGGTGCGCCGGTCCTGCCACACGAGGGCCCGCGCCACCGGCGCCAGGGTGCGCCGGTCCCACAGGACGATGGTCTCGCGCTGGTTGGTGAGGCCGATGCCCTGCGGCAGCTCGCCGGCCTGGCGGATCGCATCGGCGGCGGCCTCGACCGTGAGAAGGAACAGCTCGTCGGGATCGTGCTCCACCCACCCGGGCGCGGGGAAGTGCTGGGTGATCTCGCGATAGCCCCGGCCCAGCACCCGGCCGTCGGCGTGGACGACGAGCGCGGTGGACCCGGTAGTGCCCTGGTCGAGCGCGAGGATCGACGACATGGGCCGCCTACATGGCGAGGCGTGGCAGGTCGCCGGCGCGGAGCAGGCCGGCGTCGGTGATGTAGCCAGTGATCAGGTGGTGCGGGGTCACGTCGAAGGCCGGGTTCCAGACCGCCGCGGCCGGGGCGGCCACCGGCGTCCCGCCGATCCGCCGCACCTCCTCCGCCCGCCGCTCCTCGATGGGGATCGCGGGCCCGTCGGGCGTGGCGGGGTCGAAGGTGGAGCGCGGCGCCGCCACGTAGAAGGGGACGCCATGCGCGTGCGCGGCGAGCGCCACGGCGTAGGTGCCGATCTTGTTGGCCGTATCCCCGTTCAGGGCGATGCGGTCCGCCCCGACGATCACGCAGGTCACCCCGCCCCGCCGCAGCCGGCTCGCCGCCATGCCGTCGGTGATGACGGTGACCGGCACGCCGCCGCGGGTGAGTTCCCACGCCGTGAGCCGGCTCCCCTGCAGGAGCGGCCGGGTCTCGCAGGCCACCACGCTCACCGCCTGGTGCCGCGCGTGGGCCACGTACACCGGCGCGAGCGCCGTCCCCATGCCGCCGGTGGCGAGCGCGCCCGCGTTGCAGATGGTCATCACCGTGGCACCGGGGGGTAGCAGGCCGGCGCCCGCGGCCCCGATTGCCTCGCACATGGCCCGGTCCTCGGCCCAGATGGCCTCCGCCTCGGCGCGGACGGCGGCGGCCACGTCGCGGCGCTGCTGCGCGGCGGCGTGCACGGCGGCGCGCATGCGGCCCATGGCCCAGGGGAGGTTCACCGCGGTGGGGCGCGTGGCCTCGAGCTGGTCGCACGCCGCGAGCAGGCGGGCGGGGTCCGCCACCCCGTCCCGCAGGGCGAGGGTGACGCCGTAGGCCGCCGCCACCCCGATGAGGGGCGCGCCCCGCACGCGGAGCACCGAGATGGCCTCGGCCACCTCGTCCACCGTGGTGAGGGTCAGGTAGCGCTCCTCGCCGGGCAGGAGCGTCTGGTCGAGGATGCGGAGGGCGCCGTCGGGGGTGACGCCGAAGTGGGTGGGAAGCATGTGGGGAACTTAGCCCCCGCCCTGCCCGGCGTGAATGTGCCGCGCCCGGCGGGGCCGCCCGGCGCCACGCGCACCCCGCAGGCGGGCGGTGGCCCGATGGCTTAGCTTTCCGGCGCCCCAGCGTCCGTCCACCGAACCCCACCGGCCCATGTCCTTCCAGACACTCGCCCTCGACCTGAACGATGGCCTGGCGGTCCTGACCGTGAACCGCCCCGACAAGCTCAACGCCCTCAACGACCAGGTGATTGGTGAACTCGGCCAGGCCGCGGCGGTGCTGGGGGACGACCCGGCGGTGCGGGGCGTGATCCTGACGGGCGCCGGCAGCAAGGCGTTCGTGGCCGGGGCGGACATCAGCGAACTGGCCTCCCAGGGTCCGGCGGAGGGCAAGGCGCGCTCACTCCGCGGGCAGGCGGTGTTCCGGCGCTTCGAGGCCCTCCGCAAGCCCGTGGTGGCGGCCGTCAACGGCTTCTGCCTGGGCGGCGGGTGCGAGCTGGCCATGGCGTGCCACCTGCGCCTCGCCAGCGCGGACGCTCGGTTCGGCCAGCCCGAGGTGAAGCTCGGGATCGGCCCCGGGTATGGCGGGACGGTGCGGCTGCCCCGGCTGGTGGGCCGGGGCCGGGCGCTCGAGCTGCTCCTGACGGGGGCCATGATCGATGCCGAGGAAGCGTGGCGGATCGGGCTCGTGAACCGGGTCGTGCCGGCCGAGGAGCTGCTGCCGGAGGCGGTGAAGCTGCTCCGGGGGATCCTCGCCCAGGGGCCCCTCGCGGTGGCCGCCGTGCTGGAGGCCGTGGATGCCGGGCTCGAGATGCCACAGGATGAGGCACTGCTCCTCGAGGCCAACCACTTCGGGCTCCTCTCCGCCACGGAGGACATGCGGGAGGGGATGGCGGCGTTCCTGGCCAAGCGGCCGGCCGCGTTCCGGTCGCGATGAGCTGCAATTTTCCCTCGGCAACGGGTATTTTTCGGTGATGTTTTGGGGGCCTCGCCGTTTCGCGTCCCGGACCGTGGGGTGGGTGCTTGCCGCCCTCTCCCTCGGCGCGTGCAACGACCGGGAGCGGCTCACCTTCAACGAGCCGGGCCCTCCCCCGGGCGGCGAGGGGCCGGTGATCACGATCGAGCGGCCCGGCCGGGACACCTCGGTGGTCGAGGGCCCGGCGGTGGTGGTGAGCGGGACGGTCCGGGATCCCGAGGGCGTGGACACGTTCTACGCCGAGGTGCTGGGCGGGGTCACCACCTTCCCGCCGTTTCCGGGCGACGATTCCCTGTTCGTCTTCGCGCTGCCGATCACCACGGCGGCGCAGGGCGGGGAGATCATCCAGGTGCGGCTCTACGCCACCGACGTGGCGGGGAACCACAGCGATTCGGTGAGCCGGGTGATCATCGTGCTCCGGGACACCACGACGCCGCCGGCCGTGGAGCCGTAGTGCGGCTGGCGCGCCTCACCGTCCGCGGATTCCGGAACCTGGCCGACGCCGACCTCGGGCTGCCCCCGGAGGGCCTGGCGCTGCTGGGGCGGAACGGCCAGGGCAAGACGAGCCTCCTCGAGGCCATCGCGTACCCGGTGCTGTTCCGTTCCTTCCGCACCGCGCGCGACGGTGAGCTCGTCACCTTCGGGGGGACGGGCTTCCATGCCGGGCTCGGCTTCGAGCGTGGCGGCGCGTCGCGGCAGGTGGCGGTGACGTTCCGCGTCCTCGGGCGGCGGAAACAGCTCGAGCTCGATGGGGCCCCGGCCACCCGGGTGGTGGAAGCGGCGGGCGCGTGGCTCGGCGTGGTGTTCGCGCCCGAGGATGTCCGGCTGGCCTCGGGCCCCGCGGCGGGGAGGCGACTCTACCTCGACCGGACGCTGTCGCTGGCCGACCGCGGCTACCTCACCGCGCTGTCCCGCTACCGGGCGGCGCTGGCCCAGCGGAATGCGGCCCTGCGGCAGGGCCGGGGCGACCTGGCCCAGGCCTTCGACCGTCCGCTCGCCGAGGCGGGCGCCACCGTGGTGGCGGGCCGGCTGGCGTGGGTGGCGCGGCAGGCGGAACCGTTTGCCCGGGCCCTGGTGGCGCTGGGCGAGCAGGGCGGCGAGCCGGCGCTGGCGTACGAGGGCGACATGGAGCTGTCGGACCCGACGGCGTGGGCGCCGCGGCTCGAGCAGGCGCTGGCGCGGGACCTGGGCCGCGGCGTCACCACCGTCGGCCCGCACCGGGACGACCTGGTGCTCCGGCTCGACACCCGCCTGCTCCGCGACTACGGCTCCACGGGCCAGGTGCGGAGCGCGGCGATCGCGCTCAAGTTGCTCGAGCTCGAGACGCTGGAGGCGGCCACCGGCGAGGCCCCGGCGCTCCTGCTGGACGACGTGTTCGCCGAGCTGGACGCCGAGCGGCAGCGGCGGCTCGCGGCGCGGCTCTTCGGGGCGGCCCGCCGCTCGCAGGTGTTCATCACCGCGCCCCGGCCGGACGAGCTTCCGGAGGGCCTGGCCCTCCCCCGCTGGCAGGTCGAGGCGGGGCGCGTGGTGGCCCAGGACTGACGGGGGTCGGGATGTCGGATACACCCAGGCCGGTGCCGCTCGCCGAGGCGTTGCAGGCGTGGCTCAAGCGGAGCGGCATCGCCAAGCGCCTGGGCCAGGCAGGGGTGCTGGACGAGTGGGCCGAGCTGGTGGGCCCGCAGATTGCGCGGGTGACCGAGCCCGAATCGGTGAGCGCCGAGGGCGTCCTGCGGGTGCGGGTGCAGACGGCGGCGTGGGCCTCGGAGCTCTCCCTCATGACGCCGCAGATCCTGGCCCGCCTCAACAAGGGCCGGACGGGGCGGATCAAGGGGATCCGCTGGGTGGCAGGGAGCAGCGCCCCACCGGGCGAGGATCGGTAGGCGGCGGCGTCCGCGCCGTGACGCTGGCGCCTGACATGGCACGACGCGAGGGCCCGTGGGGCCGCTCGCCGCAGCAGGCAGAGGTTGGCAGTGGCACACATGCAGGCACCCCACCCGGCCGCAGTGGCCGGGGGGCAGGCGTCCGGGACCCGCGCGGCCCCGGCACCCACCCGCACCAAGGCACGGTCCATGGCGAAGGAAGCAGCCGAGAACGGCGAGCGGCAGTACGACGCGGGCAGTATCCAGGTCCTCAAGGGCCTCGAGGCGGTCCGCAAGCGGCCGGGCATGTACATCGGCTCCACGGGCGAGAACGGACTGCACCACCTGGTGTACGAGGTGGTGGACAACTCGATCGACGAGGCGCTCGCCGGCTACTGCGACGACATCCGGGTCACCATCCACAAGGACAACTCGATCTCGGTGGAGGACAACGGGCGCGGCATCCCGGTGGACATGCACCCCACCGAGAAGCTCCCGGCGGTGGAGGTGGCGCTCACGGTGCTCCATGCCGGCGGCAAGTTCGACAAGTCCAACTACAAGGTGTCGGGCGGCCTCCACGGGGTGGGCGTGTCGGTGGTGAACGCCCTCTCCGAGCGGACCGAGGTGATCGTCAAGCGCGACGGCTTCAAGTGGCGCATGGCCTTCGTGCGGGGCCAGACGGTCAAGAAGCTGGAGAAGCTCGACAAGGCGAAGGACACCGGCACGCTGGTCCGCTTCAAGCCGGACCCGGAGATCTTCACGGTCCTCGAGTACAGCTGGAACACCCTGGCCGACCGCATGCGCCAGCTGGCGTTCCTCAACAAGGGCGTCTCCATCACGCTCAAGGACGACCGCGGCGCCGAGCCCAGGACGGAGGCCTTCTTCGCCAAGGGCGGGCTGATCCAGTTCGTCGAGTGGCTCAACCGGAACAAGAAGCCGCTGCACCCCAAGCCCATCGCCTTCACCATGACGAAGGACGACGTCGAGGTGGACGTGGCCATCCAGTACGAGGACGGCTACAACGAGAACATCTTCACGTTCGTCAACAACATCAACACGCACGAGGGCGGCACCCACCTCACGGGCTTCCGGGCGGCGCTGACGCGCGCCATCAATGAGTTCGCCAAGCAGCAGGGGGCGCTCAAGAAGGAGGACTTCTCGCTCACGGGCGAGGATATCCGCGAGGGCCTCACCGCCATCATCCACTGCAAGGTGCGGGAGCCGCAGTTCGAGGGCCAGACCAAGACCAAGCTCGGCAACGGCGAGGTCGAGGGCATCGTGAAGCAGGTGGTGTACGAGCAGCTGCGCACCTTCCTCGACGAGAAGCCGGCGGTGGGCCGCGCGGTGATCGAGAAGGCGGTGAGCGCCGCGCGCGCGCGCGAGGCCGCGCGCAAGGCGCGCGACCTGGTGCGGAAGAAGTCGGGCCTCGAGGGCGCCGTGCTCCCGGGCAAGCTGGCCGACTGCTCGCTCGATGACCCGGCGCTCTGCGAGCTCTACCTGGTGGAGGGCGACTCGGCCGGCGGCAGCGCCAAGCAGGGCCGCGACCGGCAGTTCCAGGCCATCCTCCCGCTCCGCGGCAAGATCCTGAACGTGGAGAAGGCGCGCATCGACAAGATCCTCTCCAACGAGGAGATCCGCGCCATCATCACGGCCATCGGCGCCGGCGTGCGGGAGGACTTCACGCTGGACAACGTGCGCTATAACAAGATCATCATCATGACGGACGCCGACGTGGACGGCGCCCACATCCGCACCCTGCTCCTCACCTTCTTCTTCCGGCAGATGCTGGAGCTGATCGAGGCGGGCTACGTCTACATCGCCCAGCCGCCGCTCTACCGCGTGGCGTACAAGAAGGAGGAGTTCTACGCCTACGACGAGAAGGAGCGGGAGGAGTACGTCAAGCGGCTGGTGGGCACCGACGGCAAGGGCAACGTCAACATCCAGCGCTACAAGGGCCTCGGCGAGATGAACCCCGACCAGCTCTGGAAGACCACCATGGACCCGGCGCGCCGCACCATCCTGCGCGTCACCATGAACGACGCGGTGGAGGCCAGCAAGCTGTTCGACGAGCTGATGGGCGACGAAGTGGAGCCGCGCCGGCAGTTCATCGAGCGGAACGCCAAGTACGTGAGCCACCTCGACGTCTGAGCGCCGGCCGGGCCAATGCGCGCGGGCCGCGTCCCTCCGGGGACGCGGCCCGCGGTGCTTCCGGGGGCCGGGCTCAGGCCCGCACGGCGATCACCTCGAGGTACTCCGCCGCCACCCGCGTGGCACGGTCCCCGGCGGTGTTGCCCCGCGCCCAGAGGGCCGCCAGGTCGGCGGCGAACGCGGCCCGGGCATCCGGGTCGATCGCCGCGAAGGTGCGCACGGTGGGGCCGTAGCACTCGCGGAAGAGCTCGGCCACGCCGGCCGGAGTGTGCGGGTAGTCGAAGTGGAGCACCCGGCGGGTCTGGCCCAGGGCCGAGACCGCGGTGCCGAAGCGCTCGCGCACGGTGGCCTCGTCGCCCCAGAGCAGGGTGCTCGGGACGCCGGGGGGCGCCGGCACGCGGGCCACGTGGAGCCGGAGCATCTCGCCGATCAGCCCCTCGCGCGTCCAGTTGGCGAGGGCGATCCGGCCCCCGGGCCGGGTGACGCGGAGCAGCTCCGCCATGGCCCGCTCGGGCCGCGCCGCGAACATGACGCCGAACATGGAGACCACGGTGTCGAACGTCCCGTCGGCATAGGGGAGGGCCTCGGCATTCCCCTCGTCCAGCGCCACGCGCGTGCCCTCGGCGTCGGCGCGCTCGCGCAGGGTGGCCAGCAGGTTGGGCGCGATGTCGAGGCCGGTCACCCGCGCGCCGGCGCGCGCGGCGGGCAGCGTGAGGTTCCCGGTGCCGCAGGCCACGTCCAGCACCCGCTCGCCCCGGCGGAGCGCCAGGCGGCCGATGAACGCCTCCGCCTCGGCCTCGAAGCCCCGGGCGATCTGGTGAAAGTCGCCCGCGGTCCAGGTGAGGCGGGCGCGGGTGGTCAGCGGATCGTCGCCGGTCCCCGGGGGCGTGCTGGTGGCGGATGGGCGCCGGGGCGCGGTGGGCTGGGCGGTCATGGGGCCGGACTCCAGGGGCAAGAGGGAACAGGCAGCACCAGGTCACAGTGGTCCTGCCTGGGAGAGCGCGGAACCGGCCCCGCGCACGACTTCTTGCCCCCGCCGCCCCCGATCCGTACACTGCTCCGATCCGTCCCCCTCCTGCCCCCAGGCCCCGCGGAGGCGCCGTGGACCCGCTCTCCGACGTGCTGCGCGCGGTGCGCCTGAACGGCGCCTTCTTCTACGCGGTCGAGGCCACGGCGCCCTGGAGCGTCGAGTCGCCGGCGGCGCGCCGGCTCGAGCCCCCGATCCTGCCGGGGTCGGACCACCTGATTGCCTATCACATCCTCACGGAGGGCCGCTGCTGGGCCGGGCTGCGCGACGGGCCGCCGGTCGAGCTCCAGGCCGGGGACGTGATCGTCTTCCCGCAGGGGGATGGGCACGTGCTGTCGCACGCGGCCGGGCAGCGGCTGCCGGGCGACACCCACGCGGCGAGCCCCGACTGCTTCCCCCACGTGGTGCGCGTCGGGGCGTCCGGGCCGCCGTCGGCCCGCTTTGTCTGCGGATTCCTCGGGTGTGACCGGCGCCCCTTCAACCCGGTGCTCGGCACCCTGCCCCGGATGCTGCACCAGCCGGGGCCGGCCGGGGGCTGGCTGGCCACCTTCGCGCGCCAGTTGGTGGAGGAAACGCAGGCGCGGCGTGCCGGCGCCAGCGAGGTGCTCACGCGCCTGGCGGAGCTGATGTTCATCGAGGTGGTGCGCGAGCACCTGGCCCGGCTGCCGGAGGGCCAGACGGGCTGGCTGGCCGGCCTCCGGGACCCGGTGGTGGGCGCGGCCCTGGGCCGCCTGCATGCGGAGCCGGCCCGGGCGTGGACCCTGGACGCACTCGCGCAGGAGGTGGCGGCGTCGCGCTCCCGGCTGGCGGAGCGATTCACGGCGCTGGTGGGCCAGCCGCCGATGCAGTACCTGGCGCAGTGGCGGATGCAGCTGGCCGCGGCGCGGCTGGCGGAGGGCACCGCGAAGGTCGCGGCGATCGCCGCCGAGGTGGGCTACGACTCGGAGGCGGCGTTCAGCCGCGCGTTCAAGAAGATGGTGGGCGTACCCCCGGGGGCGTGGCGGCGGCGCGCCTGAGCCGGCCGGCCGAACTCCGGGAGGGAACGGCGGCCCGGGTCATTGCGGGGCGCCGGGCCCCCAGTCGCGCTCGTCCGCCTCGTTCGGGGGATGGGAGCCGAACTCCGGGTCCTGCACTTCCCGTTCGGCGGCCTCGAGCTCGTCCCGGTCGGGCGGCTCCACCGGGTCGAAGGGATCCTGGGCGCTCCCCCGGCGGGTGGGACCGATGAGCCAGACGAGCAGCATGGCGACGAGGAAGGAGACGAACACCAGGCTCCACATGCCTCACCCCCCCGTCGGCTCCACGCCGGCGGCGGTGACCCGGCCCAGCACCAGCGGGAGCGGCGGCTCCGGCACCGCCTCCCCGATCACGATGGCGCGCTCGAGCGCGGCGAGCCCCTCGCTGATCCCGGCCGGGTCCCGCGCAAAGACGGACGCGAGCGGCTCCCCCTGCTGCACCCGCTGTCCCGGACGCACCGAGACGACGAAGCCCACGCTGTGGTCAATGGCGTCCCCGAGGGCGCGGCGGCCGCCGCCGAGCGCCACCACCGCCTCGCCGAGCCCGCGGGGCTCCACCCGCGCCACCACGCCGGCGCGCGGGGCCTCGAAGAGCTCCACCTCGCGCGCCTGGGGCAGCGCCGCGGGATCGTCCACCAGGGCGGGGCTGCCGCCCTGCGCCTCGATGAGTTGCGCAAAGCGCTCCAGGGCCGCCCCGCTCGCCAGCGCCTCCTCGGCCCGTTCCCGCGCCGCCTCGAGGCCCCGGGCCACGCCGGCCGCCACCAGCATCTCCGCCGTCAGCTGGACCGCCAGCTCGCGCACGTCGGCCGGGCCCTCGCCGTCGAGCACCAGCAGCGCCTCCTCCACCTCGAGCGCGTTGCCGATGGCCCGGCCGAGCGGGCGGTCCATGGCGGTCACGAGCGCGGTGGTGCGGCAGCCGTGCGCCGCGCCGAGGCGGCACATCACGCGCGCCAGCTCGGTGGCCTGCGCCGGGTCGGGGAGGAAGGCGCCGGCGCCGGCCTTCACGTCGAGCACCAGCGCCGCGAGGCCCTCGGCCAGCTTCTTGGACATGATGCTGGCGGCAATGAGCGGGAGCGAGGGGACCGTGCCGGTCACGTCGCGGAGGGCGTAGAGCCGCCGGTCGGCGGGGGCGATGGTCTCCGTCTGGCCGAACATCGCCACCCCGATCCGCGCCAGCTGCGCCTCCACCTCGGGGAGCGTGAGGTCGGTGCGGAAGCCGGGGATGGCCTCGAGCTTGTCGGTGGTGCCGCCCGTGTGGCCGAGGCCGCGGCCCGACATCATGGGCACGAGGAGGCCGCAGGCGGCGGCGAGGGGCGCCAGCACCAGCGAGACCTTGTCGCCGACGCCGCCGGTGGAGTGCTTGTCGGCGCGCGGCACGCCACCCGGGGCGGGCGTCGCGCGCTCCCCGGACTCGAGCATGGCGAGGGTGAGTTCCGCCAGCTCCTCGTCGGTGAGCCCCCGCCAGACCACGGCCATGAGCATGGCGGCCATCTGGTACTCGGGGATCCCGCCGTCGAGGTAGGCGGCGAGGCTGGCGCGCCATGCGCCCGGCGGGAGCGGCTGCCCGTCCCGCTTGCGGGCGATGAGCGTGGGGAAGTGCACGGGGACCGGGGAGGGCAAGGGAAGCCGGCGTACCGGGAGCCTTGCGCGGCCCTCGGCCATGGCCAGAGTTTTCCCCTTCCCGCGTGCCCGCGCAAGGGTGCGCGATCCCCCACGACCGGACCGGGCCTCATGCGCCGCCTGCTGTTCACCCTTTCGCTGTTCCTCCCGCTCGGCCTGGCGGCCCAATCGCCGACCGAGCACATCCAGGCCGCCGTCGCGGCGCAGCTCGCGCGCGACCCGCAGGCCGCCCTGCCCCACCTCGAGGCGGCGCTGGCCGAGGAGCCGCGCTCCTACGAGGCCAACTGGCGCGCGGCCGAGGTCCTCATGGACATCGGCAAGCAGACGCCGGACACCGTGAAGAGCCCCGCGCGGGATTCGCTCTACGCGCGGGCGGAGGGCCTGGCGCGGGTGGCGGTGGAGGTGAACCCCGAGGGCGCCGACGGGTGGTACGCCCTGGCGGCCGCCATCGGGCGGGCGTCGCTCACCAAGGGGAAGAAGGAACGGGTGCAGCGGGCGGGCGAGATCCGGAGCGCGGCGCTGCGCGCGCTGGAGATCGACCCGGCGCACCACAAGACGCTGCACGTCATGGGACGGTGGAACGCGGAGATCATGCGGCTGTCGGGGTTCCAGCGCTTCTTCGCCAAGAACTTCCTGGGCGGGGCCATCTTCAACGCCGCCGCCTGGGACAGCGCGCAGGTCTATATGGAGCGGGCCGTGGCCGCGAGCCCGGAGAACGTGTACCACCGGCTGGACCTGGGCGAGATCCTCATCGACCGCAAGCGCTACGGCGCCGCCCGCGTCGAACTGGAGCGCGCGGTGGAGCTGCCGGTGTACGACGTGATGGACCCGGAGTACCAGGCCCGGGCCCGGGCGCTGCTGGAGCGGATCGCCGGGAAGCGGGACGAGCGCTAGTCCGCGCCGGGATCCGCAGTCCCCAAGTCCCCATTGGGCATCCGGGCACGGGCCCGGGCGCGGGCCGTGCCTGCCTCCGTGTGACCCTCCTCACCGGCCGGCGGGCGGACGGCTTGACCCCCTTCCGCTCTGCGGCAAGAATTCGGCGTCGCTGTCCGTCCATCCCCCAATCCTGGCGCCCCCCGTGTCCGAGGAACTGGAACGCCTGCAGGCCCGCGTCGCGGAGCTCGAGCAGGATCGCCGTCACCTGCTCGCGCTCATCGAGATCCTGCAGGAGATCTCCGGCTCGCTGCACTTCGTGGACATCATGCAGGCGATCGCCCGGCGGCTGGGGGAGGCGTTTGGCCTCGACCGGGCGTCGATCTTCCTCGCGGAGCGCGGCGGCACCACGGCGCGGCTGGTGGCGAGCTTCGAGGACCCGAGCATCCGGAACTACGTCGTGGACCTGGAGCGCTACCCCGAGCTGCGGCGGGCGCTCAAGGACGGGGAGACGGTCTTCATCCCGGACGTGGAGCAGGACCCCTCGCTGGCGCACCTCCGCGGGACCTTCGAGCACCGGCGGGTCCGCATCCTGACGGTCATCCCCATCACCTGGCGCGGCGTGGCCATCGGGGCCATCATGCTGCGCACCTTCCGGGACGGCCCCGCCTTCTCCGAGGGGGACCTGCGGTTCTGCCAGGTGGTGGCGAGCCTCACCGCCAAGGCACTGCGCAACGCCCACCGCTTCGAGCGCCTGCAGCAGCGCGCGGGGCTTCCCTCGAGCGCGCTCAGCCGGGAGCGGCAGCGGGTGGCGCTGATCGGCTTCCTGCGGCGGCTGCTCGACGAGTTCGCCGCGCGCGAGGGCCCGTGGAGCGAGGGGGTACTGGCGCGCGCCAGCGCGGAGGAGATCGAGCGGCTGGTGGGGGTGGCGCTCACGGTCGTGTCGCAGGAAGCGGCGGCGCGCTAGCTTCCGGGCATGACGCCACGCGCCCGCGCGGCCGAGCTTCGCGCGCTCCTCGACCGCGCCAACCACGCCTACTACATCCTCGACCAGCCCGAGGTGAGCGACGCGGAGTACGACCGCTGGCTCCGCGAGCTCCAGGCCCTCGAGGCCGCCCACCCCGACCTCCAGACCCCCGACAGCCCCACGCAGCGCGTCGGCGCCGAGCCCGCCTCGGCGCTGGCCAAGCACACCCACCTGCGCCCCATGGTCTCGCTGGCCAACGCGTTCAACGCCGAGGAGGTGGCGGCGTGGGAGGCGCGCAACGCGCGGATCACCCCCGACGCGGCCCATGGGGGCTACACCACGGAAGTGAAGATCGACGGCGCGGCGGTGAGCCTCACCTACCGGGATGGCGACTTCGTGGTGGGTGCCACCCGGGGCAACGGCGTCATCGGCGAGGTGATCACCGCCAACCTCCGGACCATCCCCGAGCTGCCGCTGCGGCTCAAGGGTGCGGCCCCGGCGCTCATGGAGGTGCGCGGCGAGGTGTACCTCTCACGCCGCGCCTTTGCCCGGCTCAATGAGGACCGCGCGCGGGATGGCGAGCCGCTCTTCGCCAACCCCCGGAACGCGGCGGCCGGGAGCCTGCGGCAGCTCGACCCGCGCATCACCCGCCGGCGGCGGCTCCGGCTGTTCGCGTTCCACGTGGAGGTCATCGAGGGGGCGCTGCCGTTCACCTGCCAGTGGGAGGTGCTGGAGCAGCTGGCCCAGTGGGGGTTCCCGGTGGAGCCGCACCGGGGCCGCCACCCGGACCTGGCCGCAGTGCAGGCGCGGGTGGCCGAGTTCGAGGGCCAGCTCCGCGCCCTGCCCTTCGACGCCGACGGCATCGTGGTGAAGGTCGACCGGCTGGCGCTCCACACCGAGCTCGGCATCGTGGGCGGGCGGGAGCCCCGCTGGGCGATCGCGCGGAAGTTCGCGCCGGAGGTGGCGGAGACGCGGCTGCTCGACATCCGCATCAACGTGGGCCGCACCGGCGCGCTCAATCCCTACGCGGTGCTCGAGCCGGTGGAGGTGGGCGGCGTCACCGTCTCCGCCGCCACGCTCCACAACGAGGACCTCATCGCCCAGAAGGACATCCGGGTGGGGGACTGGGTGGAGGTGATGCGGGCCGGCGAGGTGATCCCGCAGGTGCTGGGGCCGGTGCGGGAACGGAACGCGCACCGCGGGCCCGCCTTCGTCATGCCGGACGCCTGCCCCGCCTGCGGCACCCCGGTGGAGCGCCCGCCCGACGAGGCGATGCGCTACTGCCCCAACAGTGCGTGCCCCGGCCGGGTGCTCGAGGGGATCGTCCACTTCGCCTCGCGGGACGCGATGGACATCCGGGGCCTGGGCTACGAGCGGGTGAAGCAGCTGCTGGACGAGCGGCTCATCACCACCGTGGCCGACCTCTACGAGCTCACCACCCCCCAGCTCACCGGCCTCGAGCGCTTCGCCGAGCAGTCGGCGTCGCAGCTGGTCGCCGCCATCGCGGCGTCGAAGGCGCGGCCGCTGTCGGTGCTGCTCTTCGGCCTCGGGATCCGGCACGTGGGGAAGACGGTGGCGCAGCTGCTGGCGCGGCGGTTTGGCAGCATGGAGGCGCTGGCGCGCGCCGCCCAGGCGGAGATCGAGGCCACGCCGGGGGTGGGCCCCACCATCGCCGAGGCGGTCGCGAGCTTCTTCCGGAATGAGGACAACCAGCGGCTGGTGGCGCGCCTGTCGGCGCTCGGGCTCAACTTCCGGGAGCCCAACGCCGTGCCGGCCGGCGGCGCGCTGGCAGGCAAGACCTACGTCCTGACCGGCACGCTGCCCACGCTGAGCCGGCAGCAGGCCACCGACCTCATCGAGGCCGCGGGCGGCCGCGTGGCGGGCAGCGTGAGCAAGAAGACCGACGCCGTGGTGGCCGGGGAGGACGCGGGCAGCAAGCTGGAGAAGGCCCGGGCCCTCGGCGTGGCCATCATCGACGAAGCCGAGCTCCAGCGCCGGGTGGCGGGGGGCTGATCCTCCGCGCCTTGCCCCTCCCCGGGGGCCCCCCTAACCTTCAGGCCACCCTCACTCGCGGGACCTATGACCTCCACCGCCATCGCCACCCCGGCCCGCTGCCTCGTCCTCGGCTGGCAGAGCATCCATGCGCTCCGCCAGGCGCTCGAGCGCGACGCTGGCCCGCAGGCGGCGGGCTGGCTGCAGGAGGCGGGGTTTGCCGGGGGGGAGCCGCTCTTCAATGCGTACTCCGAGTGGCTCGGCGATCGCTACCAGGTGAGCCGTCCCGCCGACCTCGACGTCCGCCACCTCGGCGAGACCCTCTCCGCGTTCTTCCGCGACAGCGGCTGGGGTGCGCTCACCATCTCCCCGCTGGCCCCGGCCATCCTGGCGCTCGACTCCGCCGACTGGTGGGAGGCCGACCCCGGCCTCGGCGCCGAGTACCCCACCTGCCACCTCTCGTCGGGGCTGCTGGCCGAGTTCCTGACCCGCGTCTCGGGCTCGCCGCTCGGCGCCATGGAGGTGGAGTGCCGCTCCCGCGGTGACGCGCACTGCCGCTTCCTGGCGGGGGCGCCGGAGACGCTGCAGCTCATCTACGGCAGCATGGCCGGGGGCGTCGCCTATCAAGACGCGCTCAACGGCTGACGCGATGGCCTACAACGTCCGGCACAGCAAGAGCGTCGACCACGTCCCGGCCACGGGGGCCGAACGGACCAAGAACCTGCTGCGCGAGGTGCTGGTCTGGGTGGTGGGGCTCGGGGTGATGTACGCGGTCTACTGGCTGGCCCGGCGGTTCCTCTTCTAGCCACTCCCTAGAACACCGACACCCCCTCCACGACGAGCGGCGGCGCCGAGCGGGCGCCGAGCCATGTGGCGTCGCGGCCCACCAGGGCCACGCGCGCCAGCAGGTCGTGCGCGTTGCCGGCGATGGTGAGTTCCGGGATGAGCCCCTGCACCTCCCCGTTCGCCACCTTCCACGCCAGCCCCGCCACCTGCGCGAAGGTGCCGCCCGCCGCACTGACGGGGAACGGGCCGCGCAGCGACTCGACCACGATCCCCTCACCCACCGCGCGCAGCAGCTCGTCGAAGGACGCCTCGCCCGGGGCGAGCACCACGTTGCTGCAGGCCGGCTGCGGCTTGCCGAAGATGGTGCGGCGGCCGTGCCCCGTGGGCGCCGTGCCGACGC
This sequence comes from uncultured Gemmatimonadaceae bacterium, assembly GCA_964598655.1. Classification (GTDB taxonomy): domain Bacteria; phylum Gemmatimonadota; class Gemmatimonadetes; order Gemmatimonadales; family GWC2-71-9; genus JADJOM01. The sequence goes on from CAZRCT010000003.1 coordinate 117,910, forward strand.
GCGCGGCGGTCTCGAGGTCGTAGAGGAGGCCCTCGACCACGCCGGCGTTGATGAGGGTGAGCGGCTTGCTGGGGATGCCCTCGTCGTCGAACGGCCGGGACCCGGGGCGGCCCGGAGCCAGCGGGTCATCGGTGAGGGTGAAGCCGGCGCTGAAGGTGGGCGTCCCCCGCCGCCGGGCCAGGGGGGAGCCCCCACGCAGCACCTCGCGCCCCGTGAGCGCCTGCTCCACCGGCACCAGCAGGACCGGAAGCGCGGACGGGAGGAACAGCACGTTCTGGCGGCCGGCCGCCACCTCCGCCGCCCGCTCACTCCAGGCCAGCCGCTGGCGCACCTGCGCTACCACCAGCTCGAGCTCGGGCAGCGAGGGCAGGTCGGCGCCGCCCAGGTGCGCGCGGGTCACGAAGCGGCGCCCGTCCCGCACCCGCGCGGCCTCCAGCGCCAGCGTCACCAGCGACACGTCCCAGCTGGCGTTGGCACCGGCCGTGTTGGCCACCTCGACGGAGCCGAGCGAGCGCTCGACCAGGATCTCGAGCTCCACCCGATCGGGCGCCAGGCGGTCCCGCAGCATGGTGGCGAGGGAGGCCAGGTCGGCGACGCTCGCGGTGGCGGCGCGGGGCACGTGGGTCACGACCACCGGGCCGCGCACGAGGCCCGGGAAGAGCAGCGGCACCGCCTCGCCCCCCTCGGCCGAGGCGAGGGCGCGTGCCAGGAGGTCCTCGGGATCGTCGCCGGTGGTGCCGGCGGTGCCCACGCGGCCCTCGCGGAGCACCCGGAGGTTCACCCCGTCCAGCAGCACCGACTGTGCGCTCACCACGCGGCCGCCACTCAGCCGGAGGGTGGTGGTCTCGTCGGTCTTGCGCGCCATGTCGGCGCCGTCGGTGCGGCGGGCGGCCTGCTCGAGGAGGGTGGCGATCATGCGGCGTCCCCGCCCACGAGCAGTCCGTCGAAGCGGAGGTGCGGGGAGCCCTCGGTGACGGCCAGCCGGGGCCCGTGGCCGCGGGCGCAGCCGCTGGCGAGGTGGCTCCAGCGGAAGTCGCCGGCCACGCCGTCCAGCCGGTGGAGCGTGTCCACGACGTCGCCCGCCAGGGTGGCGGGCTTCACCAGCTCGGCCAGGTGGCCGTCGCGGATCACCTGCCCCCAGGCGGCGGTGAGGGCGAAGCGCCCGAGCCAGGCATTCCCCTGGATGGCGTCGGCCAGGTACACGCCGTGGCGGATGCCGCGGATCAGCTCCTCGAGCGGGCCGCGGCCGTTGGTGACGTAGACGTTGGCGAGCCGCGCGCCGGGCGTGGCGCGGAGCCGGTCGGCGCGCGCCGAGCCGGTGGTGGGGACGCCGGCCCGCGCGGCGGTCTCGCGGGTGTGCAGGCGGCCCACCAGCACGCCGTGCTGCACCAGCAGCGTGTTCTGGGTGGGCGCGCCCTCGTCGTCGAAGTGGCGGCTGCCGGCGAGGCCGGTGCCGCTGCCGTCGTCGCCCATGGTCAGGAGCTCGGAGGCCAGGCGGCGGCCGGGGCGGAGGACCTGGTCGGCGTCGCCCTCGCGCTGGCCGCGGTCGGCCTCGGAGAGGTGGCCGATGGTCAGGTGCATCAGGGCGCCGGCGGCGCGCGGGTCGAGGACCACCGGATAGGTCCCGGCCCGCAGGCGCGGCGCCCCCAGCAGCTCCACGGCCCGGCGGGCGGCGGTGCGGAAGGGGTGCTCGGTGGCCTGCACCGAGTGCCAGCCGGCCGGCGCCGCCCACGATTCCACCGCCCGCTCGAGGAAGCTCTCCTCCCGGGCCACGGCGCCGGCGGTCAGGCGCACCAGCGGGCGCAGCTCCCGCAGCATCACGCCGTCCGAGGTGGCCAGGAAGCGCTCCACCACGGCGTCCTCGTACGCGCTCCAGCTGTCGACCAGGCGGCGGTCGATGCCGAGCATCTCCTGGGTGAGCCGCTCGAGCAGCGCGCGCTTCTCGCCGAGGGCCACGCCGCGCACGTCGCCGTCGAGGTCCGCGCTGAACTCCGCGTCCCGCACCGGGATCTCGGCCAGGCGGAGCGGGGTGTCGAGGTGGATGGCCAGCGAGAGTTCGTGGGCGCGGCTCACCGCGGCGCGGAGCCCATCCACGCCGGTGAAGCCGGCCACCCCCCAGCCCTTGCCGCGGTTCAGGCAGCGCACCACGCCGCCCACCTCGGTGGCGGTGGTGGCCCCCTCGAGCCGGATGCCGCGGAAGCCGATGGCCGTGCGCCAGCTCCGCTCCAGGCGGATGTCGGTGTAGTCCGCGCGCGAGGCGCGCAGGGCGTCGGCGAGGCGGCTCTTCATGCGGGGCGCCCGGGAGGGCTCAGGGGGCGCCCTTGAGCCACTGGACGTAGTCGGGCCGCGTCACCAGCTCGCCGTCCACGATGATCTCCTTGTCCCACGGCAGGATGATCTGCTTCTCGGTCTGGAAGGCGTGGAAGTCGGCGTGGTAGGTGCCGGTACTGAACGACACGGCCGTCTTCACCTCGGCGGGCTTGAGGGCGCGCACCTCGTTCAGGGCCAGCTTGAGGGTGCTGCCGGTGTCGCAGGTCTCGTCCACCAGCAGGATCCGCCGCCCGCGGATGCTCGCGGGCGGGCCCGTGACCAGCTGCGGCTCCCCCTCGCCATCCCGCCGGGTGACCGCCATGGAGGCGAACTCCACCTGCAGGATCGAGGCGACCACCACCCCGGGAATCACCCCGGCCCGGGCAATCCCGAGCACGATCTCCGGCTCAAACTCGCGGGCCACCTTGAGCGCCAGGGCGCGGCAGAGCTCGCCGAAGAACGGCCAGTCGATCTCGAGCACTCCGCGGGGCACGGCGGGATTGACGCGCTTCATGGGGGTGTCCTCGGCGGTTCTGGTGCGTGGGGCGGGAGGGTAACCTACGCGGCGCACGAGCCCCTTACAACCACGTTGCGGCCCCCCGGGGGCGGGAGTATCTTGGGCCGTAACCCACCGATTTCCAAGGACGTTGTTCCCCGATGAGTCTATGGCGGCGGTTGTTCGGCGGCGGCCAGTCCGAGAGCCTGAAGCCGCAGCGGCTCGATTACCTCAATGAGGCGCTGGCGCTCGAGCGTCAGGGGGACTACGAGGCCGCGCTGACCTCATACCGGCTGGCCCTGCGGGACAACCCGAACGACCCCCGCATCCTGCAGAACATGGCCATCGCGTTCACCAAGACCGGCCAACACGACGAAGCCATCCGGCATTACCGCCGGGCGTTGCAGCTGGACCCGGCGCTGGTGGGGGCCCACTACGGCCTCGCCTTCCGCCTCAAGGAAAAAGGCGAGCACGCCGAGGCCGCCCGGCACCTGCGGGAGTTCCTGGCCCGCCCCCCGCGGGGCGCCGACGCCGACCGCTGGGTCCGCCACGCCGAGGCCACGCTGCGGGAGCTCGAGGCCGACGCCTCCGCGGGGCCCGAGTGACCCGTCGCCGCCTGGCCGCCCTGCTGGTCCTTGGCACCGGCTGCAGCAGCCTCGGGGAGAGCGGGACGGTGGTGGCCATCGAGGTGCGGACGCCGCTCCCGGCCGTGGTGGAGCAGCACGATACCCTGACGCTCACCGCCCGCGCGCTCGACCAGCAGGGGGACAGCGTGGCCGCCACGATCGTCTGGGAGACGCCCGACACCACGGTGGCGATCGTGAACGGGAACCAGCTCACCAGCGACACCTCCGCCGGCTCCGGCCGGGTGCAGGCGCGGGTGGGGAGCCTCCGGTCGGAACTGGTGACCTACACCATCCGGCGCCGGTCGGACAGCCTGGTGCTGGTGGGCCCCGCGCGGGACACGGTGGACAGCGGCGCCGGGGAGACCGAATCGGCGGCGCTCCAGGCCCGGCTCGAGTCGTACGGGACGGACACCGTCGGGGTGGCGGAGGCCTACATCCGCTTCCGGGTGATCGACGCGGACACGGCACTTGCCCGCGGCACGGTGGCGTTCCCGAGCGGGACGCTGGACACACGCATCAAGACCACGAGCACCGGCGCCACCATCACCCTGCAGGTGGTGGGCGGCGCCACCCCGCCCGACAGCCTCCGCCTGGAGGCCCTCGCCGAGCGGCCGAGCGGCACGGTGGTGCCGGGCTCGGGGCAGCGGTTCACGGTCGTCTTCGAGTAACGCGGGCTGCCAGGCCCGCGCACTCCTCCCCGGACGGGCCTGCCCCGTCCTCCCGGTCCGTTCCCGGACGCTCTGCGCGGAGCCGAGCATGCCGAACCCTACGACGCTCACGGAACTCTTCCTCGACGCGGTCGCGCGCTATGGTACGCGGCCGGTGGCCCTGCGCGTCAAGCGCGACGGTGCCTGGGAGGACATCTCCTACACCAGCATGATGGAGCAGGTGCAGGCCATCGCGTGCGGCCTGCGGGAGCTCGGCATCGGCCCCGGGCAGAACGTGGGGCTCCTGTCGGAGAACCGGCCGGAATGGGCCTTCATCGACTACGCCTGCCTGATGAACGGCTGCGCCGACGTGCCGGTGTACCCCACCCTGCCGGCGGGCCAGATCAGCTACATCCTGCGCGACTCGGGCGCCACGGCGCTCTTCGTGTCCAGCAAGGCGCAGCTCGAGAAGGTCCTCTCCATCCGCAATCCCGACGTCCTGCCCGCCCTGCGCCACATCATCGCGCTGGACGCCGACGCCTCGGGCCCGGGCGTCATGCCCCTCGGCGACCTCATGAAGCGGGGCCGTGAGGCCGCCGGGAAGTACCCGCGCTGGAAGGACGAGGCCCGCGAGGTGCGCCCCGACGACCTCGCCACGCTCATCTACACCAGCGGCACCACCGGGGACCCCAAGGGCGTGATGCTCACCCATGGGAACCTCTGCTCCAACGTGGTGAACTCCGCCACGATGATCGAGCTGGTCGACGGCGACGAGGCGCTCTCCTTCCTGCCCCTCAGCCACGTCTTCGAGCGGATGGCCGGGCACTACCTGCTCTTCCACAAGGGCGTGATCATCAACTACGCCCAGAGCATCGACACCGTCTCCGCCGACATGCTGGAGCGCCGGCCCACGGTGGTGCTCTCGGTGCCGCGCCTGTACGAGAAGATCTACGCCCGCATCCTCGAGGGCGCGGCCAAGTCCCCGGTCAAGAAGAAGATCTTCGACTGGGCCCGCCGCCAGGGAGACGCGTGGACCGACCGGACCCTCGCCGGGCAGCCGGTCCCCGCGCTGCTCGGGGTCAAGAAGGCCCTGGGCGACCGGCTGGTCTTCTCCAAGCTGCGCGAGCGGGTGGGCGGCCGCCTCCGCTTCTTCGTCTCGGGCGGGGCGCCGCTCTCGGCGGAGATCGCCAAGTTCTTCTACACGGCGGGGCTGCCGATCTACGAGGGCTACGGCCTCACGGAGACCTCCCCCGTGATCACCGTCAACACCCCGGAGGCCATCCGCATGGGCACGGTGGGGAAGCCCATCCCCGGCACCGAGGTCCGCATCGCGGGCGACGGCGAGATCCTCTGCCGCGGCGCGCAGGTGATGAAGGGCTACTTCAACAAGCCCGAGGCCAGCCGCGAGGCCGTGGACCCGGAGGGCTGGTTCCACACCGGGGACATCGGCGAGTTCGACGGCGACGGGTTCCTCCGCATCACCGACCGCAAGAAGGACATCATCGTCACCGCCGGCGGCAAGAACATCGCGCCGCAGCCCATCGAGAACCGGGTCAAGACCAATCCCTTCGTGCTCAACGCCGTGATGATCGGTGACAAGCGCAAGTTCCCGGTGATGCTCGTGGTGCCCAACGTGGAGAGCCTGCGGGCGTGGGCGGCCAGCCGCAGCCTCTCCTTCGCCGACGACGAGGCCATGCTCAGCAGCACGGACGTGGCGGAGAAGATGGAGCGCGAGGTCAAGAAGTCGCTCCGCGACCTGGCCCACTTCGAGATGCCGAAGAAGGTGCTGGTGGTCCACCGCGACTTCTCCATCGAGAGCGGCGAGCTCACGCCCACGCTCAAGGTGAAGCGCCGCGTGGTGGAGAAGAACTACCAGGCCCAGATCGACGCGCTGTACGCGGGCGGCGGCGGGGACTGAGCCTCGCGCCCCCGAACACCAGAGGGCCGCCTCCCCACGGGTGGCGGCCCTCTTGCCTTGCGGCCGCACCGGATCGCCTCAGTGCCCCCTGGCCACCCACCAGTCCCCCGCGCTGGCCAGTACCTCGAGCCCGGGGCGCGCCGGCGGGGCCCCGGCGCCGGTGACACGGAGCCCGGGGAGGACGCTGCCCAGCACCTCGGCCCACGCGGGATCCCCGGCCTCCGGCGCACCGAGGACGAGGCCACGGCAGGACCGCGCCTTGAGCGGCGGCCGGGGCGAGCGGATGACGCTGACGGCGGCCGACGGCGTCACGCCGGGCGGCGGGTTCACCGCCACGGCGTGCACGCCGGGCAGGAGCGCCGCCAGGTCCGCGGCCCGGGCGGCCGCGCTCCCCACCAGCGCCACGAACCCACCCGGCCCCTCGATGCCAAGGAACGCCAGCAGCGCCTCGGCCGACGGCAGCCCCGGGTGCTCCGGCGCCGGCGCCGCCTCGCCGAAGGCCAGCACGGCCTCGGTGATGGGGAAGACGCGATGGCAGACCGGGCAGCCGAGACTCCCCTGCAGCACCGTGCGGCCGCGCATGGTGTCGGGGATGAGGACGAGGAACGCCTCGTCGTGCGCCGCGGGACAGCGCAGGTGGTCGGTGAGCTCGATGAACATGCCGCGGCGCGTCAGGGCCGGAAGACCACCCAGCTCAGCTTCCCCGCCTCGACGGTGACCCGCCGGAACACCCGGCGCCCGTTGATCTCGACGCCTAGCACGTAGCTGCCGGGCGGCACGTCGCCCACGGCGAAGTGCTCGCCGTAGAGCGGGTGGGGGTGCGCCTTGTCCCCGTAGGTCTCGGCGAAGGAGAACGGGGTCTCCGCCGGGTCGGGCTTGATGATGCCGTACACGCGGGCCTGGGGGATCGGCTTGCCGGCGGCATCGAGCACCTGGCCCGCGATGATGCCGGTGCCGGGGATGGGCTCGATCCAGAGCTCGGGGTTGGTGGTATAGGCGGGAAAGCGCTGCAGCGAGTCCACCACGAGCGTCACGTCGTCGCCGGGGACGGCGTGGACCTCGAGGTGCAGGTGATCGTTGGTGGCGCGCCCGGTGTTGCCGACGCGGGCGATGAGGTCGCCGGCGGCCACCCGCTGGCCCAGCTTCGCGACGAGGGCCGAGTTGTGGTAGTACACGCTGAAGACGCGCAGCGGCCCGCCGGGCCCGGCCACGGTGCTGTCGTGCCGGATGGCCACCGTCAGGGCGCCCTGCTCCGCGGGACCGGCATAGACCACCTTGCCGGCGCCGATGGCGTACACGGGGGTGCCGTCGGGATTGTTGAACTCCACGCCCTGGTGCTGCTGGAAGTTGCCGCCCATCGTGGAGCCGTAGCGGTAGGTCTGGTCGATGAACCAGTTGTCGGACTTCTCGATGGGGCGGCGGAACCAGGTGGTGCGCGGGAACTGCGGCGTGCCGGCGGCCACCGGCGCGCGCTTGAGGCAGGGCGTGGTGTCGGCCACCAGGCGGAGGCCGCAGGTGGTGCCCTTCCAGGGCGTGCCCGCCACGAGGATCCGGTTCCGGGGCGAGAAGGCGGGGAACGCCACGTCCTCCCGCACCCAGCCATCGGGCGTGTGCGCGATGCGCTCGTTGCCGCGCAGGCCCGCCAGGATCACGCCGCGCCGGTCGAAGCCGATGCGGCGCACGTACTCGCTGGTGAGGAGGGCCAGCGCGGTGTCGGCCGGGCCGCGGGCGGCGGGGCCGGTCTTGTCGCCGAGGGCCACCCAGTGGGCGCCGCCGTCGGGCGTCATCTGGATGCCGTCGGCCGTGGCCACCCACACGCTGTCGTCCCGGGTGACGATCCCGTCGGGGGTCACGTACTGCCACTCGGGACCGAGCTGGGTGAAGGTCCAGTTGGTCCAGGTGGCGCCATCGTCGCGGCTCACCCCCCAGCCATTGCCCACGGTGCCGTACCAGATGCCGCCCCGCGCGTCGAAGGCAAAGGCATGCACGAAATCCCACGAGATGCTGGAGGCGGTGGTGTCGTGCCGCAGCCGCTCCCACTGGGTGGCGCCGGGGCGCAGGCGGAAGACGCCCTGCCCGTAGGTGCCGACCCAGAGGCTGCCGCGCGGGTCGCGCGCCACGGCCAGGACGTGGGTCCCGAAGCCGGTGGAATCGGGGAGGGGCGGGAGCGCCTGGGCCTCGAGCACCACGGGCAGCGCGAGCAGCGGGAGCGCCCGCAGGATGGCAGGACGTGTCGGCATGCTGGACAATCGCATGGCCGGGGCCGGTCCGCCAGCGGTCCCGACCCGAGGGCGCTTCACCGGCCGGTGACCAGGATCCGGCGGGACCGCGGCGCTAGGGAGTCCCCGGCCGCCGCACCGGGGAGAGGCGGAGCCAGTCCACGTTGGCGTGGGGCGGGCGCGTGACCACGTACCGCACGGCGTCCGCCACGTCCTCGGCGCGGAGCATCTCAGCGCGGCGGGGGAATCCGGTGCGGTGGTCGGGATCGAGGGGATCCCAGATGGGCGTATCGGTGGCGCCGGGCGAGATGAGCGAGAAGCGGACACCGGTCCCCCGGTACTCCGCCGCGAGCACCTCGTGCAGCGCCCGCACGCCGTACTTGCCCACGGTGTAGGCGCCGTTCTCGGGCAGGGCCAGGTGATCGCAGGTGCTGCCGATGGTGACGTGCACGCCGCGCGCCGCGGCGCGCATGGCGGGCAGGAAGGCCTGCGCCACCAGGAACGGCGCGCGGATGTTGAGGGCGTAGGACGCGTCGAGCTCGGCGGGGTCGGTGGCGTCGAGCGGCTTCAGCGTGAAGGTGCCGGCGTTCTGCACCACCACCTCGGGGGTGCCCCACTCGCCGAGGATGGTGGTGGTGGCCCGCACGATGGCGGCGGGGTCGGCGAGGTCGCAGGGGAGGTCACGGAAGGGCCCGCGGGTGCCCGCGGTGAGGCTGCGGGCCAGCCGCACCACCACCGCGCCCTCGGCCGCCAGCGCCTCGCTCGCGGCGAGGCCGATGCCGCGCGAGGCGCCGGTGACCACCGCGAGACGGCCCTCGAGCGGCTTCATTCGGCGCCGCGATGAACCAGCCGCAGGAACTCCTCGCGGGTGCGGATGTCGCTCCGGAAGATGCCGCGGACGGCGCTCGTCACGGTGCGGCTGTTCTGCTTCTCGACGCCGCGCATGGCCATGCAGAGGTGGGTGGCCTCCACGAGGACGCCCACGCCGTGCGGCTCCAGCACCTCCATGATGGCGTCGGCGATCTGGTCGGTGAGCCGCTCCTGCACCTGCAGCCGCCGGGCAAAGACCTCCACGATGCGCGGCAGCTTGGAGAGGCCCACGATGCGGCCGTTGGGGATGTAGGCCACGTGCGCCCGGCCAAAGAAGGGCAGCAGGTGGTGCTCGCACAGCGAGTAGAGCTCGATGTCGCGCACCAGGATCATGCTGCTGTGCTGCTCCTCGAACAGCGCGTCGCCCACGGCGTCCATGACCGAGAGGCCGTAGCCGCGGGTGAGCCAGCGGAGCGCCTTCTCCACCCGTTCCGGGGTCTTGACGAGCCCCTCGCGCTCGGGATCTTCCCCGAGGGCGCCGAGGATGTGGCGGACCTCGTCCTGGAAGGAGGTGGGCACGGCGGCCGGCGCGTCAGCGCCCTTCGTAATCGACATAGTTGCGGGGCGTCTCCCAGAGGCGCAGGTGGGCCAGCCGGCCCGCGGGGATCGCGGGGGCCAGCACCTGCCAGCAGTACACCGCGATGTTCTCCGCCGTGGGGATCACGGCGCCGAAGTGCGGCACGTCGAGGTTCAGGTTCTTGTGGTCCAGGTGGGCGAGGAGCTTCTCCTCGACCAGCCGTTTCAGTACGTTGATGTCGATCACGTAGCCGGTCTCGGGGTCCACCTCCCCCTCCACCGTGACGTCGAGCTCGTAGTTGTGGCCGTGGTAGTTGGGGTTGGCGCACACCCCGAAGGTGCGCGCGTTCCACTCGTCGGAGCGGCCGGGGTGGTACAGGCGATGGGCGGCGTTGAAGTGCACGCGCCGGGTCACACGGCAGGCAGGCATCCCGTCTCGATTCCAAGTCGTCGGCTGGAAGATGGCCCGGTGCCGTCGTGGGTCAAGGCACGTGGCCCAGCATTGAACAGGGGGCACCAGCCGGCCGGCCGGTGCCCCCCGCGGGGAGAAGGCGACGTCGAAGGGGTTTATTGAAGCCCGACGATATAGCTTTGGTGCCCTCGCCACAGCGTCTGCCTTCCCCCGCGGGGCATGACATCGGCCACAGCATATGGGCCCTTCGACGGACCTGTTGGCTCAATAACGAAGGTCTCCGACGCCGCTTTCCCCGAAGATAGGACCGGGGACCACGGGCGTCAACGCAACTTCTCCGGGACGGGGCATGGACCTCAACCTGATCGGCGCGATCGTCGCACTCCTGGCCTGGGTGGCCGTGACGTTCCTCTTCCCGCTCGGGCCCGCGGGGGCGCCGCTGCACCTGCTCCTGGGGGTCGCCGGCGTACTCTTCGTGCGCTGGTGGGCGCTCCGCAAGGGCTGAGCCCGCGTGACCGTCCCGAGCCCCGCCCCGCCGTCCCCGCCCCCCGCCCGCGACGCGCTCCCGGCGATCCTCGCCGGGCTCCTGTACGTGCTGCTGCTGGTGTCGCTGCGCGAGATCCTCGCCCCGCCGCTGGTGCTGCCCATGGCATTGGCGGCCCTGTGGCCGCTCCGTGCGCGGGCCGGGGTGCAGACGGCCATGCTCATCGGGGTGCTGCTCACGCTGGTGTGGGGGCTCAAGCTGTACGGTGGGCTGCTCGGCCCCTTCCTGCTGGCGCTGGCCGTGGCCTACCTGCTGGCCCCGCTGGTCCGCCGGCTCGAGGCGCGGCGCGTGCCGCGCGGCCTCGCCATCGGGCTCGTGGCGCTCCCGCCCGTGGCCGCGCTGGTGCTGCTCCTCATCCTCGCGGGCCCGCAGGTGTGGCAGCAGGCGGTGACGCTGGTCAACGCCCTCCCGGGCTTCGCCAGCACGCTGCTCGGCCTGCTCGACACGCTCCGGGGCCGGGCGGAGGCGCTGCCCTTCCTCACGGCCGAGCAGCAGGCCTGGCTTCACAACCTGGACGCCCAGCAGCTCGGCACCCTGCTCCAGCAGAACGCCGACACCCTGCTCACCGAGGTGGCCGGCTGGGGGCTCGACTTCCTGAAGCGGCTCGGCACCATCTTCGGCTTCCTCGGCTACCTGGTGGTGACGCCGGTGGTGGCGTTCTACCTGCTCCGCGACTGGCAGCCGCTCCTCACCTTCCTCGAGGAGCTGATCCCGCCGGCGCAGCGCCCCGGGGTGGTGGCGTTCCTCGAGGAGTACGACCGGAGCCTCGGCCGGTTTGTCCGCGGCCAGCTCCTCGAGGCCACGCTGGTGGGCACCCTGACGGGCATCGGCCTCGCGGTGCTCGGCGTGCCGAGCGCGCTCCTGATCGGCGTGGTGGCGGGGCTCTTCAACCTGGTGCCCTACATCGGCCTGGCCATCTCGGCGGTGCCGGCGCTCATCGTGGCGCTCACCATGCCGGACCCGATCGGCGGGCTCTGGCGGGTGGGCATCGTTTTCTTCATCGTGCAGTTCATCGACGGCTCGGTCACCGGCCCCCGCATCGTGGGCGAGTCGGTGGGCCTGCACCCGGTGGTGGTGATGCTGGCGCTGGCCTTCGGCGGCGCGATGCTCGGCTTCGCGGGGCTGCTGCTGGCGGTGCCGCTCGCGGTGCTCCTAAAGCTCCTCGGCACGCGGCTCATGGCGCGCTACCGGGCCTCGGCGGTGTACGCGGCGAGCTGAGGAGGCCTGGCTAGGGGAATCGCCCAGGCGTGGGGCACCGCAACGTGGAGGCGCAGCACGCCGGAGAGCACCGGCAAAACCACAGAGGCGCAGAGGACACAGAGGACACGGAGAGAACCGAGTCCGGATCGGCGCGTTGCCGACCCGGGCTCTGGTGTTTTCTGGCGGGGCTCGGCGACTGGTTGGGGACATTGCAGTACCCGAACCCGCACCCACGAGAACATCACGGGCTAACCCTGCGGTGAGCCCACGATGCCAGAGCAGTTCTCTGTGCCCTCCGTGTCCTCTGTGCCTCTGTGGTTTTGCAGTGCTTCTGCCGTCCTCGTGGCACCCAGCGTTGAGCGACGTCGCAAGGGGGCCCGGTGACACCGCCAGCGACGGCGCCTAGATCTCCCAGTTGGACCAGACCACCGCCCCGCCCCGCGGCGCCGGGTCTTCGTAGCCGGAGAGCGTCATGCGGAGGTCGGTCCAGTGGGCGCGGAAGCCGAGCTGGATGAGGCGGAGGTAGGCGGCGGGGAAGGCCGTCTCGGCACGCACGGTGACGCGCCGGATGTCGAGCGCCAGGGCCGCCGCTTCGGCGGCGGCGATGAGGCGCTCGAACGCGTCGAGGTCCCGGGCCACGAGCTTGAGGATCCGGAGCTCGTCCTGCGGGCGGCCGGCGGCGAGCGGCGCCGTGTGGAAGAGGGCGAAGCCGGCGAGGTCGCCATCCGGGTCCCGCACCACCAGGGTGTCGCCGATGCGGAGCTCGGCGGTGGTGAGGAGCTCGCGCGTGTAGTCGGCGCCGGGCAGCAGCCGGTCGGTGAGCGCGGCGCAGGCGCGGAGTCGCTCCTGGCGCTGGTTGCCGAGCGCGGCCAGAAATTCGGGCTGGAGCACGGGGCGGCGCGCCAGGTCCCGCACCAGCGACACCGTCAGGGGCCCGGGCACGAAGCCGAGGCGGCTGTAGAAGCCGATGTTCTCGACGGTGCGCGGCATGGTCTCGAGCCCGATGGTGCGGGCGCCCCGCTCCTTGAGCCAGGCGATCCCCGCCTTGAGCATCACCTTGCCGAGCCCGGCGCCCTGCTGGTCGGGCCGTACGGCGAGCGGGCCCATCCACCCCTCCCGCCCGGAGAGGTGGACCATGTTGAAGGCGCAGAGCTCGCCGTCGCCGTCGCGCCAGATCATGGCGCCGTCGCCCGCGTCCTCGAGGGCGTAGCGCCAGATGACGGGGTTGAGGTGCGGCACCCGCACGCCGGTCATGCCGTCCCGGCGGTAGCGGTCGGTGAACGACTCCGCGAAGACCCGGTTGAGTGGGTCGATGTCGCGCGCCTGCGGGCGCTCGGGGCCGTACACCTCGCGGTCAGGCAGCCAGGCCATCGGGACTCATGCTGGGTTCCTCGTCCCGCGCGCTGGCGGTCCCCTTCTCCACGTCGAACTCCACCCGCACCACCCGGTCGAAGCCCTCGCGCACCGTGTCGATGTGGGTGATGAGGATCACCTGCGGGAAGCGATCGGCGATGCTCCGGAGCAGGTCCACCACCGCGCTGCGCCGTTCCTCGTCGAGCGAGCCGAAGATCTCGTCCAGCACCAGCAGCGACAGCGGCTGCCCCGCCCGGTCGGCGATCATCTGGCTGATGGCCAGGCGGAGGGCCAGGTTGGCCACGTCTTCCTCGCCGCCCGAGATCACCGGCTTGGGCTCGCCGCCTTCCATGATGGTGGCCACGTAGTCCTCGTCCAGCTCGAGTTCGGTGTAGCGGTCGCTGGTGAGGTCGCGCAGGAAGCCGCTGGCGAGCTCCGACAGGTCCGGGCGGAGCTGCTGGTTCAGGTCGGTGCGCAGGTCGGTGAAGGCGCGATCGAGCTCGTTGTGCATGGCCAGGTCGCGCGCGGTGGCCTCGGCCTCGGCCTCGCGACGGCCGCGCTCCTCGCGCCGCCGGGCGATCGCCTGCCGCGCCTCGAGCGCCGCCGAGCGCTCCGCCGCGGCGCGCACCAGGGCGAGCGCCGCCTGCTGCGTGTCGGCCTCCACCTGCTCCCAGGCGCCCCGGGCCGCGAGGAACGCCGGCTCGGCATAGCCCAGCGTGGCGACCCGCTCCTGCTGGACGCGCAGGTCCGCCTCGAGGGCCGAGAGCGCGCGCTCGGCCGCCTCCGCCTCCTGCACCAGCCGCCCCGCCGCATCCGCCCGCTCCTGCAGGCGCACCGCCTGCAGGTGGAGCGGCTCCAGCTCCGCGATCCGCTTCTTCACCTCGGCGTGGCGATGCGGATCGTACTCGGCGGCGGTGGTCCCCGCCTGCTGCTCCAGCGACTGCACCTGCGCCACCAGCCGCGCCTCCTCGGCGCGCAGGCGCGGGGCGTCCTGCAGCTGCGCCTGCAGGCGGGCCAGCTCGTTGCGGGCCTGGACCAGGAGGCGCTCGGCGTCGTGCTGCTTCTTCACCAGGTCCCGCAGCTCGGCGGGCTCGTGGGAGAGCTGGTCGATGCGGGTCTTGTAGTAGTTCCCGTTGAACTTCACCTCCTCGAGCTGGCGATCCAGCATCCCGAGGACGTTCTGGAACTCCTCCTTGAGCGGGCGGGCGCAGGTGGGACAGGCGCCCTCGGCGCCGGCGGCCTGGATGCGGTCCACCTGCTCGCGCAGGTCACGATACTGGTCGCGGAGCGCATCGCGCTTGGTGGTGGCGTCCTGGAGGTCGCGGTCCCAGGTGGAGCGGCGTTCGCGCAGGTGCTCGTCGTGCTGCGCCAGCTCGCGCTCCAGCCGCTCCACCGCCTGCCGGGCGTCCTCCACCACGTCCGCCGCGGGGAGCCGGACAGCCTGGGTCCGGACCGCCTGCAGCCCGGTGCGCGCATGCTCCAGTTCCGCCACCAGGCGGTTGCGGCGGATGTACGCGCCCATCTGCTCGTCGAGGCGGTGCAGCTCGCCGCGCAGCCCCTCCAGCGGCGCCAGTGACTCGCGCAACGCCTCGAGCTTGCCGTGCGCCTCGTTGGCCTGCATCAGCTGGCGGTCGAGGAGCTGGAAGCTCTCACGCGCGCCGGTCACCTTGTGCTCGGCCAGCCGGAGGTCGGCCTGCAGCGCGGCCGCCTTCTCGCGCAGCCGCTGCTGCTCCTGCCAGCGCGGCTCCAGCTCGCCGCGGCGGCGCGCCACCGCCGCCTGGCGCTCGGCGGCCTGGCGCTCGCCGGCCTCAGCCGCCGTCAGCCTGGCGTCGGCGGCGGCTTCCTCGCGGTCCAGCTCGGCGGGATCGGCCAGCAGCTGCTGCAGCGCCTTGAGCCGGGCGCTCACCTCGGCCCGGCCCTCGCGGAGCTTCTCCTGGGCGCGGCGCAGCTTGTCGTACCCGAGCACCCGGGCCAGGAACTGGGCGCGGGCCACGCCCGTCATGGTGCCCATCACCGCCAGCTGCTTCTGGCTGGTGAAGTAAGTGTTGAAGAACTCCTCGCGGTTCATGCCGAGGAGGCGGCCCACCTTCTCCGTCACCGCGCCGAGGCTGTTGGCAATGGGCGCGGGGTCGCTGTCCTGGAACAGGTCGGCGTTGTTGAGCGTGCGGATGATGCGGTAATGGTGGGAGCCGAGCCCGAAGTCGAGCTCCACGCGCACGGGAGCGCGAGCACCGGCGCCACGGCGACGAATGGTCTCGCGGGTGCCGCGGGCCGCGTCGGTCCCGTAGAGGGCCCATGCGATGGCCTCGAGCAGCGTGCTCTTCCCCGCCCCGTTGGGTCCCACGATGCCGGTGAGGCCGGCGCCGAGGACCAGTTCGGTGTCCTCGTGCTGACGGAAGTTGACGAGCCGGAGGCGCTCGAGCTGCATCAGCCCTCCGCCCATTCCTGCTCCGCCGCCTGCACCAGCTCGGTGCCGCGGCGGACGAAGGTCTCGCGATCGAGGTCGCCGGGGAGGAGGCGGCGGGTGAGGTAATCCTCCACCAGCTCCGGCAGGGTGCGCCGCCGGCCGGGCGCGCCGACGCCCACCTCGCGATGGGTCTCCGGGCGGCGCAGGTCCAGCTGGTAGTGCAGCGCCTCCGCCTTGAGGGCGCGGATGGCGGTGTGGTTGAGCTCGCGGCCGATATGGCGCGGCACGTTCCGGATGACCTGTCGCACCACCTGGTCCCGGTGGCCGCCCGGGATGGCCGCCACCGCCGCCGCGA
The DNA here is from genome assembly GCA_964598655.1 of uncultured Gemmatimonadaceae bacterium. Classification (GTDB taxonomy): domain Bacteria; phylum Gemmatimonadota; class Gemmatimonadetes; order Gemmatimonadales; family GWC2-71-9; genus JADJOM01. The sequence goes on from CAZRCT010000003.1 coordinate 133,783, forward strand.
TGAGCTGGTCCAGCTCCGCGGCCGTCTTGCCCTGGCCGTCGAGCACCGGGAGGTCGTGGACCCGGCGGGTGGGCATCACCGGCTGGCGCTGCACCCGTCCCGTGGCGAGGTCCACGAGGAGCCAGCCCTTGCCATCCAGCCCGAGCTTTGCTTCCTCCTGGAGCTCGCCCCACGGGTTCGGGCTCACGTACTCGAGCGAGCCGGCATACCACACCTTCGGCGCCACCTCGCGCTGCACGTGGTAGTGGCCCAGCGCCACGTAGCTCCAGCCCCCCCGGGCCAGCGCCTCCGGCGACACCAGCGCCCCGCCATACTCCACGCTGCTCCGGTCCGCCGGGAAGAGGCCTTCGACCTCGCCGTGGAGCATGAGCACCTGGTGCGGCTCCGGTCCCGCCGGCTCCATTGCTGGCCGCTCCGGGGCCACCAGCGCATTGTGCGGCACGGCCAGCACCGACAGGCCGAGCGCCGGGTAGGAGAGCCGCCGGGCCTCGTCCGCCACCACGTCCACGCCGATGCTGTCGAAGAGGCCGAGGATGGAGCCCGTCTCCACCGAGCGCGGGGTGTCGTGATTCCCGGCAATGAGGACGATCGGCGCCGTGGGCAGCGCCTCGCGCAGCCGGTGGAACTGGTGGAACGCAAAAAGGATGGCGGGGTTGGTGGGGCGAACGGAGTGAAACAGGTCACCCGCCACCAGCACGGCGTCCGGGCGTGCCGCAATCACGCCATCCACCGCGCGGCGGAAGGCGTTGGCCACGTCCGCCTCGCGCTGGTTGAGGCCCGAGGGGGTCTGCCGATGGTACTGGCGGAAGCCGAGGTGCGGGTCGGCCAGGTGGGCGATTCTCACGCGGGAAATGTGGCGCACGCCGGGAGGAGAGGTAAGGCCCCGCCGGCGCGGGACGGTCCCGCGAAATGGATTGGCGGCCCGCCCGGTCGCCATGGGGTTGCCGCCGGGCTTCCGGCGGCGAGGGGACCGTCGGGTGCCGCGGACCGGTGCGCGCGGCCTCCTCGCCTCGCCCGCCGGCCCGGCGGCGCGCGGAGCCGACCATCCAGCTATCTTGTCCGCTCTCGCAACCCCGGTGACCCGCATGCGCAGTTCCCTGATCGGCCTCCTGGCCCTCGCCGCCCTCGGCGGCAAGGCCCGTCCCGCCCGCGCGGAGGGCACCGACACGCTCGGCACCGCCGGCGTGGCGGCGGCCGGGAGTGACACCGCGGGGCACTGGGCCGCCACGGCCGAGCTGGCCTACACCGACGTGAGCGGCAACCGCACCCTCGCCCTGCTCTCGAGCCGCCTCGGCGTGCGCCGCACCGGGGCCACGGCGGAGTTCTCGCTGGCCACCGGCATGCGGTACGGCAAGAGCGAGGGGGAGCTGGCCGCGGAGAGCTACACGGTCGAGTTCAACGGCCGCCTGCGGCCGCGCTCGTGGGTCTCCCCCTTCGTCTACACCAAGGGCGAGCGAGACCTCATCAAGAACCTGGACCTGCGGGTTTCCGCCTCCCTCGGCGCGGACCTGAACCTGCTGCCCGGCACCGACGCGCGCGTGGCGGTGGGCGTGGCCGTGCTGCAGGACTACGAGCGCCGCCTCCTTCCCGCGGGCAGCTCCGAGCCGGAGACCATCGAGCGCACCCGCTTCAACCTGCGCCTCGTGGCGCAGCCCACCCTCCGCAAGGGTGTCACCGCCGAGCACCGCACCCAGTACGAGCCGGTGGCCGGGGACCTGGGGGACTACCTGCTGACCTCCAAGACCTCGCTCCGGGTGCTGCTCACGCGCACCCTCGCCTTCCAGACCAGCTGGGAATACAACTTCGACTCGACGCCGGCCCCCGGCGTGGTGAGCAAGGTGGACCGGGCGCTCACCACGGGGCTGGTGGTCGAGTTCCACTGAGCAGGACCACCCGACCGGGGTGACGGCGCGCCGCGCCGTCACCCCGGGGCCGGTGTTGCGGACGGGGGGGGCACCGGGCCGCCCCGCCCACGGTCCTGGGGGGCCCGCGAGGGGGCCACCCGCCGGGGCGG
>CAZRCT010000004.1:0-82170 GCA_964598655.1 uncultured Gemmatimonadaceae bacterium
CCTCGGAGAAGTCCTGGTGGCCGGGGGTATCGAGCAGGTTCACCCGGCAGCCGGCGTAGTCGAACTGCAGCACGCTCGAGGTGATGGAGATGCCGCGCTGGCGCTCGAGCTCCATCCAGTCGCTGGTGGCGTGGCGGTCGGCGCGGCGCGCCTTGACCGAGCCCGCAAGATGGATGGCACCGCCGTACAAGAGCAGCTTCTCGGTGAGCGTGGTCTTGCCCGCGTCCGGGTGACTGATGATGGCAAAGGTCCGCCGCCGGGCCACCTGCAGGACCAGCTCCGCCTCGGCGGATGCCGGCGCAGGGGACGGGGCAAGGGAGGGCGCGGGGTCGGTCACGGGCTACCTGGGCCAGGGTCACGACTACCCGGACAGGTGCGCGGGCAGGACCCGGGATGCTCCCCGGGCGGGGCCAAGATACCGGGAGGCCCATCCGGCGCTCAAGGCCGTGGCCTACCGTCACGGACCCTCCCCACAGTAGATTGTCCGCCCGCTGGACAGGTGTCCGAGTGGCTGAAGGAGCCGGTCTCGAAAACCGGTAAACCGGCAACGGTTTCGAGGGTTCGAATCCCTCCCTGTCCGTCCCGAGACGTGAGCGCGGTCTGGCACCGCCCTCACGTCTTTGTCCTTCCCGGCGATAGTCTGGGAATGCGCCCCGCCCCCGCCATGACCCTGCCCACCCTGGACCAGACGCTCGGGAGCCTCCTCGGCCTGGCCCTGGGCGATGCGCTCGGTGCCGTCGTGGAGGCGCAGCCGCCGGCCGAGGCGCGTCGGTACGTGGATGAGGTGCTGCAGGCCGGGCTGGCCGGGACGCGGGGCCGTGGGCGGCACCCGTTCGGGCAGGTCACCGACGACACCCAGCTCGCGCGCGAGCTGCTGCAGAGCATCGTGGACAAGGGGAGCTTCGACCCGGGGCACTTCGCGGAGCGGTTCATGGAGCTGGTGCTCGGCGGCCGGCTCATCGGGGGCGGGCCGGCGTCGCGCGCGGCGGCGCGGGCGCTCGCCGACGGGACGCCCTGGCATGCGGCCGGGATGCCTGCCCCCTACGCGGGCAATGGCGCGGCCATGCGGGCCGGGCCGCTCGGTGTCCTCTTCGGCCACGACCTGCCGCAGCTGGCGCGGGTCACCGCCGATCAGGCGCGCGTCACCCACCACGATCCCCGCGCCGGCGCGGGCGCGCTGGCCATCGCCGGGGCCGCCGCCATCGCCGCCCGGCGCGAACCCATCGACGCCGAGGCCGTGCTGGTGGAACTCAGCGGGCTGGTCGAGCCGCTCGACCCCGGCGTTGCCACCACCCTCTGGGAAATGGAGGGCTGGGTCGGCCTCGAGCCCGACCAGGCCGCCGGCTACCTGCACGAACACGGCATCGAGCCCGAGGGACGCGATCGCTGGCACGGAATCTCGAGCTTCGTGACGAGCAGCGTCTGCTGGAGCCTGTACGCCTTCCTGCAGGAACCGGACTCCTGGTGGGAGGCCACCTGCCTCGCAATCGGCGTCGGGGGAGACACTGACACCCTCGCCGCCATGACCGGCAGCATCGTCGGGGCCCGGGTGGGCGCGGCGCAGCTGCCGGACGCGCTGGTGGAGCGCCTGCACGACGGCACGCGCTGGGGCGCGGCCGACCTGCGCGCGCTGGGTGAGGCGGTCCACCGGGTCACGCTGGCCTGAGGCCACCGGGGACCGGTGGGGGGAACCAGCCCTCCCGCCGCGCTGAACGCGAGGGCTGGAAACACCGCGGCGGTCCCGGAATCCCGGGACCGCCGCGTGCTCTCTGGGGAGCCTACTGCAGGTTCTGCCGCAGCTTGGCCAGGTCGAGGAGCGGCATGCCACCCTCGGTCGGCACCAGCACCACCAGGTTGTTCGAGCCCTTCATGTCGTGCAGCACCTCGAGGTACTGCTTGGTGAGCGCCTCGGCGGTGAGCGTCTGGTTGAGCAGCTTCTGCTGTTCGCTCTGCAGGCGGGCCACCTCCACGCGGTGGCGCTCGGTCTGGATCTGCTGCTCCTGCGCGATCTTCGCGTTGATGGCGGCCACCACCTGGGCGGGGGGCTGGAGGTCGCGCAGGAAGAACGCCGTCACGGTGGCGATGCGGAACGGCTCCCCGCCCCCGCGCGGCTGGGTGATCAGCGTCGAATCCACCAGGGCGCCCATCACCTGGGCGATCTCGGTGCGCTTGCTGATGTCGTTGATGGAGAAGCGCACCATCCCGTCGCGGACGCCCTTGCGGATGGCGTTGAGCACCAGCATGTGGATCTGCTCCTCGGTGCCGATCTCGGTGAAGATCCGGGGGGCGTCGGCGGGGTTGATCTGCCAGCGCAGGCCGACGTCCACCGTCATCCCCATCTGCTCGCTGGAGAGCGCCGCGATTTCCTCCGGTTCCTCCTGGTTGTTCGGGTACTGCTCCTCACGCGTGGAGTAGCGCTCCACCGACGACCAGGGCGCCACCATGTGGATGCCCGGCAGGAGGGGCTGGGTGCTGACGGTGCCGAAGGCGTGCTTCACCCCGACCTGGCCCGGTTCCACCACCACCACCAGGGCCCCCAGGATGAAGAAGAGGGACACCGTGGCGAAAAAGAGCGCGAAGGCGCGGAGCAACCCGGAGCTCTTGCCTCCACTCGCGCCGGCACGCGCCAGCATGAGGAAGAACGCCACGAGGAGCAGGACCCCGCCGAAGACGAGCTTGCCCATGTCGAACCTTGATGTGAGAGGGAGGAGGCCGGAATAGTGGCACCTCGGCCCCGGGGGTTCAATGCCCCGGGCATCGCCTGACTGCCCGGCAAACGAATTGACGTGACCCACACGTCCACCACCTGGTCACCCTGGCCCCGGGCGGTGGGCACCACACCCGGGGCCCGCCTGGGCTGCCTCCCGCTCGGCCAGTCGGGCCGGGGCCAGGTCACGTCACCGGAAGTCCCGACCCTGCTGGCGACCGGGCAGGGGGCTCGCTAGACTTCCGGCCCGCCGCTGGCAGGATGCGAGTCCGCCAGTGGCCCCGGGACAGGTGCTCGAGTGGTTGAAGAGGCACGCCTGGAAAGCGTGTAAACGGCTCAAACCGTTTCGCGGGTTCGAATCCCGCCCTGTCCGCTTGGCCGGGGGCGGTCCCACGAGGACCGTCCCCGCGCTGTTTTCCGGGCATCCGGGAACCATGCCCCGACCGCCGGCGTATTCCTTACTCGTCCCACTCCGGAGCCACCTCGATGCTCATCCGTCGCCCGCCGGACCTCCCCAGCCGCGAGATCACGAGCGAGGGCCAGTACCAGAATCGCCGCACGTTCCTGGCCAGCCTCGGCGCCCTGGGCGTAGCGCTCGCCCCGGGCGAGCGGCGGGGCATCGCGCACCGGCTGGCCCGGGAAGCCGGCTGGCAGGCGGACGACGACACGCCGACGCCCTACGAGACCGTCACCACCTATAACAACTACTACGAGCTCGGCACCGACAAGGACGAGCCCGCGGTCAACGCCAGGACCCTCAAGCTCCGCCCCTGGAAGGTCCGCATCGACGGCGAGGTGGCCCGCCCGGCCGACTACGACCTCGACGACCTCGTGAAGCCCTCGAGGCAGGAGGAGCGCATCTACCGGATGCGCTGCGTCGAGGCATGGAGCATGGTCATCCCGTGGCTCGGCTTCCCACTCAAGGACCTGATCGACCGGGTCCAGCCCACCAGCCGGGCCAAGTACGTGGAATTCACCACCCTCAACGACCCGCAGCAGATGCCCGGTGTCCGCCGTCCCGTGCTGCCCTGGCCCTACACCGAGGGGCTCCGGCTCGACGAGGCCCGCCATCCGCTCACCATCCTGGCCACCGGGATCTACGGCAAGCCCCTTCTGGGCCAGAACGGCGCGCCGCTGCGACTCGTGGTGCCGTGGAAGTACGGCTTCAAGGGCGGCAAGTCCATCGTCCGGATCCGCTTCACGGAACAGATGCCCAAGACCACCTGGGCCGAGGTGGCCCCGGACGAGTACGGCTTCTTTGCCAACGTGAACCCCGCCGTGGACCACCCCCGCTGGAGCCAGGCGCGGGAGCGGCGCATCGGCGAGTTCTTCAAGCGTCCCACGCTGCCCTTCAACGGCTACGCCGACCAGGTGGCCTCGCTCTACGCGGGGATGGACCTGCGACGGAACTTCTAGGCCGGGCCGGATGTCCGCCCGCACCCTCAAGTGGTTTGTCATCCTGGCCTGCCTGGGCCCGGTGGGCTGGATGCTGTGGGGGGCATTCGGAGGCGGGGACCTCGGGCCCGACCCTGTGAAAGGACTTCAGGTGGTCACGGGGCTCTCGGCGATCGTGCTGCTGCTGCTGAGCCTGGTGATCACGCCCCTCCGGCGGCACCTCAAGTGGAACTGGAGCCAGCCGCTCCGGCGCGTGTTCGGCCTCGCCGCCTTCGGGTACGTGCTGCTGCACGCGGTGATCTACTTCGTCTTTGACCAGGGGCTGGACCCCGGGAGCATCTGGGCCGACACGGTGGAGCATCCGCGGATCGCCGTGGGGTTCATCTCGTTTCTCATGCTGATCCCGCTGGCGCTGACCTCCACCGACGCGGCCATCCGTCGCCTGGGGAAGCGCTGGGGCCGGCTGCACCGGCTGGCCTACCTGGCCACCGGGCTGGGCCTCATCCACTACTTGATGGTCCAGAAGCTCGACGTGCGCGACGCCCTCCCGTACCTCGGCGTCTTTGCCGTGCTCATGCTGGCCCGGTTGGCCGGGCGGCGGGTGGTCCCGGCGCGCTGAGGCCCCCGCTTGGCGGCGGTGCGGGGCGTGGCTAGCTTGTCCCCAACATGCCCACCCGCTCCCACCTGCTCGACGAACGCGCCGTGGCCCGGGCCCTCACCCGGATGGCGTCGGAACTCGTGGAGCATGCCGAGGGGCCCGAAGGGCTGGTGCTGGTCGGCATCCAGCGGCGCGGGGTCCAGCTGGCGGCGCGGCTGGCCCAGCAGGTGGAGCAGCTCGAGGGGCGCGCCATCCCGTGCGGCGCGCTGGACATCACCCTCTATCGCGACGACCTGCAGGCCATCGGCCCGCGTCCCCGGATCGGCGAGACCCGCATCCCGGGGGACCTCGACGGCCGCACCGTGGTCATCGTCGACGACGTCCTGTACACGGGCCGGACCATCCGCGCCGCGCTCGACGAGCTCGCCGACTTCGGCCGGCCGCGCCGCATCCTGCTCTGCGTCCTCGTGGACCGGGGCGGGCGCGAGCTCCCCATCCAGCCGGACATCGTCGGCGTCACCCAGCCCATCGCCAAGGGCGACCGGGTGGACGTGATGGTCCGGGAACTCGACGGCCGCGACGCCGTCGAGCTGGTCCGCGAATGACGATCCCGGCGCCCCGCCGCCCGGCTCCCGGTGGAGCCCGGCCCGGGGCGTCGTGCCGTGCCTTCCCCCTGCGACGCACCATGAGCGTCCCGTGACAAAAGCGCCCGCCCTCGGCAAGGACCTGGTCGGCCTGGAGCACCTCTCGGCCGAGCAGATCCGCCTCATCCTCGACACCGCGGAACCGTTCAAGGAAGTCTCCGAGCGACCCATCAAGAAGGTCCCGGCCCTCCGCGGCAAGACGATCGTCAACCTCTTCTTCGAGGCGTCCACCCGCACCCGCACCTCGTTCGAGTTCGCCGAGAAGCGCCTGAGCGCGGACACGGTCAACGTCGCGAGTTCGGGCAGCTCCGTCTCCAAGGGCGAGACGCTGGTGGACACGGCCCGGAACCTCGAGGCCATGCGGATCGACATGGTGGTCATCCGCCACCCGAGCTCGGGCTCGGCCGAGTTCCTCGGCAACCGGATCCGCTCCAACGTGATCAACGCCGGCGACGGGAAGCACGAGCACCCGACGCAGGGGCTGCTCGACCTGCTCACGCTGCGCGACCGGTTCGGGAAGCTCGAGGGCCTCAAGGTGGCCATCTGCGGCGACGTGACCCACAGCCGCGTGGCCCGCAGCAACATCTGGGGCCTCCGGAAGCTCGGCGCCCAGGTGGCCGTCTGCGGCCCGGCGAGCCTGGTCCCGCGCGACATCGAGGCGCTCGGCGTCGAGGTCATCCCGCACATCGAGGACGCGATCGCCTGGGCGGATGCGCTCAACGTCCTCCGGCTCCAGCTCGAGCGGATGACGAGCGGATTCATCCCGTCCCTGCGCGAGTACAACCGCGTCTTCGGCGTCACCCGCGAGCGGCTCGAGCGGGCCCGGAAGGACCTGGTGGTGATGCACCCCGGCCCCATGAACCGCGGCGTGGAGATCGACAGCGACGTGGCCGACGGACCCTTCAGCGTGATCCTGCCGCAGGTGACCAACGGGGTCGCCGTGCGCATGGCCGTGCTCTACCTGCTCGCCGGCGGCGGGCCCGACTGGCAGTCCCAGGGAGGTGGCGAGTGACTCGCCCGATTCTGATCAAGGGCGGGCGGGTGATCGACCCGTCGCGCCGGAGCGATGGCATCGCCGACGTATACCTGGCGGAGGGCCGCGTGGCCTCCGTGGGCCACGGCATCGTGGGCGAGGACGGCTGCCAGGTCATCGACGCCACGGGCAAGGTGGTGGCGCCGGGCCTGATCGACCTGCACGTGCACCTGCGGGAGCCCGGCTTCGAGGACCTCGAGACCGTGGCCACGGGCGCCATGGCCGCCGCCGCCGGTGGCTTCACGGCCGTGTGCGCCATGCCCAATACCGACCCGCCCCAGGACAACCAGGGCACCATCGGCTTCGTCATCAGCCAGGCGCAGAAGGCGGGCAAGGCGCGGGTCTACCCCGTGGGCACCATCTCGGTGGGGCAGAAGGGCGAGAAGCTCTCCGAGTTCGGCGAGCTCATGAGTGCCGGCGCCGTGGCCGTCTCCGACGACGGCAAGCCGATCATGAACTCCCACTTGATGCGCACCGCGCTCGAGTACGCGAAGACCTTCGGCATTCCCATCGCCGATCACTGCGAGGAGATCACCCTGGCCCACGCCGGGGCCATGCACGAGGGGATCGTGGCCACCCGCCTCGGCCTGAAGGGCATCCCGGCCGCGGCCGAGGAGATCCACGTGGCGCGGGACATCATCCTGTCCGAGCTCACCGGCGGCCAGATCCACCTTTGCCACATGAGCACCCGCGGCTCGGTGGACCTGATCCGCCGCGCCAAGGACAAGGGCCTCCACGTGTCGGCCGAGGTGACGCCGCACCACTTCACGCTGACGCACCATGCGTGCGAGGGGTACAACACCAACGCCAAGATGAACCCGCCGCTGCGCGAGGAAGCGGACGTCGAGGCGCTGCAGCAGGCGCTCAAGGACGGCACCATCGACGTCATCGCCACCGACCACGCGCCGCATCATTACGACGCCAAGGAACGGGAGTTCGACGAGGCGCCGAACGGCATCCTCGGCCTCGAGACGGCCTTCGGGCTGGCCGTCAGCCAGCTGGTGCGGCCGGGCCTGCTGTCGCTCGCCGACCTGCTGTACCGCATGAGCACCCGGCCGGCGCAGCTCTTCAAGCTGCCGGGGGGCTCGCTGGCCACCAGCGCCCCGGCCGACGTGGTGATCCTCGATCCGGACGTGGAGTGGACGGTGGACCCGAAGGCCTTCTTCTCCAAGAGCCGGAACACGCCGTTCGGCGGGCGGAAGGTGCGCGGGCGGGCCGAGGTGACCATCGTCCGCGGCCGGGTGGTGCACGACCGGGCTGGCGCCTGACGAACACCCGCCGGCCCCAGGCCCGGCCGGCCGCGCCCTCGTGCACGCGGCGCGGCGGGTCTGGGGGGGCGGGCCTCATCGCCGGGACGGACGGCAGCCCCGGCGTGCGGCTCGGCCCCGGCCGGGGGCGGGTCACCCGGGTCGGCTGTCCCACGGCCAGACTCACCCCGGCCGACCGGGTCCTCGTGCGCTTGGACTGGGACCGGCGGGGCGGCTTTCGGCGGGCTACGTCCGAGTTAGATTTGCACCTGCGGATCTATCGCCACTGCCCCGAGGCGGCGGCGGTCCACGCACACCCTCCCACGGCCCCCGGCCTGGGCCTGGCCGGGGCAGGGCATCCGGCGGGCCGGCTGCCTGACGGCCGGAGAGGTGCGCGCCTTGAGGGACCCAAGAAGGGAACCGGCACATGACCAAGCCGACCGCCGATAGCGGGAACCCGATCGACCACCTCCTGCAGGACCGCGCCCAGTTCGTGAACTGGCTGGCGAAGCTCAACACGTCGGACGGTGGCCCCGCCGTCCCCGAGGCGGTCCGGGCCCGCGTCCGCGCCGACTACGAGCGCCGCCTCGACGCCGTGCTGCAGGAGCTCCGCACCCACGTCAACGTCCTCGAGGAGCAGGTGGGCGACCTTTCCGCCCGCCACGGCGCCCTCACCATGCGTGAGCAGGAGCAGATGGACCAGCTGGCCGAGGCCGAGGTGCGGCATCTGGTGGGCGAGTACGACGCGACCCGCTGGGATGGCATCCGGGCCGAGCGGATGAAGGTCATCCTGCAGGTGCGGGAGGAGATCGCGCAGACCACGTCGGAGATCGAGCGGCTCAACGAGGTGCTGGCCACCATTCGCGCGCCGGTCGAGCCGGAGCCGGCGCCAGCTCCGCCGCCGCCGGTCCCCCCGCCGGCCCCGCCGGTCGTGGTCTCGGCCCCGCGGCCCGTGGTGCAGGCGCCTCCGCCGCCGCCTGCGCCGGAACCGGAACCGATCCGAGCCCCGGCCGCCGAGGTGCCGATCCGGCCGGCGCCGCCCAAGACGCCCACGCCGATCCCGGCGAAGCCGGCCGCCGCCAAGAAGGAAGAGCCGGGCCGGACCCTCTGGTTCCCCTCGGGGAAGCCGCCCGAGGCCACGCCCACGGCGAAGGGCGACGAGCTGGCGTTCCTCAAGTCGATCGAGTCCACGCCGGCGCCCGCGCCGGCCCCCAAGCGTGGCAGCGGCGGCTTCATCAAGCCCGACGCGGCCCTGACGCCGCCGGCCGAGCCCCGTCCCGCGGCTCCGCCACCGGCGGCGGATCCCCCGCGGGAGCGGACCGCGCCTTCGGGCGGCCAGAAGACGCTCAAGTGTGGTGAGTGCGGGACGCTGAACCGCCCCACGGAGTGGTACTGCGAGCGCTGCGGCGCCGAGCTGGCGGCGCTGTAGCATCGGGGCAGGCAGGAATACGAAGGGCCGGGTTCCCAGGGGAACCCGGCCCTCGTTGCTTCCGCTGCGCGGCTTACTTGGCGGCCTTGGCGGCCACGAGCTTGGCGAGCCGGCTCTTGGTGCGGCTGGCAGTGTTCTTGTGCACGAGGTTCTTGCGGCCCGCGCGGTCGAGCAGGCGGGTCGCTTCCGTGAGGGCGGCCTGCGCCTCCTGGGCGTTCCCGGCGGCACGAACCTTCTTGACGGCGGTGCGGAGCTGGCTGCGGCGGCGGCGGTTGCGCTCCTGCGCCGCGCGGGACTTCCGCATCGCCTTCTTGGCGGACTTGATACGGGGCACGGAAAAACCTCGGGTCGAGACCAACGGAACCGGCCGGGTTGGGCCGGAGGAAGCGGTGATTCTAGACAGGAAACCACGCAAGGTCAAGCGGGGGACGGGTTTTCAGGGGGTTCCCCGGGGTATAGATTCCCCGCCCGTTCGAGTTCCCCGACTCGGACCCGCTCAGGCCCCCGCTTCCAGGATCCCCGCTACCGGATGACGAGCCCCGCCGCTCCCACCACCGCGCTCGGCGCCGAGCCCGCGTTCGTCGTCCGGCTGGACGCCTTCGCGGGGCCGCTCGACCTGCTCCTGCACCTGCTGCGGGAGGAGCAGATCGACATTGCGGACATCCCGATTGCCCGCATTGCCGACCAGTTCCTGGGGGCCATCCACGAGCTCGGCCTGAACCAGGCGGCCGACTACCTGGAGATGGCGGGCCGGCTGCTGCGCCTCAAGGCGCAGATGCTGCTCCCCCGCCGCGAGGGCGAGGAGGGGTGGGAGGACCCGCGGCACGAACTGGTGCGGCGGCTCCTCGAGTACCAGCTCATCAAGGAAGTGGCCACCTGGCTCGAGCGCGCGGCCGATCGTCGTGCCGACCAGCACCCGCGCGGCTACCTGCCGCCGCCGCCCGAGCTGCCGCCGCCGCCCCTCACGCTCGACATCCTCGAGCTGCTCAAGGCGGTGGAAAAGGTCATCAGCGAGATCCCCTCGCCGGTGCTCCATCGCGTGGTGCCGCGCCCGCTGGACACCGAGGGCGCGCACCGGCGCCTCGCCGCGATGCTCGAGGAGCGCGCGGAGTTCAGCTGGCTCGAGGCCCTGGGGCCCCGGCCGACCATCGTGGACATCCTCTCGACGCTGCTCGCCCTGCTCGAGCTGGCCAAGCACGGTCGTGTCCGGCTGGTGCAGCAAGGGGACTTCACGCCGTTCATGGTACAGCGGGACGACCGCCCCGACCCCTTTGCCCCGGTGACGGAGGCTCCGGTGCAGGTGGAAGAGCCCACCGGGGCCCTCGCCGCCGACCCTCCCGTTCCCGAGCACCCGGCCGTCCCTGACGCCCCGGCGAGCGTGGCCCTGCCGCCCGCGCCGGCTCCCGAGTCCCGCGCGGAAGACGACATGCCGCCGGGCCGCCTCGCCGCCGAGAACTCCTGATGAAACCGCTGATGCAGCTGATCGAGGCCGCCCTCTTCGCGGCCAACCGCCCGATCACCGTCGAGGAGCTCCAGACGCTGGAGCCCGAGGCCTCGCTGGCCGACGTGCGCACCGCCGTCGACGAGCTCCGCGAGCACTACGACTTCGACGGCCACGCCGTCGAGGTGGTGGAGCTGGCGGGCGGGTACCAGGTCCTGACGCGGCGCGCGTTCGCCGAGGCCATCGAGCGCGCGCAGATCGCGGTGCGGACGCCCAAGCTCACGCCGGCGGCCATGGAGACGCTGGCCGTCATCGCCTACCGGCAGCCGGTGGGGCGGGCGGAGATCGAGGAGATCCGGGGCGTGTCGGCCGGGGGCGTGCTGCGGAGCCTGCAGGAGCGCGGCCTGATCGAGGTGGTGGGGCGCTCCGAGGCCATGGGCCGGCCGCTCCTGTACGGCACCACGCCGCTGCTGCTGGAGCTGCTGGGCCTGCGGGACCTGGGTGAGCTGCCGCGCACCGAGGAGTTCAGCGTGGCGCTCCATCCCCACAAGCCGGAGCAGGCGGACTCCGCGGAAGCCGCCGCGTCGGTCCCGGCGGAATCGTGAGCGAGATGCGCCTGCAGCGCGCCCTCGCGCGCGCCGGGATCGCCAGCCGGCGCGCCGCCGAGGAGCTGATCGAGGCGGGCCGCGTCAAGGTGGACGGGCAGGTGGCCACCATCGGCATGAAGGTGGACCCCGACCGCCAGCGCATCACCGTGAGCGGGAAGCCGATCCCGCGGGTGGAAGGGAAGCGCTGGTACGCCTTCCACAAGCCGATGGGCGTGGTGACCACGGCGAGCGACGAGGAAGGCCGCCGCACCGTGCTCGACTTCTTCCCCGGCGTGCCGGGCCTCACCTACGTGGGCCGGCTCGACGCCAACACCACCGGCCTCCTGCTCCTTACCACCGACGGCGACGCGGTGCACCGCCTGACCCACCCCCGCTACCACATCCCGCGCAGCTACGTGGCGCTGGTGCACGGCCGGCCCACGGCCGAGGTGGAGAAGGCGGTGCAGGGACGGATCGAGCTCGACGGGCGCGCGGTGGAACCGCAGCGGCTGCGGGTCCGTCCGGGCAAGGAGGGCCGGAGCCTGATCGACCTGACGCTCACTGAGGGCCGCAACCGCGTGGTGCGCCGGTGGTGCGAGGCGATGGGGCTCAAGGTGGAACGGCTGGCCCGCCTCTCGTACGGCCCCGTCCGCCTCGGCGACCTGGCGGTGGGCAAGAGCCGCCCGCTCACCCCCGCGGAGGAGGCGGGCCTCTACAAGGCCATCAAGATGGGGGGCGGCCGGGACTAGGACCTTCCTGTGGCGGGGCTCACTCCTCCGGTCGTCCGGGCCCTGCTATGATTGACGGCGACGACCCTCACGCCTCCCACCGCGCACCCCCGACGCCTCATGACCGCACGCCCCTCGGGCTCCAGCCGCACCGTTGACGCCGGCCCCGTCCAGCAGGTGAGCGCGGAGGTGGCCAAGCGCATCGTGGGCCAGGACACGATGGTGGAGCGGCTGCTGATCGGCCTGCTGACCGGCGGGCACATCCTGCTCGAGGGCGTGCCGGGGCTCGCCAAGACGCTGGCGGTGAAGACGCTCGCAGAAATCGTCGAGGCCAGCTTCTCCCGCATCCAGTTCACGCCGGACCTGCTCCCCGCGGACCTCATCGGCACCATGGTCTTCGACCCGAAGACCCAGGAGTTCCGGGTGAAGCAGGGGCCGGTGTTCGCGCAGATCGTCCTGGCCGACGAGGTGAACCGCGCCCCGGCCAAGGTGCAGGCCGCGCTGCTCGAGGCCATGCAGGAGAAGCAGGTGACGATCGGCGGGCACACCTTCGCGCTCGAGGAGCCGTTCCTGGTCCTCGCCACCCAGAATCCCATCGAGAACGAGGGCACCTACCCGCTGCCCGAGGCGCAGCTCGACCGCTTCATGCTCAAGGTGCGCGTGGGCTATCCCACGCGGGACCAGGAGAAGGAAGTGCTGCTCCGCCGGAGCGCGGTGGACGCCACGCCCCTTCGCCGGCTCCTCACGCCCGCCACCATCCTGGGCCTCCGCGAGACCATCGCGGCCACCTACCTGGACCAGAAGGTGGTGGACTACATCGTGGACCTGGTGCGCGCCACCCGCGATCCGTCCGTGGTGGGCCTCGCCAACCTGAAGCCGCTGGTGGCCTTCGGGGCCTCGCCGCGCGCGTCGATTGCGCTGGCGCAGGCGGCGCGGGCGCACGCCTTCCTGCGGGGGCGGGGCTACGTCATCCCGGAGGACGTCCGCGCCATGGCGCTCGACGTGCTGCGCCACCGGGTGCTCCTCACCTTCGAGGCCGAGGCCGAGGAGGTGGATGCCGACCAGGTGGTCACGCGCATCCTCGACGCGGTCCCCGTCCCCTGAGCGCGCGCCCCGCCCGCCCGTCGCATCGCCGCTGAGCACCGCCGATGCCCGCCATCTCGCCCGAGATCCTGAAGCAGGTCAAGGCCATCGAGCTGCGCTCCCGCGGGCTCGTGACCGCGCTCTTCGCCGGGGAGTACCGCTCGGTGTTCCGCGGGCAGGGGATCGAGTTTGCCGAGGTGCGCCAATACGAGCACGGCGACGACTTCCGCGCCATTGACTGGAACGTCTCCGCCCGGCTCGGCACGCCCTACGTGAAGAGCTACACCGAGGAGCGCGAGCTCACGCTCATGCTGCTGGTGGACCAGTCGGGCTCGCAGCACTTCGGGCACCCGCGCTCCAAGTCGGCGCTGGCCATCGAAGTGGCGTCGGTGCTGGCGCTGGCCGCCGCCAGCACCAACGACCGCACCGGCGCGCTCCTGTTTGCGGACCAGGTGGAGCGGGTGATCCCGCCGGGGAAGGGCCGGCGGCACGCGCTCCGCGTCATCCGGGACCTCGTGGCCTTCACCCCCGCCAGCCGCCGCACCAACCTCACCGCAGCGCTGCATTACGCCACCCAGCTGTTGCACCACCGGAGCATCGTGGTGGTGCTCTCCGACTTCCTGGCCGAGGGCTGGGAGCAGCCGCTGCGCCAGCTGGCGGTGCGGCACGACGTGGTGGCCATCGCCCTCGAGGACCCGCGGGAGCACGACCTCCCCGACGCCGGCTGGATGGAGCTCGAGGACGCGGAGACCGGCCAGCGCCGCCTCGTGGATACCGGCGCCCGCGCGGTGCGCGGCCGCCTCCGCGCCCTCGCCGAGAAGCAGCGGGAGGAGCGCAACCGCGCCTTCGCGAGCGCGGGCGTGGACCACGTGGTGCTCGGGACGGCCAGCGACTACGCCCCGATCCTGCGCCGCGCCTTCGCGCAGCGGGCCCGGCGGATGCAGCGATGATCGCGCTCCTCCTGCACCTGCTGCCGCAGGCCGCCCCGCCCACCGTGGGCGACACCATCTGGCTCACGCGGACCGTGGTGGTGCCGGCCGGCGCCGAGGTGCGCCCCGCGCCCTGGGAGCCTGCCGCGCCCGTGGGGCTGCTCGGCAGCCCGGTGGTCCGGCGCAGTGGCGACACGGTGACGGTGGCCTACCCGGCCGTGGCATGGGCGGCGGGGCGGCACGCGGTGCAGGTGCCGGGGCCGGTGGTGATCCGCCCCGACGGCCGCACCGACTCGCTCCCGCCCGCCCCCGCGGCGTTCGAGGTGGCGAGCGTCCTCCCCGGCGGCGCCAGGGTGGACTCCCTGCCGGTGCAGCCGGAAGCGGGCATCGTGGAGCAGCGGATCACGTCCCCCTGGCCGCCGCTCGCAGCGCTCGGCGTGGCGGCCGTGCTCTTCGCCCCGGTGGCGTGGTGGTGGCGGCGGCGCGGCCCCGTGATGCCGGCGGCGCGGCCCGCGCCGGATCCGGTGGCGCTGCCCCTGGCCGAGTGGGGCGAGGACGGCGAGCACCGGGCCGTGGCCGCCGTGGCGGCGCTCGAGCTTCGCCGGGCACTCCTGCGGCAGTTGCCGGGGATTCCCGCGGGGGTGGTGACGTCGCGCCTGGTGCGGATCGTCGCCGAGCAGCGCCCGGGGTGGCCCATTGAGGAGATCGCGACGGTGCTGCGGGCCCTCGAGGCGGCGGAATATGCCGAGGCGCCGGGGGCGGCCGTCGTGGAGCTGGCGGGGCGCGCGGCGCGGCTGGTGGCGCAGGTGGAGGGGGCATGAGCTTCGCGCGGCCCTGGCTGCTGCTCCTGCTCCTCCTCCCGCTGGCCTGGTGGTGGTGGCGGCGGTCGCGGCCGCGGCCGGCCACCGAGTACAGCGACCTCCGCCTCGTGAGCCAGGTGGGCGAGACGAGCGTGCTGGCGCGGGTGCCACCGCTGCTCCGGCTCCTGGCGTGGAGCGCCTGGGTGATCGCCGCCGCCGGCCCCAGGCTCGGCGGCTCGCGGGTGGAGGTGAAGAAGGAAGGCATCGCGATCGTGCTGGCGCTCGACATCTCGAGCAGCATGCTCGCCGAGGACTTCGCGCCCTCCAACCGGATGGAGGTGGCCAAGCAGCAGGCCATCTCCTTCATCAAGGCGCGCTCCGCGGACCGGATCGGCGTCGTGGCGTTCGCCGGCGAGGCGCTGACGCAGGTGCCGATCACCGTGGACTACCCCGTGCTGGAGCAGTCGGTGCAGGCGCTCAAGATCGGCATGCTGGAGGATGGCACCGCGATCGGCACCGGGCTCGCCACGGCCGTGAACCGGCTGCGGGAGGCCCCGGGGAAGACCAAGGTGATCCTGCTCCTGACCGACGGCGAGAACAATCGCGGCACCGTGGACCCGCGCACCGCCGCGGCCGCGGCCGCGGCCCTCGGTATCCGCGTGTACACCATCGGGGTGGGCACCGAGGGCGAGGCCCCGATTCCCACCGGGCGCGGCCTCTCGGGGTTCCGCTACGAGGTGCTGCCGGTGCGGATCGACGAGCCGCTCCTGCGGGACATCGCCGCGAGCACCGGGGGGCGGTATTTCCGCGCGCAGGACAGCGAGGCCCTCACCCAGATCTTCCGGCAGATCGACGGCCTCGAGAAGACGCCGATCCAGGTGACGCGCTACGTGCGGTACGACGAGATCGCCAAGCCGCTGGTGCTCCTCGGCCTCCTGGCCCTCGGGCTCGAGCTGCTGCTCGGCGCCACGCTCGTGGTGCGGGTGCCATGACGTTCGACACGCCGCTCCTCCTGGTCCTCGCCCCGGTGGTGGCGGTGGGCGTCGGCTTCCTGTCGGTGCTGGCGCGGCGGCGCCGCGTCGCGCGGGCGGCGGCGTGGTCCCCGGTGCTGGCGGCCACCTCCCGGGCGGCCGGGCGGAGCGGACCGCTGCTGCTGGCGCTGGCCGGGCTCGCGGCGGCCGTCGCGGTGGCCGGCCCGCGCGGCGGGCGGCAGACCGTTACGGCGGAGACGCAGGCGCTGAGCGTGGTGCTCGCCATGGACATCAGCCGTTCCATGCTGGCCGAGGACACGAAGCCCAGCCGGCTCGGCCGCGCGGTGCGGGAGGCCCGCCGGCTGGTGCAGGACATGGTGCGCGACCGCGTGGGACTCGTGGCGTTTGCCGGGCGGAGTTACATCCTGAGCCCGCTCACGCTCGACGGGGCGGCGGTGACGCTCTTCCTGGATGCGCTCTCGCCCGACATCGCGAGCCAGGGCGGGACGGGGCTCGCCGCCGCCCTCAACCAGGGCGCGGAGCTGCTGAATGCCTCCCGGGAGGCGGGCGACAGGGTGCTCGTGGTGTTCACCGACGGGGAGGCGCTGGATTCGCTGCCCGACGTCCTCGCCGCCGCCCGGCGGCTGCGCGAGGAGCAGGTGCGCGTCATCCTCGTGGCCGAGGGGACGCCCACCCCCGTGAAGATCCCGCTCCGCGACAGCGCCGGCGGTATGGTGGAGTACAAGCTCGACGAGAGCGGCACCCCGGTGGAAACCCGCCGGCGCGACGACGTGCTGCAGCAGGTGGCCGACGCCGCCGAGGCGGCGCTCGTGCCCGCTGAGTTGCCGGACCAGGCCGCGGCCGTGCGCGACCTGCTCGCCGCGTTCCAGCGCGCGCCGCTCACCTCCTCGAGCACCGAGGACCTGGTCCCGCTGGTATGGATCCCGGCGCTGGTCGGGGCGCTCCTGCTCGGCATCCAGACGACCACCCGGAAGAGCGCTGCCCTCGTGGGCCTGGCGCTGGTGGCCCTGGCGCTCCCGGCGCGCGCCCAGCGCCCGGCGCCCGGGGTCCGCGATTACCAGGCCGGGCGCACGCGCGAGGCGGCGCGCGCCCTCGTGGGCACGCTGGGGGCCGGCGCCACCGACACGGCCTGGTACAACGCGGGGACCGCGCTTCTGGCCGCGGGCCAGCCGGCGGAGGCCCGCAAGGCCCTCGAGAAGGCGGCGCAGACGGTGAACCCGGACCTCCGGTATCGCGCGCTCTACAACATGGGCGTGGCCGCCCTGCGGGAGGCGCAGGCCGACTCGACCCACCGTGACTCCCTCTTCGGGGTTGCTGCCGAGCGGCTCCAGGAGGCGCTGCGGCTGGTGCCCGCGAGCCAGCGGGCCAAGTGGAACCTGGAGCTGGCCCAGTCGCGGCGGCCGCCGCCGAGCGGGGGCGGGGGGAGCAGCCCGAGGAACCCGCCGCCCGAGGGCGCCAAGCCGCCCGACCCGTCGCCCAGCCGGCCCCAGCCGCCGGAGGGCATTCCCAGCCTCTCGCAGGCGCAGGCGGAGCAGATCCTCAACTCCGTCTCGCGGGAAGAGCGCGACACCCGGAGCCGCCGGCTCGGCCGGGCGCGCAGCGCGCCGGCGGCGGTGAAGGACTGGTGATGCTCGCCGCCCTCCTCGTCCTGACGCTGCAGGCGGGCACGCAGGCGCGCGGCCCCGAGGTCATGGTCGGCGTGGACCGGGATCGCGTGGCCCCGGGCGACGTGATCGAGTACACCATCACGGTGCACAGCGACCTCAGCGATCCCATCCGCGTGGACCTGCCGACGCTTGGCGGCTTTGAACTGGAGGCGCGCACCGAGCGGAGCGACGTGAACATGGACGGCGGGGGCGGGCGGACCACCACCATCGTCTTCCGGCTCCGCGCCACCCAGCCCGGGGAGTGGCGCCTCGGGCCCGTGCAGGTGCGCCAGGGCGTGGCCTATGCCCGTGGCGACGCGATCACCGTGACCATCACGGGCGGCACGGCGCCCGCAGTCACCGCCGCCCTCAACCCGCGGTTGCGCGCGCTGGTGCAGCGGGCCCCGCCGCCGGGGGCGCTCGGCGCGGCGGGCATCTCCGTGCTGGTCTCCGACAACACCGTCACGGTGGGACAGCAGCTCGACGTGGTGACCATCGCCTGGTTCGAGCGCGAGGTGCGGCAGCAGCTCCGGCGGGCGCCCACGGTCGAGTCGCCGCAGGTGGAAGGGGTGTGGGCGTACCCGCAGCCCACGCCCACCGGGATCGCCGCGAGCCGGATGGTGAACGGCAAGTGGTACGACCTCTTCGTGCTGCACCAGGTGGCGTTCCCGCTCACCCCGGGCACCATCAGCGTGAGCCCGGCGCGCCTCCAGTACAGCCTGCCGCTGGCGTTCCAGTTCTTCAGCCAGGAGGAGCGGTACCGGCTGGCGAGCGACACCACCCGCGTGACCGTGCGCGCGCTCCCGGCGGAGGGGCGCATGCCGGACTTCGCGGGTGCGGTGGGACGCGGGCTCCGGGTGGGCACCACCATCTCGCCGCCGACCGGCAGGCAGGGCGAGGCCTTCACGGCCGAGGTCGTGGTGAGTGGGCAGGGCAACGTGGCACTGTGGCCCCAGCCCGACGTCCGCTGGCCCGAGGGCCTTCGCGTCTATCCCGAGGGCGCCACGGAACGGGTGGGGCTCCAGGACGGGTGGCTGGGCGGCAGCAAGACCTTCAAGTACCTGCTCGTCGCGGACTCGGCCGGGATGCTCGCGGTGCCGGCGGTGCGGTATCCGTTCTTCGATGCGGGGGCGGGGAGGTACGATGCCACCACCGCCGCGGGGACCAGTGTCGTGGTGGCGCCGCGCGGGGACGCGCCGGCCTCGCGTGCGGAACCACCGCCCCTCCGGCTCGATGCGTCGCCGACGCTGGCCCGCCGCATCGAGCGGACCCTCCCGGCGTGGGCATGGGGGCTGATTGCGCTGCTGCCGCCCGTCCTGCTGCTCGGCCTGCGGCGGCCGCGCGTGCGGCGCCGGGTGACCCCGGCGCCCAAGGTGCACGCCGGCGAGCCGCTCGCGGTGGCCGAGCGGCGGCTGTCCTCGGCCCTGGCCTCGCTGGTACCCGCGGCGGCGGACCTCGCGGACGAGCAGCTGCAGGCCGTGCTTGCCGGCGCCGAGATCGATGCCGACGTGGTGGCCCGGACCATCGCGCTGCGGCACCGGCTGCGGGAGGCGCGCTACGCGCCCGGGGCGCGCGAGGACCGCACGCGCCTGGCCCGCGACGTGGAGGAGGTCCTCGCCCGGCTCACGCCCCGCGGCTCGCAGCGCGCCCGGCGCTGGCGGGCCCGGGCCGGCTTCGCCGGCGCGCTGCTCACGCTCGCCGCCGCGCGCAGCACCGCGCAGGCGGCGCCGGAACAGCTGTACGAGGCCGGCGCGTACCGGGCCGCGATGGACGGCTTCCGGGCCCGCGCAATGGCGGCGCCGGACGTCGCGAACCACTGGCTCAACCTCGGTGACGCCGCCTGGCGCGGCGGCGACGACGCGGAGGCGCTCGCGGCCTGGATCCGTGGCGCCCGGCTCCGCCCGCGCGACCAGGGCCTGCGCCGCGCCCTGCTGCTCGTGCCGCCGGCCGATCCCTGGTCCACCCGCAACCTCGCCATCGCGCCCATGACCCCGGCTGAACTCCGGCTGCTGGGGCTGGTGCTCTGGCTGGCCGGCTGGGGCGGCATCATCGCCACCCGCGCCGCGCGCGGCCGCTGGCTCGTGCTGCTCGGCGGCGGCGCGGTGGTGGTGCTCGTGGGGACCGGGATCGCGCGCTGGTATCACCGGCCGGTGGCGGTGGTGGCCGCCAACGCGGTGCTGCGGCTGTCGCCCCACGAGCAGGCACCCCCGGCCGGCGAGGTGGCGCGCCTCGGCACCGTGCTGTTCGAGGAGCGCCGGGGCGCCTGGGTGCGGGTGCGCGCCCCGGGCGGGCAGGAAGGCTGGCTCCCGGCGCCGCTGCTCCGATCCGCCGCCGACCTGCCCGCGCCGTAGCCGCGAGGGCGCGGCGGCTTATCTTTGGGCCATCATGCCGCGCCGCATCGCCATCCTCCCCGACACCGTTGCCGACCAGATCGCCGCCGGCGAGGTCGTCGAGCGTCCTGCCTCCGCCGTCAAGGAACTCGCCGAGAACGCCATCGATGCGGGCGCCACCCGGGTGCGCATCGCGCTGGAGCAGGGCGGCAAGACCCTGATCGAGGTGGCGGACGACGGGCACGGCATGGGCAAGGAGGACGCCGTGCTGGCCCTCGACCGCCACGCCACGAGCAAGATCCGCAGTTCGGCGGACCTGGTGGGCGTTGCCACCTTCGGCTTCCGGGGCGAGGCGCTGCCGGCCATCGCCTCCGTCTCGCGCTTTCACCTCACCACCGCCGAGGCCGAGGGCGACGGCACCGAGGTGGAGGTGACGGGTGGCCGGGTGGAGCGCGTGGGCACCCTCGCGCGCCAGCGCGGCACCACCGTGACGGTGCGGAGCCTCTTCTTCAACACCCCCGCGCGCCGGAAATTCCTCCGCAGCACCTCGAGCGAGGCGCGCGCGGCGTGGGAGGCCGTGGCGACACTCGCGCTGGCGCACCCGGCCGTGGGGTTTGAGCTTTTCCTCGACGGGCGCTCCCGGCTGGTCGTGCCCCCCGCCCAGGCGCTGGCGGAGCGGCTCGAGGGCGTCTGGGGGCAGGAACTCGGGCGGACGCTGGTGCCGGTGGAGTACGCGGTCGGCGCGTTCCGGGTGCACGGCTTCATCCAGCGCCCGGCCGACGCCCAGCCCACGGGCCGGCGCACCCAGCTCTTCATCAATGGCCGGCCCTTCCGCGACTCGTTCCTGGTTCGCGCGGCCGAGGCGGGCTACCGCTCCGCGATCCACCCCGGCGACCGCCCCTCGCTCTTCCTGCATCTCGAGACCGCCAGCGAGGACGTGGACGTGAACGTCCATCCCGCCAAGCTCGAGGTCCGCTTCCGCGACCGCATCGGGGCCGAGCGCGCCGTCGAGGAGGCGGTGCGCGACGCCCTGGGCAAGCTCGAGGCGGCGGCGGTGGTGGCGTGGCAGGGCGGGGAGCGCGCCTGGCCCTCGCCCCGGCCGTCGCAGGCCGGCGCGCCCGTGCCGGCCGACCTCTTCGCGCCGCTCAGCGAGCCGCTCGCGGTGGAGCTGACGGAGGAGCCGGCGCTCCCCGACGCGCGGGTGGCCGCCCGGCCGGCCGAGGTGGCGATCCCGATCACCCAGCTCTTCAACACCTACCTGGTGTACGAGGGCACCGACGGACTCGTGTTCGTGGACCAGCACTCCGCCCACGAGCGGGTGCTCTACGAGCAGCTGATGGCTCGGGTGCAGCAGGGCGGGCTGGCCAGCCAGCGGCTGCTGCTGCCGCTCACGCTGGAGCTGACGGACGAGGAGCTCGAGGCGGTGGAGACCTTCCGCGACCAGCTCGAGGTCGTCGGCTTCGAGGTGGAACCGTTCGGCGGCCGCACGGTGGTCGTCAACGCCGTGCCGGCGCCGCACCCGCGCTTCGACGCGGCGCGCTGCCTGCGCGAGCTGGTGAGCGACCTGGCCCGGGGCCGCTTCGGCGGCTGGGCCAACCGGCTGGAGCGCTTCGCGGCCACCTACGCCTGCCGGGCCGCCGTCAAGGCGGGCGACCCGCTGGACGACCGGGAGCGGCGCGAGCTCCTGGCGCGCCTCTTCGCCTGCGCCCTGCCGCCGCACGACGTGCACGGGCGCTCCACGATCGTGCAGCTCCCGCGCGAGGAACTGGAGCGCCGGTTTGGCCGGCGCTAGCACCCTCGTCCTCTGCGGCCCCACCGGCATCGGGAAGACCGCCGTCGCCTTTGCCCTGGCCGCGCACTGGCCGCTCGAGGTGGCCTCCGCCGACAGCCGGCAGGTGTACCACGGGCTCGACGTGGGCACCGCCAAGCCGCCGCGCCGCTGGCTGCAGAAGGTCCCGCACCACGGCCTCGACCTGGTGCGCCCGGGCGAGCGCTACAGCGCGGGGCGCTTTGCCCACGACGCCCCGCGGTGGATCGCCGACATCCGCGCGCGCGGGCTCGTGCCGGTGGTGGTCGGGGGCACCGGGCTCTACATCCGGGCGCTGGCCGACGGGCTCTTCGCCGAGCCCCCCCTCGACGCCCTGCGCCGGCGCGACCTCGAACGCTGGACCGCCGCGCTCCCCGACATCGACCTGGTGCGCATGGCCGCGCGCCTCGATCCGGGCTTCCGGGGCGGCGGGCGCCAGCGCGCGGCGCGCGCCATCGAGGTGGCGTGCCTCACGGGCCGCCCCCTGAGCTACTGGCAGGCCAGCGCCCGCGCCCAGGGCGCCATCACCCCGTGGTACGTGGTGCTCACCGCGCCGCGCGCCGTGCTGCACCAGCGCATCCAGGCCCGCGCGGCCGAGATGGTCCGCCAGGGCATGATCGAGGAGGTGGCCGCCGTCCTCGCCGAGGGGGCGGAGCCCGGCGCGCCCGGCCTCGACGCGATCGGCCCCCGCGAGGCCGTCGAGTACCTGCAGGGGCTCCGGTCCCGCGACTCCGTGGCCGAGGCGGTGACCATCGCCAGCCGCCAGTATGCCAAGCGGCAGGAGACCTGGTTCCGGCACCAGCTCGAGGGCGAGGTGCTTACCCTGGATGCCACCCGCCCGCCGGATGTGCTGGCCGGCGAGATCGTCGAGGCCTGGACCCGCCGGCACGGGGCGCCGCCGGGCTGAGTCCCCGTCGCGCGTTGGCCCCGTGCCGTCCCCCCGCTACTTTTGCCCCATGCCCGACCTCAAGAACGACCTCGCCGACGCCGCGCAGGCCGGTGACCTCGACGCCGTGCGGCGCCTCCTGGCCGGCGACACCGGCTGGGTCAACGTCCCCCTCGAGGGCGGCCTCACCGCGCTTCATTACGCCGCCTATTTCGGCCACGCCGAGCTGGCGCGCTACCTCCTCTCCGTCGGCGCCGATCCCGCGGCCGCCACCACCGACCCGCTCCGCGCCACGGCGCTGCACGCCGCCGCGGGCGGCGGCCACGTGGGCGTGCTCGAGGCGCTCCTCGCGGCCGGCGCGGACCCGAACGCGCTCCAGACCGGCAACTGGACCCCGCTGCACGCCGCGGCCGACCGCGGCCAGGCAGCGGTGGTGGCACCACTCCGCGCGGCCGGGGCGGACCTGGCGATCCGGAGCGCCTCGGGCAAGACGGCGCTCATGCTGGCGCAGGAGAAAGGGCACTCGACCGTCGTGACGGCGCTGGCCCAGGCCGGGGGCGCCTGACATGGCCGCCGCCGCGAGCGTCCGGCCCATGCGGATCGGGATCACCTGCTACCCGACCTATGGCGGCTCGGGGGCGGTCGCCACCGAGCTCGGCCTCGAGCTGGCGCGGCGCGGGCACGAGGTGCACTTCATCTCGTACGCCTCACCCTTCCGCCTCCGGGGCTACGCCGAGCGGGTGTTCTTCCACGAGGTGGACACGGCCATCTCCCACTACCCGCTGTTCGACCACTTTCCCTACACGCTGTCGCTGGCCTCCAAGCAGTACGAGGTGGTGCGCCGGGAGAACCTCGAGGTCCTCCACGTGCACTATGCCATCCCGCACGCCACCACCGCCTGGCTCGCCAAGGAGATGCTGGCAAGCGAGCGGGACCTGCGGGTGATCACCACGCTCCACGGCACCGACATCACGCTGGTGGGGCAGGAAGCCAGCTTCTACCAGATCACCAAGTTCTCGATCGAGCGCTCCACCGAGGTGACCGCCGTCTCCAACTTCCTGCGCGACGAGACCTACCGCACCTTCGGCTGCGTCAACTGCAACGTGCGGGTGATCCCGAACTTCGTGAACCTGGCGGAGTACCGCCCCGACCCCGAGGCGCCGCGCGAGGCGCTGGCCCCCGCCGGCCACAAGGTCGTCACCCACATCTCGAACTTCCGCGAGGTGAAGCGGGTGCGGGACGTGGTGCGCATCTTTGCCCGGATCCGCCGCGCGGTCCCCGCCACCCTGGTCATGGTGGGCGACGGCCCCGACCGCGGCGAGGCGGAGAAGGAAGCCGAGGCCCTCGGCGTCACCGACAGCGTGCGCTTCCTCGGGCGGCTCGACCGCGTGGCCAGCATCCTGCAGGCCTCCGACCTGTTCCTGCTCCCGAGCCAGACCGAATCGTTCGGGCTGGCCGCCCTCGAGGCCATGGCCTGCGGCGCGCCGGCCGTGGCCAGCCGGGCCGGCGGCCTCCCCGAGGTGATCACCGACGGGGTGAGCGGCATCCTCGAGCCGCCCGGCTCGGTCGAGGCCATGGGCCGCCGCGCGGTGGAACTGCTGCGCGACCCCGACCGCCACGCCGCCATGCGCGCCGCCGCTATCGCGCAGGCCGGCACCTTCTCGGCCGACGTCATCGTCCCGCAGTACGAGGCGCTGTACGACGAGGCGCTCCGGTGACCGGGCCGGAACTCCTGCAGGCGGTGGTGCTGGGGCTGGTGGAAGGCATGACCGAGTTCATTCCCGTCAGCTCCACCGGCCACCTGATTGTGGCCGGCCATTTCCTCGGCTTCACCGGCGAGCGCGCCAAGACCTTCGAGATCTTCATCCAGCTCGGCGCCATCCTCGCGATCGTCTGGCTCTACCGGCACAAGTTCGTGGCGGTGGCCAGCACGGTGGTGCGGGAGCCGGCCAGCCGCCGCTTCGTCACCAACCTGCTCCTCGGGTTCCTGCCGGCCGCGGTGGTGGGGTTCCTCGCGCACTCCTGGCTCAAGGCTCACCTGTTCACGCCCGTGGTGGTGGCGTGGGGCTTCATCGTCGGCGGGATCGCCATCCTCGTCGTGGAGCGGCTCAAGCCCGCGCCGCGCGTGGCCGACGTGGCCGACCTCCCCCCGCGGCTCGCCCTCGGGGTGGGGCTGGCCCAGATGCTCGCGCTGGTGCCCGGCGTGTCGCGCTCCGGCGCCACCATCATGGGCGGGTATGCCCTCGGCCTCTCGCGCACCGCGGCCACCGAGTTCTCGTTCTTCCTGGCCGTCCCGGTGCTCGCCGCGGCCGCGGGGCTCGACCTCATCAAGAGCCTCGACGTCCTCTCCCGCGCCGACATCCCGCTCTTCGCCACCGGCTTCCTGGTGGCGTTCCTCTCCGCGTTCCTCGTCATCAAGGCCCTGCTGCGCTTCGTGGCGAGCCACAGCTTCACCGCGTTCGCGTGGTACCGGATCGCGTTCGGGGCCTTCCTGCTCGCCATTGCCGGGCGGGTGACGGGCTGAGCCCATGAACCAGGCGCCCCTGACGCACTACGCGCGGGTCAGCTCCACGCAGGACCTGGTGCACGCGCTCGGCGAGCAGGGGGCCCCGAGCGGGAGCGGGGTGCTCGCCACGGAGCAGGTGGGCGGGCGGGGCAGCCGGGGCCGCAGCTGGGCCAGCCCGCCGGGCGGCCTCTGGCTGAGCGTGCTCGTCCGCCCCCCGTCCGAGGCGGCCGCGGCCGTGCTGAGCCTCCGGGTGGGGCTGGCCGTGGCCGAGGTGCTGGAGGCCCTGCTTCCGGGCCTCGCGGTCCGGCTCAAGTGGCCCAACGACCTGATGCTCGCCGACCGGAAGCTCGGCGGGATCCTGTGTGAGGCGCGGTGGCAGGGCGGCGCGCTGGCCTGGGTGGCCGTCGGCCTCGGCCTCAACGTCCGGAACGAGCTGCCCGACGAGGTCCGGGCGCGCGCCATCGCGCTGGTGGAGGTGGCGCCCCTCGCCACCCCGGAACACCTCGCCGCCGGGCTCCGCGAGGCCATCGGCAGGGTGGGTCAGGCCGACGGCCCCCTCACGCCCGACGAACGCGCCCGGTATGTTGCCCGCGACTGGCTGCAGGGTCGTCGCCTCGCCGGGCCGGTGGTGGGCACCGCCGACGGTGTCGCCGCCGACGGCGCGCTGCTGGTGCAGGACGCCGGCGGCGCGGTCACCACGGTCCGCTCCGGCACCATCGTTCTCGCCTGACCCCGATTCCCCCGGCGGAGCCGCCGAGCCCATGCTCCTGACCCTCGACATCGGCAACACCGAGATCACCGCGGGCCTCTTCCGTGGCGACGCGGTCACCAGCCACTGGCGCCTCACCACCAACCCCGACCGCACCCCGGACGAATGGGGCGCCGCGCTCGGCGCCTTCCTGCTCCACGCAGGTCACTCCCCCAATGAGGTGCGCGCCGCCGTCGTGGCGTCGGTGGCACCGGGCGTCACCCAGAGCATCGTCGAGGGTGTCCGCACCCTCACCAGCGCCGACGTGCGCATCGTGGACGCCGCCTCGCCGCTCCCCATCCGCGTGGACGTGGAGGAGCCCCTCACCGTCGGCGCCGACCGCATCATCAACACCCTCGCGGCCGTGGAGCGCTTCAAGACTGACACCATCGTGGTGGACTTCGGCACCGCCACCACCTTCGACTGCATCACCGCCGACGGCCGCTTCATCGGCGGGGTCATCATGCCGGGGCTGCGCACCTCGTCGGACCAGCTGACCCGGCGGGCGGCCAAGCTGCCGGCCACCGAGCTCCGGCCGCCCGCCCGGGTCATCGGTCGCCGGACCGAGGAGTGCATCCGCGCCGGCGTCCTGCTGGGCACCGCCGACGCCGTGGACGGGCTGGTGCGTCGCATCCAGGCGGAGTGGCCCACCCCGACGCCCCCCAAGGTGGTGGCCACCGGCGGGCTCGCGGGAACCATCGTGCCGCTCTGCCGCACCGTCGAGCTCATCGACCCCGACCTCACCCTGCACGGGCTCCGCCTGGCGGCCGGCTACCTCGGGGTGAAGTGGTGACGGCCACCGCCGCGCCACCGCATCGCCGGCTCGGCTACCGGCTCCTCGGGCCCGCCTTCGATTACCTGCTGCACCTGCGCCCGGCCGAGTGGCCGATCATGGCGGCGCACACGGCGCTGGGCTACCTGCTCGCCGTGGGACTGGGCGGGGCGCGGCACGGCGAGGCGCTCGGCCCCGCGCTCCTTGGCCTGACCTGCTGGGTCCTGTTCCTCAACGGGGGCACGCTCGCCATCAACTCCGCCTTCGACCGGGACGAGGGCGACATCGGCTACCTCAAGGCGCCTCCACCCGTCCCTCGGCACCTCGCATGGTTTGCGCTGGTGCTCATGGCCGCGGGGCAGCTGCTGGCGTTCCGGTTGCCGCCCGCCTATCGCTGGGCCTACGGCGCCTGCTTCCTGCTGTCACTGGTGTACTCGGTGCCCCCGTTCCGGTTCAAGGCCGTGGCCGGGGTGGACTGGCTCATCAACATGGTGGGCTTCGGCACCCTGACCCCGTACGCCGGGTACGCCGCCACGGGGCGGCCGCTCGAGCCGGCGCATCTCTGGGTGCTGCTGGGCTTCTGCCCCCTCTTCGCGGCGCTGTACCCGCTGACTCAGCTCTACCAGTTCGACGAGGACCGCCGCCGCGGCGACCGGACGCTGGCCCTGATCCTGGGCATGCGGCGCAGCCTCCTCATCGCCCTCGGGGCGGTGGGGGTGGCCTTCGCGCTCTTCGTTGCTGGGGCGGTGCTTGCGGGGTGGGGCGGGGGCGGGGCGGCGCTGCTGCGGTGGGGCGGGCTCGCGCTGGCGCTGGCTGCCTGGGGCTGGGTACTGGTCCCCTGGCTCCAGGACCACGCCCAGATGACCCCGGACCAGCACCAGCGAGGCATGTACAAGGCTCTGGAAGCCTGGGCGGTGACCGACGTGGTGGTGATACTTGCATGGGGTATTTATACTTAGGCCGTTCTGCGACCTTCCCCTGGAGCCGACATGAGTTCCGCGGTGCACCCCTCGGCTGGCCTGAGCCAGACTGACCTGCCGTTCATCATCCGGTCGGGCATCAAGCTCGCCGTCATCCAGACCGTCTTCATCGTCGCCATCGGCGTCGTGTCCCGGTTCCTCGAGGGGCCGGCCGAGGCGGGCCTGCTCGCCGTGCTGCTCATCGCGGGTGCGGTGTTCACCAGCTTCTTCCCGGGCCTGTGGGTCAACGCCCGGGAGATCGACGGGATCGCGAGCGCGGCGGGCATCGGCCTCCTCGCCACCGGCGTGTTCCTCCTGATCGACGTCACGTTCCTGCAGGGCAACCTGCTGCCCTTCAAGCTCTACACCCACCGCTGGCTCGCGGTCGGTGGCGGGAGCAACTGGTGGTACCACCCCATCTGGTGGATGGTCGGCTGCTACATGCCGTGGCTCGGCGCCTGGATCCTCGCCAACCAGGCGGCCAAGTCGGGCTCGCCGAGCCTGGTGGGTGCCGCCGTGCTGACGCTGGTGCTCACCGTGGTCATCGGCGCCGCGGCGGCGGTGGCGCACTTCCCGGGCGCGGCCTTCAACGTCCCGACGTTCGGGATCGCCTTCCTGCCGGCGCTGGCGGTCGGCACGATCGTGACCGGGTTCGGGGCGCGCGGGAAGTAATGGCCCGATGCGGGTCGCGGCGGTTGTCGCCCGGCTGATCGGCTGGCTGCTCACGCCCTTCGTGGTGTGGGCAGCTTCGTTTCTGGGGGCGTGGCTCGCGCTCGGCGCCACCAGCGACGCGACCAACCCCCGGACCGCCCTCGGGATCACGTTCGGCCTGGCGCTCGTCGCGGGGGCCGTCACCTTCGCCTTCTGGCGGCAGGTGCTCCGCCACTCCCCCCGGCTCCGGAAGTCGTTGCAGGTCACCGACGAGGGGCTCCCGGACCTCGAAAGCATCGCGGACTCCCCGACCGAGCCACCCCCTCCACCTGAGCACCCGGCATGACGGCCACTCGCCTTACCCTGCTGGCGCTGCTGCTCGCCGCCTGCGGCGGCCCCAAGGACGCCGCCGTGGGGCGCGACTCGGCGCCCCCGGCGCCGGCGCCTCCCGCCGACTCGCTGGCGCTCACGGCGCCCGGGGGCGTCGAGGTGTGGTTCACCGCGAGCCGCCGAGCCACCGACTCCGCCGGCCGGCCCTGCGTGGAGCGGGTCATGGAAATCCGGCGCGCCAGCACCCGCGTGGCCATCCCGCTCCTCTACACGGGCAGTGCGCCCCGCCTCGTCAATGATTCCACCCTCGAGGCCCCCATCTGGCTCAACTGCCGGCCAGGCAACGTGTACCAGGTGAACCTCCGCACCGGCCAGCCGGTCCGGGTGAAGTGAGTCGTCGGCCCCTTCTCCTGGCGCTCGGCCTCGCCGCGACCCCGCTCGCGGCGCAGGGCCCTGCGTTCCAGGTGGGCCGCTACTTCTCCGATCCTCCCGCCATCACCTGGCGGGCGGGGACCGGAACCCGGCTCTTCGGCCCCGTCGGGGCCAGCCTACATGGACTGCACGTCAACGGCCGCGCCCCGCTCGGCAACCTCTTCGGGATCGGCACCGACCTGAGCTTCTTCCGGGGCGGGCAGGGCGGTCCGTATGTGATCGGGGGCGTGGAGGGCGGCCTGGCGACGCACGCCGGGCGCACCTTCTGGGGCGCCTGGTCGGTGGGGCTCGGCTACGAGCTCTTCCCGTTCTCCCCGTTCGCCATCGCGGCCGAAGGGCGCTACCGTGAGCTCTCCTACGGCGGGTTCGACGGCGTGGAACTCGGCTTCCGGATCGGCCTGCATCGCGGCGCACGGCGTGGCGGCACTGGCCGTCCCTCGGCGCCGGATGGTGTGCCGGCGTCCCCGGCGCGCACCGGCAGCCCCGTGGGAAGTGCCCCCGGCTCCACCCCAGATGGCGGCGAGGTGCGCGATGCGCTTGCGCGCGAGGGCGTCCCCGCCGACCGCGCCGCCCTGATCGGCGACGTGGTGCAGACCGCCCTCGACGTGATGGGCATGCCCTATCGCTGGGGTGATGAGGGCGAGGAAGGCTTCGACTGCTCCGGCCTCATCATGTATGCCTTCGGCAAGCACGGCATCACGCTGCCGCGCCGCAGCGCGGACCAGGCCCGGCAGGGCACCGAGGTCCCCAAGGCACTCGACCAGCTTCAGGCCGGGGATCTCCTCACCTTTGCCACTCGCGGCAGCCGGATCTCGCACGTCGGGCTCTACATCGGCAATGGTCGCTTCATCCACAGCGCCACCGGCGGGGTGCAGGTCAGCGTCCTGAGCCCGGACGACATCTCGGGGCGCTGGTGGTACCGGCGCTGGGTGGGCGTGCGTCGGCTGGTCTAGCCGCGTCCGGCATGGGCAGAACTCAAACGGGCGGCCCCTTAGGGGCCGCCCGTTGGCGTTCGCGGAAGCGAACGGAGTCAGGGCTGGTGGTCGGCGTGGTCGTGGGCGCCATGGTCGTGGCCGTCCATCCCGTCGCCGCCGGCGCCCCGGAGTTCGAGCGAGGCAAGGTCAGTCTGGAAGGTGGGATCGGCGAGATCGACCGCCGGCCACGCCTTCACGTTGTCCGGCGCAAACAGCGCGGCGATGTGGGCCATGGCGCCGTTCACGAGCGTCGCGCCGGTCGGGTTGTCGTAGGTGCCCACTACGCGGTAGCGGTGGTTGGCCTTGAGCCGGACCCCCGCGCCGCGGATGCCGGGAAGGCTTCGGCTCACCCTGCTCACCTTGCCCTCGCGGTCGCGGGTGGCGGTCACGCGGGCCACCACTTTGCCGGTCTCCACGTCCTCGAGCCGCACGCCGACGCCGTAGTCGTGCAGGTGCCCGCTGTAGCCGATGAGCCGCCCGCCGAGGGGCAGGGTGAACTCATACCCTTTCTCGGAACGGCCGGGCGGCACGTCGAAGCTGTTGCTCCCGCCCACCGTGAGGTTCACGTCCATGTAGAGCGGCAGCACGTCGAGCGGGCGCGGGTTCAGGTTGGCCGGGGAATACTCGAGCGTCATGGTGAGCTCGACGCCGGTCAGGTCCTCCCCCGTGTCGTTGTGCCAGGCCACGTAGAAGCCCAGGTTGGTCCCCCTGGCCAGCGGCACCCCGATCGAGGCCGGAACCGTGGCGTCATCCGTCTCGGTGCCGGCCCCGAAGAGCCGCTCGGCGGCGGGGTAGAGGAGCTGGCGCCGGTCGTAATTGACCGCGATCAGGTGGTGCATGATCCGCCGCGGGAGCTTGCGGCCGCCCTGGTCGCGGACCTCGAGCTTGAACCCCCGGAACCAGCCATCCACGGGCCAGCTGAACTGCTGCACGGGGGTGTCGTGGGAGGCACCGTGATCGTGCATGGCCGCCGCCATGGGCGGCATGTTGGGCAGGTCCCAGCGCCCGGCCACGACGATCACCTCGTGACGGGCACTGTCCACCGTGACCCGGACCGTCGGGTCGTCGCGCACCGGGGCCGGGGCCGCGCCGGTGAGTGCCGTGGCGAGCAGGAGGGCGAGCATACCAATCCTCGGGCAGCAGGTTCAGGGATGGATCTCCCGGACGGCGCGGGCAATCTACGGGTGCCGTCCGAGGCACCCAAGGGTCCGTTTTCGAGCCAGCCGCTCCGCCCGGAGGGACGACACCGAGGCCGGGAGTCCATGGTCCGCGGCTCCGAGCAAGGCCGCCCGATCCTCCTGAAGGGCCCGGGGCGCGCCGGAGTTCCCGAACGCGGGCCTCCCGAATGGTCGCTTGACAGGACCGGGGCCCGGCTTATAATTCCCTGCGGTTCTAGCAGTCATATGCCAAGACTGCTAACTACAAGCGGGGCCAATGTTTACATCAACTGCCGTGGAGGAGTGACCCATGAGCGCAACGAAGGCCAAGACCAAGCTCAACGTCCAGCCGCTCGAGGACCGGGTGGTGATCATGCCGGACGACGAGGGCGAGACGATGCGGGGTGGCCTGTACATCCCCGACACCGCCAAGGAGAAGCCGACTCAGGGCGAGATCGTGGCCGTGGGCCCGGGCCGCTTCGAGAAGGGCGAGCGCATCCCGATGGACCTCAAGGTGGGTGACAAGGTGCTCTACGGGAAGTACAGCGGCACCAACATCACGGTGGACGGCGAGGAAGTCGTTATCGTGAAGGCCACCGACATCCTGGCGAAGCTCGGCTGAGCCGGCCGCCACTGAATTCCTTCAGGAGACAACTGCCATGGCTGCAAAGGAACTGCTCTTCAACAGCGACGCCCGCTCCAAGCTCAAGAAGGGTGTCGACGCCCTCGCCGACGCGGTGAAGGTGACCCTCGGCCCCAAGGGCCGGAACGTCGTCATCGACAAGAAGTTCGGCTCCCCGACGGTCACCAAGGACGGCGTCACGGTGGCCAAGGAGGTCGAGCTCAGCGACCCGATCGAGAACATGGGCGCGCAGATGGTGAAGGAGGTCGCCACCAAGACCAGCGACCTGGCCGGCGACGGCACCACCACCGCCACCGTGCTGGCGCAGGCCATCTATCGTGAGGGCCTGAAGAACGTCACCGCGGGCGCCAACCCGATGGAGCTCAAGCGCGGCATCGACAAGGCCGTCGAGACCGTCATCGAGGAGCTCAAGAAGCTCTCGACCCCGTCGGCGGGCAAGAAGGAGATCGCGCAGGTCGGCACCATCTCGGCCAACAACGACGCCGAGATCGGCAAGCTCATCGCCGACGCGATGGAGAAGGTGGGCAAGGACGGCGTGATCACGGTCGAGGAGGCCAAGGGCCTCGAGACCACCCTGGAGACCGTGGACGGCATGCAGTTCGACCGCGGCTACCTCTCGCCGTACTTCGTCACCGACCCGGAGAAGATGGAGGCGGTGCTCGAGGACGCGTACCTCCTCATCCACGACAAGAAGATCAGCGCGATGAAGGAGCTCCTCCCGGTGCTCGAGAAGATCGCGCAGACCGGCAAGCCCCTGCTGATCATCGCCGAGGACGTCGAGGGCGAGGCGCTGGCCACCCTGGTGGTCAACAAGCTCCGCGGCACCCTCAAGGTCTGCGCCGTCAAGGCGCCGGGCTTCGGTGACCGCCGCAAGGAGATGCTGGTTGACATCGCCAAGCTCACCGGCGGCAAGGTGATCTCGGAGGAAGTCGGGTTCAAGCTCGAGAACGCCGTCCTCGCCGACCTCGGCCGCGCCAAGCGCGTCGTGATCGACAAGGACAACACCACCGTGGTCGACGGCCGCGGCAAGGATGAGGACATCCAGGGCCGCATCGCCGAGATCAAGGTCGCCATCGACAAGTCGACCAGCGACTACGACCGCGAGAAGCTCCAGGAGCGCCTCGCCAAGCTGTCCGGCGGCGTGGCGGTCATCCACGTGGGCGCCGCGACCGAGACCGAGATGAAGGAGAAGAAGGCCCGGGTCGAGGACGCGCTCCACGCCACCCGCGCCGCGGTCGAGGAGGGCATCGTGCCGGGCGGCGGCGTCGCGCTGCTGCGCGCGCAGGCCGCCCTCGAGAAGGTCAAGGGCACCGAGGACGAGAAGATCGGCGTGGACATCATCCGCCGCTCGCTCGAGGAGCCGATCCGCATGATCGCCCAGAACGCGGGCGTCGAGGGCTCGATCATCGTGGCCAAGATCCGCGAGTCGAAGGACCGGACCTTCGGCTACAACGCCGCGACCGACGAGTTCGAGGACCTGGTCAAGGCCGGCGTCATCGACCCGACCAAGGTGACCCGGACCGCGCTCCAGAACGCGGCCTCGATCGCCGGCCTCCTGCTCACCACCGAGTGTGTCGTGGTGGAGCGCAAGGAGGACAAGCCGGCCCCGGCCGCGCCGGGCGGCGGCGGCATGGGCGGGATGTACTGAGCCCAGCCGGTGCACGGCAGGGGCGCCCCGGGGGCTTCGGCTCCCGGGGCGTCCCTTTTCCGGGGCATCCGGTAACCCGAAGCCTCATGGCAAGTTGAGCCGCGCGTTCGACGCGATTACACTCCACCCCGCGTGATGGCCCGAATACTGCGATACCGGGGGCCAGTCGGCTTTGCCTGTTTCGGCTTTCACCGTAGGAGACCAACGTGCGGACTTTCGTGACGGCCCTCGCCCTTGGCGTGATGGCGCTCACCAGCCGGCCCCTCCAGGCCCAGCAGGCGAGCACCACGGGCGCGGCGATCCTCGGGACCTGGCAGGCGGAGCTGCGCGAGCAGCGGAAGGACGCGCCGCGCGTGGTCATCGTGCGCGCCGACTCGAGCGCCAGCTACGGCACCGAGACCGTCCGCTGGCGCCTCAAGCCGGACAGCATCATGCTGGCGCTCGGCGGCGAGTGGGTGACCTACCGGCTGCAGCTGAAGGGCGCCCGGCTCACGCTCTCCGGCGGCGACCTCACCAAGCCCGTCAGCCTCACGAAGGTGGGCCCGCCCACCGCGCGGCCGGACAGCGTCCCGGTGCCGCCGGACCCGGACACGCAGTAACCCCCAGCCCGAAACGCCGCGCGGGGCACCGGAAGGTGCCCCGCGCTGTTTTCCGCCCGCCGGGATCACCTCAGGCGCTTCGCAGCCCCAGGCCGAGCTGGAGGGCGGGGAGCACGATGGGCGGGAGTGGCGCGTCCTGCCGGGCCACGTGGAGCACCGGGGCGCGGGGCCCCGCGCGCCGGAGCACCGGCTCCACCGCCGCGCGCGCCTCCGCCTCGCTGTTGCAACGCTCGCTCAGGTGGGCCAGCACCACGCTGTGCAGGTCGTCGTGCAGCAGGTCGGCCAGCAGCTCGGCGGCGGCGCGGTTCGACAGGTGCCCGCCGGAGCCGGCGATCCGTTCCTGCACCACGGGCGGATAGCCGCTGGTGCGGAGCAGGACGTCGTCGTGGTTGGCCTCGAGGATCACGGCGTGCGAGGCCCGCAACAGGAAGCGCACGGCGGTCGTGGGCCGGCCCAGGTCGTAGGCGACGCTCACCCGGTGGCCCGCGGCGGTGCCGATGGCGAGCGCCACGGGTTCGGCCGCGTCGTGGCTGGTGGGGCAGGCCTCCACGGTGAACCGCCCCACGGCGACGCTCCCCATGAGCGCCAGCGGCTGGAACTCGGCCCCGCGCATCCGGGGCTTGAGCCGATCCCAGGTGCCGGGCGCCGTGACGATGGGCACTCGAAGGGTCGCGGCCAGGCGGGCGGCCCCGCTCACGTGGTCGCCATGCTCGTGGGTGAGGAGGATGCCGCAGGTGGTGTGGAGGTCGAACCCGGCCGCTTCCGCCCGCCTGCCGATCTCGCGCGCGCTGAATCCCGCGTCCACGAGAAGCGCCGCGCCGTCACAGGCCACGGCGAAGGCGTTGCCGCTCGACCCGCTGCCGAGGGCGTAGACCGTGGTCACGCGCCGCCGAGGAGGCGCCGGTAGGTGGCGGCGAGCGAGGCGCGCCGCTCGGGCGTGAAGGCCACCTCGCGCCGGGGCATCACGCGCTCGGCCACCTTGAGGAAGCCGTCTTCGGTCATGCGCTCGGCGCCCTCGCTCCCCCAGGCCATGGGCGGGACGTACTTGGGGGCGTTGGCGCTCCCGAACACGTTGGCGCCCGCACCCACCACGGTGCCGGTGGGGAGCAGGGTGCCGATGGCGGTCTTGGCGTGGTCCCCGATCAGGCTGCCCAGGAACTGGCGGCCGCTGGCGAGGCGGGTGCCGGCCACGTCGAGCGCCACCTCGCCGTAGGTGTTCTTGAGGTTCGAGGTGGTGGTCATGGCGCCGAGGTTCACCCAGTGCCCGAGCACACTGTGGCCCACGAAGCCGTCGTGGCTCTTGTTGGCGTAGCCCAGGAAGAGGGTATTGGAGACCTCGCCCTTGACGCTGCAGCGGGGGCCGAAGACCGAGGCGCGCAGGTGGCCACCCAGCAGCCGCGCCTTCTCGCCGGCGTAGAGCGGGCCCTCGAGGCGGCTGCCGTGCCGGACCTCGCAGCCGGCCTCGAGGACGATGGCGCCGCCGCGGGTGTCGAAGACGACGCCCGGCTCGACGATGGCCCCGCGGCAGAAGACGAGCGCCGCGTCACCCAGGACGACGCTGCCGGGGGGCACCGGGTCGCGCTCGCCGGCGGCGAAGCCGAGGGTGTCGGCCGGGAGGAAACGCTCGAGGGCCGTGAGGAGGTCAAAGGTGCCGCGGAGCGGGAGGCCCTCGATGGGCAGGGCCTCGCCGTCCTCGGAGGGGCCCTGCCAGGTGGCGCCGGCCGGGACCACCCACGCGACGCTCCGGCCGGCGTGCGTCAGGCGCCGGGTGCCCGGCCCGAGCACCACGGCGGCGCCAGCGGGCGCGAAGTCCGACCGCGCCACGACCGCCGGGCCGCGCACCGCCGCGACGGCGGTGACCGTCGGTTCCATGCCCTCGTGAAAGCCCGCGACGTGCGCGCCCATGATGGCGCTGGTGTCGAGGTCGAGCGCCGCCTCCCAGCGTTCGCGGACCTTCCAGACCCCCGCGCGCAATTCGGCGATGGGTCGCACCCCGGCAAACGGCGCCCACGTTGCGCCGGGTGCCTCGGGCTCCAGGAGGTGCAGGGCGGCGGCCACCATCCCCGTCACGGCAGGTCCCGGACCTCCGCCGGGAGCGTGTCGAGCAGGGCCTTGAGGTCGGCGGCCTGGCTCCGCGGCATCACGAGGATCCGGCCATTGGCGTGCACGATGACGAGGTCCTTCACGGCGCCCACCACGATCGGGTCCCCGGAGGACCAGACCACGCAGTCCTCGGCCTGGGCCAGGTGGACGGGGCCCACGGCCACGTTGCCGTGGCCGTCCCGCCGGCGGACGCGGGGCAGGGCGTCCCAGGTGCCCACGTCGTCCCAGGTGAAGCGGCCCGGCACCACGGCCACGGCGTTGCTCCGCTCCAGGACGCCGACGTCAATCGAGATGGCGGTGACCGAGGCGAAGAACCCGGCCACGTCCCCCGCGGTGAGCCGGCCGAGGTGGGAACTGAGCTCGGGAGTGTGGCGGGCCACCTCCTCGAGCAGTGTCGCCGCGCTCCAGGCGAAGAGCCCGCTGTTCCAGAGGGCGCCCGAGGCCATGAGGTCGAGCGCGGTGGCGGCGTTGGGCTTCTCCGCGAACCGGGCCACGGTGCGCGCCGTGTCGTCGAGCGCGTTGCCGGGGACGATGTAGCCGAAGCCCGTGTCCGGGCGGGACGGGACGATGCCCACGGTGACCAGCCGGTGGTGCCGCGCCGCAGTGCCGAGGGCCTGGGCGGCGGTGTTCCGGAAGGCGTCATCCTCGCGGATGATCCAGTCGGCGTGCAGCGAGAGGACCTCGGCGGCGGGGTCGCGCCGGAGCGCCTCGGCAGTGGCCCACACGAGGGCGGGCGCCGTGGAGGCGGCGCGGGGCTCCACCAGGATATTCTCGTCGGGGAGCTTGAGGACCGCGTTGAGGGGACCGGCCAGGGCCGGGCCGGTCACCACGAGCACCCGCTCGCGGGGCACCAACCCCTCGAGCCGGGCCACCGCCTGCTCGGCCGTGGAGGTGGGACCGGCGAGCGGCAAGAGCTGCTTGGGGGCGGAAGGCGTGCTGAGCGGCCAGAAGCGGCTGCCCGAGCCCCCCGCCAGGATCACGGCCCAGCGCATGGGGAGGTCGTCGGCTTAGAGGAGGGCGGCGAGGTCCGGCGCCTGGCGCCGCAGGTCGTGCAGCAGCGCGCCGATGTTGGTGGCCGGCTTGGCCAGCACGAAGAGCTGGCCCTCGGTCCCCATGGTGCGCACCACGGCCAGGCGATCCTCGAACTCCAGGACGCTCGCGGTGAGCGGCTCGCACTCGGCGGCGGTGCCCAGGCGGCGGGCGCCGCTGGCGAAGTTGGCGGCGAGCGCGGCGATGGCTTCCGCATCGAGGTCGGTGCGGCCGGCGTGATGGATGGGCAGGCCGTCGTTGGAGACCACCACGACCGCGTCCACGTCGGGACGAGCCGCGAGACCCTGGACCACGTCGCGCAAACCAGCCATGAGGTGCTCCGGCAGTGAGGGGGGGAGGCCGTCGGGATTGTAGGGGGTCGCGAGGGCCGAAGTCAAGGAATCACTGCGGGTTGACCCTCCCTCGAAGCGCCCCTAGGTTTGCCTCATGGTCCGACCCCTCCGCCCGCTGGCCCTGCTGGCCGCCGTCGTCCTCGCCGCTGCCGCCTGCAGCAACCCGAACGACCTGCCGAAGGCGACGATCGCCAACGCCCTCACCACCGACACGCTGTGGACCCTGAGCACGGGCCCCCTGACCAAGCCGTCGGCCTACTCGGTGGAGAATGGCGGCGCGGTGCGGACGTGGGAGGTGGGCTCGTCGTTCGAGTTTGCCTACGACGTGACGGCGGGCGGCGCCAGCGTGCTGCTGCCGCTGCGCACCCTCGGCCTCGGCAACTCCTCCTCGCTGCTCCCCGGGCTGCTCCGCAGCACGGCCACCTTCGACGCCATGAAGAAGGCGCCGCTCAACGGCTACGTCACCAAGGACACGGTGCCCGTGGCCGTCGGCGACCGCTTCTTCCTGCGTACCGCCATCAACAGCTGCTCGCTGTACGGGGTGCCGCTCTACGCCAAGCTCGAGGTGCTCGCCATCGACACGGCGGCACGCACCCTCGCGGTCCAGGTGGTGGCCAACAAGAATTGCGGCTACCGCTTCCTCACCGTGGACACCACGTCCTCCTGATCCGGCCGTGATCGACATCAAGCTGCTCCGCCAGGACGCCGACGGCGTCCGTGCTGCGCTCGCCCGCCGGCTGGACCCGGCGGTGGACGCCATGCTCGCCAGCCTCGCCGAGCTGGACCGGCGACGGCGCGACGCGCTGACGCGCACCGAGACGCTCAAGGCCCGGCGCAACGCCGCGAGCGACGAGGTGGCGCGCCGCAAGAAGGCCAAGGAGAACGCCGACGACCTGCTGGCCGAGCTCAGGGCGTCCGGCGAGGAAGTGAAGGCGCTCGACGCCGAGGTGCGCGGCATCGACGAGGAAATTGAGCGCACCATCATGGTGGTGCCGAACCTCCCGCTGCCCTCGGTGCCGGACGGCGACGCGTCGGCCAACGTGGTGGAGAAGGCAGTCGGCGCCAGGCCGGTCTTCGACTTCGCGCCGAAGCCGCACTGGGACCTCGGTGCCTCGCTCGGGCTCTTCGACCTGCCGCGCGGCACCAAGCTGAGCGGCTCGGGCTTCCCGCTCTTCACCGGGATGGGCGCCCGGCTGGCGCGGGCCCTCGCCAACTTCATGCTCGACGTGCACGGCCGCGAGCACGGCTACACCGAGATCTCGCCGCCCTACGTCGTCACCCGCGCCACCATGACGGCCACGGGCCAGCTGCCCAAGTTCGAGGAGGAGCTCTACCTCGCGGCCGCCGACGACCTGTTCCTGATCCCGACGGCCGAGGTGCCGGTGACCAACATCCACCGGGACGAGATCCTCGAGGCGGCGGAGCTCCCGAAGGGCTACGTGGCCTGGACGCCCTGCTTCCGGCGGGAGGCGGGGTCGGGCGGCAAGGACACGCGCGGCCTCATCCGGGTGCACCAGTTCGACAAGGTGGAGCTGGTGCGCTACTGCCGGCCCGAGGACTCAGAGGCCGAGCACGAGCGCCTGACACGCCACGCCGAGACCATCCTGGAGCGGCTCGAGATCCCGTACCGGCGCCTGGCGCTGGCGGCGGGGGACACCGGCTTCGCGAGCGCGCGCACCTGGGACCTCGAAGTCTGGGCCGCGGGGGTCGGCACCTGGCTCGAGGCCTCGAGCTGCAGCACCTTCACCGACTTCCAGGCCCGGCGCGGCAACATCCGCTTCCGACGCGAGCCGGGGGCCAAGCCGGAGTTCGTGCACACCCTGAACGGCTCGGGCGTGGCGTTCCCGCGCACCATCATCGCCCTGCTCGAGAACAACCAGGCCGCGGACGGCTCCGTGCGCCTCCCGGCGGCGCTGGTGCCGTACATGGGCACCGATCGCCTCGTGCCCCGTGCGTAAGCCCGACCTGCGCCGGCTCGGGCCGGCGCTGGTCGTGGTCCTCGTGGTCCTGCTCGCGGGACTCTCCGCGGGCTCCGGCTGGATCGTGGTGCAGCACTTCCGCAGCGACGCCCTCTCGATGAGCCGCCTGTACGCCGGCGTCTTCGCCGGCCTGAACGACCCCCGCGAGGGCGCCGAGGCGGAGGCGCTGCTCCGCCTGGGCGAGCAGGTGCGGCGCGCGGGCATCCCGCTCGTGGTCACCGACACGGCGGGGAAGGTGACGGCCGCGGCCAACCTCCCGTTCGAGGCGGCGCTCGACGATCCCCGCATCCTCGAGTACGCCGGCGCGCTGGACCGGGAGAATCCGCCCATCACGGAACCCGCGCTCGGCACCCTCCACTACGGCCCGGTCCCGACGGCGCGGCAGCTGACACTCCTCACGGTGCTGCAGGCGCTGATCCTGGTGACGATCCTGGCGGTGGGCGTGATGGCCTGGCGGAGCGCCATGGCGGCGCAGCGCGACCGGCTCTGGGTGGCCATGGCGCGCGAGGCGGCGCACCAGATGGGGACGCCGCTCATGAGCCTGCAGGGCTGGATCGAGCAGCTCCGCAGCCGCGCCACCCCGCCGCCGCACCTGGCCGATCACCTGGCCGCGGACGCGGAGCGCCTGGAGCGGGTGGCGCAGCGCTTCGAGCGCATCGGCCACGCCATCCGGCGGGAGCCGATCGACGTGGGCGACCTGGCGCGGAAGATCGCGGTCTACTTCCGGCCGCGGCTGCCCACGCGCGTCAACCGGATCGAGATCCGCGTCGATGCGCCGCCCCGCGGCCCGGTGGTGCTCGGCGACCCGATCCTCCTCGAGTGGGCGCTCGAGTCGCTGGTGAAGAACGCCATCGACGCCCTGCAGGGCCGCGAGGGGACCATCACCCTGCAGGTGGGGGCTGAGGAGGACGCCACGGCGATCCGGGTGATCGACGACGGCCCGGGGGTCCCGGGCGACATCCGCCGGCTCATCTTCGACGCCGGCATGACCACGAAATCGAGCGGGTGGGGCATCGGCCTCGCGCTGGCGAAGCGCGTTGTCGTGGACTCCCACGGCGGGGAATTGATGCTGGAAAGTTCCGACCCCGGTGCGACATTCCTGATCCGGATCCCGACCCATGTCGCCTAACCCGCCCCTGCTGGGCCTCGAGGGCCTCAACCCCGCGCAGCGCGCGGCGGTGGAGCACGTCCAGGGGCCGCTGCTGGTGGTGGCGGGCGCGGGCTCCGGGAAGACGCGCGTCCTCACCATGCGCATCGCACGGCTCATCGACGCCGCGGGCGTCCCGCCCAGCCGGATCTTCGCCGTCACCTTCACCAACAAGGCCGCCGGCGAGATGAAGGACCGGGTGGGCCGCCTCCTTGGGCAGGACCCGTCGGGGCTCTGGATCGGCACCTTCCATTCCCTGTCCGCGCGGCTGCTGCGGCGCGAGGCCGAGGCGCTCGGCTTCACCCGGCAGTTCACGATCTACGACGAGGACGACCGGCTCTCCCTCATCAAGCGCCTCATGGAGCAGCGCGGGCACAGCACCAAGCTCTTCCCGCCCAAGATGGTGCAGAGCCTCATCTCGTCGGCCAAGAACCGGATGACGAGCCCGGACGAGATGGCGTCGGGGTCGCCCTTCGACCGGCTGGCCCAGGTGGCGGCCGACGTGTTCCGGGTCATGGGCCCCGCGCTCAAGGCGCAGAACGCCATGGACTTCGACGACCTGATGCTCCACCCGCTCACGCTCTTCCGGGAGCGGCCCGACCGGCTGGAGTACTATCAGGAGCGTTTTGCCTTCCTGCTGGTGGACGAGTTCCAGGACACCAACGCCGCGCAGTACCAGCTGGTGAAGCAGCTCGGGAGCAAGCACCAGAACGTCTGCGCCGTGGGCGACGACGACCAGTCCATCTACGGCTGGCGCGGCGCCGACGTGCGCAACATGCAGACCTTCCAGCACGACTTCCCCGGCACCCAGGTGGTGCGCCTCGAGGAGAACTACCGCTCCACCAAGGTGGTGCTCGACGCGGCCAACGCGGTCATCGCCGAGAACAAGGGCCGGATCGGGAAGACGCTGCGCACCAGGCGCGGCGGGGGCGAGGCCATCACCGTGCTGGCCGCGGCCGACGAGCGGGACGAGGCCGAGTGGGTGGTGAAGGAGTTCCGCACCCGGAGCGCCAACGGCGACTGGGGCTGGGACCAGATGGCGGTGCTCTACCGCACCAACTCGCAGTCCCGCGCCATGGAGGAGGCCTTCCGGCGCGCGGGGGTCCCGTACCGGATCATCGGGGCCATCAGCTTCTACGACCGGCGCGAGGTGAAGGACCTGCTGGCCTACCTCCGCCTGGTGGCCAACCCGAGCGATGACGAGGCCTTCCTCCGCGCCGCGCAGGTTCCCCGGCGCGGCCTCGGCGAGTCGAGCCTGGCCACGCTGCAGGAGACCGCGGCCAAGTGGGGTCGCTCGCTGCTCTCCGTGGCGGCCACCGCCGACCTGGTCCCGGACCTGCGGCCCAACGTGCGGGAGGCGCTCCGGAAGTTCGCCACGCTGCTCGGCGACCTCACCGAGCGCTCCGGCCACTGGCCGCCGGCGCAGATCCTGGAGCAGATCATCCAGGCCACCGGTTATGAGCAGTTCCTCATGGCCGACGGCCCCGAGGGCGCCGACCGTTGGGACAACGTCCGCGAACTCGTGGCCAGCGCCGCGGAATGGTCGGAGGTGGTGGAGCCGGACGAGGAGAGCGGCACCCCGCTGGAGCGGTTCCTGGCGGAAGCGGCCCTGCTCTCCAGTCACGACTCGATCCAGGGCGCCGGCAACGGCGTCACCCTCATGACCCTGCACACCGCCAAGGGCCTGGAGTGGCCGGTGGTCGCGCTGACGGGCATGGAGGACGGGCTGTTCCCCCTGGCGCGGGCGGAGGAACAGGCGGACGGACTCGAAGAAGAGCGCCGCCTCTGCTACGTTGGGATCACCCGGGCCAAGGACAAGCTCTACCTCACCTGGGCGCGGGCGCGGCGGCGGGGCGGGGAGCTCCGGCCCGGCCGCCCCTCCCGGTTCCTCGAGGCCCTGCCACGCGAGGGACTGGACGAGAAGCGGACCTCCAGCATGTGGGCGCCGGACTGGAAGACGGCGGCCGCCCCGCGGCGTCCGGGCGCCTTCGGCGCGCCCACGGCCCCGTCGGGCGGCTACCGCCGCAACTGGCTGGACGACGACTATGAGCCGCCCAAGGGCAGCGTGAAGGAGCCCACGGCCGCGGAAGCCTCGCAGGACGCCCCGCGCTACGTGAAGGGCGAGCGGGTGCGCCATCGCCGCTTCGGCAGCGGGATCATCCAGGGCCTGACGGGCTCGGGCAAGGACCTCAAGGTGTCGGTGAAGTTCGACGACGAGGAGCACGGCGTGAAGCAGCTCTTGGTGGCCTACGCCGGGCTCGAACGTGACTGGGAGAGCGCATGAGCATCGGGCGGGAAGACGTCCTCAAGGTGGCGAAGCTCGCGGAGCTCGACGTGGCGGAGGCGGACCTGCCGAAGCTGGTGGAGCAGATGGCGAACATCGTCGGGTTCGTGGAACAGCTGCGCGAGGTGCCGGCGGGCGAGCAGGCGCCTCCCTTCCTGGCGGGCCCCGCCGCGGTGACCCTCCGGGCCGACCACCCGGGCTCGGTGCCGCTCGCGCGGCCGCCGCAGGAGTTCGCCCCGGAGTTCACCGACGGCCT
Organism: uncultured Gemmatimonadaceae bacterium; assembly: GCA_964598655.1. Taxonomy (GTDB): domain Bacteria; phylum Gemmatimonadota; class Gemmatimonadetes; order Gemmatimonadales; family GWC2-71-9; genus JADJOM01. Next base: position 42,853 of record CAZRCT010000004.1, read on the forward strand.
CTTCACGGTGCCCAAGCTCGGCGCCATGGAGGCCGAATGAGCGAGGTGGCGCGCATCGCGGAGGCCGTGGCGCGGGGAAGCCGCACCGCGGCGACGGTGGCCAGGGACACCGGGGCCCGGATCACGGCGGCCCGGGACCTGAACGCCGTCATCCACTTCGACCAGACGGTGCTGGACAAGGAAGCGGCGCGGGTGGACGCCACGCCCGAGAAGAAGCGGGAGGCGCTGCCCCTCGCGGGCGTGCCGGTGGCCGTCAAGGACAACATCGTCACCACCGACGAGCCCACCACCTGCGGCTCCCGCATCCTGCAGGGCTACACCTCGCCCTACGACGCCACGGTCATCACCAAGCTCCGGGCGGCGGGGGCGCTGATCGCGTCGAAGACCAACATGGACGAGTTCGCCATGGGCTCCTCGACGGAGCACTCGGCGTTCGGGCGGGTGAAGCTGCCGCTGGACCATGCGCGCGTGCCCGGCGGCTCCTCCGGCGGCTCGGCGGCGCTCGTGGCCGCGGGCGTGGTGCCGGCGGCGCTCGGCTCGGAGACCGGCGGCTCGGTGCGCCAGCCGGCCAGCTTCTGCGGCATCGTGGGGGTCAAGCCGTCCTACGGCCGGGTGAGCCGCTTCGGCCTGGTGGCCTTCGGCTCCTCGCTGGACCAGGTGAGCGTGTTCGGGAAGACGGTGGACGACGCCGCGCGGGTGCTCGCCGCCATCAGCGGCCACGACCCCAACGACGCCACCAGCACACCGCTGCCGCCCATGGAGCTCGAGGCCCCGCGGCCGGACCTCCAGGGCCTCACCTTCGGCATCCCCGACGAGTACATGCCGGCCGACCTCGATCCCGGCGTCCGCGCCGGCATCGAGCGCACCGCCGAGGCCATCCGGAAGCTGGGCGGCACGGTGAAGCCGGTACGGATGCCGCACGCCAAGTTCGCGGTGCCGTGCTACTACATCATTGCCCCTGCTGAGGCGGCCGCGAACCTGGCGCGCTACGACGGCGTCCGCTACGGCGCGCGGAAGGTGGGGAAGGAGGGCGACGTGCGCGCCCTCTACCGCGCCACGCGCGGCCAGGGCTTCGGCGCCGAGGTGCGGCGCCGCATCCTGATCGGGACCTACGTGCTGTCGTCGGGCTACTACGACGCGTACTACCGGAAGGCGCAGCAGGTCCGCGCCCTCCTGGCGGACGACTTCCGGCGGGCCTTCACCGAGCAGGGGGTGGACCTGCTGCTCACCCCCACCACGCCCACGCCGGCCTTCAAGGCGGGGGAGAAGACCGAGGACCCGGTCGCCATGTACCTGGCCGACATCTTCACCTGTTCCATGAACCTGGCCTCGGTGCCGGCCCTGAGCCTGCCGGTCGGCCGGTCGCAGGGGCTCCCGATCGGGGCGCAGCTGGTGGCGCCGGTGAACGGCGAGCCGCGGATGCTCTCGGTGGCGGCCACGCTCGAGCGGGTGATCGACGCCGCCAGGGAGGTGCGCTGATGACCTGGGAAACCGTCATCGGGCTCGAGGTGCACGTCCAGCTCCTGACGCGCACCAAGATGTTCTGCGGCTGCAGCACCCGCTTCGGCGACGCGCCGAACACCAACGTCTGCCCGGTGTGCCTGGGCCTCCCGGGCGCCCTCCCGGTGCCCAACGAGCAGGCCATCCGCCTGGCCACCCGCGCCGCGCTCGCGCTCGGCTGCACCGTCCACGAGACCAGCGTCTTTGCCCGGAAGAACTACTTCTACCCGGACCTGCCCAAGGGCTACCAGATCTCGCAGTTCGACCAGCCGCTGGCCACGAAGGGCGGGGTCAGCATCGAGTCGCCGGAGCGGGGGCACATCACCATCGGCGTCACGCGGCTGCACGTCGAGGAGGACGCGGGCAAGTCGCTCCACGACCGGCTCCCCGGCCGGACCGCCGTGGACCTGAACCGCGCCTGCACCCCGCTCGCCGAGATCGTGAGCGAGCCGGACATGCGAAGCCCCGCCGAGGCGCGCGCCTACCTCACCAAGCTGAAGCAGCTCCTGCTGTACTGCGAGGTGAGCGACTGCAACATGGAGGAAGGCTCCCTCCGCGTGGACGCCAACATCTCGATCCGCCGCGCCGGCGACCCGAAGCTCGGCACCAAGACCGAGGTGAAGAACATGAACAGCTTCGCCAACGTGGAGCGGGCGCTCGTCGTGGAGCGCGACCGGCAGATCGCCATCGTGGAGGGCGGCGGCCGGGTGGAGCAGGTGACCCTGCTCTTCAACGCCGGCACCGGCGAGGTGCGGCAGATGCGGAGCAAGGAGGAGAGCCACGACTACCGCTACTTCCCCGATCCCGACCTGCCGCCGCTGGTGCTGAGCCGGCTCTGGATCGAGCAGCAGAAGGCCGCCCTGCCGGAGCTGCCCGACGACAAGCGCGAGCGCTTCATGGGCGTGCTCGGCCTGCCGCCGTACGACGCCGGCGTGCTGGCGGCCGAGCGGGACGTGGCGGACTACTTCGAGTCGGTGGTCGCGGCGGGCATCGAGCCCAAGACGGCGTCCAACTGGGTGATCAATGACGCGATCCGGGGCTACAACGAGACCGGGAGTTTCGCGGTGCTGCCGTCACGGCTGGCGGCGCTCATCGGGCTGGTCCGAGACGGCGTGGTGAGCAACCAGGCCGCCAAGCGCATCTTCCCGGAGATGCTCACGGGGAGCGATGACCCGAAGGTCATCGCCGAGCGCCTCGGCCTCCTGCAGGTGGGCGACAGCGACGCCCTCGGCCAGTGGATCGACGAGGTGCTGGCCGCCAACCCCAAGGAAGTGGAGCGCTACCGGGGCGGGGAGACGAAGTTGCTCGGCTTCCTGCAGGGCCAGGTGATGAAGAAAAGCGGCGGGAAGGCGGACCCGAAGAAGGTGGGCCCCATGCTGCAGGACAAACTGCGGTAGGAGCGCGGGGACCCCGGGGCACCCTGTACGTACGGGCCGACGACAGTCGGCCCTTACGGCTTAAGGGTGTCCGGCATCTCCCCAATGAGCCCAAGGACGCTCATCGGATCCACCGTGACGCTGCCATACCGCATCACCCAGTGGAGGTGCGGCCCCGTCACGCGCCCTGTGGCGCCGACGTTGCCGATCCGCTGCCCACGCTTCACCACGTCCCCCTCCTTCACCAGCGTCCGGCTCAGGTGGAAGTACGCCGAGATCAGCCCGTCGCCGTGGTCCAGGTACACCACGTTCCCGGCCAGGTAGAAGCGCGCCACCAGGGCCACGCGGCCGTCGTTGGTGGCGTAGACCGGCGCCCCGATCGCGCCGGCGAAGTCGGTGCCGAGGTGCCGGCTCGTCACCTCGCCGTTGTACTCACGCGCGGTGCCGAAGGGGCTGGTGATGCGGCCGGGGCGGGGGCGGAGGAAGGGACCAGCCCACTGCTTCGGCGTGTCGTGCGCGGCCTGGCTCACGGCGCGCGCCCGCGCGATCTCCTGCTCGATCCGCCGCTGCGCCGCGGAGTCCGGCTTGGCCATGGCCGGCGCCACGCGGAGCGTCTCGTGCGGGTAGTCGCCGGCGCCCACGGCGATGCGCGTGCGCACCGTGTCCGGCGGCCCGGAACTCCGCAACACCAGCGTCACACCGATCGAGTCGGTGCTGTCCACCGGCACCGCGGCGAGGCTCTCCCAGATGACGCGGTCGTCGGTCCGGAAGTGCAGGCGCTGGCCCGCCACGGCGCCGTCGAGCTCGAACACGGGCGCCGGGTTGGTGGCCGTGACCCGGACGCGGAACAGCGAGCCCTGGATGGGCCGGGCGGGGACGGTCTCGATGGCCACCTGCGCGGCCAGCGGGGGCACCGCCAGCGTGGCGAGCAGCAGCACGGCCCTCACGCTTGCGTCCCCCGGGGCGCGAGCGCCCGCTCCGCCTCGGCGGCGCCCTCGAGGAGGAGGCCCAGGCGCTCCTGCAGCTCACGGGCGGCGGTGAGGTCGGCGGTCAGCGACTCGGGGACGGCGCTGCCCGCGTGCAACTTGAGGAGCCCGAGCCGGAGCGACTCGAGCAGCGTCACCGTCTCCCGGAGCCGCTCGGCCCAGAGGGCGCGGGCCTCGGCCAGCGCGCCGGCCCCGCCATCGCCCGCCGGCGTCACGCCGTCGAAGAGCGTGGTGGGCGCCGCCTGCGCGATGAGGTCGTCGAGCTCGTCGAGCCTCCGGCGCATGGCCTGCGCCTGGGTGGTGAGGCGGGTGATCTCGTCGGGCAGGCGCGCCAGGTCGCGGCGCTGGGCGGCGGGGAGCGCCTGGAAGAGCGCGCCGGCCGCCTCGCCGAGCGCCACCTCGGTGGGGCGGTGCAGGACCTGCTCCGGCACGGCGGTGGCGCCGAGGCGCCACCCCGCCAGCCGCATGAGCCCCCGACCCACCGGTCCCTCCCAGAACCGGACCCGGAGCTCGGCCATCCAGTCGCGCGTGGGGAGGTCCCGGCCCGGGTACACCCGGCCGAACAGGACGCCGAACCCGGTGAAGCCGATGCAGCCGACCCACAGGAGCTCAACGATGCGGGCCGGCAGCAGGCCGCTCGGCAGCCAGAGCAGGGCGGCAGTGGTCAGCACCGCCCCGCCGAATGCCCCCAGCGTCAGCCGGCGCATCAGGCGTCCCAGGTCCGACGGGGGCCGGCCGGCCTCGAAGGCCAGTTCCTCCCTCCGCCGCTCCGCGTTGGTGCGCAGGGCCAGCAGCAGGTCCTGGCGCGTGTAGCCGGCGCGGAGCACCCGCCGCGTGTGGAACACGCGGGTCCCGAGGTAGCCGAGCCAGGGCAGGTTGGCCAGCGCGGCCATGAGGAGCGTCATGATCCCCACGTCGCGCGGGGCGTCGGAGAGGAGCATGAACAGGGCGCTCGCGGCGAGCGGGATGCCCCAGATCGCCGAGAGCACCGTGATGATGGTGCGCTGCTGCACGTGGCGCGACAGCCACACGCGGAGCGGCGCCGGCAGTTCCGCCGGCCCCTGGCCGAGTTGCTCGAGCGCCCCCGCGAGCTCCTCGCCGTTCTGGAAGCGCGCCGCCGGCAGCGGCGCCAGGCAGCGGTCGATGCTGCGTGCCAGCGCCCGCGGCACGTGCGGCGCCACAGCGGCGAGCGCGGGCGGGGTGCCGGCGAACTGGCGCTCCCTGAGCTCGGCGAGCGTGGTCGCGGGGTACGGGAGGCGGCTGGCCAGCGCCACGTAGCCCACCACCCCGAGGGCGTAGAGATCGCTCCGGCCGTCCACCCGCTCGCCGGCGGCCTGCTCCGGGCTCAGGTAGCCCACCGTCCCGCTCACGCCCTCGCCCGCCTCGCCGGCCACGGTGGCGGCGATGCCGAAGTCCGCCAGGAGCGCCCGCCGGCCGCCTGCCTCGAGCAGGATGTTGTCCGGCTTCACGTCGCGGTGCACCACGCCCTGCTGGTGCGCGTAGCCGAGCGCCCACGCCGCGTCCCGCAGCACCCGCGCCGCCTCGGCCGGCTGCAGCGCACCCTGGCGGCGGAGCCGGGCGCCGAGGCTCTCCCCCGGGATGTAGGCCATGACGAACCAGACGAGCTCGCCCGCCTCTTCCACTGCGTGGATCGGGACGATGTTCGGGTGGGAGAGCCGCGCGGCGGTGCGCGCCTCGCGCAGGAAGCGCTCCCGCAGGGCGGCGCGCGCGGCGAGGTCGGGCGGCAGCAGCTTGAGCGCCACCAGCCGGTCGAGGTGCACATCGCGCGCCAGGTACACGATGCCCATGCCGCCGCGCCCCAGCTCCCGCTCCAGCGCGTAGCGCCCGGCCACCGCGTCCTGCAGCCGCAGGAACAGCCCGTCGGGCCCCGGCCCCTCGCTCACGCGCTGGTGCCCTCGGCGGGCGACGCCTCGGCCGGCGGCGGCTGGAGCCAGGGCCGCTTGAGCGTCGCCGCGCGCCAGTGGGGGAGGGCGGTGTCCGGCAGGCCGAAGGCTTCCTCCGCCCGGTCATGGAGCCGGGCGGCGTCCCGCCACCCGCCGGCCAGCAGCACCTCGCGCCGCCACCACTTGGCCTTCCGCAGCGGCTCCTCCCCCGAGGGGTCGAACCGGCGCGCCGCGCAGTCGGGACTCTCGAGCATCCCCATGATGTACTCGAACGAGAGCGCCAGGTGCCGCTCCACGTCCGGCACCGCGAGCTCCCAGCGGCTCCGCCGCTCGGCCACCTCGAAGGCGCGGTGCCAGCCGTCGGTCTCCGTCAGGTGCACCATGCCGCGGAACAGCCGGCGGTTGGTCCGCACGCTGAAGATCGTGGGGGCGATGATCTGGTCCAGGTGGGCGTCGGCCGGGGTGTGGTCCAGCAGGATCACTTCCTTGGCCGTCCGGGAGAAGTCGGGCCCGAGCGGCCGCTCGAAGCGGCTCTCCCAGTACGAGTGGCCGAAGCCACTCGTGGAGCTGGTGAGCAGCAGCTGGCGGGGCACGAAGTGGTTGTGCGCCACCACGTCCGCGGCCAGGTGGCTCAGGTAGCCGAGGCCGAAGGCGCGGAGCGCGTCGCTCATGGCCAGGTCGTGGATCTCCTGGCCCACGTGCCAGTGATGGCAGTGGCGCCCCACCGGCGCGTATTTCTTCGCAATGGAGCTGTCGGCGGCGATGTTCCCGTACAGGAAGTCGAACGGGAAGGCGCGGAGCAGGTCCGCCACCGCGGCGGGCAGGGCGTGCAGGTTGGCGAGGATGGACTCGCCGAGGTAGATGTGGGTCCCGGGGGTCCAGGCGTGGAGCGCCGCCGGGAAGAGCGCCAGGGCGAGTGCCCCGAGCGCGACCGCCAGCGCCGCGGGCCTCGTCCTCAACGCCGCCCGGCCCCGAGGAGGCGCCGGATCCGGCCGTACCAGCCGGCCCCGCGCCGGAAGCCGCGGAGGGTGATGGCCAGGTCGATGGCCGTCTCTTCCACCTCTTCCTGCAGCACCTCGTAGACCGCCTCGAGGTTCTGCACCCGCTCCGTGAGGCCCGCCCGCAGCGCCTTGCTGGCCGCCACCAGTTCCTCGGCCTCGCCACCCACCAGTGCCGCGAGGCGGCGGCCTTCGTCGGAAATGGAGCGGACGGCGGTGACCGCGGGATGCAGGTCGCTGCGCAGCGACTCCACGGCTTCGTGCAGCTTCTTGATCTCGCCCAGGACCCGGGCGATCGCCATGCCGATGGCGGCGGCGATGACCACGAATGCCAGGGCGATGACGACCAGCGAGATCGCCATCGTGGGACCGACCCACGCCGGCAGGGTGCCGGCCTGCAGGAGCAGCAACATCGGGCGTACCTCCGTGGAGACCAAGATACCACCGAGCTTGACGGGCGCACCATGCGCCCCGAGTTTTGGCGCCATGCCCCTTCGTTATCGAGTGCGCGGCGGCCGGCCCCTCGCCGGTTCCGTCCGCCCGGCCGGCAACAAGAACGCGGCCCTCCCGGCCATCGCCGCGACCCTCCTCGCCGACGGCCCCGTCGAGCTCGCCAACATGCCCCGCATCCGGGACGTGGAGACCATGCTCGCCCTCGTGGCCGACCTCGGCGCCAGCGTCGAGTGGACCGGGCCCAACGAAGTGCGGATCGACGCGCGCGGGGCCCGGCTCAAGCCGCTGTCGCCCGAACTCTGCGCCAAGATCCGGGCCTCCATCCTCCTCGCCGGGCCGCTCCTGGCCCGGTTCGGCGCGGTTACGCTGCCCCCGCCCGGCGGCGACGTCATCGGGCGGCGGCGGGTGGATACGCACTTCCTGGTCCTCGAGCAGCTCGGCGCCTCGCTCAACCTCGGGCAGAACTACGAGATCACCGCCAAGGGACTCGTCGGGGCGGAGATCTTCCTCGACGAGCCGAGCGTCACCGGCACCGAGAATGCCCTGATGGCGGCGGTCCGCGCCAAGGGCCGCACCGTGCTCCGCAACGCCGCCGCCGAGCCGCACGTGCAGGACGTGGCCCGGCTGCTGGTGGCCATGGGGGCGGACATCGAGGGGATCGGCACCAACGTCTATACCATCAACGGCGGCCGGCCGCTCGGCGGCTGCCGCTACGCCATCGGCCCCGACCACATCGAGATCGCCAGCTTCATCGGGCTCGCGGCCGTCACCAACAGCCCGCTCACCATCGAGGACGTCCGCCCGGACGACCTCCGCAGCACTCTGCTCGGCTTCGACCGCCTCGGCGTGCGCCCGCGGGTGGACGGCAACCGGCTGGTCGTGGATGCGGGGCAGGAGCGGCGGGTCCGGCCCGACCTGGGCGGCCACGTGCCCAAGCTCGAGGACGGCCCCTGGCCGGCCTTCCCGGCCGATGCGATGTCCATCGCGGTGGTCACCGCCACGCAGTGCGCGGGGATGATCCTCATCTTCGAGAAGATGTTCGAGTCCCGGCTCTTCTTCGTGGACAAGCTGATCGGCATGGGGGCCCGGATCGTCCTCTGCGACCCGCACCGGGCCGTGATTTCAGGCCCGGCCCCCTTGTCCGGCGGCACAGTCGAATCGCCCGACATCCGGGCCGGCATGGCGATGCTGCTCGCGTCGCTGGCGGCGGAAGGGGAGAGCACCATCCACAACGTGGGCCAGATCGAGCGCGGGTACGAGCACATCGACCAGCGCCTGCGCGCCCTCGGCGCCGACATCGAGCGGCTCGAGTAGCCCCGCCGGCCGATCGACGGCCTCACCCCCTGGGCCAGCCCCGGCGGTCGCAACGGATCCCGCGCGACCGCCCGCGCACCGGCCCCCGTCTCCCGTTACGGTCCCCGCCCATGCCCACGGTCCTCCGCGAAGCCCCTGTCCCGGGCCCGATCCCGCGCTTCGAACTCCCCGGCTGGCGCGAGCAGCACGGCGTCGTTGCCGGCGTCACCGGCCGCGAGTTCGACCTCGGCCTCTGGACCAGGGCCCCCGTGGGCGAGGTGATGAGCCGCTGGCGCGCCTTCCGGCGCGCCGAGGCCGACTTCCCGGTCACCATTCTGGGAAACCAGGTCCACGGCCCGGCCGTGGTCTGGCATGAGGGGGGGCAGGGGTGGGTCCAGATCGACGGCGTGGACGGGCACGCCACCCGGGCACCCGGCGTCCTCCTCACCGTGACCATCGCCGACTGCATTCCGGTCTACCTGCTGGACCCGGTCCAGCGGGTCATCGCGCTCCTCCACAGCGGCTGGCGCGGAACTGCGGCCGGGATTCTCTCCGCTGGTCTTCAGCGAATGGCGGAAGCTGCGGGGACGGATGCGGCCGATGTCCTAATGCACACCGGCGTAGGGATTTGCGGGGCATGCTATGAAGTCGGATCTGAAGTCAGGACCGGGTGCGGACTCTCGGCGGAGGGGGGCGGTCCCTGGCATGTGGACCTCCGGGAGGTGCTCGCGGAGCAGGGCCGGGAGTTGGGCCTCCGCAACATTTCCACATCCGACTGGTGCTCGGCCCATGACCGCGACCGGTTCTATAGTCACCGGGCGTCGGGAGGGCAGGACGGACGGATGGTGGCCTACCTGGGCCTCTTGCCGGCCTGACCGTCGTCTCGTTGGGGCTCTTCGGTCCTGTCCCGCCCGGCGCCCGAATCAGGGTCGAGACCCCGTACGGCCCGAGCGCCGCTCGGGCCGTACGCAATTGACGAAACCCCGCACCACGCCTATACTTTGCCCGCTGTCCGGGGAGCTCCTGCCGCGGTAGGTGGCGGCGTCTGATGTGGGGGAGTTCCCCCACATTTTTTTTCTGGGTCCCATGACCGACAGCGCCCTCATCGCCGACGTTCGCCGCCAGGTGACCGAACTCGGCTACGAGCTGGTGGAGTTCCGCAAGGCTGGCCCGCCGCAGCATCTGTCCATCCAGGTGCGCATTGACCGGCCGGACAGCCGGCCCGGGTTCGGGGTGACCGCCGAGGACTGCACCCGGGTGAGCCGGGCGCTCGAGCGGTACTTCGAGGGGACGGGCGTCGTCGGGCCGCGGTACCAGCTCCAGGTGTCCTCGCCCGGCATCGAACGGCCGGTGCGATTCCCCGAGCACTGGCGCCGGTACGCCGGCCGCACCGTGAAGCTGACGGCGCGCGGCGTGGCCGGCCACCCGCGGGCCGAGATCCTCGGCGTGCCCGACGAGGCCCACGTGCGGCTCCGGCTCCCCGATGGGGCGGAGGTGCAGGTGGCGCTCGACGACGTGAAGGAAGCCTTGCTGCAGGACGAGACGGTTGATGACCTGGCGCCGCAGCCCAAGAGGGGCCCGCGGCGCGCCTAGGCAGGAGACACGGGATGTCCGGTTCCCCAGAGGTGCTGAGCGCCATTCGCGAGCTCACCACCAGCAAACAACTCGACCGCGCCGAGCTGCTGGACCTGCTCCGCGACGGGATCCACGCCGCCCTCGCGCGCCGCTACGGGCCCAACGTGCGCTTCGAGCTCGAGTTCGACGAGCTCAAGGGCGCCATCAAGGTCGTCCGGCTCCGCCAGGTGGTGGAGGTGGTGGAGGACGCCAGCGCCCAGATCGCCCTCGAGGAGGCGCAGTACGAGGACCCCGACTTCGCCATCGGCGACATGCTCGAGGAAGAGGTCCCCTTCGCCGAGTTCGGGCGGCTGGCGGTGCAGGCGGCCAAGCAGCGGATCATCCAGCGCGTGCGCGAGGGCGAGCGTACCCGGATCCGCGACGAGTTCGCCTCCAAGGTGGGCGAGCTGCTCTCGGGCGAGGTCCAGCAGATCGAGCGCGGCAAGCTCGTCATCATGCTGAACAAGTTCCGCGAGGCGGAAGCCATCATCCCGTACCGCGAGCAGAACCACCGCGAGAAGTTCCACCAGGGCGATACCATCCGCGCGGTGCTCAAGCGCCTCGAGGAGACGCCCAAGGGCCCGCGGCTCATCCTCTCGCGCGCCGACCCGCTCTTCGTCAAGGCGCTCTTCAAGCTCGAGGTGCCGGAGATCCAGCAGGCCATCGTGGAGATCCGCGCCTGGGCCCGGGAGGTCGGCAGCCGCACCAAGATCGCCGTCATCAGCCGCGACGACGCCATCGACCCGGTGGGCGCCTGCGTGGGCCTCAAGGGCTCCCGCGTGCAGGCCGTGGTCAACGAGCTCGGCGGCGAGCGGATCGACATCGTGCCCTGGTCGCCGGACCCGGAGCGCTTCGCGCGGCTCGCGCTGGCGCCGGCCCGCGTGGCCAAGGTGTTCAGCGACCCCGTGAGCAAGACCATCCAGGCCGTGGTCGATGAGGACCAGCTCTCGCTCGCCATCGGCCGGAACGGGCAGAACGTCCGCCTCGCGAGCGAGCTGACCGGCTGGAAGATCGACCTCTACTCGAGCCGCGAGTGGCTCGAGCGCGGCGGCGAGGGCCCGCTGTTCGCCCCGCTCCCGCCCGAAGACGATGCCGTGGCGGCGATCCCGATCGCGGACCTGCAGGGCCTCTCGCCGGAGCTGCTGGCGCTGCTCCACGGCGCGGGCTACCAGACCCTCGGCCAGCTCCTCGACCTCGACCGCGAGGACATCGAGAAGGTGGAGGGGATGACGCCGGAGCGCACCGACCAGCTGCTGACGTTCCTGGCCGAGCTCACGACGGAAGACGCGAACGAGGACGGCCACGCCGCCGGCTGACGAGGCTCTCCTCCGCCTCCTCGGCCTGGGGTACCGGGCGGGGACGGTGGTGGTGGGTGTGGATGCGGTGCGCGCCGGGTTGCAGGACGGCCGTTTTGCGTGTGTGGTGCTGGCGGGGGACGCGAGTCCCCGCGCCCACGAGAAGGTGGTGAGGCTGGCGGTCGCGAAGGGGATTCCCCTCTACGCGGGACCGCCGGCGGAGACGATCGGCGCGCGGCTCGGCAAGCCCGCGGTCATGGTCGTCGGCGTGCAGGACCGGGCACTCGCCCAGGGGATCGCGAAGGCGTCCCCGGCGAAAGCCCCCAGGGAGGCGTGAGTGGTCAAGACTCGAGTTCACGATCTGGCAGCCGAGTTCGGGGTGTCCGCCGAGCAGCTCATGGGCATGCTCAAGGACATGAACATCTTCGTGCGCACGCACATGAGCGCGCTCGAGGATTCGCAGGTGTCCGCCATCCGCGTGCGCTGGGAGCGCGAGAAGCGGAAGGCGGCACAGGCCACCGAGGAGCCCGCACCCAAGAAGGGGCGCAAGAAGGCCGCCAAGCCCGCGGCCGAGGCGGAGCCCGCCGCCGAGGGCCCGAAGCCGGCCAAGCGCCGCCGCACCGCCGCCGAGGTGGCGCAGGTCGAGGCGCAGGCCGAGGCCGAGCGCGCCGCGGAGGCGCTGCGCGCCGAGGCCTTGGAGCTGGCGCGGCCCGCCGAGAAGCGGGACGAGCCGGTGCTGCCCTCGTCCATCGAGGAGCGCGCCCGCGCGCTCTTCAAGGACCTGCCGCCGCTCCCGGCCGAGGAAGAGGCCGAGGCGGAGGCCCCCCGGGCCGCCACGCCGTTCATCCCGGCGCCGCCCCCGCGTCCCGCCGCACCGCTCTTCAAGCCCGAGGCCCCCATGGCGCCGCCGTCGGCGCCGGGCCTGCCGACCGCGGCCAGCGGCGCCCCGGCCGCGCCGAGTGCGCCGTCGGGCCTGCCGCCGCGCATTCCCACCCGCATCCCGCGGCCGGTGGTGCCGCCGGGTGGCGAGGTCCAGCGCTTCAACCGGCCCAAGCCGGTCTTCAGCTCGAGCGGCGGCCCGGGTGCGGCCCGCCAGGGTGGTGGGCCCGCGCGGCCCGGCGGCCCGGGGCGGCCGGGCGGCCCTCCGGGGCGGCCCGGGGCGCCGGGCGCCGCCGGCGCGGGCGGTGCGGCGCCGGCCCGCACCTTCGGCCCGGATGCGGAGAAGGGCGGTGGCCGCAAGAAGAAGAAGGCCCGCAAGAACTCCGTGGACCAGGATGCGGTGCTGGCCAACATCGAGAAGACCCTGGCCGGCATGCGCGGCACCGCGAAGCGGGGCGTCCGGCGCGATTCCTCCGGCTATCAGGAGGCGCTCGAGCGCCAGCGCGAGGAGCGCGAGCGCGAGAAGACCCGCGTCCGCGTCAATGAGTTCATCTCGGTGGCGGAACTCGCGGACCTCATGAAGGTGCCGGCCACCCAGATCGTCCAGCTCGCCTTCAAGGAGCTGGGGCTCATGGTGACGGTGAACCAGCGGCTCGACTTCGACCAGATCGAGCTCATCGCCTCGGAGTTCGGGTTCCAGGCGGTGAAGGAAGAGGAATACGCGGCCCCCACGGAGACCGAGGCGGAGGCCGAGGCCACCGAGGAAGGCGCCGTCGCGCGGCCGCCGGTGGTCACCATCATGGGCCACGTGGACCACGGCAAGACCTCGCTCCTCGACTACGTCCGCAAGGCCAACGTCGTGGCCGGCGAGGCGGGCGGCATCACGCAGCACATCGGCGCGTACCACGTGACGCTGCCGAGCGGCAAGAAGATCACCTTCCTCGACACGCCGGGCCACCAGGCCTTCACCGCCATGCGCGCCCGCGGCGCGCAGGTGACGGACATCGTGGTCCTCGTGGTGTCGGCGGAGGACGCCGTCATGCCGCAGACGGTCGAGGCCATCAGCCACGCCAAGAACGCCGGCGTGCCGATGGTGGTGGCCATCAACAAGATCGACCTCCCGGCCGCAAACGTGCAGAAGGTGAAGCAGGACCTCCTGACCCACAACGTGGTCCTCGAGGACTTCGGCGGCCAGGTGCTCGCCACGCCCATCTCGGCCAAGAAGGGCACCGGGGTGGACCAGCTGCTCGAGCAGGTGCTGTTGCAGGCCGAGATCCTCGACCTCAAGGCCAATCCGGACCGGCCCGCGAGCGGCACCGTGGTGGAAGCCACCCTGGACCCGGGCAAGGGCCCGGTGGCCACCATCCTGGTGCAGAAGGGCACGCTCCGCGTCGGCGACAACTTCATCTGCGGCAAGTTCAGCGGCCGCGTGCGCGCGCTGTTCGACGAGCGCGGCAAGAACGTCAAGGAAGCGGGCCCCTCGATCCCGGTGCAGATCCTGGGCTTCGAGGGCGTGCCGACGCCGGGCGACAATTTCCTCGTCACCACCGACGCGGTGGAGGCGCGCGAGATTGCCCAGAAGCGCCAGCGCCTCGAGCGCGAGGCGCAGAACCGGCGCACGGCGCGCGGCGGCTCGCTCGAGGACATCTCGCGCGCGCTGGCGCAGGGCCAGATGGGCGCCCTCCGCCTCATCATCAAGGCCGACCAGGGCGGCCCGGCGGAGGCGCTCGCCGACGCGCTGGGGCAGCTGAGCACCGGCGAGGTCCGGGTGGACATCGTCCACCGTGGTGTCGGCACCATCAATGAATCGGACGTGCTGCTCGCCAAGGCGTCGGGGGCCATCATCATCGGCTTCCACGTCCGGCCCGACTCGGGCGCGCGCCAGGCGGCGGAGCGCGAGCAGGTGGACGTGCGCACCTACCGCATCATCTACGAGGCCGTGGACGACGTTCGCAACGCGCTCGAGGGGCTCCTCAAGCCTGAGAGCAAGGAGACCGTCCTCGGCGACGCGGTGGTGCTGCAGCTCTTCAAGGTCAGCAAGGTGGGCACCATCGCCGGCTGCCAGGTCAAGAACGGCACGGTCTCGCGCGCGGCCAAGGCCCGCGTGGTCCGCGACGGCACGGTGGTCTACACCGGCGTCATGTCGAGCCTCAAGCGGTTCAAGGACGACGTGAAGGAAGTGAAGGAAGGCCTCGAGTGCGGCATCGGCATCGAGAACTACAACGACCTCAAGGTCGGCGATGTCATCGAGTCGTTCCGCGTCGAGGAAGTGAAGCGCACGCTCGGCGGCTCGTCGTCGGGCGCGGCCTGACCGCGCGCCCGGCCGGGGGCGCGGCCGCCGGGCCGCGCCGGCAGTGAGGGTGGCATGATCGTCCTGGCCCAGGTGTGGGACCTGCACCTCGAGGGCTGCCAGAGCCTCAAGGACAAGCGGGCCATCCTGCAAAGCCTCAAGGCCCGGCTCACCGAGAAGCTGAACCTCGCGGTGAGCGAGACCGGGCAGCAGGACAAATGGCAACGCGCCGAGCTGGCTGTCGCCACGGTGGCCAGCGAGCGGCGGGTGGCGGAGGAAACCCTCCGGGCCGCGGACCGGATCGTGGAAGCGACCGGGGGCGTCCGGATCATGGATACGGCGGTGGTGGTGCGATGAGAGCCCCGAGGCGGCGGCCCGACCAGGTGGGGGAGACGATCCGGCAGGTGATCGCCGACCTCCTGCTCACGGAACTGCGGGACCCGCGGATCGGCTTCGCCACGGTGACCGGGGTGCAGGTGACGCCGGATCTCTCGGTGGCCACCGTGCGCGTGAGCGTCATGGGCTCCGAGGAGGAGCGGGCCCAGGCGCTCGAGGGCCTCAGCAGCGCCGCGGGATTCCTGCGCGGGCGGGTCGGGCGGGCGCTCACGGCGCGGATCGTCCCCGAGCTGCGCTTCGAGCTGGACCGGGGCCTGGAGCACGCGGCGCGGATCAACCAGATCCTGAGCGAGCTCCGCCCGCCCGAGCCGGACGCGCCCGCGGAGGGCACCCCCGAGGAGCCCGCGACCTGACCGGCGCGCTCCTCCTCGACAAGCCGGCCGGCCTGACAAGCCACGACGTGGTGGCCCGGGTCCGGAAGGCGCTCAAGACCCGCGCCGTGGGCCACACTGGAACGCTCGATCCCTTTGCCACGGGATTGCTGGTGGTGCTGGTGGGGCGGGCCACGCGGCTGGCGCGGTTCGTGGAGCAGCAGGCCAAGACCTACCTCGCCACGGCCCGGCTCGGCGTGGTCACCGCCACGGACGACGCCACCGGCGAGGTGATCGGCACCATGGACCCGGAGCTGGCGCCCCCGGCGGATGCCGAGATCGGCGCGGTCGTGGCGCGGTTCCTGGGCCGGCAGCGGCAGCGGCCGCCGGCCTACTCCGCGAAGCACGTCGACGGCGAGCGCAGCTACCGGAAGGCGCGCCGTGGCGAGACCGTGACGCTCCCGGAGGTCGAGATCACGGTGTCGGCCCTCAGTGTGGTGCGGTATCACTGGCCGGAGCTCGTGTTCCGGGCCACGGTGAGTCCCGGGGCCTACCTCCGGGCGCTGGCGCGGGACCTGGGGGAGCGGCTGGAGACGGGCGCCCACCTGACGGCCCTGCGGCGCGAGGCCATCGGCGGCCTCCGGGTGGAGCAGGCGGTGCCGCTGGCGGAGCTGGGCCCGGCGACCCCGGTGCTCCCGCCGCTCGCGGTCCTGGGCCACCTGACGCAGGAGGCGGTCTCGGAGGCGGAGGCGCGCGCGCTGGGCTACGGGCAGGCCATCGCGGGCCGCGGCCCCGAGAGTGGGGCGCCCGTGGCGCTGGTTCACGAGGGACGGCTGGTGGCCATCGCGGAGCACCGGGAGGGACGGCTGGCGCCTTCGGTGGTGCTGGAGCCCGCGTCGTGACGCACTACCTCCCGCCCGACCCGGCCGGCTCGGTGGTGACGGTCGGCACCTTCGACGGGGTGCATCGCGGGCACGTGGCGGTGCTCCGGGAAATCGTGGAGCGGGCGCGGGTGGCGGGGCGGAAGAGCGTGCTGGTGACCTTCGAGCCGCACCCGCTCGAGGTGGTGAACCCCAAGGCCGCGCCGCTGCTGCTCACGAGCGGCGCCGAGCGCCGCGAGGCGCTGGCGCAGACGGGGCTCGATTACGTGGTCTTCCTGCGCTTCGACAAGGCGCTGGCGCAGTATTCGCCCGAGCGCTTCGTGCGCGAGGTCCTGATCGGGCGCTGCGGGATGAAGGAGCTGGTGATCGGGCACGATCACGGGTTCGGCCGGGGGCGGAGCGGGGACGTGGAGACGCTCCGGCGCCTCGGCGCCACCGACGGGTTCCAGGTGGACGTGGTGGGGCTGGTGGAGAGCGGGGGGCACGCGGTGTCGAGCACCGCCATCCGCCGCGCCGTGGCGGGCGGGGACCTCCGGACCGCCGCCGGGCTCCTGGGCCGGCCCTACACGGTGAGCGGCCGGGTGGTGCGGGGCGAGGGTCGGGGCCGGACCATCGGCGTCCCGACGCTCAACCTCGGCGAGATCCCCGAGCGGAAGCTGCTCCCGCCGGACGGCGTCTATGCGGCCCGGGTGGAATGGGCCGGCGGGCGCGCGGGCGGGATGTTGAACCAGGGGCCGCGGCCCACGGTCGGCGACGGCCGCCGCAGCCTCGAAGTGCACCTCTTCGGCGTGGACGAGGACCTCTACGGCGGGTGGGTGAAGGTGGAGTGGGTGGCGCGGATCCGGGACCAGCAGAAGTTCCCGTCCCTCGCCGCCCTGCAGGCCCAACTGCAGCAGGATCGTGCCCGGGCAGAGGACGCGCTGGCCCGCCACGATCCCCCGATGGACAAGAGTCGCGCGTCCCACGCCTAGAAGGCCATGGTCGTCACTACCCTCAAGTCCCGCCTGATCGTCATCGGGCTCGTCCTCGTGGCGGGCATCGGGGCGCTCATCCCGCGCAACGTGAAGATCCGCGAGCGCGGCCCCGATGGTGTCATGCGCGACACCGTGGAGCGCCGCCTCCCGATCAAGTTCGGCCTCGACCTCCAGGGCGGCATGCACCTGGGCCTCGAGCTCGACCAGTCCAAGCGCGTCTCCGCCGATCCCAAGAAGGACCTCGACCTCGCGCTCACGGTGCTCCGCAAGCGCATCGACGAGTTCGGCGTCACCGAGCCGCTGATCCAGAAGCAGGGCGACGACCGCATCGTGGTCGAGCTCGCCGGCATCAGCGACCCGGCCCGCGCCAAGAGCGTGGTGCAGCGGAGCGCGTTCCTCGAGTTCCGCATCACCGACCGCTCGCAGGCGCTCGAGAAGGCGCTGCCGGCCATGGACCGCACCCTCCAGCGGCTCGGCATCAAGGCCACCGCCGGCGAGGCCGCGGCCCCGAACGCCGTCACCTCGCTCCTCCAGGGCGACTCGGCCGGCGCCAAGGCGGACTCCACGGCCCCGGTGGAGGGCGGCGCGCTGAGCGCCCTCGTCACCCCCGGCGAGATCCCCGGCGAGTACCTCGTCGAGGAGACCGCCTTCGTCCGGGCCGACAGCCTCCTCAACCTGCCGGACGTCCGGGCGCTCTTCCCGCGCAAGTACGAGTTCCGCTGGGCCAACGCCCCGCAGTCGCTCGGCGCCAAGAGCTACCGGGCGCTGTACGTGCTGGAGGACCGGCCGCTGGTGACCGGCTCCAACCTGGTGGACGCCAAGGAGGGGATCGACCCGCTCACCAGCGGCCCGATCGTCACCTTCGAGCTCGACCGCCAGGGCGCCCGCACCTTCGGCGACGGCACCAGCAAGAACGTCGGCAACTACATGGCCATCATCCTCGACGACCGGGTGCAGGGCCGCCCGCCGGTCATCCAGGAGCGGATCGACCGCCGCGGCCAGATCACCCTCACCGGCAAGTCGGTGACCGAGGCGCGCGACCTGGCGCTCACGCTCCGGGCCGGCGCCCTCCCCGTGCCGCTCAAGATCGTCGAGGAGCGGCAGGTCCGCGCCTCGCTCGGGCAGGACTCGATCAACGGCGGCGTGCTGGCGGGCCTCATCGGCACGGCGGCGGTCGTTGCCATCATGATCTGGTTCTACCAGCTGAGCGGCGTGCTCGCGGTGGTGGGCCTCGCGCTCTACATCCTGCTCTCGTTCGCCGTCCTGGCCTTCCTCGGCGCCACCCTGACGCTGCCGGGCCTCGCCGGCCTGGTGCTGTCGGTGGGCATCGCGGTGGACGCCAACGTGCTGATCTTCGAGCGCATCCGCGAGGAGCTGCTGCTCGGCAAGACGGTGCGCCTGGCCATCGACGAGGGCTTCAAGCACGCCATGAACGCCATCATCGACTCCAACGTCACCACGGTGATGACGGCGCTGTTCCTGTTCCAGTTCGGCACCGGGCCGGTGAAGGGCTTCGCGGTCACGCTCTCCCTCGGCATCCTCTGCTCGCTGTTCACGGCCATCTTCGTGACGCGCACCCTCTACATGCTGTGGCTGGACAAGAAGCCGGCCATGCAGACCCTGAGCATCTGATGCGACGCTACTTCGCTGACGCCAGTTACGATTTCATCGGGTTCCGCCGGATCGCCTACGGCGTGACGGGGGCGCTGTTTGCCCTGAGCCTGGTGGCACTCCTCGGGTGGGGCCTCAACTACAGCATCGAGTTCACGGGCGGCACGGCGGTGCAGGTGAAGGCGGCCGCAGACCTGAACGTCGCCGCGCTCCGCTCGGCCCTCGACGGCCAGGGCATCAAGGGCGCCGAGATCCAGGGCTTCGGCGCGCCGGGCGAGTACATCGTTCGCGCCCGCACCGCCAAGGAAGGCACCGACGCGGACAACACCCAGGCCACCGCCTCGGCGGTGGGTGCCGCGCTCGACCAGGTGGCCGGCGCCGGCAAGTACACCATCGAGAAGGCCGAGGCGGTGGGGCCCAAGGTGGGCGGCGAACTCCGCACCAAGGCGTTCCTGGCCATCTTCTACAGCTTCTTCGCGGTGCTGGCCTACCTGGCCTACCGCTTCGAGTGGCGGTTCGGGCTCGCGGCGGTGGCGGCCACGGCGCACGACATCATCCTGACCATCGGCTTCATCGCGCTGATGCGGCTCGAGGTGAGCCTCGTGGTGGTGGCGGCCGTGCTCTCGATGGTGGGCTACTCGCTCAACGACACCATCATCATCTTCGACCGCGTCCGCGAGAACCTGCACAAGTACAAGCGGGACCACTTCGCCGACATCCTGAACCGCTCCATCAACGAGACGCTGCCGCGGAGCATCCTGACCCACGGCACCACGCTGGCCACCCTCACCGCGCTCGCCCTCTTCGGCGGCGAGGTGATCCGGCCCTTCGCGCTGGTGATGTTCTTCGGCGTCTTCACCGGCACCTTCTCGTCGATCTTCATCGCGAGCCCGGTGCTCATGTGGATCGAGCACAAGTGGCCCGGGGCCGACGCCCGGGGCGTGAAGAACATCGCGCCCAAGACCACGGCCGACCCGCGTGAGGCGGTCGCCACCAAGTAGTCCCCCGCGGGGGCCGGCCAGCACCGGCCCCCGCGGCCGCGAGGCCCCGATGCTGGTCGATTCCCACTGCCACCTCGGCGCCGACGCGTTCCAGGACGATGTCGACGCCGTCCTTGCGCGGGCCTTCGCCGGGGGCGTCGGCCACCTGGTGGTGATCGGCGAGAGCCCCGCCAGCCATGCGCGGGCCCTGGCCCTGGCCGGGAAGGACGCCCGGATTTCCTGCACCGCCGGGCTCCATCCCCACGACGCGAAGGCCTGGAGCGCCGACACCGGGGCCTGGCTGGCCGCGGCCCTCGGCGACGCGCGGGTGGTGGCCGCGGGCGAGATGGGCCTCGACTACCACTACGACTTCTCCCCGCGCGAGGTCCAGCAGCGGGTCTTCGAGCGCCAGCTGGAGCTGGCGACGGCGGCCGGCAAGGCGGTGGTGATCCACGCCCGGGAGGCGGACGACGACGTCGCCGCCATCCTCCGGAACCACCCCCGCGCCACCGTGATCCTGCACTCGTTCTCGAGCGGCCCGGTCCTCTTGCGCGCGGGGCTCGACGGCGGCCACTATGTCTCCTTCAGCGGCATGGTGACCTTCAAGAACTGGACGATGGACGACGCCCTCCGCGCCGTCCCCCTCGACCGGCTCCTGGTGGAGACCGACAGCCCCTACCTGGCCCCGGTGCCGTTCCGGGGGAAGCGGAACGAGCCCGCCTACGTCCGGCAGGTGGCGGAGCGGGTGGCGGCGGTGCGGGGCATGGAGCCGGCGGCGCTCATCGCCGCCACGGGGGAGAATGCCGGCCGGGTGTTCGGGCCGCGGCTCGCCACCTGACGCCGTCCCCCCACGGGAGCGGCGCCCTCACGATGGTTTCACGTTGGTTGTCGTAACATCCGTCCCGGTGCGGATTGGCCCAGAGCCGTCCCGCCGGCCCACGCAGCCTCCAGCCCTTCTCTCGGAACGAGGAAGCACGCAGCCATGAGCACCGTCCCTTCGGATATCGAGATCGCCCAGGCCGCGAAGATGCGGCCCATCGCCGACGTGGCCGCCGAGATCGGCCTGACCCCCGACGAGATCCTGCCGTACGGGCGGTACAAGGCCAAGATCACCCCCGAGGCCGCCGCCAAGCGCCCGCCCAAGGGCCGCCTGGTGCTGGTCTCCGGCATCAACCCCACGCCGGCCGGCGAGGGGAAGAGCACCGTGACCGTGGGCCTGGCGCAGGCGCTCCGGAAGATGGGGAAGAAGGTGGTGGTGGCCATCCGCGAGCCGTCGCTCGGGCCGGTGTTCGGCGTGAAGGGCGGCGCGGCCGGTGGCGGCTACGCGCAGATCGTCCCGATGGACGAGATCAACCTGCACTTCACCGGCGACTTCCACGCCATCACCAGCGCGCACAACCTGCTGTCGGCCATGCTGGACAACCACATCCACCATGGCAACGCCCTCGGCATCGACACCCGCCGCATCGCGTGGCCGCGCACCATCGACATGAACGACCGGGCGCTGCGGAACATCATCATCGGGCTCGGCGGCCTGAACGGCGGCCCGAGCCGCGAGGAGCGCTTCGTCATCGTGCCGGGCAGCGAGATCATGGCCATCCTCTGCCTCGCCACCGACATGGCGGACCTCGAGGCGCGCCTGGGCCGGATCATCGTGGGCCTGACGCGCGACAAGAAGCCCGTGCGCGCGGCCGACCTCAAGGCCAGCGGCGCCATGACGCTCCTCCTCAAGGACGCCATGCTGCCGAACCTGGTGCAGACCCTCGAGGGCGGCCCCGCGCTGGTGCACGGCGGTCCCTTCGGCAACATCGCCCACGGCTGCAACTCCATCCAGGCCACCCGCCTCGCCCTCGGCCTCGGCGACATCGTGCTCACGGAGGCCGGCTTCGGCGCGGACCTCGGCGCGGAGAAGTTCTTCGACATCAAGTGCCGCTTCGGCGGCCTCAAGCCGGAGGCCGCGGTGGTGGTGGCCACGGTGCGGGCGCTCAAGATGCACGGCGGCGTCAAGAAGGACATGCTCAGCACCCCCGACGTGGCGGCGCTGCAGCGCGGCCTCGTCAACCTCGAGGCCCACGTCAAGAACGTGCAGAAATTCGGGGTGCCGGTGATCGTGGCCATGAACCGCTTCCTGTCCGACACCGTCGAGGAGCAGAACTGCGTCATCGAGGCGGCGCGGAGCTGGGGCGCCCGGGCGGCGCTCTCCGACGTCTGGGCCAAGGGCGGGGAAGGCGGCGTGGCCGTCGGTGAGCAGGTGCTGGCGGCGCTGGCCGAGGGGAAGGCCAACTTCAAGCCGATCTACGACGTCTCCCTGCCCATCAAGCAGAAGATCGAGATCATCGCCACCCAGATCTACGGCGCCGACGGCGTCACCTTCTCCCCGGCCGCAGAGAAGTCCATCGCGCAGTGCGAGGAGATGGGCATGGGGGCCACGCCGGTCTGCATGGCCAAGACCCAGTACTCCTTCAGCGACGACCCCACCAAGCTGGGCCGTCCCAAGGGCTTCAAGATCAGCGTCCGGGACGTCACCGCCTCCGCCGGCGCCGGCTTCGTCGTCGCGCTGGCGGGCGAGATCATGACCATGCCCGGCCTGTCCAAGACGCCGTCCGCCGAGGCCATCAAGGTCCATCCGGACGGCCGCATCGAAGGCCTCTTCTAACCGGGGACCCGCATGACGTTCCAGACCGTCGCCACCGAGCACGCCCCCAAGGCGATCGGCCCGTATTCCCAGGCCATCATCGCCAACGGGTTCATCTTCAGCGCCGGCCAGATCGCGCTCAATCCCGCCACCATGGAGATCATCGGGGGCGGGATCCGCGAGCAGACCGAGCGGGTGCTCCAGAACCTCGAGGCCGTGCTCGCGGGCGCCGGCAGTTCCCTGCAGAAGGTGGTGAAGACCACCGTCTTCCTGGTGGACATGCAGGACTTCACCGCCATGAACGAGATCTACGCCAAGCACTTCGGCGACCACAAGCCGGCCCGCTCCACGGTGGCCGTCTCGGGGCTGCCGCGAGGCGTGCGGGTGGAGATCGAGGTGGTCGCCACGCTCTAGCCCGGCCCCAGGGCGCCGTCCGCGGGCGGCGTCCCCGGCAGCCCCCAGCCCCCACACGGCGCGACCGCCCGGTCGCGCCTTCTCTCGGCCCATCATCCCGATGCATCGTCTTTCGTTGGCGGCTGCCCTCGGCGGCCTGCTCCTGACCGGCGCGCCCGCGATCCTCGCAGCCCAGGAAGCACCGTCCCCCGGTGTCACCCTCGGCCCCGGCGGGATCGTCTTCCGCGGCGCGGACAGCGCCTATCGCCTCACCCTCCGGTTCCGGGTGCAGTCCACGCTCGTGGCCACGAGTGAGCCGGACGAGACCACCCTCCGCGACCTCGAGTGGACCGTCCGCCGCGCCCGCCTCCACCTGAGCGGCACCGTGGCCGACCCGCGGCTCGCCGTGCTGCTCCAGCTCGGCCTCGCCCGGCGCGACCAGGACCAGGATACCTGGGGCTTCCCGGTCATCGTGCGCGACGCCTTCGCCACCTGGCGCTGGTCGCGACACTTCCGCACTGGCTTTGGCGTCACCAAGCTCCCCGGCAACCGGCAGCGGGTGAACTCCTCGGCGGACCTGGTGTTCCCCGAGCGGAGCATCGTCAACAACACCTTCACCCTGGACCGCGACTTCGGCCTTCAGGCGTACCTCTTCGACACCCTCGGCACGGTCCCGGTGCACGTCACCACCGCGCTTTCCTCGGGGCGGGGGCGCGGCGCCACGGCCGCGAAAAGTGCGGCCCTGACCGGCCGGCTCGAGGTGCTGCCCCTGGGCGGCTTCCTCCGTGGCAACGACTACGTCGAGGGCGGCTTCCAGCGGGAACCCAGGCCACGCGTCGCCCTGGGCCTCACCGCCCAGCGCGCCTGGAACACCAACCGCACCGGTGTCTCGCTCGGCAGCCCCCTCTTCGGCGCCGACGAGGCGGACGTCACCACGGTCCTCGCCGACGGGCTCCTCAAGTGGGATCGCTTCACCCTCTCCTACGAGTACGCCCACCGGAGCGGGGCCCCGGTGCTCTCCACCGACAGCGCCAGCGGCCGCCAGCGCTTCGTCACCGTGGGCGACGGGCTGCTGCTCCAGTCCACCGTTCTGCTCGCCAGGAACGTGGACCTCGCGGTGCGCGCCGCCTGGGTCTGGCCGGGGGACGCGGTGGACGGACTCGTGGGCGCGGGGCGCCAGCGGCAGTTCGCCGTGGCGCTCACCCGCTACCTCCGCGGCCACCGGGTGAAGGTGCAGACGGAACTGGGCCGCCTCCTCGGGGAGGCGAGCGGGGGCGTCGATCCCGGGGCCCTCTGGATTGCCCGGCTCAGCACCGAGGTGGGGCTCTGACGGGCCCCGTCGTAGGGGCGGGATATGTCCGGCCTCTACGCTGTCCGCTATCTTCGGGAGGGGGTGGATCCGGGCTGGTGCCCGGGCCGATCTTCAAAATCGCGACGGACGCCGCTCCGCGGGGTCCGGTGGGTTCGATTCCCACACGCTCCCGTTGACCACCCCAGCCATGCCCACGCTCCTCCTCGTGAACCCCGCCGCGGGCCACGGGCGCGCCCCGCGCGTCGCCGCCGACGCCGTGGCCGCCGCGCGCGCCTGTTTCGGCGAGGTGGCCATCCGCGAGACCGGCGGCCCCGGCGATGCCGTCACCATCGCTCGCGACTTCGCCCGCCAGGGCCTGACGCGCTGCCTCGTGGTGGGCGGCGACGGCACCGCCCACGAGGCCGCCAACGGGCTCCTCCAGGTGGAGGCCCACCAGCGCCCGGCCTTCGGCGTCATTCCCGGCGGCACCGGCAACGACTTCGCCAAGCTCTGCCGCACCCTCGGGAAGTCGCCGGCCGCGGCGGTACAGGGGCTGGCGCGCGGCACCACGAAGGTCATCGACGTGGGCTATGCCTGGGGGGAGACCTTCCTGAACTCCGTCGGCATCGGCTTCGACGCCGAGGTGGCGCGGGTGGTGAACGCCTCGCAGTCGGGGAGCGGCATCCTGGCCTACCTGCTGGCCGTGGCCAAGGTGCTCCGCCACTACCAGCCGTTCGACCTCGAGCTCGAGGCCAACGGCCAACGCTTCACCGAGCGGGTGCTCCTCTGCGAGGTGGGGAACGGCCCGGTGGTGGGCGGCGGGTTCCGGATCACCCCGGGCGCCGTCTTCGACGACGGGCTCTTCGACGTCTGCGTGGTGAAGGAGCAGACGATCCTCGGCATCCTGCAGAAGCTCCCGCTCGTGATGCTGGGGAAGCACACGCACCTGAAGGGCGTCCGGAGCTTCCGCACCGCCCGGCTCGGCATCCGGAGCCGGAGCGGCCCCCTCCGCGCCCAGTTCGACGGGGAGCTCCGCTCCCAGGCGGACACCATCGAGCTCACCATCGAGCCCGCCGCCCTCACCGTCCTCATCGCCTCCGCATGAGCTTTCCACGCGCCTTCGCCAGCGACAACAACGCCGGCGTCCATCCCGAGGTCCTGGCCGCGCTGGCCCGGGTCAACGAGGGCCACGTCCGGGGCTACGGCCACGATCCCCTCACCGCCCAGGCCGAGGACCTCTTCCGCGAGCACTTCGGCGACCAGACCCGCGCTTGGTTCGTCTTCAACGGCACGGCCGCCAACACCCTGGCCATCCAGAGCGTCACCCGGCCCTACCACGCGGTGCTCTGCACCGCCATGGCCCACCTGAACGTGGACGAGGCGGGCGCCCCCGAGCGCTTCACGGGCTGCAAGCTCATGACGGTGGACGCCCCGAACGGCAAGCTCACCCCCGGCGACATCACGCGCTGCCTCGGCGGCCGCGGCGACGAGCACCGGGTGCAGCCCAAGGTGGTGTCGCTGACGCAGGCCACCGAGGTGGGCACCCTCTACAGCCCCGAGGAAGTGAAGGCCCTCTGCGCGGTGGCGCACGGCCACGGCCTCTACGTGCACATGGACGGCGCCCGCATCGCCAACGCCGCCGTGAGCCTCGGCTGTCCCCTCCGGCAGTTCACCACCGACGCCGGCGTGGACCTGGTGTCGTTCGGCGGCACCAAGAATGGCCTCATGGGCGCGGAAGCGGTGCTGTTCCTGAGCGGACTCGACCCGGAGGACTTCCCCTGGGTGCGGAAGCAGGGCATGCAGCTGGCGAGCAAGATGCGCTTCCTGGCGGCGCAGTTCATCGCGCTGCTCGGCACCGATCTGTGGCGCCGGAACGCGGAGCACGCCAACCGGATGGCCCGCCTCCTGGCCGCCCGGGTCCGGGACGTCCCGGGCATTCGCCTCACCCAGCCCGTCGAAGCCAATGGGGTGTTCGCCATCGTCCCGGCCCAGCATATTCCGGCCCTGCAGGCACACGGGCACTTCTATGTCTGGAACGCGGAGACTTCGGAAGTGCGCTGGATGACGGCCTGGGACACCACGGAGGACGACGTGGAGCGGTTTGCGGCGGCGGTGCGGGAGGTGGTCAAGTGAGGCGAGCGCTGGCGCTGGCGCTGGCCCTCGCGGCGCTGGCCGGGGCTCCCCTCGCCGCCCAGGACCCGGCGCCGCCCCCGGCCGCCCCGGCCGACTCGGCCCCGCCGAAGGTCGAGGTGCGCGACACCGCGCGGGTCCAGCCCGACACCGGCATCACCTACGCCCGCACACCCGTCTCGCCGATGGGCGCCCTCTGGCGCTCCATCCTGATCCCGGGCTGGGGCCAGGCCAAGAGCAACCGGAAGCTGACGGGCGCCCTCTTCGTGGCCTGGGAGGGCGTCACCCTCGGTATGGCCATCAAGAGCCAGCACGAGCTCAACTACCTCCGCCGCACCAACTCCGGCAGCGTCTCGGCCAAGGAGAAGGAGCGCCAGGACTGGCTGGTGCTGCTGGCCTTCAACCACCTCTTCGCCGCGATCGAGGCCTACGTCTCGGCCCACCTCTGGGACTTCCCCGAGGACCTCGAGATGCGCGCCGTCCCGCTCCCGGGCGGCGGGGTGGGCGCCACGCTCCGCGTCCCCTTCGGCCGGCCGTGACGGCGGACGCCCCGATCGGCATCTTTGACTCGGGCATCGGTGGCCTCACCGTGGCCCGGGCCATCTACGAGCGGCTGCCGGCCGAGTCCACCATCTACTTCGGCGACACCGCGCGGGTGCCCTACGGGCCCAAGAGCCCGGAGACCGTGCGGCGCTATTCCCTCGAGATCCTGCACTGGCTCCTCGGGCAGGGGGTGAAGGCGGTCGTGATCGCCTGCAACACCTCCACCGCGCACGCCCTGCAGGCGCTCCGCGATGCGTCGCCGGTGCCGGTGCTCGGGGTCATCGAGCCGGGCGCGCGGGCCGCGGTGCGCGCGGCGGAGGGGGGCGCCATCGGCGTCATCGGGACGGCGGGGACCATCGCCTCCAACGCGTATGCCCGCGCCATCCATGCGCTGGCGCCCGCCGCCCGGGTGGAGCAGGTGGCCTGCCCGCTGTTCGTGCCCCTGGTGGAGGAAGGGTGGTTCGACCACCCCGCCACCGAGCTCGTGGCCGAGGAGTACCTGGCACCGCTCATCGCGGCGCGCGTGGATGCGCTGGTGCTCGGCTGCACCCACTACCCGCTCCTCAAGCCCCTCCTCGGCCGCGTGATGGGCCCGGCGGTCCGGCTCATCGACTCCGCCGAGGAGACGGCCCGGGCACTGGCGGACGAGCTGGCCCAGCGCCAGATCGCGGCGCCCGCGGGCGGCAAGGGCCGCCACCGCTTTGCGGTGAGTGACGACGAGCCGCGCTTCATCAAGGTGGGGACGCGCTTCGTGGGCGAGCGCCTTGCGCGCGCCGAGGTGGTGCCCCTCGGCTGACGGCGGCGCCCGCGGCAGGACCACACCGGCACCATTTCCAGGGAGGCGTTGATGCGTCGAGTCCTCATCGGGGCGGGCATCGGACTGCTGGCGCTGGCCGCGTGCCAGGGGAGCCGCGAGGGTGCACCGCCCAGAGCGGCCACCGCCACGTACTTCGACACCACCGGCCGCGCCGACATCCTCTCCGGCGGCGTCCGCCTCATCCCCATCCACACCCCGAAGGGCGACTTCCGCGTCTGGACCAAGCGCGTCGGCAACAACCCGCGCATCAAGGTGCTGCTGCTCCACGGCGGCCCCGGCGCCTCGAGCGAGTACTTCGAGGCGCTCGACAGCTACTTCCCGGGCCAGGGCATCGAGTACTACTACTACGACCAGCTCGGCAGCTACCGCAGCGACGCGCCCACCGACACCACGCTCTGGACCATCCCGCGCTTCGTGGACGAGGTGGAGCAGGTGCGCGTGGCGCTGGGCCTCGACAAGGACAACTTCTACCTGCTGGGCCACTCGTGGGGCGGCATCCTGGCCATGGAGTACGCGCTCGCGCACCAGGACCACCTCAAGGGCCTCATCATTTCCAACATGATGGCGAGCATCCCCGCCTACAACGAATACGCGAAGACCGTCCTGATGCCCGCCATGAACCAGGACAGCCTCCGCATGGTGCAGCAGATGGAGGCCACCGGGAAGACGGAGACCCCGGAGTACATGGCCATCCTGACGCCGCTTCACTACGAGAAGCACTTCCTGCGGATGCCCGCCGCGCAGTGGCCCGACCCGGCCCTCCGCGGCATGGGGCACCTCAACCGCCAGATCTACGTGCAGATGCAGGGCCCGAGCGAACTCGGCGCCAGCGGCAGCCTGGAGCACTGGGACCGCCTCGCCGACCTGGGCAAGATCACGGTGCCCACGCTCACCATCGGCGGCGAGTACGACACCATGGACCCCAAGTACATGGAGATGATGGCCGGCAAGCTGGCCCACGGCCGCTACCTCTACTGCCCCGGCGGCACCCACATGTCCATGTACGACGCGCAGGCGACCTACATGACGGGCCTCATCAAGTTCATCGAGGACGTGGACGCGGGGCGGTTCTAGCCGGGGCTGCCACGGGCGGGAACACCCGCCCGCGGGCCTCCGGCCCGCGCGTCGACCCCGGATTGCCCGGGGCGGTTCCGGCGATAGCTTGAAGTCGGATTTCACCCCCGGGAGCCGATGGACACCACCCCGTTCGCCCAGTTGCTGCAGGACCTCTTCGCCGGCCGCGTGAGCCCGGCGGAGGCAGCGCGCCGCTCAGCCGAGGCGCGCGAGGCCGGGTCCGGGCCGGAGGAGATCGTCCAGGGCATGAGCCTGCTCGGGATCTCCGACACGCAGCTGGACCTGGCCAAGGAGTATGTGGCCCACCTGCTGGTGGAGGAGGCGCGGCGCGACGGGCTGGACGAGGGCGACGAGGCGCTCGCCACCTACCGCGCGGTGGCCGAGCAACTCTTTGCCTCCGGCCTCGGGGACGAATGAGCGGGCCCCGGATGCGGGGCGGGTGAGCGCGCCGCTCCGCTGGACCATCCGCCGGCTCCAGGCGGCGGACGCGGCGGCCTTCCAGGCGCTCCGGCTCGCGGGCTTCCAGGGGAACCCGGGCGAGTTCCGCGTGGCCCCGGAGGACGAGGCCGGGCTGACCCCGCAGCAGGTGGCGGAGCGGCTCCAGCGGGCCTACGTGGCCGGAGGCTGGAGCGGGGACCGGCTGGTGGGGATCGCGGGGCTCACGCGCTACGAGGGGCGGAAGCTCGACCATCGGGCGCTGCTCTGGGGGATGTACCTGGCGCCCGAGGCGCGGGGCAGCGGCCTGGCGGGCGCCCTCGTGGACGACGTTCTGGCGGAGGCTCGGCGGCAGGGCCTGCGGCAGGTGCTGCTCACCGTGGCGGCGCCAAACGCGCGGGCCATCCGGCTCTACGAGACGCGCGGCTTCGTGCGCTACGGCATGGAGCCGGGTGCAGTGCGCCAGCCCGATGGTTTCATGGACGAGGTGCTGATGGTGTGCCATCTCGACCGCCCGCCCGCCCCATGATGCCGCCGGGCCCTCCCGGCGACCCGGATACACGATGCCCCCCATCCCCACCCTCAACACCCTCCGTCTGGTGCTGCGCCCGTTCCGCGCAGCGGATGCCCCCGACGTGCACCGGCTGGCCGGCGACCGCGAGGTCTCGGCCACCACGCTCCGGCTGCCGCACCCGTATCCCGACGGGTTGGCGGAAGCCTGGATCGCCACGCACGACGACGACTGGCGCCGCGGCCTCGCCGCGCGCTTCGCCATCACGCGCGACGGCGCGCTGCTCGGCGCCATCGGCCTTGAGCTCACGCCCGAGCACGACCGCGGCGAGCTCGGCTACTGGCTGGGGCGGCCCTTCTGGGGGCAGGGGTACGCCACGGAGGCGGCGCAGGCGGTGGTCCGGTTCGGGTTCGATCAGCTCCATCTCCACCGCATCCAGGCGCACCACTTTGTCCGCAACCCCGCCTCCGGGAGGGTGCTCCTCAAGGCCGGGCTCCGAAGCGAGGGCGTACGCCGCGGGGCGTTTGTCAAGGAAGGGCTGGCGGAGGACGTGGTGGTGTACGCGCGGCTAAGCGATGATCCCCCCTTCACGGGTGACCCATGAAGCGACCCACCGACCTCCTTGGATTGCTGTGCGGCGCCGTGATGGCGCTGTCCTTCCTCCCGCACTCCCTGCTCGGATGGCCGGCGCTCCGCGACCAGCTCTCGGCGGCCGGCGCCGGCGCCGACCTTGTGGCGGGTGTGATGATCGGCTGGCAGTTCGGCGGCGTCGCCATGCTGGCCTTCGGGCTCATCGTCATCACCACCTTCGTGGACAGGCTGCGCGGCGAGCGGCCGCCGCTCCTGCCCGTCCGTTCCATTGCGCTGCTCTACGTGCTGTTCGGGGCGTGGGGGCTGCTGGTGAGCGGGGGGAGTCTCTTCTTCCTGGTCTTCCTGCTGCCGGGTCTGCTCACCGGGATCGCCGCGCACCGTCCGCCCGCCACCGCGACCTCCTGAGAGGACGACCTTCATGTCACGGAAGCTGCTGACCGCCGGGCTCCTGCTCCTCACCGCCTGCCGCGCCGAGCCGGCGGCAGAGGCCGCACCCGCGCGGCAGTACCTCTACCTCTGGACCCTCTCCACGGACTCGACGGCGCCCGATTTCCTGGCGGTGCTCGACGTGACCGAGGATTCGGCGCGCTACGGCCGCCTGGTGACGACGCTCCCGGTCCCGGGCCGCGGCAACTTCCCGCACCACACCGAGCACGAGCTGCCGGCCGACCGGCAGCTCTTTGCCAATGGCTTCGCCAGCGGCATCACGTTCATCTTTGACCTCACCGCCCCGGCCGCGCCGAGGCTCGCCGCGCAGTTCGGCGACGTGGAGGGGATGTCGCACCCCCATTCATT
Source organism: uncultured Gemmatimonadaceae bacterium (assembly GCA_964598655.1). Classification (GTDB taxonomy): domain Bacteria; phylum Gemmatimonadota; class Gemmatimonadetes; order Gemmatimonadales; family GWC2-71-9; genus JADJOM01. Next base: position 73,809 of record CAZRCT010000004.1, read on the forward strand.
CCTCCGGCTCCCCAACGGCAACGTCCTGGCCACCTTCCAGATGCGGCACGCGGGCGGCGCCATGCTGCCGGGCGGGCTCGCGGAGGTGACGCCCGCAGGGCAGGTGGTCCGCGCGGTGCACGACAGCGCCGCCGGCATCGATCCTGAGACCCGGGTGTACAGCGCCGCCATCGTCCCGCCGCTCGACCGGATCGTCACCACGACGACCGACATGGAAAAGGACTATCCGGCGTCCCGCCAGCTGCAGCTGTGGCGGCTCTCGGACCTGGCCCTGCTCAAGACCTTCCGCCTGCCCGATGGCCCCGAGGGTGGGCTCACCGCCGAGCCGCGGGTTCTGGCGGATGGGAAGACGGTCCTCGTCTCCACCTTCCAGTGCGGGCTGTACCTGCTCACCGGCCTCGACACCGAGGCACCCGCCGCGGAACTCGTGGCCTCATTCCCCCGCATGGAGGGCGAGTACTGCGCCATTCCGGTGGTGGCGGGGAACTTCTACCTGGTCACCGTGCCCGCGTGGCACGCGGTGGTGAGCCTCGACATCCGGGACCCGGCCCACCCGCGCGAGGTGAGCCGTGCCGAGCTGGGCCCCGAGGACGTGCCCCACTGGATCGCGCTTTCCCCGGACCAACGGCGTGTGGTGGTGACCGGGTACCAGGGCATGCTGCACCGGGTGGTGCTGCTGCGCTTCGACCCCGCCACGGGCCAGCTGGCCGTAGACTCGCGCTTCCGCGAGGAGGGCGACAGCGTCCCCGGCTTCCGGATGGACAACAAGACCTGGCCCCACGGCGGGAGCGCGCCGGCGGCGGCGCACGGGGCGGTGTTCAGCCGATAGGCTGGGCCGGACGAGAGAGCGGCGGGGCAGCGCCCGCGGGGGATCGGGGCGCGGCGCCCGCGGACGGGCCGGCGATCAGGGGCGCTCGCTGGCCTGGAAGGTGGGCACGTCGGCCGGGGCCGGCGGGCCGACGGGTGCCACGGGCCTCTCGCAGGCGCCGAGGAGCAGCCCGGCCAGAGCGGCGGCACGCAGGATGTCGGCGATCGAGATGCGGGGCATGCTTGCCTCCGGGGACGGGGCCCTGAGCGGGTGCCTCCATCCTACCGGCGGCGGGCCCCGGGGCCCATGACTGGGCGTCCGGACTTCTTGCCCTGGGCGCCCACGGCGACCACGGGCTGAAGCCCGGGCTCGGCCGCAATCCCGCTGAAGCGGGTACTTCAGTCCCGTCGGTGAGTCGGGCGCCGGAGGGACAGCGGGATCTGCCGTACCCGCTTCAGCGGGGTCATGGCCGAGCCCGGGCTTCAGCCCGTGGGCCGCTCGTGCCCCCGCACCAGGGCGCGCACAAAGCCGAGCTGCAAGCGATACACCCACGCGCCGAACGCCGCAGCGCCCGCCGCCGCGAGGGCGCGGACCACGCTGCCACCGGGGCCGCCCAGCACGAGCACCAGCAGCTCGAGCACGCCCGCCACGCCGAGGGCCAGGGCGGTGGCGGTGAGCGTAGCTTCACGCGGGGTACCTTCGGCGCGGCCGCGCAACTCGGCGATGAGGTACCCGGCGACGGTGTACGCCGCGCAGAGCTCCAGGAACTCGAGGATCTCCGCCGTGCCGGCGCTGGTGAACGGCGAACCCCACCGGATGCCGCCGACGGGGTACGGTGGCTCGGTGGCGCGCCAGAGCGCGAGCGCCAGCAGGAACAGCGCAACGAGCGGCGCCGCGGCGCGGAGCGTCGGTCCTTCATAACGCCGCTCAGGCCCCGGCGGCAGGACGCGGCCCGCAACCAGCCACGCCAGGGCGCCGGCCAGCAGCGCGCCCGCGAGCACCAGCCAGGGTGCGTGCGCCAGCGCGGGGAACGCCCCGAGCCCGAACCAGCCACTGGCAATCACTGCGAGCCGCCGGCGCGAGAGCGCCCCCGCGGGGCCGAGCTGGTGGCGCCAGACCTGCCCCAGGATCACCGCCCCGACGAGCCCCGCTGGCAGGAGCAGCGCGGCGCGTCCCGCCTGGGGGGAGGCGGCCGCGGCGAGCCCCGCGATCCACAGGAGCGGCACCAAGAGGTACACGAGGCCCATGAGCGGCAGCTCGAGCGCCAAGCGGCCGACCAGCGCCGGCGTCACCACCAGCCTCCGTGTCACGCCAAGCTCGAGCCGCGCGCCGAGCCAGGCGCCGAGGGCGTTGGTGAGGACGTCGAGAGGGGAGCTGAAGCGCTCAGCCAGGAAGAGCTGGGCCGATTCCACGGTGAGGCTGAGGAGCGCACCGAGCAACAGGGCGCGGAGGGCCCGGCGGTCCGCCGAGGCCGGACGAGCCAGCTGGTACACGAAGCCGAGCGGGACAAACATCAGGACGTTGGCGAGCGCGTCGCCGGCTTCGGCGCCTGTGTAGAGCTGGAACCGGTCGGGGACGGCGAAGTCGAACGGCACCAGCGTCACCAGCAGCACCACCACGGCGAGGTAGGCGAGGAACGCCCCCGCCAGCCTGGCCCCCGCCTGCGGCACCGTCAGCTCCCGGTCCCGCCCCAGCGCCGACCACGCCGCCTTCCACCCCGCGCCATGCGACGCCGCCCCCCGACGCTGGATGGCCGCCGCCACCACGGCGGGCGAGCGTTGCCCGCCCGCCGGGACTTGAGGTTCCAGTGAAACGTGAGGCAGGGGGCTCCGGGCGGGTTCGGCGTGGACCAGCGCAGCCCACACGGCTGCTGGCGGTCAGTATCGGCCGGGCCCACCGGAAGGTGAGGCGCTCCGGGCACGGCTAGGCCGCCGTGACTTCCAGCCGTTCAAACCGGCTGCCCAGCCAGTCCACCATCAGGAAGAGCTCGAGCGCCAGCCCGAGCGCGGCGGGGACGAGCGCCGGCACCAGCGCCCACCAGCCGAGGTGCGTGCGGAGGAAATACCAGGTGAGCCCCGCCAGCAGCGCCGGGCCCAGGAGCATCAGCACCAGCAGCAGCAGGGCAAGCCCGGCGGTGAGGAACTGCTGTCCCATGGCCTCGACCCCACCGAGGCGGACTTCCACCTGCACCCAGCTCGGGTAGAGCAGCGCCGCCCCGTTCTGGATGCCGATGGCCAGGGCGTTGACCAGGAGCAGCACCGGCACGCCGGCGATGGTGAGCGCCGCGATGAGCGCAGGCGCCACGTCGGCCTGCCCGGTGGCCACCAGGGCGTACACACCCACCTCCGCCAGCAGGAACTGCATGGCCGTGAGCGCCGCGGCCGAGCCGAGTACCTGGCCCGCCATCACTACCTGGCCCGGGAGCGGCCAGGTGCGGAGCACCGCCAGGTGCGGCAGGTCGCCGCGCAGGTCCGCGCGCACCCAGAGCGGCCCGAAGACGAGCGACACCCCCGCCCAGCTCACGGCGAGCGTGCCGACCATGATCATCAGGAACGGGTCGCCCGGCGCGGTGAGCGTCGCCGCCACCAGGCCGCCGGCGAGGAGGAGCACCACCAGGCCGAGCGCCCCGAGGTTCGTGGTCCGCGCCAGGCGCGCCAGGTTCTTCCACGCGATGGCGAGCGCGGGCGATCCCGAGGCGGCAAGCGGGAACCACCAGCGCCGCGCCGGGGCGAGGCTCCGGCGGCCCTGGTGCCGCATCTGGGCCAGGCGCACCGCCCGGCGCGCGCTGGCCTCGACCGCGGCCTCCTCGAAGGCGTCATCGGCGCGGAGGATCCATGCCACGTGTGCCGCGATGATGGCGAGCGCCACCGCCACGCGGCTGAGCCATTCGGGCACGCTCTGGGCGCCGAAGGGCAGCAGCGGGAGCCGGAAGGGCAGCAGCACCCACTTGAGGGGTGCCGCCTCCAGGAACTCGCCGAGGACGCGGAGCGGGTTGTCGGTCGTGGGGACGAAATTGGACAGCGTGAGCCAGGCCGCCCCGAGGGCGGTGCCCAGCACCACGAGCGGCAGCGCCGCCCGGCGGAGGCCGGAGGCCCCGTGCGCGAGCACCGAGTCCCGCGTGAGCGCCGTGGCCAGGCGGTGCAGCATGATCGTGGTGAAGAAGAGCCAGAGGCTCACCGCATGGAACGGCCGCCCGAGCGGCGAGTCGCCGCCGGCCCGGAGCAGCACCACCCAGACCAGCACGTTGAGCGCGATGAACAGCTGTGCCCGCGCCAGCTTGTAGCCGAGGAGCCCGCGGCGGCTCACGGGGGCGGGGAAGAGGAACTGCACCTCCGCCGGCGTGAAGGCGAGCGCCAGCCGGTCGGTGCCCGCGATCCACCACTTGAGCACCAGCACCACCAGCAGCAGCGTGCCGGTGGCCTGGAGGAAGTAGGCCGGCGCGGGGCTCGCGCCCTGGCGGTGGGGCCCGGCCAGGACCAGCCCCAGGTAGGCGAGGCCCACAAGCAGCGCCACCACGTACCGCGGGCTCCGGAGCTGGCGCAGCAGCGAGCGGGCGCGGTTCTTCGCGGACGCCCGGAGCAGGTAGAGCGCGGCGGAACGCAGCACCGTCAGTCGTTCCCGGTGAGCGACAGGAAGATCTCCTCCAGCCCCCGGCCCGAGAGCTCCGGCCGCTCCGCCGAGATGTCCGCCATGGAGCCGAAGGCCACCCGCCGGCCGCCCTGCAGGATGAGGAGGTGGGTACAGAGTTCCTCCACCAGCGTCAGCAGGTGCGAACTCAGGATCACCGCCGCCCCAGCCTCGGCGCGCGCGCGGATGGTGCGCTTCATCCGGCGGATGCCGAGGGGATCGAGACCGGTGAGCGGCTCGTCCAGGATGAGGACCCGCGGCTCGTGCAGCAGCCCGCAGGCGATGGCCAGCTTCTGCTTCATGCCGCGGGAGAGCTCGGTGGCGAGGGCATCCCGCTTGTCGGTCAGCTCCAGTTCCGCCAGCAGCGGCCCGATCCGGGCCGACGCATCCCCGAGCCCGTACAGGCGGGCCACGAAGCCGAGGTGCTCGGCGACGGTCAGGTGGTCGAAGAGCTGGGGCTCGTCCGGGATGAAGGCGAGGGCCCGCTTGGCGGGGATGGGGTCCTGCAGGAGGTCGTGCCCCGCCACCCGCAACGTCCCGGCGGTGGGTCGGATGATCCCGGCGAGGCTCCGGAGCGTGGTGGTCTTCCCCGCGCCGTTCGGCCCTACCAGGCCGAGGATCTCCCCGGCACCCACGCGGAAGGAGAGGTCTTGCACGGCGGTGAGGCTCCCGTACAGCTTCGTGAGCCCGGTGACCTCGATCATGAATGGCTCCCGGCCGTGGGGGTGGGGCTGAAACCCTTTGGGGTGCTCACGCGTCTCTCCTTGCAACATGTTGCGGTGCCGGACCTTACCCCGGAGCAGGTCATGCGGAACTACTGGCTCAAGATCGCGCTGAGCGCCGTCGGCATCTTCGCGGTCGGCATGGTGGTCATCAGCGGCTTCAAGTCACTGAAGCATTCGGTCACCAACACCATCAACAGCAGTGATCCGATCCCCATCCCGCTCATCGGCCTGGTGCCGTTCCGGCTGGACAGCCAGCGGCTCGGCAGCCTGAGCAAGGTGGAGTTCCTGCGCTCCGACCCGGAGCACGTGTCGGGGGTGCGGGTGTTCGTGAAGCTCGCGGACAGCGTCTCGCCGGACGTGCTCCGGAAGTGCGTGCTGGCCCTCGACAACGTGGATAATATCGGCGAGAACACCACCTTTCGCTGCAACGTGACCGACCAGGCTGGGCTGCAGCCCTTCGGCACGGTGGTGCTCAGGGGGAGCGGGGACAGCCTGCCGCTCCTGCTGCCGGACCGGGCCGTGGCCGATCTCCGGGAGACGAGCATCCACCTGGACCGCAACGGCCTGCAGGTGACCTCCGCGAGCGACCGGCGCCGGGCGGCGTGGGCGGAGCGGGTGGGCCCGCTCCGCGAGCGGCTCTCGGCGGCCGTGGACGCGCGCTCCGACTCGGTGGACCACCTGCGGGACATGGCCGATGCGCTCGAGGACTCCGCCTCGGAGGCCAACGCCGCCGAGCGGCGCACCTACCAGCGCCGGGCCGACAGCGCCCGCACCGCGATGCGGGCCGTGATGGACCGGATGAAGGCCAACGAGGCCCAGCTGCAGGCGCTGGACTCCATGGACCCGCTGACCCAGGCGCAGCTCGACAGCCTGCGCCAGCTGGGGCCGCGGATGCGGGACTCGATCCGTGCGGAGGTCGCCAAGCAGCTGGAGCAGGTGCAGATTGAGCTGCAGCAGGTGCAGGCGGAAGCCCAGGCGCGCACGCAGGTGGGCGCCCCCGCGTCGCCGACGCCGGCCCCGCGCGCCCGGGGCACGGGCCCCGCGGCGGCGGTCGAGGCGCCCGCGCCACCCAAGCCCCCGGCTCCCACGTCCCGGCCCTGAGGCCCGATGCTCCTCGTCGTCGACAACTACGACAGCTTCACGTACAACCTGGTGCAGTTCGTCGGGGAGCTGGGCGCCGAGCCGGTGGTGTACCGGAACGACGCCCTCTCCGTCGAGCAGGCCCTGGCCCTGGCGCCGGACGCAATAATCATCTCGCCGGGGCCCGGTGAGCCGAAGGATGCGGGGATTTCCATCCCCCTCATCCGCGCGGCCGCCGGGCGGGTGCCGCTGCTGGGCGTCTGCCTCGGCCACCAGGGGATCGGGGAGGCGTTCGGCGGGCGGGTGGTGCGCGCGGGGCGGCTCATGCACGGCAAGACGACGCAGATCGCGCATACCGGCGGGGACCTCTTTGCTGGCGTGCCCGACCCGCTCGAGGTGATGCGCTACCACTCGCTGGTGGTCGAGGCCGCCTCTTTCCCGGCCGAGCTCGAGGTCACCGCCTGGAGCCGGGACCGGGAGCCGGGGCAGGAGATCATGGCCCTCCGGCACCGCCGCCACCCCGTCTTCGGGGTGCAGTTTCACCCCGAGTCCATCGCCACCGCCAGCGGGAAGACCCTCCTGTCCAACTTCCTGTCCCTGGCCCGCCAGTGGCACGCGGCCCGCCCCGGAGCGCCCGTGTAAGGCCTTGACGGGAAACGCCATAGCCGCTTACCACAAGTCGTGCCAGAGATTCGGCACGACTTTTGACATGGGCGCGGGACGTTATTACGTTCGGAAATGCGCGTCCTCGGCGTCATCCCGGCCCGACTCGGCTCGACTCGCCTCCCCAACAAACCCCTTCAGCTTCTGGCCGGGGCACCTCTGGTGACCCGTGTCGTCGCGCGCGTGCGCGAGCTGGGGCTGGTCGATGAGCTGGTGGTGGCGACCGACAGCGAACTGGTGGCCGAGGTGGTGCGGGCGGCGGGCGCGTGGGCGGTGCTGACGCGGCCGGACCACGAGAGCGGCACCGACCGGGTGGCGGAAGTGGCGGCGCGCCGCGAGTTCCGCGGCTACGACATCATCGCCAACGTGCAGGGCGACGAGCCGTTCCTCTCGCGCGACGCGCTGGCCGGCGCGCTTCAGCGCGTGGCTGAGGGAGACCCGGTGGGCACGGTGGCGGCGCCGCTGGCGGCGCAGGACGCCGGCGAGCCGTCGCGGGTGAAGGTGGTGACGGACGCGGCGGGGCGGGCGCTGTACTTCTCCCGCGCGCCGATCCCGGCGTGGCGGGGCGAGGCCGAGCCGCCGGCGCGGCTGTGGTGGCAGCATCTCGGCGTGTACGCGTACACGCCGGCGGCGCTGGCCCGGTGGGCCACGCTCGCCCCGACGGCGCTGGAGCAGGCGGAGAAGCTCGAGCAGCTCCGGCCGCTCGCCCATGGCATGACGATCGGCGTGGCCCGCCTGGAGTGGCCCGCCGAGCCTGGCATAGACACCCCCGAGGACCTCCGCCGCGCGGAGGCCCGATGGCCCAGACACGAGGAGGCACGATGACCGGAGCCGGACAGGGCACCAAGTACATCTTCGTCACCGGCGGCGTGGTGAGTTCCCTCGGGAAGGGCATCGCCGCCGCCTCGCTGGGCCGGCTCCTGGTGGAGCGCGGGTTGTCGGTCACCATGCAGAAGTTCGACCCCTACATCAACGTCGATCCCGGCACCATGTCGCCGTTCCAGCACGGCGAGGTGTACGTCACCGACGACGGCGCCGAGACGGACCTCGACCTCGGCCACTACGAGCGGTTCATCGACCGCTCGCTCTCCCAGCAGAACAACATCACGACCGGGCGCATCTACTCGACGGTCATCGGCAAGGAGCGCCGGGGCGAGTACCTGGGCGGCACGGTGCAGGTGGTGCCGCACATCACCGACGAGATCAAGCACGCCATCCGCCGGAGCGCCCCGGGGCACGACGTGGTGATCACCGAGATCGGCGGCACGGTGGGCGACATCGAGTCGCTGCCGTTCCTCGAGGCCATCCGCCAGTTCCGGCAGGAGATCGGGCGGGACAACGCCCTGTTCGTGCACCTGACGCTGGTCCCCTACATCGCCGCGGCGGGCGAGCTCAAGACCAAGCCCACGCAGCACTCGGTGCGGGACCTGATGCAGATCGGGATCCAGCCCGACATCCT
>CAZRCT010000005.1:0-81795 GCA_964598655.1 uncultured Gemmatimonadaceae bacterium
GGCCACCGCGTTGGACGCGCTGGCGAACTGGGACAGGCCGTTGATGTCGCCGAGGGCGCCCGAGTCGAGCTGGATGTCCACCGGTGCCGTGGCCCCGCTCCCCGGGTCGAACTGCAGGCTGTTGGCCCCGCCGCCGTAGGCGAAGGTCTCGAGCCGGCCGTCCGAGTCGAAGGTCACGAAGCCGCTGCCGCCGCCCGTCACCGCAGCCGGCGAGGGGACGCTGGCGTCCCAGAGCCAGCGGTTCGGCGCCGTGGGGTCCTTGGTGAAGGTCATCGTGAGGCTGATCGGGGTGCCGATCGAGTCGTACACGGTGATCGCCGCCTGGTGCGTCACGTCGCTCGCCGCCTGGCGCTCCACGTAGTTCCCCGACCGGCTGTCGAAGACGGCGTTGAAGTTGGTGGCGCCCGCCGCCGAGCTGCGGATGTTGAGGCCGGACAGCTCGTAGGTCAGGCCGCCGTCGCCGGTCACGGTCATGACGCCCGTGGTCCCGTCGATCGCGGCGCCGGTGATGTTGCTGAGCCCCAGGGTGCTGTTGATGCTCGACAGCATCTGGCTGTACGTCGTGGTGCCGGTCACCGCCAGGCTGCCGGAGGTCACCGCGGTGCCCCCCACGTTGCCGTCGATGCTCACCGTGTTGCCCGCCACCAGCCCGAGCGACTGGCCGGTGCCGTTGCGCAGGTTGACGACCAGGTCGGTGCCCACGGCGACGTGGCTGAACTGGTCGGTGTTCGCGGTGCCCGCGGCGGCCAGCGCCCCGCTCGCCGCGCCGAGCGCCTTGAGGAGCGCCGGGTTGGAGCTGGTGATGTTCAGGTTGATCGCCGCCCCGCCCGCCGTGAAGGCGATGGCGCCGGTGCTGTTGTTCTGCGCGGCGGTCATCGTGTTGTAGCCGGTGGCCCCGAAGGTGTTGTTGATCTCGGCCACCAGGTCCCGCAGGCTGTGGAAGTCGAAGGTGCCGACGCCCGTGTCCGCGGCCACGTAGGTGTAGGTCTGCGTGTGGGTGCCGTCGGTGATCGTCACCGTGGTGCTGTCGGGCACCATGCCGAAGATCGAGCCGTTGGCGGCGCCCGAGGCGTACAGCCCGCTCACGTCGGAGCCGCTGCCGCCGTTGCTGGTGCTCTGCTCCACGCCGTACACCTTCCCCTGCGTGGCCAGGATGGTCCCCTTCGGCTGCTCGCGCGCGTCGAGGTTGCCGGTGAGGGTGACGCTCGAGGTGGAGCGCGCCGGCGACTTCTTGCCGAACGGCAGCGTGATGTCGGTGACCGCCGAGCCGGTGGAGAGGACGCCGTTCGAGTCGGCGTTGATCCCCTGCACCTTGAAGCCGTTGGCCGGCGACACCATGCGCCCGTCGGCGTCGAGCTGGAAGTTGCCCGCGCGGGTGAAGTAGCTCCGGCTGCCGTCGGAGAGGACGAACAGGCCGTCGCCCTGGATGGCGAGGTCGGTGCTCTGGCCGGTCGACTCCAGGTTGCCCTGGGAGAAGTTCTGGTCGATCGACCCGATCTTGCTGCCCAGGCCGATCTGGATCGGGTTGATGCCGCCCTGGTCCCCCGGCGGACGGGAGGCGCCCTGCAGCAGCTGCGCAAAGGCCTCCGCGAAGGTGACGCGGCTGGCCTTGTAGGCCACCGTGTTCACGTTGGCGATGTTGTTGCCGATCACGTCCATGCGGGTCTGGTGATTCCTGAGCCCGGAGACGCCGGCGAAGAGCGACCGCATCATGGCTGCACTACTCCGTGTGGGAAGGGATGATGCGGGCACTGGTGGCGGCCCGGAGGGCCGCCGCGCCCGCGGGCGCTTGCTCGACTTCCACCACGTTGTCGAGCGCGAAGGACAGGTCCCCGCTGCGCAGCACCACGGTGCCTCCCTGGAAGGAGACGCCGTCCACCACGCCCGAGGTGTACGTCTGGACGTCCACGTCGCTGCCGCCGGCCGAGGTCACCGTGACGTCGTAGGTGTACTGGCCCGCCGGCAGGTCACCGGTCTTGAAGGTCTGCCGGCCGCCGGTGCGGAAGCCGATGTCCTGCGTCGAGACCTGCTTCCCCGTGCTGTCGTACACCGTCAGCGTCACCTTGCCGCCGCCGGTGCCGATGTCCACCGCCACGGTCGCGGGGCCCTTGGTGTCCTGGTCGATCCGGTTCCCCGCGGCCAGCACCTGCCGGCCGATGAACGAGGCGCCGAGGTCGGCCTTCATCGCGAGCGTGGCCAGCGCGCTCGCGTCGTTCTGGTTCTGCAGGATGCTCTCGATGTTCTGCATCCGCTCCAGGCTCGTGAACTGCGCCAGCTGCGCCGCGAACTCCTCGGGCTTGGCCGGGCTGATCGGGTCCTGGTAGCGGAGCTGCGTGATGAGCAGCTGCAGGAAGTCGCTCTTCCCCAGCTCGGCCTTGCCCGTCCCCGTCGGCGCCGGCGTCGGCGTGGTCGGGGCGGCGGTGCCGCGGGGGCCCTGCGTGATCGTGGTGCTCATGGTGTCCGGGTTACCTCCGGCGATCCTCGGGATCGCGCTGGCGTCCGCGCTGGTGCGACTGGCGCTGCTCCTGCCCCGCCTGGCGGTCCGGCTCGCGCCGGCCGCTCCCCTGTCGCTCCTGCCCCGCCGGCTGGTCGGTGCCGCGGGCGGCGGTGGTGTCGGTGGCCGCCGCCCCCGCGGCGCCACCCCAGGCCGGACCCGCGTCGCCGGCCACCTGCACCGTGACCTTCGGGTCCGCGTATCCCTGCCTGACGAGGGCGGCGGTGAGGTCGTCCATCCGCCGTTCCAGCTGCCGCGCCGAGTCCCCATCCGGCGGGACGATCGTGGCGCGGACCTGCTCGCCGAGCACCGCGACGCGGATGCGCGTCTGCCGGCCGGCGTCGTCGGTCACCGCGAGGGTGACCCGGTCGGCACTCCCTGCCGCCTGCTCCTTGGGCGGGGAACTGTAAGGCACGTCCCGTGCCTCGCGCCCCGCCGCCGTGCCACCCGCCCGCTCCCCGCGCGCCGTCGCCGCGGGCGAAAGTGATGCGGGAGCGGCAGTTGCCTGCCCGCTCGCGGGTGCCGCGTCCGGCGCATGGCGCTCGCGCCGCTCTGCCGGCTCCATGTCCCGGAGGGGAAGCTCCTGCCGGGCTTCCGGCACTTCCGGACCGGCCGACGGCCCGGCAGCAACGGCCGGGCGTGCCTCGGGCCGGCCGCGACGCGACGGCCCGTACGACTCGACGCTCGCGTCCGGCGCCGCCACGACGACCGGCTCCGTCGGGACGCTCGCGCGGGCGACGCGACCGGAGGCCGGCTCGCTCGCGCCCGCCGGGAGCGGGATCTCCAGCCCCCCGCCCGAGCGGGCCTCACGGGGAGCCCCTGCGTGCCGAGCCTCCCTCAGCGCAGCTCCGCTCGGTGGCGCCCCGGACGGCGACACGGACGGCACCGCCGGACGAGTTGTCGCGTTCACCGTCGCCGGTCCCGCGCTGGCCGTCGTGGTGGTGTTTGCAGGCCTGGTCGCCGGCGCCTCGGCGGTCACCCCATCTGCCGGCACGGCCGTGCTCATCGCCGCCGGAGCCCCGGGCGCCATCCGCCCGCCACCCCCGGCCCGCCCGCGCACCACGCGCAGGTCCGTGACGAACGCGCTGCCGGTCGCCTCGGCGATCCCCTCCGCCAGCGCCACCGGCGAGACGGCATCCGCCTCGGCCGTCGACGATGGCATCGTGAGCGGCGTGCTGGTGGCGGCCTCACTCACCGCCGCGCGCGCGCCGGGGCGCGGGGCCACGTCCGGCGGCAGTTCACCGCCTGGGGTGGTCGTGCCCGGGTGCACCGCTGCGCGGAGCGCGGTCAGCACCAAGGCCGCCACCGACTGGCTTGACGGATCCGCGATCGTCGGCTGCATGACGGCCGCCTCTGGCGCGGGGGTGCGGCGTGCACCGTCACGCGGGCGCTCAGCGCGCGCCCGGTCGTCCGGCTCGCGCGGCGGCGCGGCGGGTCCCGCGGCAGCCTGGCCCCCCGGCACCGCGGCCACGTCGACGCTCCCCGTCACGGGGCACGGCAGGGCCTCGGACTCCAGCTCATCGGTGGACTCGTCGGCTCCACTCGCCTGGGGCACCTCTTCCGCGGCGTCCGCGGTGGGCAGCGGCCGGATCGCCTGCGCCGCCGCCTTCACGGCATGCAGGGCGGCGACCGTCGCCGCCACCGGCTCTCCCGCCGGGCGGCTCACGGCGCGCATCGCATCCACCACCGCCCGCACCGCCTCCGCGACCCCGCCCGCCGGGGGCGTCGGGGAGAGGCCGGGTTCGGCCCGCACGGCGAGCGTGTCTCGCAACTGCGGCCGCGGCACCCGCACGTCGGCTGCCGCCGGCAAGGTCGGTGCATGCGAGGGAGGGCCCGCCGGCGCTTGCGCCGCCAGCTCCACGCCACCCGTCACCGGGGGGCGCTCGCCCTCCGGCAGGCGCACGGGGAGGTGTGGCTCGGCCGGTACCCGCGGAGCGGGCGCGTCACCCGGTGCCGCGGCCGCTCGCGGCGAGGCCTCCGGCGTCGGGATCGCGTCCGTCGCCGAGCCCTGCACCGGCACGGGCGTGGTCCGCTCGGCACCTGGCGTGGGCGGCTTCCGTTCACGCGCGCCCTGTGCATCAGTCGCCGCCTCGGACTTCCCGGCAGCCCCCGGGGGCACTTCCTGCTGCGCCAGGGCCCGCGCGGTGCGCGGGGCGCGGCCGGCCGAGGCGCCTGGGGCCTTCGTCAGCTCCACGTTGCCCGGGGCGGCGGATGCCCCCGCTACCTCGAGGATCTCACCCGTGGCCACCTCGGTGGTCCCGCCGGACGCCGTCGCCCCCGCCGAACCGGCGGCGCCCTCGGGTGGCGCGTCGTCCGGGATCTCCCCCTCCGCCACGACGGTGGCGGTTTCCGCCGGTGCAGGCACCGGCGCGGCGAGCGGCAGGCTGGCCACGAGGGCCACCGCGAGCACCTGCGCAAACGCGCCGGCGTCCTCGGCCGGCGCCGGGGTGGCCGGCGCGGGCGCGCCGAGCGGGGCGAGCAGCGAGATGGGCGACGTCATCGGGTCGCCTCCTTCGGCTTGGGCACGAGCAGGCGGCGACTGAGTTCCGCCGCCCGCGTCTTCGGGATGTTGGTGAGGAAATCGGCGGCCTGCCGCGGTCCCACGGACCGCAGGATCCCCTCGACCTCGTCATCGGACATGAGCTGAAGCACCTGCGCCGCCTCTGGGGCCTTCATCGCCGAGAGGACGCGGGCCACCTGCTTGTAGGCCCCGGCCCGCTCCGCGGCGGACGGGCCCGGCGGCGGCCCGGGCCTGGCCGGCAGCGCGGCGGCGAGGGTGGCGGTGACGGGCTTCGCGGGAGCCGAGTCGGGCCGCGGGGTGGCCGCCGTGGCGGCGCCCGAGTCGGGCGTCGCGTGGCCCTCGGCCCGCGCCGAGTCGCCCCGCGCGAGGTGCCGGCCGGCGCCGGCCGTGGCGGTGTCGTGCCCCGTGGAATCCCGCGCGGCACTGTCCGCGGCCACCACGGCGGAGTCGGGTGCCGCCACGGCGGGGGTGCGCTTCACGATCACGAAGGTCGAGGCGGCCGCGCTCACCAGGAAGGCCACGACCGCGAGGATGATCCCAAGCTTCATGCGCCCCCCTCCTGCGAGCCCGGACCGGAGGTGCGGCTGCTGCGCATGCTCGCCGTCTCGTCCAGGATGCCCTGCTCCCAGCGGTTGTATTCCTCGCCCCACGCCGCGTGGCGCTGTTCCCGCAGGCGCTCGATCACGCGCCGGTCGCGCCGCGCGGCCTCGTACTGCTGTCGCTCCGCCTCGAGCCGCTCGAGACTCTGCTCGTGCTGCTGCGCCGCCGCCTGGCGCTGCAGGGTGAGGGCGCCGAGGCTGAGCTCGAGGTTCCGGAGCGTGCCGGCCTGCATGTAGCCGGGGCGCGCCTCGGCGGCCTGCCGCCGGGCATCCTCGAGGCGGCGCGCGGCCTCCTCGGCCTCCCCGCGCCGGGCCGCCTCCTCCTGGCGCGCGCTCGCCAGCTCGCGCGCGCGCTCCTGCTCGGCCGCCTCACGCAGCTGCAGCAGCCGCTCCAGGCGGAAGGTGAAACGCTTCATCCGGCCCGCCCGAGCCCGGCGCCGGCCCGCTGCGCCAGCGCGGCCAGCCGGAGGCGGGCCTCGTCGAAGCTGCCGCCCTCGTCCGCCCGCTGGCGCAGGAAGCCCAGCATCTCGTCGCGATGCTGCACCGCGGCGTCGGCCAGCTTGTCGGCGCCGGGTTTGTAGGCGCCCACGGCGATGAGGTCCTCGTTGCTGCGATAGGCCGCCTCGAGGCGGAGGAAGGTGTTGGCGGCCGCCAGCTGCTCCGGCGCGATCACGGCGTCGCGGACGCGGCTCACGCTGTCCAGCACGTCGATGGCCGGGAAGTGCTTCTGGGCGGCGAGCTTCCGCGTCAGCACGATGTGCCCGTCGAGGATCGAGCGGGCGGCATCCGCCACCGGCTCGTTGAAGTCGTCCCCCTCCACCAGCACCGTGTACAGGCCCGTGATGGTGCCGCGCGGTCCCGCGCCCGCGCGCTCCAGCAGCCGCGGCAGCTGCGCGAACACCGACGGGGGATAGCCCTTCGTCGTGGGCGGCTCGCCCACCGAGAGGCCCATCTCGCGCCACGCCATCGCCACGCGCGTCACCGAGTCCATCATGAGCAGCACGTCCTTGCCGGCATCGCGGAAATACTCCGCGATCGCCGTGGCCACGAAGGCGCCGGTGGCCCGGATCACCGCGGGCTGGTCGCTGGTGGCCACCACCACCACCGAGCGGCGCAGGCCCTCGGGGCCGAGGTCGCGCTCGATGAACTCGCGCACCTCGCGGCCGCGCTCGCCGAGCAGCGCGATCACGTTCACGTCCGCCGTGGTCCGGCGCGCGATCATGCCGAGCAGCACGCTCTTCCCCACCCCGGAGCCCGCCATGATGCCGATGCGCTGCCCGCGCCCGAGCGTGATGAGCCCGTCGATGGCGCGGACCCCCGTGCCGAGCGGCCGCTCGATGCGGCTCCGCTCCAGCGGGTGCGGCGGCTCGGCGGAGAGGGCGTAGCGCGTGGTGGGACCCAGGCTGCCGAGCCCGTCGAGCGGGCGGCCGAGCCCGTCCACCACCCGGCCCACCAGCCCGTCGCCCGCGCGCACGTCGAGGGCGCGGCGGAGCGGCCGCACGGTGGCGCCGGGATGGATGCCGTCCAGCTCCCCGAGGGGCATGAGCAGGATGCCGCGCTCGTGGAAGCCCACCACCTGCGTGGTGACCCGCGGGCGGCCATGGCTCTCGATGCGGCACAGCTCGCCCAGCGCCACGTCCAGCTGGCTGGCCTCGACCACCTGGCCGATGACGCGCGTCACCCGCCCGTGCACCGCGAAGCGGGGGGCCTCGGCCACCCGCCGCAAGGCGGACGCGACCCGGGCGCCGGCGTCAGTCATCGCGCATCCGCTGGTAGAGGTCGGAGAGGGCCAGGTCCACCCGGCCATCCACCACCCGGTGCGGCGTCTCCAGGGTGCAGCCGCCGCGCTCGATCGCCGGGTCCGCGATCCACTGGATCTCGGCCGCGCGGCCGTCCGCGTTGGGCAGCTCGAACTGGGAGCGGAGGACGCTGAGGTCTTCCGGATTGAGGTGGATCTCCACCCGGGAGCCGACGGGGAAGGCCTCGAGGCCCTTCTGCACCAGGCCGCGCACCACGGCGGGGTCGGCGGCCACCTCGCGCTGGATCAGGTGCTGCGCCACCGCCAGGGCGAGCAGGTACACGCTGTCCTCGAGCTCGCGCACCACGCCGAGCCGCGCCCCCTCGAGCGCCTCGGCGGTGGAGACCAGGAGCCCGGCGGCGCGCTTGAGCGTGCGGGCGCCCTCCTCGAGGCCCTCGGCGCGCCCCTGCGCCAGGCCCCGCTGGTAGGCGGCCTGCTCGCGGTCGCGCTCGGCAGCCTCGGCCCGGGCGGCGGGGTCCGGCTCGGCCAGCGGGACGCCGGCCAGCTCCGGCAGCGGCCAGAGCGCAAAGCGCGCCATGGGCGGCGCCGCCGGGGCAACGTGGGTGGCCTGCACCGTGGCCTCAGACGATGAGCTCATCGTCGCCCCCGCGCCCGGCCAGCACGATCTCGCCGGCCTCCTCGAGCGTCCGCACGGCGGCGATGATGCGGCTCTGGGCGGCCTCGACGTCCTTGACGCGCACCGGGCCCAGGTACTCCATCTCCTCGGTGAGCGCCGCCGCCGCGCGCTCCGACATGTTCTTGAGGATGTGCCCCCGGAGCTCCTCGCTCGCCGCCTTGAGCGCCAGCGCCAGCTCCTTGCTGTCCACGTCGCGCAGGATCCGCTGCATCGACTTGCCATCGAGGGTCTTCAGGTCCTCGAAGGCGAACATGAGGTTGGTGATCTGCTGCGCCAGCTCGTGGTTGCGCTGGGTGATCGTCTCGATCACCGCCTTCTCCACCGAGCCGCTCGCGAGCGTCAGCACCTTGGCCACCGCCGCCGGCCCGCCGGAGAGCGTCATCTCCTGCGACAGCGTCAGGTCGGTCTTGCTCGAGAGCCCCTGCTCCACCACCGCCAGCATCTCCGGCGCCACCTTCTCCATCCGCGCCACCCGGTAGAGCACGTCGCTCGCGAGCTCGGTGTCCATCACCTCGATGACGGCCGCGGCCTGCTTGACGTCCAGGTGCGCCAGGATGAGCGCCAGCGTCTGCGGGTGCTCGCCCCGGAGCACCGTCAGCAGCACCTCCGGCGCCGCCTTCTTCAGCTTCTTGAGGCCGGTGTCGGTGAGCTGCTCCCGGATCTTCTCCAGGATGGTCTTGGCCTTCTGCGGGCCGAAGGAGTTCTCCAGGATCTCCTGCGCCCGCATGAAGCCGCCCTCGGAGAGCGACTGCACCGCGCGCGCCACCTGCCGGTACTCGAGGAGCACCTCCTCGACCGTCCGGGTGTCCGCCATGGGCATGGCGGCGATTTCCTTGGAGACCTGCTCCACCTGGTCGGCGGAGAGCAGCTGCATGACCTTCGACGCCACCTCGGTGCCGAGCGACATGCAGAGGACCGCGGCCTTCTGGGCCCCCGAGAGCGGGTCCTTCGTGGCGGTGGCCATCAGCCCTCAGTCAGCCAGGCCTTCACCACCGACGCCGCCATCTCCGGGCGCTGGGTGGATTCCGCCTGGACCTCGTTCTTGAGCTTGTTGGTCACGGCGTTGAGCGCGGGCACGCTCACGGGTGGGAGTTCCGGCTCGGGCGCGGCGGGGAAGGAACCACCGCCCGCCGCCCCGCCGGCCAGGCCCGGCGTGCCCCCGCGCGGCGCCGGCGCCGGCTTGAGGACCCGGAGCGCCAGGATGAGCGCCGCGAGGATCCCCACCAGGCCGATCACCGGCCGCGAGAAGCGCTCGGCCACCTGGATCACCTGCTCGGTCCCCCGGGGCTGGTCCGTCAGGCTGTCGGGGCCCGCCAGCACCTGCTCGAAGGGCATGGCCGTCACCGTGATCCGGTCCCCGCGCGCGCTGTCCATGCCGATCGCGTCGCGCACCAGCTGCTCGTAGCGGGGCGTCAGGGTGGCCGGGTCCTGCCCGGGGGCCACCCGCGCCAGCACCGCGTTGTCGAGCAGCACCGCCACCGTGAGCCGCTCGATGCCGCCCACCGACCCCGCCACCTTCTCCACCACCCGCGAGTTGAGGTAGGTGTTGTTCACGATCGTGGAGCTGCCGCCGTCGAGCGAGTCGGCCGCGACGGTCTCACTCCGCTGCTCGTTCTGCAGCACCGCGCCGTCGGGGTTGTACGTCTCGACCGTCTTGTCCACCTGCTCGAAGTTGAGCCGCGCCGCCACCTGCACCCGCGCGCCGCCCTGCCCCAGCGCCGTGCCAAGGATCTTCTCGGCGTTCTGCGCCAGGTACTCTTCCACCGACCGCTGCATCTCGAGCTGCCGGCTGGTGAGCCCGCGCGCGCTGCCGTCGTTCACGCCGGACAGGAGCCGCATGTCGCTGTCGAGCACCGCCACCTGGTCGCTCGAGAGCTGCGGCACCGCGTTGGCCACCAGGTAGGTGATGCCGTTGACCTCCTCGGAGGTCATCTGCCGGCCGCCCCGCAGCGTGATCACCACCGAGGCCTTGGCCGGCCGCTCCAGCTTGCGGAGCGGGCTCGACTCGGGCAGCCCGAGGTGCACCACCGCCCGCTCCACGCCGTGGAACTGCGTGATGGTCCGTGCCAGCTCTCCCTCGAGCGCCCGGCGCTCGAGCAGCCGCATCTCCTGCTCCGTCTTGCCCCAGGTCTGGCCGTCGAGCAGTTCGTCGCCCTTCTTGGCGCCGCCCGTGGGCAGCCCCGACTGCGCCAGCAGCACCCGGGCCCGCGCCATGGACGCCGGCTCCACCCGGATCTCGCTCCCGCCGAGGTCCAGCTCGTAGCGGATCCCGTTCTTCTGCAGCAGGTCGGTCATCTCGCCGGCCTCGCGCAGGTCGAGGCCGCTGTAGAGCGTCACCAGCTGTGGCGTGCCGCCGAACTTGACGGCCGCCCAGATCACGCCGAGCGCCAGCACCAGCCCCACCAGCGTGAGGAAGCGGTTGGCGCCGTTCATGCGGCGGACGCCGTCGAGCATGGCGGGCGGAATGGCGGAAGTCATCCGGTCAGACCTGCATGTTCATCACGGTGCGGTACGCATCCGTGAGCTTGTTGCGCATCTCCACGAGGAACTCGAGGGCGATCCCCGCCTCCTCGCTCGCGGCCATCACCTGGTGCAGCTCCACCGGCTCCCCCCGCACGAAGGCGGCGATCACGTTCTCCGCGTTCTGCTGCACCTGCTGCGTGTCCCCCACCACCCGCGCCAGCGTGTCGGCGAACGAGGTGCCCTCGGCCGCGGCCGGCGTCTGGAAGCGCTCCACCGCCCGGTCGAGCGGCGTCCAGCGCGGGCCATCGGGACGGATCGCGGCGCCCATCGTCAGGCCGTCACGTCGAGGCGGAGGCCGCGCGGCGCCTCGGGCGCCATGCCCGTGCGGCGGCCCGGCCCGTAGGTGATCGGGCCCAGCATCGCGATCTGGTCGAAGTACGCCCGCTCCTCGTCGGTGAGCACGTCACGCAGCGAGGGCGCGCCGCCCGTGGCCTCGGCACCGGCCGCGCCGGCCGTCGGCTCGGCCGCCGGCGTGGGGCGCGCGGCGGCCGCGGCGTCAGGACGCGCCGGCAGCCCGTAGGCCCGCCCGATCCGCGCGGCGGCGGCATTCACGGAAGAGAGGGAACCGGAGATGGTCATCGTCAGATCTCGAGCGCGCGCCGGAGCATGGCCTTGGCCGCCTGGAAGACGGTGGCATTGGCCTCGTGGACCCGTCGCGCGATCATCAGGTCCACGATCTCGGTGTTGATGTCCACGTTGGGACGCTGCACGAAGCCGTTTGCGTCGGCATCGGGGTGGGCCGGGTCGTACTCGCTGCTGCCCGGCCGCGTGTCCTGCACCACCTCCCCTGCCCGCACCCCGCCCTGGCCGTCCGCCTGGAGGACCACCACCTGCCGCTGGTACGGCCCGCCCTCGGGCGTCCGCGTCGTCTCGGCATTGGCGATGTTCTGCGAGATGATGTCGAGCGCCCGGCTCATCGCGCCCATCCCGGCGCCCGGCGTGCCGAGGCCCTTAAGCAGCGACTTCACGGGACGCGGCGGCCACGGGCCGCCCACGGGACCGATGGTATTAGCCACGGTCGCGGATCGCCGTGCGGAGGTTGGCGTAGGCCTGGTTCAGCAGCTTGGCGCTCGATTCGAAGCGGAGCTGCGTGCTCGCCAGGTCCACCATCTCCTTCTCCAGGTCCACCTTTTCCGCCTTGGCCTGCTCGGCCGCAAGCGCATCGTTGAAGTCCGTGTTGCCGCTGGCCGGCAGTGCCCCCGCCACGCGGGCCGCGATGCCACGCTGGGTGCGGCTCGAATCATCGAGGCTCCAGCGAAGCTGCCCGATCTTGGTCTGTGGGCCGAACAGGCTCGAGAACATCCCGACCTCGGTGCGTGAGGGTGACACCGGGGAGAAAGCAATCGCGGTGCCGCGCCGCCCTGCGCCGGGGCAGGAGCGCGGGATCGGCACGCAAGCCGTTGGAGGCGAGTTACTTACGGCGGGTGATGTGGCGGAAGCGCTGGTGCGCGAACGCGGCCTCGCCGGGCCGCCGCCCGGAAGGGGTGGGCTGGTGGTTCGGCAGATTCTTCCGCCTCGGAGGGACCGAGGCGCGACGGCGATGCGCGGGCGTGAGCTGGATGCCGCGCCCCGCTTCGCGAGCGCGGTTGGACATCGCCGTCAGTGGCTGGGAGGGTGCGCGGCGGGTGGACCCGCGCGTCAACGCGGCGCGCGGGTCGGCGGAACTCGGGACCGGGTGCCCCGAGGCCGGGTCAGGCCTCGGGCGCGGCGGCCTCTTCCTTCGGGGAGTTCAGCTTGTTGCGGAGGGTGCGCTCGCTGATGCCGAGCAGCTTGGCGGCGCGGGTGCGGTTGCCGCCGGTCGCGGTGAGCGCCCGCTGGATGGCCTGCCGCTCGAGCTCGTCGAGGTTGAACGGGTCGGTCGGGCTCGACGTGGGCAGGTTCTGCGCCGGCACGGCCCCGCTCATCACGGCGCCCGCGTTGGCCATCCGCTCCGCGGCCACCGGCATCGCGGCCAGCGCCGCGGCCACGGCGGGCCGGGCGCTCACCGCCTCCGCGACGCCCTGGAAGGCTTCCGCCTTGAGCACGCCGCCACGCGAGAGGATGACGCCCCGTTCCACCGCGTTCGCCAGTTCGCGCACGTTGCCCGGCCAGGAGTGCCGCATCAGGAGGTCGATGGCCTCGGGGGCCACCCCCTGCACCGTGACCCCGATGTCCTCGGCGGCGCGCCGCGCAAAGTGCTGCACCAGGACCGGGATGTCCTCCTTCCGCTCCCGGAGCGGCGGCGTCCGGATCGGCACCACGTTGAGCCGGTAGAACAGGTCGGTGCGGAAGCGGCCGGCGTCGGCCTCCTGCTTGAGGTCGCGGTTGGTGGTGGCCACCAGCCGCACGTCCACCCGGATCGGCTGGTGGCCGCCCACCCGCTCGAACTCGTGCTCCTGGATGACCCGCAGCAGCTTGGCCTGGAGGTCCAGCCGCATCTCCGAGATCTCATCGAGGAGGAGCGTCCCGCCGTGCGCGCGCTCGAAGGCGCCCGCCGCCCGCATCGTGGCGCCGGTGAAGGCCCCCTTCTCGTGGCCGAACAGGGCGCTCTCCACCAGCCCCTCCGGCATCGCCGCGCAGTTGATCGAGATGAACGGGCCGTCGTGCCGCGGGCTCTGGTCGTGGATGGCCCGCGCGAAGAGCTCCTTGCCGGTCCCCGACTCGCCCTCGAGCAGCACCGTCGCCTTCGTGGGCGCCACGGTGCCGATGGTCTCCATCACCCGCCGGAACGGCTGGCTCTCCCCCACCAGCGCCCGGGTGCTCCGGAAGCGGTTGATCTCGCGCCGGAACTGCTCGTTCTCCCGGCGGAGCCGCACCACCTCCAGCGCCTGCGTTACCGCGATCTCCAGCGTCTCCGGCCGGATCGGCTTGGTGAGGTAGTCGATGGCGCCGGACTTAATGGAAATGACCGCGTGCTCGATACTCGAGTAGCCGGTCATGATGATCACCGGGACCTGGTAGCCCTCCTTCTCGAGGACGCCCAGGAGGTCGAGGCCGGTGGCCTTCGGCATCCGGTAATCGGCGATGATGAGATCGACGGGAGTGCGGGTGACCGTCTTGAGGGCCTCCTCCACGCTCGCGGCGAGGAGGGGACGGTGCCCGATGCGGCTGAGGTGGTGTTCCAGGACGACGCCGGTGGCCGGTTCGTCGTCGACGCACAGGATGGTGGCCATGCTCCCCCGAACAAGCTCCGAAGATCGGGCCCCGATGCCATCCATGGGGCCTGCCCGCGACCAGTGGGCCGGGACCGGATCGGGAGAGGGGGGCTCCGGAAGCGGTGGCGGCAACGGGACTTCCACGCTCGGGCTGGTGCCGAGGTCGTGGCCTAAAGTCTGCCCCTAATCTAGCCGATACGGAAAATATTTCCACCCTCTCCAGGGCGCCGATGCGGATCTCAAACAACCTCCTCCAGCAGCGGGTCCTCCGCGACCTGCAGGGCAACCTCACCCGGCTGGCGCAGGCCCAGACACAAGTCAGCACCGGCAAGCGCTTCGAGTCGATGAGCGAGGACCCGATCGCCGGTGGCACCGTCCTCGCCGCCGACCGGGGCCTGCGCGGCATCGAGCAGTACCGCCGGAACACCACGGCGGCCCGCGCCCGCACCGATGCGGAGGAAGCCGTCCTGTCCCAGGTCACCGACCTCCTCGCGCGCGCCAAGGAACTGGCCCTGCAGGAAGGCTCCTCCACCGGCACCACCCAGACCCGCGCCATCGCCAAGAGCGAGGTGGACCGCATCATCGAGCAGGTGGTCCAGCTCGGCAACACCCAGGTGGGCGACGAGTACCTCTTCGCGGGCCATCAGGTGGGCACCCAGCCCTTCGACAGCGCCGGCCTCTACTGGGGCGACGATGGCGTGCGGCAGGCCGCGGTGGGCCAGAACTACCTGGTGACCACCAACCACACCGGCCGCGAGTTGCTGGTGGCCAGCGGGGTCCTGAGCTCCCTCCAGGCCCTGAGCACGGCGCTCGGTGCCGGCTCGCAATCCGGCGTGGCGTCCACCGCCTACGCTCTCGACACCGCCTACGACAACACGCAGGTCCTGCTCGCCACCAACGGCGCCCGCGTGCGCCAGATCGAATCCGCCATGCAGAACACGGACGCGCTGGAGACGAGCATCACGCTCCGCAAGAGCGACGCGCAGGACATCGACTTCGAGACCGCCACCACCCGGTTCGTCGGGATCCAGAACACGCTGCAGGCAGCGCTGCTCTCGACCTCCAAGCTGCTCAACACGACGCTCACGGACTACCTGCGGTGACCGCCGTGACCACCCCCCCGGCCACCACGAGCGAGCGGCTCCTCGTGGCGTCGCGGCTGTTCGGCCCCCTCTCGGTGGCGCGCGACGAGGTCATCACCATGCCCGACGGGATGCTCGGCTTCGCCGGCGAGCGCCGCTGGATCATGCTGCCCGCCGCGCCCGACGGGGTCTTCTGGCTGCAGAACATCGACGACAGCGGGCTCGTCTTCCTGCTCGTGGACCCGTTCCAGTTCTTCCCCGGCTACGTGGTGGATGTGCCCGAGGTCCCCGAGCCGGCGCCCGGCGCGAGCGTCGCGGTGCTCACCATCGTGACCCTGCCGCGCGAGAAGGGCGGCGAGGCCACCGCCAACCTGCAGGCCCCGGTGGTCATCGAATACCCCGCGCGACAGGCCCGGCAGGTCGTGCTGCCCGACCCCGCCTACCACACGCGCCACCCGATCGACCTGCGGAAGAAGCTCGCATGAGCGCCCTCGCCTCCCCCGCGGCCGTCCCCGCCCCCGGAACCCAGCATCCCGGGGGCGGCGTCCCTTCACGGGGGCCGGAGGCCGTGGTCCTCGACTGGCAGGTCGGCACCGGCACCGGCTGGCAGGTCTTCGGCCTCAACCTGGCCCTGCAGCTGGCGTGTGATGGGCGAGTGGTGCCGCTCCTGCTCGAACCCGTGGATCAGGCGCTGCTCGCCCCGCTCCACCGGCACGTCCTGGCGCTCTCGCTGGCGCAGCAGGCCGAACTCCGCGCCATGCTCGCCGCCGTGGGGAGCACCGGGCTCGACACCGACTATCCGGTGCTCCGGGCCCTCGGCAACGGCTTCCAGGGGAACCCCACCGGGGCCGCCCTGCGCAGTGCGCGCGACATCGGCGTGATCTTCTTCGAGGACACCGCCCTCACCCCCGACGCGCTGGCGCGCGCCCGGCAGCTCGAGTGCATCATCGCCGGCTCGGCCTGGAATGGGGCGCTGCTCCGTGCCGCGGGGCTCCCGCGCGTGCACGTCATCCCGCAGGGCATCGACCCGACCATCTTCCATCCGGCCGAGCGCTCGGGACTGCTGCGGGACCGGTTCGTGGTCTTCAGCGGCGGCAAGCTGGAATACCGGAAGGGCCAGGACCTCGTCATCGCGGCCTTCCGGGCCTTCCGGCAGCGGCACCCGGAGGCGCTGCTCCTCACCGCCTGGCACAACCCGTGGCCGCAGACCCTGGTGGGGCTCGACTCCGCCGGGCACGTCCGCGGCCTCCCCGCGGTGGACCCGGCCGGGCGGCTGCAACTCCTGCCCTGGCTCGCGGCCAACGGCCTCCCGGCCGGCAGCGTGCTCGACGTGGGCGCCCTGCCCAACCACCAGATGGCCGCCACCGTCCGTGAGGCGGACGTGGCCCTCTTCCCCAACCGCTGCGAGGGCGGCACCAACCTGGTGGCCATGGAAGCGATGGCCTGCGGCGTCCCCTCGCTGGTGGCCGCCAACTCCGGCCAGCTGGACCTCCTCGCCGAGCCGGAGGCGGCCGTGCCGCTCACCCGCCAGGGCCCGCCCCGCGGGACCTGCCCGTTCTACCAGGGGCGCGACGGCTGGGGGGAGTGCGACGTGGAGGAGATGGTCGAGGGGCTCGAAGCCGCCTGGCAGGACCGCGCGGGGATGCGGGAGCGGGGCCGGCGGGCCGCCGAGTGGATGGCGCGCGCGTGGAGCTGGCGGTCGCGCGCCCGGGAAGTGCTCGGCGTTCTCGGCGCCTGACCCCGAGGGCGGCCCGCCGGCCGCGTCAGGCCGGCGGCAGCGTGGCGAGCAGGTCCCGCACCTGCCCCACCACCTCGGTCCAGCGTCCCGCCTCCACCTGCCGGAACAGCCGCACCGCCGGGTACCACGGGCTCGTGGCGCCCTCGGCCCCCCACTGCCATCCCGCCGTCGTGGGCAGGAGCACCCAGGTGGGCACGCCCAGCCCGCCGGCCAGCTCGGCCACCGGGCCGTCCACCGCGATCACCAGGTCCAGCTGGCCCACCAGCCCCGCCAGGTCGGCGACGTCCTTGGCCATGCTGGTCAGGTCCCGCATGCCGGCCGTCACCGCCGCTTCCGGGACCCACGCGGGCGGGTCCCCGGCGCCGCTGCCGAGCCGGTACCAGGTGATCCCCGGCAGCGTCGCCAGCGCGGCGAGCGACTCGCCGTCGAGCAGGGCGCGCCCGTCCGCCCCCTCCCACGCGATGCCCACCCGCAGGCCCTCGCCCGAGGGCAACATCGGGACCCGGGCCGACCAGATCCGGGTGGGCAGGTACGGCGCCTCACTCGGCAGGGTGGCCACGTCCCGCGTGAACAGCCGCGGCAGCGCCTCGAGCGCGATCTCGCGATGCGCCGCCGGCAGCGGCTCGGCGAGCGAGACCGCCTGCGCCACGGCCGGCAGCGCCTCGAGGAAGCGGTGCAGCGGCGCCGGGCACGCGAGCACCACGCGCGCCTGCCGCGCCGCGGCGAGCGGCAGGTAGCGGGCGTACCGGAGGATGGCGGCCAGGTCGCCGCTGGCGCGGACGAGCAGGGTGCGGCCCTCCATCGCCTCGCCCCGCCACCGCGGGGCGTGCCCCGCCTCGTCCTCGGCGTGCTCCCCGAGGATGGACCAGCCCCGGGCAAACTCGCCGAGGGCCAGCAGCAGCACGCCGAGCGACCGGTGCGCCACCGCGGAGCCGGGCTCCAGCTCGAGCGCGCGTTCATAGGCGGCCCGCGCCGCCTGCGGCTCGCCTGCGGCCCGGAGCGCGTCGCCCAGAATGCACCACGTCTCGGCGGGCGTCGGGTCCAGCTCGAGCGCGCGGCGGAGCGCCGTGACCGCGTGCGCGGGCCGCTGCAGGCTCAGCAGCACCCGCCCGAGCGCGGCGTGGGCGGCGGCGGAGTCGGGGCGGAAGTCCAGCGCGGCGCGCAGGCTCGCCACCGCCTCCACCTCGCGATTGAGCAGCGCCAGCAGCGTCCCGGCGCGGAAGTGCGCCTCGAAGAAGTCCGGCTTCTCCGCCAGCGCCTCCCGGAAGGCCGAGAGCGCCTGGTCCAGGTACCCGAGGGCCTGCAACACGCTGCCCATGCAGGTGTGTGCCTCGGGCGAGTGCGGGTCGAGCGCGATGGCCGGCTGCAGCGCGTCCACGGCCTCCTGATAGCGGCCCGCCGCCTCGAGCGCCTGGCCCAGGTGCAGGTAGGCGCCGGCGGCGTAGCTGTCGAGCGCCACCGCGCGCCGGAGCGTCTCGATGGCCTCCTCACGGCGGCCGGCCCCAAGCAGCGCCACGCCGAGGGCGTCCTGCGCCGCCGGCAGGCTGGGGCGGAGCGCCACGGCGCGCTCCAGCATGACGAGCCCCTCGGCGGCGTGCCCGGTTTCCTGGAGCAGCACGCCCTCGGCCACCAGCGCCTCGGCGCACAGGGGATCGAGCTGCAGGGCATTCCGGAACGCGCGGAGCGCCTCGTCGCGGCGGCCCAGCGCCCGGAGCACCTGGCCCAGGCAGACCCAGGCGCGCGGGTCGTCGCCTTCGGTGACGAGGGCGCGCCGCGCGGCGTCGAGCGCGTCATCCGGGCTGTCGAGCGCGAGCAGCACCGCCGCGCGCGCCCGGTCCGCGCCCGGGAGGCCCGGGCGCAGCACCAGGGCGCGCTCCAGCAGCTCGAGCGCCCGGGCGTGATCCCGCGCCTCGAACGCGAGCAGGCCGGCCAGTCCCAGCGCCTCGGGATCGTCGGGGGCCAGCCGGAGCGCCTCCCGCAGCAGCGCCGAGGCCTCGGCGCGGCGGCCGTGCTCGTGGTAGCGGACGGCCAGCGCCACCTGCTCCCGGATGTCCCCCGCGGGGGGGATCGGCTCCATCGGGGGCAGGGACTCCGTGCGCCCGGACCAGCCTCGAAGGTCGAGACCCATGATCAGACCGGCTGCGTGGTGAACAGCACGTTGTAGACGAACGCCGGGGACTGCTCCTCCTCCGGCGGGTAGGGCACCAGGCAGGGCTCGGTGGCGCTCATGCGATAGCACTGGTAGCCCCACGCCGCCATGAAGGCGCGCACCCCGCGCCCCGTGGCGCCGAGCTGGCGCAGGGCAAACTCGTTGATCTCGCAGATGATGAAGGGCACCTCGCGGGCCATCACCAGCAGCATGCCGCCCATCAGCACCCGGAGCTCGGCGCCCTCGGCGTCCACCTTGATCACCCGGACCCGCTGGCCCTGCGTGGCCCCGAGCAGGTCAACCAGGGTGCCCTGCGGCACGGTGCGCACGTCGTGGCCGGCCCGGCTCTTCGGGTTGTCGGGGTGCGCGCCCACGTCCCACAGCGCGTGGCCACCGCTGTTGTCGGCGTTCACGTGGAACGCCACCTCGCCCTGCTCCAGGCCGACGGCCTGCTCGAAGAGCTCCACGTTCCCGAGCCCGTTCAGGGCCAGGTGCTCGCGGATGCGGGCCGCGTTCCCCGCCTCGGGCTCGTAGGTGTAGACGTGCCCCGCCGGTCCCACCACCTGGGCCGCGAGCGTGGTGAAGTAGCCCACGTGCCCGCCCACGTCGATGAACGTGTCGCCCGGCTCCAGGACATTGGTGAGGAAGTAGGAGACCTCGGGCTCGTAGAAGCTGCCCCCGGCGAGCGCCTCGAGCATCGGGCCCTCGCTGTACTCGCCCGGCCGGAGGCGGAGCGTCATGGTGTGCTCCCGGCCGCCGGCCGCGAAGTTCACCTCCACGTCCTGGCGCCCATCGGCGGGCTCGCTGGCGGGGACCACCGGCACCCCGCCCACCGGCCCGGCGCCCTTCCGCAGGATGAACGCCCAGTACATGTCCGGCCCGGCCGGGACCTCGAAGCGCATCTGAATGCCGTCGAGCAGCTCGAAGCCGGCCCGCTGCATCAGGCTGAGCCACAGGGAGCGGCCGAGGACGCTGTAGTGGTTGGGGTTGGTCTCGTGGTGGCAGGCGGTGTCGGGCGCGGGCACCTCCACGTAGAGGACGCCGCCCGGCTTCAGCACCTCATGGAAGCCCGCGAGGGTGAAGTACGGCGCCACGCTGTGCTCCAGCGCGTGGCGGCACCAGATGAGGTCGAAGCTGGCCGGCGGGAACTCGAGGAACGACTGGTCCATCTCCACCGCCTGGAATCCATGCGCGGCGCAGGCCGCGAGGTCCTCGCTCCCAATGGTGATCCCCACGGCGTCGAGCCCGGCCTCCCGGAAGAGCTCCAGCGCGAGCCCCTGCCCGCACCCCACGTCCAGCACCTTGGCGCCCCGCGGCAGCGGCACCAGCTCACGGAGCTTGGCCCACATCATCCGCGTGAACTCGGTGTGCTGCACCGAGGGCGGCTCGGGATACACGTCGGCGCGCAGGCGCTCGAGGAACGCCAGGAAGCGGGTGGCGCGCTCGTCGGCGGCGGGCGTGATGGAGAGGGTCATGGGACCAGGTCCTTGAGGGCGGTGCGGAGCGCGGCCACAACCTCGGGCCACGCCCCCCGGCGCGGTTGCCGGAACAGGCGGGCGGTGGGGTACCACGGGCTGTCGGTCCGGTCCAGCAGGTAGCGCCAGCAGCAGGTGTGCGCCAGCAGCACCCACACCGGCCGTCCCAGCGTCCCCGCCAGGTGCGCCACCGACGTATCCACGGTGATCACCAGGTCGAGCTGCCGCATGACGGCCGCCGTGTCGGCGAAGTCGCCGAGCACCGGGGCGAGGTCGGTGACGCCGGGGAGCGCGGCCAGCTGCTGCGCCTCCTCGGCGGTGGCGCCCACCTGCAGGCTGACCCAGTCCACCCCGGGTGTCCGGAGCAGCGGGACCAACTCGGGCAGCGGGATCGAGCGGAACTGGTTGTTGGTCTGCAGTGGGGAGCCGCCCCAGGCAAACCCTACCCGGAGGTGTCCGGTGGCCGGCCGCCGCAGGTGGGCCGGGCACGGCAGCTCGGCGAGCGGCACTACCGGCGGGATCGTGGCCAGCGTGGTCCCGAGGAGGTGCGGCAGGCTCACCAGGGCCACCTGCCAGTCGGCCTCGATGCCGGCGGCATCCGCCGGCACCAGCTCCGCCACGCCGGCAAAGCCCTCGTACAGCCGGCGCAGCGGGGCCTGCACCTGGAACAGGACCCGGGCCCCGCGCGCCGCCACGAGCGGCAGGTAGCGCGCAAAGTGGAGCGTGTCGCCGAAGCCCTGCTCGTGGTACACCAGCAGCGTGCGGCCGGCCAGCGGCTCGCCGCTCCAGTGAGGCAATGTGGTGGGCGGCCGGCGCATGCGGCGGGGCATGGCGCGGAAGCGCCACTCGTACTCGCGCCAGCCCTCCAGGTACTCGCCGGTCCGCAGCAGCGGCAGCGCCAGGTTCCAGTGCGCCTCCGCCCAGTCGGGGCGCTGGGCCAGCACGGTCCGGCAGGCGGTGATGGCCTCGACCGCCCGGCCCATCTCGCCGAGGCAGCGGCCCAGGGTGGTCCGGGCGCCGGGGTGGCGCGGGTCCACGGCCAGGGCCTGCTCCGCCGCGCCGATGGCCTCCGGATAGCGGCCCAGGTCGGCCAGCGCCACCGCGCGGTTGGCGCGCGGCTCCACGGCGCGCGGCGCCAGCTGCGCCGCGGTGTCGAAGCAGGCGAGGGCCGCCTCGGCCGCGCCCCGGTCGAGCAGCACCGCGCCGAGGTTGCAGTGCGCCAGCACGTTCGCGGGATCGCGCGCCACGGCGCGCTCGAGCAGCGGCAGCGCCTCCTCGTGCCGGTCCAGGACGCGGAGCGCGGCGGCGAGGTTGGCCAGGTTGAGCGCCGAGTCCGGCGCCAGCCGGAGCGCCGCCTCGAACCGGGCCCGCGCCTCCTCCGGCCGGTTGGCCCGGAGCGCGATCACGCCCAGCCCGCTCTCGGCGTCCATGGTGCCGGGCGCCAGCCGAAGCGCGGCCGCAAAGGCCTCGGCGGCGGCCTCGAGCTTCCCCTGCTCCAGCCGTGCCGTGCCGAGGAGGGTCCACGGCTCGGGCTGCTCAGGCAGCGCCACCACGAGCCGCAGCAGCTCGGCCTCGCCCTCGGCCCAGCGGCCGCGGGAGAGCAGCACGCGCGCCAGCAGGAGCCGCGTGACGTGCTGCGCCGGCCGGGCGTCGAGCGCGCGGCGCAGGGTGGCCACGGCCTCGTCGATGGCGCCGGCGTGGGCCAGCGCGTTGCCCAGGTTGTGCAGCACCTCGGCGTCGCCGGGCAGCGCCTGCAGGGCGCGCCCGTGCGCCTCGATGGCGCCACGATGGTCGCCGAGGGCCAGCAGGATGTTGCCCAGGGTGGATTGGGCGGGGCCGTAGTCGGGGCGACGCGCCACCGCGCCCCCCACCAGCTCGAGCGCCGCGGTGTGCTGGCCCCGGTGGTGAGCGGCCAGCCCGAGCAGGTGGAGGGCATCCACCTGCGTGCCGTCCAGCGCCAGGACGGCACGATACTGGGCCTCCGCCTCCTCGAGGCGGCCGGCCTGATGCGCGCGCACCCCGGCCCCAAGGAGGTCGGCAATGCGGTTGGCGGGCGTGGGACGGGCAGTCCGGACGGGCATGCGCGCTGCCAGAGCAAGCCGCGTACCGAGTTCCGCCAACACCCTAAGTCATTGCCCCACCGCGCCTTGAACTGGCCTCCCCGCCCGCGTCCCCGCCCCACGCTCGGCAGTCATTGCCGGGCAGGCGGGTTCTTCCGGGTCCGCCGGCGGCGGCGCCGGCGGCGGCGGTCCTCAAGTTCGGGCGGGGGATTCCGATAGCAGGTGCAGACGGTCACTGAGGACCGTCAGAGCGCAGGACCGGAGCACGGACGCACCGGGGCAATAGGACGCAGGAGCTGTCATGAAGATCCAGACGAACGTCTCGGCGAACAACGCGTACCGCAACCTCGCCGCGACCTCGGCCGGCCTCTCGAAGTCCATCGAGAAGCTCAGCAGTGGGTTCCGCATCAACCGTTCGGCCGATGACGCCGCGGGCCTCGCGATCGCGAACAAGCTCCGCAGCGACATCCGCTCCCTGCAGGCCGCCCAGCGGAACGCCTCCCAGGCGACCGCCATGCTGCAGATCGCCGACGGGTCCATCAACACCATCAGCACCATGCTGGACCGCGCCAAGGAACTCGCCACGCAGGCCAACTCGGCCAGCATCGGTTCCGAGTCGCAGAAGCTGTCGAGCGAGTACGACAAGATCACGGCGGAAATCAACCGCATCGTGGCCACCACCAAGTACCAGGGCGCGGCGCTGATCGACGGCACCTTCGGCGCGACCGTCAACAGCTCCTCGACGGTCCTGGCGACCGCCGGCGTGGCGGGCGTCACCCTGAACGGCGCGGCGGCGGGCTCGTACACCCTCACGGCCGGCGGCACCACGGCCACCCTCTCGGCGGCCACGGGCAGCCAGATCGTCACCGGCGTCAGCAACTCGGCGTACGGGTCGGTCACGTTCGACAAGTTCGGCGTCACCGTGAACGGCACCGCCTCGTGGGCGGCGGCCACCAGCCCGGTGGGCAACCTGACCGTCGGCGCCACCACCCAGGCCGACTTCATGGTCAGCTCCAGCGGCGCGTACGCCGGCAACGACCTCGTGTCGGTCTCGGCGTCCAGCCTCAACCTCACCGTCACCTCCCTCGGCCTCACCACCGGCGCCTCGGTCCTGAACTCCATGACCACCGCCTCGGCCGAGCTGACCAAGATCGACGCGGCCATCGCGAAGGTGAACGCGGCGATCGGTGACCTGGGCGCGGCCCTCAACCGGTTCGACTACTCGAGCACGAACATCACGTCGGTGATCCAGAACTTCACCGCGGCCGAGTCGACGATCCGCGACGCCGACATGGCGCAGGAGATGACGGTCTTCACCAAGAACCAGATCCTCCAGCAGGCCGGCACCGCGATGCTCGCGCAGGCGAACCAGGCCCCGCAGTCCATCCTCAAGCTGCTCCAGTAATCCCGGGAGCGGTGAGGACACTGCAGGACGCGGCATGATGCTCGACCCCCGGGGACCGGACCATCGGTCCCCGGGGGATCGTCCTAAATCAGGAAGCACGGTTCGGGGGAGGCGGCCATGGCCACATCGACGACGTCATCGTCCACCAGCTCGATCACCGGCATCGTCAGCGGGATCGACTATCGCTCCCTCGTGGACCAGATCATCTCGGCCGAGGGGGCGCCGGCCACGCGGCTGCGCACCCAGAAGACGGCCCTCAACGACAAGCTCACCCAGTACGCCAGCTACCGGACCCTCCTCGCCGCGGTGCAGACCGCGGTGAAGGGGTTGCAGGACGGCTCCGCCTTCGACGGCGTCTCCGCCAGCACCTCGGCCCTCGCGGGCTCGCGGGCGCTCGCCACCGCCTCGGCCGGCACCACCGCCACCCCGGGTACCTACCAGGTGGGGGTCACCAAGCTGGCGCGGTCCCAGAAACTCGGCAGCACCTCCGTCGGCTCGCTCGGCACCGCGCTCGGGCTGGCCGGCAGCTTCACGCTCAATGGCGCCACCGTCACCGTGGGCGCGAGCGACACGCTCACCTCGCTGCGCGACAAGATCAACGCCGCCAACAGCGGCGCCGCCGCCAGCAAGGTGACCGCGAGCATCCTCCAGGTGGACAGCACCCACTACCGCCTGGTGCTCACCAGCGACGAGACCGGCGCCGCCGGCATGACCTTCAGCGACACCAGCGGCGGCGTGCCGGCCGCGCTCGGGTTCACGAACGCCTCCAACGTCATCCAGGCCGGCGCGGTCCTGGTCTCCGGCCTCGACGCCCAGTTCACGGTGGACGGCGTGGCCATGACCCGCACCAGCAACACCGTCACCGACGCCATCCAGGGCGTGACCCTCACCCTCACGGGCGAGGAGGTCGGCGCCGTGACCGGCGTGACGGTGTCCCGCGCCAGCGACCAGGCCATCAAGGCGGCGCAGAGCTTCGCCGACGCGTGGAACAAGCTGGTGGACTTCGTGAAGACGCAGACCACGCCGCCCAAGGACGGCGCCAAGGCATCCGCCCTCTACAGCGAGGGCCTCCTCCGCACGGTGTCCTCGACCCTCTCCCGGACCCTGCTGCAGGGCGTCACCGGCGTGAGCGCCGACCTCGCCACCGCGGGACTCGCCGGCCTCTCCCTGGGCCAGGACGGGAAGCTCAGCCTCAACACCACCAAGTTCGAGGCCGCCTTCCGCACCCGCCTGAGCGACCTGCGCAGCCTCTTCGCGCAAGTGGGGAGCGCCACCGATGCGCGCGTCAGCTACATCACCTCGGGCGCCAA
Organism: uncultured Gemmatimonadaceae bacterium; assembly: GCA_964598655.1. Taxonomy (GTDB): domain Bacteria; phylum Gemmatimonadota; class Gemmatimonadetes; order Gemmatimonadales; family GWC2-71-9; genus JADJOM01. The sequence continues at coordinate 24,926 of CAZRCT010000005.1, forward strand.
GACCGCCGCCGGCACCTACGCGGTGGACATCACCACCGCCGCCACCCAGGCCCTCCTGGCCGGCACCGGCTTCAGCGGCACCTACGCCGACGACGGCACCGCCGACACCATGACCGTCACCGACGTGCTGAGCGGCGTGGCCACGAGCGTGCAGCTCACGAACGGCATGACCACCGCCGACATCGTGAACGCGCTCAACGCCGCCTTCGCCACCACCACCAAGCACTCGGTGGCCGCCGGCAACGTGCTCTTCGGCGACCCCGCCGGCACCGTGCCCGCCACCGCGGCCACCACGTTCAGCGCGCTCACCCAGGCCGGCGGCGCGTCCTTCAATGTGCAGAACGGCGAGAGCGTGGACTTCTCCGGCAAGCGGGGCGATGGATCCACCTTCGGCGGCAAGTTCACCATCACCAACGCGGCCACCACCACGCTGGGCGAGCTCGCCAGCCAGGTCCAGCTGGCCTACGGCACCAGCGCCACCGTGAGCGTGAGCGGCGGCCGCCTCGTGGTCACCGACGCCACCGCGCGCACCAGCGTGCTGGACCTCACCCTCACCGCCAACAACGAGGGCGGCGGCGCCCTCGCCTTCGGGGCCAGCAGCGTGCTCGCCACCGGGCGCCCCGCGGTGCAGCTCACCGCCACCGACGTGGGCGGCCAGGTGCAGGTGAACTCCGCCATCTACGGCAGCACCGCCGGCTTCACGCTGGCGTACACCGGCGGCGGCACCGACGGCTCCGCGCAGCTCGGGCTCGCCGCCGGCACCTACAACGGCACCGATGTGGCCGGCACCATCGGCGGCTACGCCGCCACCGGGAGCGGGCAGACCCTGGTGGGCGGCGCCGGCACCGCCGTCGAGGGACTGACGCTGAGCTACAGCGGCAGCGCCACCGGCAGCGTCGGCTCCACCACCGTGACGCTCGGCACCGGCGCCCTGATGCAGCGCGCCCTCGACCTCTGGCTCACCGCCAGCACCGGCACGCTCTCGGTGAAGGAGTCCACCCTGACGGCGCGCGCCAAGGCGCTCGAGGAGCGCGCCCTGCTCATCGACGACCGGCTGGCCCGGCGCAAGGAATCGCTGCTCAAGCAGTACGCCGCCATGGAGACGGCGCTCGGGAAGCTGCAGACCGCGTCCCAGAGCGTCACGGCGCTCCTCAACGCGCAGGGCAGCAAGAATGGCTGACGCCCCCGCCCCGGTGGCCTGGGACGCGCTCCTCGGCAGCATCGCCGACCTCACCCGCCTCGGACCCTCGGACGCGCTCACCGAGGCCCTCGCCACGCTGGAGCGCTCCATCCAGCGCACCGGCGAGCGGCTCGGCGCCGACCCCCGCGCCGCCCTCGAGCTGGCGGAAGCGCAGCGGCGCATCGGTGCGGCCAGCGCCGCGCTCGCCCAGGAGCAGGCCCGCGTGGGCCGCGACCTCGTCGAGGTGCAGCAGCAGTGGCAGGCCCGCGCCCGCTTCGTCCCGGCCGGCGCCGGCACCACGCTGGTGGACCGGCTGGGCTGAGCCTGCCGCCTCAAACCCCGCATCCTCCTGCCGATAGTAGGACTGTGTCACCGGGACGGCCCCGGTGCACGGTGTCCCGCCAGGAGGTCCGCCCCGTGAGTCACGCCGCCGTCTCCCGGTATCAGCAGAACGACGTCTTCTCCATGTCCCCCGCCAAGCGGGTGGTGTTCCTGTACGGCCAGGTGCTGGTCAACCTGCGCCAGGCGGCGCGCCACATCGCCGCGCGGGACATCGAGGCGCGCTCCCGCTGCCTCCTCCGCGCCCACGACATCGTGGCGGAGCTGCTCGCCACCCTCGACCTCGAGCAGGGGGGCAGCATCGCCACCAGCCTGGCGCAGCTCTATGGCTGGGTCCTCCAGGAGATCGCCGCGGTGGACCGCACCATGAACGCCGCCCGGCTCGAGAAGCTCGTCACCCTCGTGGCCGAGCTCCACGCCGCCTGGGACCAGGCGGAGCAGCAGCTGCGTGAGCCGGCCCCAGCACCCCAGGGTGCCTAGGGGGGCCCCGCTCCGGACGCGGCGCCTCCCGCCCCCGTCCCGGCCGGTTCTGCCCCCCGGCCATTCCGACCCTAAAGATTCTTCCGCCCCCGGCCGATAGTGACCGGTAAGCAGGGCTTTTCCTGGGGGGGGGGACCATGTCAGTGCAACCACTGTACGGGCTCGGGCTGGAGCCGGCGATGCCGCCGGCCCGGGCACAGCGCGCAGCTGGCGCGGGGACCCCGACGGGCGCCCCAGCGTCGGCGACCGGGGCCACGGAGCCCCGGGACGAAGTCGTCGTCTCCGAGCAGGCACGGGCCATGGCCGGCGCCGGCGAGGGGCACGCGGCCCGGCCGCCCGCACCCGAACATGTCGAGCTCAAGCTCGACTTCCGGGAGCTCCGCAAGCTGGCCTCCGCCGAGCCGGAAGGGTGAGGGAGCCGGGGTGAGGACTGGCCAGGCGCCGGGCCCCGGCGCCTGCGCATCGGCCTCCCCCTGCCCCAACACGCCAGGTGGCGCGTGGGCGACCTGCCTGACCCGTTGTTCCTGACCGCGGCGCGGACTCTGGAGGAGTACCGGACCGCGTACGCGCACTACCATCACCTGCTCGAGGCGCAGCGGCACGCGCTCCGGACCGGGGATTTCGTCGTGCTCTCGACCCTGGCGGAGGAGTCGGCGGGGCTGCTCGCACGCATCGAGGCGGCCGGCCGCCTGCCCGAGGAGCTGGCCGGCGCGCTCGAGGCGGCCGAGGGCCCCCAGGCCGACCAGGTCCGCGCCCTCCTCTTCACCGTCCAGCACGAGGCCGAGTCGGCCCAGCAGGGGATTCGCGCCTTCACCGCCGACCTCGAGGCCCGCCGCCAGACCCTGATCGGCACCCTGTCCCACCTTGGTGACCCCTCCACCCCACCCCAGCCACCCGGCTGATTTTTCCCCCTTAAGTCCCTGTCGGCCCGGACGATAATGCGGTGTGTAGGGCGTTCGTGCCGGGTGGTCGCCGGGCGGGGTGTGGCCCGCCGGCAACCGGCCCTGGAGTCCGCACGACACGGGTCCCGGCCCCCTGACCGGACTCATCCCCTTCCCACGGGAAGGCGCAGTGGCGGCAGCGGCGGAATTCAAGTCGCCGCGCTCCCTGCCGACAGTTCAAGAGCAATTGAGGACATCATGACGATCGATCCGACCAAGTCAGGCAACATCCCGCTCGGCGGCACCCGGCCCGACCAGGCCGGCCAGGGCCAGTCGGCGCGGCAGTCCGGCCAGGTGCGGACCGTGGGCGCCGAGGTGTCGAAGCCCGCGCCCGCCGCGCCGTCCGCGCAGGACTCGGTCAACCTCTCCGCCGACGCCCGCGCCGTGGGCCAGGCCGACCAGGCGACCAGCCCCGCCGGCCTGTCGCGCGACCGCCTGCAGGAAGTGCTGCAGCGCCTGACGTCCGGGTACTACGACAATCCTGAGGTTGTGGCCCAGGTGGCCGCCAAGGTGCAGCAGGACCTGACCGGCGCCTGAGCAGGAAGATCCACCCGAGCTCGAGGAGCGAGCCCAGATGAAGTGCCTCGTCGTGGATGACTCGGCCACCATGCGCCGCATCGTGGTCAACGCGCTCAAGAGCATCGGCTACGACAACGTGGTCGAGGCGGGCGACGGCAGCGACGCGCTGCAGAAGTGCGATGGGTCGATCGAGCTCATCATCACCGACTGGAACATGCCGGTGATGGGCGGGCTCGAGTTCGTCCGGGCGCTCCGCGCCAACCCGACCCACGCCCGGACCCCGATCCTCATGGTGACCACGCGGAGCGTCAAGGAGGACATCCTCCAGGCCGTCGAGGCCGGCGTTTCCAGCTACATCCTCAAGCCGTTCACGCCGCAGGTGCTGAAGGAGAAGATCGACCAGATCCTCTCCCTCGCTGCCTGAGCGGCCGGCCCCGCGCCCCGGAGGGTGAAATGGATGCCGCCCAGGTCAAGGCGCTCGCCTCGGATCTCTCGAGCACCCTCGAGCTGCTCGGGCAGCTGGTGACCGAGCTCGAGAACCATCGCGACCAGTGGGACCAGCAGGGCCGGGTGCGGGAACTCGTGGCCCGCCTGGCCAGGCAGCGCAACCTCGACGAGCTGCCCACCGTGCTGCTGCGCGCCCACGCGGAGATCACGGAGATCCTCGGCGGGATCCGCCTCACCCGCGAGGCCATCGAGGCCCACGCCGTGGAGCGCATCCGCGAGACCCAGAGCAAGCTCACCGACGTCACCAGCACCACCGAGAGCGCCACGCTCGAGCTGATGAACGGGCTCGACCGCTCGCTCGAGCTCATCAACAACCTCGAGGAGCAGGCCGCCGGGAAGGCCGCCGCCGGCGGCTTCCAGGCCCTGCGCGACCAGGTGAGCGCCCTCTACAACCACCTCCAGTTCCAGGACATCACCGCCCAGCAGCTCGCCGGCGTCACCCAGTCCCTGCTGGAGCTCGAGGTCCGCGTCAGCGCCGTCGCCGCCCTGTTCAACCGCACCCTCGGCGCCGCCTTCCGGGCCGAGTCCGCGTCGGCGCCCGCCGCGGCGGCCGGCCCCGTGGACTCGGCGCACCTCGCCTACAACCCGGACGCGACGATGAAGCGCACCCGCGCCGACCAGACGCAGGTGGACGTCACCTTCGCGGAAGCCCGCAATGGCCAGCCTGCCGAGCCCGGCTGCGCCGCCAGTCCCCGCGCCTGACCGCCCGGTGCGCCCCGCAGACGAGGTCCCGCTGGACGACGTCCAGCGGGACAAGCTGGCGCTCATGGGGCACATGGCGTCCTCCATCGCCCACGAGCTCTCCAACCCGCTGGCCACCATCGTCGCCAGCGCGCAGGCCATCCTGAGCCTCTGGCCGGCCCCCATGGGCCGGCGCGACGCCAGCTTTGCCCCGCCCGAGCTCTCGCCCCAGGGCGTGCCCATCCGCCAGCTCCGCGAGGACCTCGAGCTCATCCTCGCCGAGGCGCGCCGCGCCGGCGACATCGTGCACGGCCTCCTGGCCAGCGCCCGCAATCATCCGCCCGAGACCCGCCTCTGCTGGGCCGCGGACGTGGTGCGCCGCGCCGTGGCCCTCTCGCGCCATCACTGCAAGCTGCACAACATCACCCTGCAGGCGCCCTTCTTCGATCCCGAGGAGGGCTACCCGCTCTGGACCCGCTTCCGCGGCGACGCCAACCAGCTGCAGCAGGTGCTGCTCAACCTCATCATGAACGCCCAGCAGGCCATCACGGCGTGCCGCGGCTTCGGCACCATCCGCCTGACACTGGCCCCCGAGGGCCCCGACCGCATCGTGCTCGGCGTCGAGGACGACGGCCCCGGCGTCCCCGACGACCTGCGCGAGGCCATCTTCCGCCCCTACTTCACCACCAAGCCCCTGGGGGAAGGCACCGGCCTCGGCCTGTCCATCTCCCAGGGCCTCGTCCGGGCCCAGGGGGGCGAGATCACCGTGGCCGCGCGGCCGGAAGGCGGCGCCGTGTTCCGCATCGTGCTCCCGTCCCTCGCGGCGCAGGAGCGCCAGGTGCCCGTGGCCGAGATGGCGCCGCCGGCCGCCGTGGCCGCGCTCCCCGCGCCCCCCAGCCACGATTTCGGCGCCGGCCGCCGCGTCCTGCTGGTGGACGACGAGCCCGGCATCCGGCGCAGCGTGAGCCGCTTCCTGCAGCGCCAGGGTTTCCAGGTGGCCGAAGTCGCCAGCGCGCAGGCGGCCCTCGAGGCGCTCCGCGGCGCGACCTTCGACGCGATCGTCTCCGACCTCCGCATGCCCGGCCTCTCGGGCGAGGAGTTCTTCGCCGTCCTCGATCGCGAGATCCCCGGCATGGCCCGCCGCGTCATCTTCACCAGCGGCGACCTGCTCCGCGGGGAGACCCAGGCCTTCCTGCAGCAGTCCGGCTGCCCCTCGCTGGAAAAGCCGTACGAGCTCAGCGACCTGGTCCGGCTGCTCGAGGCCCTCACCGCGCCCGCGCCGGCGCGCCGCGCCTCCGCCTGAGCGGGGAGTCCATGCCGCCGCCCCTGCCCCTCGCCCCGCTCCCGATGCCCGCCATCGACCTCGCCGGCGCCGGCATCGATCGCCTGCTCCTCGCGGCCCTGCCCGACGGCGTCCTGGCCCTCGACGCCCTTGGCCTCGTGCGCGACGCCAACCCGGCCGCCGAGCGGCTCTTCGGCCGCCCCGTGGACCAGTTGCGCGGCACCGCGCTCGACCGGCTCCTCCTCCCGCCTCCCGCCGGCCTGCCCGGGCCCAGCTTCGGTGCCTGGCTCGCCGAGCGCCGCGGCGGCCCGCCGGAGCGCGTGGCCGGCTGCCGTGCCCGGACCGCCGAGGGCCGCGAGGTCCCCTGCGAGCTCACCGTGGCGCCCCTCACCGGCTCCGGGACGGCCTGCCGCTGGGTGGTGCAGGTGCAGGAGACCGGGACCCGGGAGTTCCAGGCCACCCAGCGCCGCGAGTCGGCCAAGATGGTGGCGGTGGCCACCCTCGCCGCCGGCATCGCCAACGATTTCAACAACTCGCTCGCCGCCATCACGGGCAGCATCGAGGCGGCGCGGCTGCGCATCGTGTCCCAGGACCGCGTGCCCCCGCGCGAGCTGCTCGAGGCCAAGGAGGCCACCCGCGCCGCCGCGCGCCTGGTGCGCCGCCTGCTCAACTTCGCGCGCCCCTCGCCCGGGCTCCGCCGCCCGCTCGACCCGGCCATCGTCCTCGAGGAGGCGGCACAGGTGCTGCGCCGCGACCTCGACCCCCGCGTCACCCTCGTCACCCGCGTGGACCACGGCGACTGGCGCATCCGCGCCGACCAGGAACAGCTCGTGGACCTGGTGGTGAGCCTCGGCATGAACGCCCTCGACGCCATGCCGGACGGCGGCATCCTCACCCTCGCCACCACCCGCGTGGCGGGCGGCGCCTGGGGCGACGGCGCGCCCGCCACCGCGCAGGGCCGCGAGTTCGTGCGCCTCGAGGTGCGCGACACCGGCGTCGGCATCCCGGCCGAGGTGCTGCCGCGGATCTTCGAGCCGTTCTTCACCACCAAGGAAGCCGGCCGCGGCTCGGGGCTCGGCCTCGCCACCGCGTACACCGTGCTGCAGCAGCACGAGGCCGGCATCACCGTGGAGAGCGCCCCGGGCGTGGGGTCCGTCTTCCAGGTGTTCCTGCCCCGGACCCTCGATCCGCTCGCCACCGCCGCGCCCCCCCTCGTCCTCGAGCCCGGCACCGGCAGCGGCGCCATCCTCCTCGTGGACGACGAGGCCGCCGTCCGCCGCCCGCTCCGGCAGGCCCTCGGCCTCTGCGGCTACACCGTGGTGGAGGCGCGCGACGGCCTCGAGGCCCTCCGGCTCCATGCCGCCGGCGGCCCCGTGGACCTGGTCCTCCTCGACGTGAAGATGCCGGGGATGTCCGGCTGGGATGTGCTCGCCGAGCTCAAGCGCCGCGCCCCCGCGCTGCCGGTGGTGCTCACCAGCGGCTACACCCAGGAGGACAGCACCCCGCCGGCCGGGGCGGCCCGGCCGGACGCCTACCTGCCCAAGCCGTACGACCTGGCCGAACTCACCGCCGTGGTGCGCCGGCTCCTGAACCGGCCCCGCCCCGCCGATACTGGCACTACATGAAAGCGCTCATCATCGAGGACGAACCGATGGTTCGCCTGCTGCTCAAGCGGCTCCTCACCCGCTTCTTTCCCCACAGCGTCCTCGAGGCGTCGGACGGGGAGGAGGGGCTGGCCATCGTGGAGCGCGAGCGGCCCGCGATCGTCTTCTGCGACATCTTCATGCCCCGCCTCGACGGCGTGGGCTTCCTGGAGCGGCTCCGGGCCGACCCGGAGTACAAGGACCTTCCCGTCGTGGCCATTTCCTCGGCCAAGGACCGGGACCTGGTGCTCAAGCTGGTGGACCTCCGCATCACGGACTACATCGTGAAACCCATCGAGCTCGAGCCCACCTTCCGCCGGCTGGAGCGGCTCCTCCCCACCCTGCTCGAGCAGAAGGGCCGCGAGGCGACGAGGCCGTAACGCGACGCAACGTGCGTGACGAATGGGGCCGCCCCGCGGGGCGGCCCTTTTTCGTGCCCGGCCTGCCGCGCTAGCTTGCGGGCATGACCCGACAGAACATCTCGAGCGGCGCCCCGTGGGAGCCCATCGTCGGCTATTCGCGCGCCGTGCGCGTCGGCCGCACCATCCACGTGGCGGGCACCACCGCCACCGGCCCGGACGGCACCCTCGTGGGCCACGGCGACGCCTACCGCCAGGCGCAGCAGGCGCTCGCCAACATCGGCCGCGCGCTGGCGCAGGCGGGCGCCGGCTTCGAGCACGTGGTCCGCACCCGCATCTACGTCACCGACATCACGCAATGGGAGGCCATCGGCCGCGCCCACGGCGAGGTGTTCCGGGACATCCGCCCCGCCGCCACCATGGTCGAGGTCGCCCGCCTCATCGACCCGGCCATGCTCGTCGAGATCGAGGCCGACGCCATCCTCCCCGATGCCTGACCCGATCGTCGTCGTGGACGCCTTCGCCGACCGGCCCTTCGCCGGCAACCCCGCCGCCGTCTGCGTCCTCCCCGGCCCGCGCGACCCCGCCTGGATGGCCCTCGTGGCGCGCGAGATGAACTTGGCGGAGACCGCCTTCCTCCACCGCCAGGAGGACGGCTTTGCGCTCCGCTGGTTCACGCCGGTCACCGAGGTGGACCTCTGCGGCCACGCCACCCTCGCCAGCGCGCACGTGCTCTGGCAGGAGGGCTGGCTCCCCGGCGGCGAGACCGCGCGCTTCCACACCCGGAGTGGCCTCCTCACCGCGCGCCGCGCGGGCAGTCTCATCGAGATGGACTTCCCCGCCGAGCGCGCCACCGCGGCCCCGCCCCCCGACGGCCTCCTCGCCGCCCTCGGCGTGCGCGCCGCCGCGTGGACCGGCGCCAACCGCATGGACCTCTTCGTGGAGCTGGCGGATCCCGCCGAGGTGCGCGCCCTGGCCCCCGACATGGGCGCGCTGGCGCGCCTCGGCGGCCGCGGGGTCATCGTCACCGCGCGCGCGGAGCCGGGCGGCGGCATCGACTTCATCTCCCGCTTCTTCGCGCCCGCCTGCGGCGTCCCGGAGGATCCGGTCACCGGCTCCGCGCACTGTGCCCTCGCCCCGCACTGGCACGAGCGGCTCGGCAAGGACACCCTGCTCGGCTACCAGGCGTCGCCGCGCGGCGGGCAGGTGCGCGTCACCGTTCGCGGCCATCGCGTGCTGCTCGCGGGCCAGGCCATCACCGCCTGGCGGGGCGTCCTCGCCTGACGCCCCGCCGCGCCACCCGGAAACACAACGAGGGCCCGCCGCTGGCACCCTTGCGCCCGGCAGGCCCTCATCCGCCACCCGCCCCGACGGGGCGCCCTGCTCAGTCGGAGTTGATGTCGAACCCCGTCACCTTCCCGTCCGGCCCGAACACCCACTGCACCAGGATCGGGATTTCCGGCACCTTGGAAAAGCGTACCCGCCGCTCGTAGCGGAACGACTTCCCATCCGCCTCCGGCAGCACTTCCTCCGAGGCGATCGCCACCTCGAAGCCGCCCTGCTCCTCGATCATCCCCTTGAAGTTCTGGAAGGCCGCGGGACTCCCCACGCCCTTCTGCGTCTCGGGAGCCATGTGGGCGAAGATGCTGTCCCCCTGCCCGAGATACAGCCACTCGGTGAGCCGCTGGCCCAGGGCCTTGGTCCCGGGGGCCTGCGCGGAGGCCGGCGTGGCAACGATGATGGCGAGCAGGAAGGGAACGGCCAGGCGCCTGCGGAACATTGAGCCTCCAGCGTGGGAAGTCCTAGGGAACCGGGCTCCGTACGGCACCCCTCCGTTTCAGGATTCAACGGCGGGGTCCGGCCTTGCCGGGGCCGCCCCGTGCGCCAAATTCACCTCTCCGGCCCCGCCGGTGCCCCCCAACCCCGGACGCTTCATGCTCGCCCTCCTGCCACTTACCCTGGCGGTGGCATTCGGCCTGCCCGCGGACACCACGCGGCGGAAGACCGACAGCCTCCCCCTGACTCCCACCCGCTTCGCCACGTACACCGTGCACGAGGGCACCTGGCTCTCGGTGGACGTCTCCCCCGACGGGCGGACCATGGTCATGGAGCTCATGGGCGACCTCTACACCCTGCCCGTGGCCGGCGGCACCGCCACCCGCATCACCGAGGGGCCCGCCTTCGACAGCCAGCCGCGCTGGTCCCCCGATGGCCGCCGCCTCGTCTTCCTGAGCGACCGCGACGGCGCCGAGAATGTCTGGACCATCGCCCCCGACGGGACGAAGCCCGAGCAGGTCAGCAAGGGCGACCAGGCGCTCTACGCCTCCCCCGAGTGGACCCCCGACGGCGATTACATCGTGGTCTCCAGAACCCAGAGCCCCCTCGGCAGCAACTACGAGCTCTGGCTCTTTCACAAGGACGGCGGCCCCGGCGTGAGCCTTTCCAAGGGCGACAAGGGCGAGGGCGCCCGCGGCAGCGGCCGCGGCACCAACATCAACAGCCTCGGCGCCGCCTTCGGCCCCGACCCGCGCTACCTCTGGTACGCCCGCAAGCGCGGCGGCTTCGGCTACAACATCGACATCTCGCAGTGGCAGCTGGCCATCCTCGACCGCCAGACCGGCCGCATCTTCCCCCAGACCGACATCTACGGCAGCGCCATGCGCCCGGCCATCTCGCCCGACGGCAAGTGGCTGGTGTACGCCGTGCGGCACGACGCCGAGACCGGCCTCCGCCTCCGCGAGCTGGCCACCGGGGACGAGCGCTGGCTCCGCTGGCCCGTCCAGCGCGACGACCAGGAGTCCCGCTTCACCCGCGACCTCTTCCCCGGCGGCAGCTTCACCCCGGACAGCCGCGCGTTCATCACCACCTGGGACGGCCGCCTGTGGCGCGTGGAGCTGGCGGGTGGCGCGGCCACCGAGATCCCCTTCACCGCCGAGGTGGCCCTGGCCATGGGGCCGGCGGTGCACTTCGACACCCCGGTGGACACCGGCGACATCGTCGTGAAGCAGGTGCGGGACGCCGCCCTCTCCCCCGACGGCACCCGCCTGGTCTTCACCGCGCTCGACCGGCTCTACGTCATGGACCTGCCGAACGGCGCCCCGCGCCGCCTGACGCGCGACACCGTGCACGAGCAACACCCGAGCTGGTCCCCCGACGGCAAGCGAATCGCCTACATCACCTGGGGCGCCGAGGGCGGCTTCCTGCAGGTGGTGGGGAGCGACGGCCGGGGCCGCCCCACGCGCCTCACCGACGGCGCCGCGTTCTACCAGTACCCCGCCTGGTCCCCCGACGGGACCCGGATCGTGGCGCTCCGCGGGCCCCGCGAGGCGCGCATCACGGAGAGCTTCGGGCCCGGCTTCGAGCTGGTCTGGCTCCCCGCCGCGGGCGGCGCCGCCACCCGGGTGGCCCCGGTGAACCCCGGCGGCCGCCCCCACTTCTCCCGGAACCCCGAGCGCATCTACCTCTACGACCCCGGCGAGGGGCTCGTCTCCATGCGCTTCGACGGCACCGACCGCCGGGTCCACGTGAAGCTGACCGGCTTCACCGTCAACAGCCCCGGCGCCGAGCCCAACACGGCCGACGAGATCCTGGTGGCGCCCGACACCGGCCGCGTCATCGCCCTCGTCAACAACTACGTGTACCTCGCCACCGTCCCCATGACGGGGCAGCAGCCGCTCACCATCAGCATCGCGGACCCCGCCACGGCCGCCTTCCCGGCGCGCAAGCTCACCCGCACCGGGGGCGACTTCATCGGCTGGAGCGCCGACGGCAAGGCCGTCACCTGGTCGCTCGGCCGGAGCTTCTTCCGCTACGACATCGCCACCGCCGACTCGCTCCGGAAGGTCAAGCTCTCGGCGGATTCCGCCCGCGCCGACTCCCTGAAGCAGCTCGGCGCCGCCGCCGACTCCGCCACCAAGGCCCGCGTGGACTCGCTGGCCAAGGCGCCGGCCTACGAGCCCGCGCGCCGAGACCTCACCATCCGCATCCCGCGGGACGTCCCCCGCGGCACCGTGGCCCTGACCAATGCCCGTCTCGTCACCATGCGCGGCGACGAGGTCATCGAGGGCGGCACCATCGTCATCACCGACAACCGCATCACCTGCGTCGCGGCCACCTGCCCCATCCCGGCCGGCGCCAAGGTGATCGACGCCAGCGGCACCACCATCACCCCGGGCTTCGTGGACATCCACGCCCACCCCTGGCCGGCGTGGGGCGTGCACCAGACCCAGGTCTGGAAGTACCTCGCCAACCTGGCCTACGGCATCACCACCACCCGCGACCCGCAGACCTCCACCACCGACGTCCTCACCTACGCCGACCAGGTGGAGGCCGGCGAGCTCCTCGGCCCCCGCATCTACCACACTGGCCCCGGCCTCTTCGGCCCCTACGTCGAGGAGCCGTTCGCGAGCCTCGCCGACGTGCGGAACTCGCTCCGCCGCTACAGCGACTTCTACCGCGTGCCCACCATCAAGCAGTACATGGCCGGCAACCGGAAGCAGCGGCAGTGGGTCATCATGGGCGCCCGGGAGCAGGGCCTCATGCCCACCACCGAGGGCGGCCTCGACTTCAAGATGAACATGACGCTGGCCCTCGACGGCTACTCCGGCCTCGAGCACAGCCTGCCCATCACCCCGCTCCGCGAGGACGTGGTCCAGCTCATGGCCCGCTCCGGCATCACCTACACGCCGACGCTGCTCGTGTCCTATGGCGGCCCGTGGAGCGAGAACTACTTCTACGAGCACTACGACATCCACGACGACCCGAAGGTCCGCCGCTTCATCCCGCACGCCGAGATCGACGCCCGCGCCGAGCGCCGCCCCTGGTTCCGCGACAACCAGTTCGTCTTCCCCCGCATCGCCGAGGGAGTCCGCCGCATCGTGGAGGCCGGTGGGCGCGTGGGACTCGGCGGGCACGGCCAGTTTGACGGGCTGGGCTCCCACTGGGAGCTCTGGGCCCTCACCAGCGGCGGCCTCCGGAACCACGACGCCCTCCGCGTGGCCACCCTCTTCGGCGCGGAAGCCATCGGCCTCGGCAAGGATCTTGGGAGCCTGGAGCCGGGCAAGCTCGCCGACCTGCTCGTCATGGACGGCAACCCGCTGGCGGACATCCACGCCACCACCAGCCTCCGCTTCGTGATGAAGAACGGCCGCCTCTACGACGGCCCCACCCTCGACGAGGTCTGGCCCCGCCGCCGCCCCCTCGAGCACCAGTGGTGGTGGAACCGCCACGCCGGCGACGTCGGCGCCCCGGCCCTGACGGGTCAGGAACACGACGACCTCGTCGATCGCTGAGGCACCGATGAGCAAGGGCCGCCTCACGACCGTGGACGCGGCCGAGCGCGCGCAGTTCCTCAAGCTCTGCTGGTTCTTCATGCCGCCGGCCGTCATGATGCTGGGCCTGCTGGACTACTTCCTGGTCGCCAAGCAGATGATCAGCCCGCAGGCGGGGCTGGTCTTCGGCGTCCTCATCATCCCGATCGCCCTCGGCATGGCGGTGGCGCTCTGGAAGACCATTGAGGGCTCCTCCAAGGGCCTCGTGAACATGATGTACGCCGGCGGCAACCTCCCGCCGGAGCCGCAGCACTCGGGGATCGAGTCGCTGGTGGCGCGCGGCTTCTACCCCGAGGCGGCCGAGGCCTTCCTGGCCCACCTCGCCGCCACGCCCGCCGACAACAGCGCCCGCATCAAGCTCGGCAACCTCTATCGCAGCCACCTCAACGACCCCGCCGCCGCCGAGCGCGCGTACCTCGACGTCCGCCGCCACACGCCGCTGCCGCAGCATGAGGTCATGGCCTCGCACCTCCTCATCCAGCTCTACCACGAGACCGGCCAGCGCGGCCGCGAGATCACCGAACTGGCCCGCTTCGCCGAGCGCTACAAAGGCAGCCGCGCCGGCCAGGACGCCGCCCGCAGGCTCAAGGAACTCAAGGCCGCCGACCCGCCGCCGGGGGCCTGACCCTGGCAACGACGAAGGGCCGCCCGCAGGCGGCCCTTCGCGTATCCCCCGGCCGGCGGCTTCAGGCCGGCTGCAGCGTGAACTCCACCACCTCGGGCGGCGCGCCGAGCCGCGCCCGGATCCCGCTCGTCCCGATCCCCCGCGACACGTAGAGCGGCGCAAAGGTGTCGCGGTACCACCCCGCCACGAACCGCCCGCTCGCCGGCGGCGTCACCGCCGGCAGGAACGGCAGCCGGATCTGCCCGCCGTGCGTGTGGCCCGCCAGCGACAGGAACGGCGCCGGATATCCCCGCCCCCGGAAGTCGTCCGAGATGCCGGGTGCGTGGAACAGCCACATCGTGGGGATGCCGCTCGGCAGCCCGTCGAGGGCCGCCACCGGATCGGGCGCGCCCACGCGCGGGTCGTCGAGGCCCACCACGGCGAACTGCGCGCCCCGGTGCTCAAGGATGGTGTGCCGGTTCACCAGCAGTTGCGCGCCCACCTTCTCCGCCGACGCCGCCATCACGCTCGCGCGGACTCCCGCCTGGTATTCCCAGTTGCCGAGCGTCACCAGCGTGCCCAGCCGGCCGCGGCAGCCCTTGAGGAACTCCTCCACGGTGGCCTGCTGGTCGCTCCGCTCCACCAGGTCGCCGGTGGCCACCGTGAGGTCGGGCTGGAGCTCGCTCACCGCGGCCATGGCGCGCTCGGCCGCGGGGTGCATGCCGGCGAAGAAGTGAATGTCGCTCACCTGCGCAATGCGGAACCCCGCCAGCGCCGCCGGCAGCCCGGGCACCTTCACCACGTGCCGCGACACCTCGACGTGCTTCGGCTCCCAGGCAAAGGCGTCGGCCGCGACACCGCTCGCCATGGCCACCGAGCCGCCCGCGGCCAGGAGGAAGCCCCGCCGCGACACCACCCAGCCCCGCCCGTCCGCCTGCGTTTCCTGCCCACCCTGCGTTCCCGCCATGACACTCCTCTTCGCGTTGCCCATGATCCCGCCGGTTCCACGAGGCGCCCCCGCCCGCTAGCGCGAGACGATGCGGATCACCTCGACGATCTTCCCCACCATGCACGTGCTCATCATGCCGTCCCTCGGATGCAGGATGAGCGTGAACCGCTGCCCGTCGCGCAGCACCTCCTCGGGCGCCAGGCTCGGCATCAGCTCGTAGCCGGTGCCGTCGCTGGCCTCGAAGCGCCAGCAATTGACGCCCACCTCGGTCTTCCGTACCGTG
Organism: uncultured Gemmatimonadaceae bacterium; assembly: GCA_964598655.1. Lineage (GTDB taxonomy): Bacteria > Gemmatimonadota > Gemmatimonadetes > Gemmatimonadales > GWC2-71-9 > JADJOM01. Next base: position 40,023 of record CAZRCT010000005.1, read on the forward strand.
CCCGTCACCCGCAGCATGCCGGCCTCGGCGGGCTGCCCCGCGCCGGCATCTCCCTCCGCCTGCCTGGCGGCACAGCCGAGCACCAGCCCCAGCGCCACCGCCGCCCAACGACCGCGTCCCATCCGCACCGGCACCATCCCGTTGAAGGTGCCAGAGCATAGCCCCGGTCGGGCGCAGCCGGCAACGCGCCAGGTCACAGGGCCAGTAGCACCACCGCGGCCGCACACGCCGCCACGCCCACCAGCCAGTCGTCGAAGCGCTCGCTCAGCGCATCGCGCTCCGTGGTGGAGCGCACGCCCGCCACCACCGCCACGATCCCGAGGGCCAGGATGCCCGGAAGCCCGCTGGCCACTCAGCCCCGCCCCGCCGGCACCAGCGGCAGGAGCACCTTCCCATGGAACGGGCTCCGCTCATGGCCGATCAGGAACCGTCCCTCGGGGATCGCATCCTCGAGCAGGAGCGCCGCGGGCTTGCCGGCCGGCACCAGGAAGGCCACCGTGGTCTGGTACGACTCCCCCGGCAGCAGCGCCTGCCCGAGCGGCGTCCCCCCGGTCACCGCCCCGGCCACCTCGCGCCCGTCCTCCAATCGCAGTATCGCCACCCGCGGCCCGGGATGAAGCGGCGCCCCCGCCGGCCGCGACGGCGACGTGGTCGCGGGATCAAACCGCGTGACCAGCGTCACCTTCCAGCGCCCATCCCCATCGGGTCCCGCCTCCGCCACGTGATACGCCAGGTGGCAGTCGATCTCGCAGAAGTACTTCTCCTCCCCCGCCGCCAGCACCCGGTCCCGGCTCACCGCCGCCACGCCCAGGAGCGCCGTGGCGTACGCCGCCACCAGGGACGCGGCGCCGATCATCGCCAGCTTCCACGTACGGTCCTGCCGCCGCACCAGCGCCCACACGGCCGCCAGGAGCAGGAGCCCCGTCCCGCCGATGGTGCCGAGAAAGGCCAGCACCGACACCGCCATGGGAATCGTCATGTTGGTCACCGGATCACCCCCTCGGATGAGGCAAGCGTCAGCACACTCTTTTCCGCGCGGTACGCCGCGAGGCTCCAGCTGCGCGGGTCGCTGGGCAGTTCCGGCCCGCGCCGGAGCAGGCCCCGGGTGAGGCTGTCCTGCTCGGCCGCCCCGAGCCGCGGCAGCGCCGCCACCAGCGCCGGCGCGGCGTCGTTGCCGAGCCGCAGCAGGTGCTCCGTGTCGAGCGGCTTCCCCGCCTCCGCCCGCGCCACGTTGGCGCGGACGATCACCGCCTCCGGGTTCACCGCATGCAGCGCCACCAGCCACACCACCCATCCGGCGATGGCCCCGCGCATGAACCTGACGGTGGCCCCCTGCAGCGCCGTGGCCAGGAACCACAGCGCCGTCACCGCCACCCCGCCCAGGAACGCCGTGGCGAAAAGCCGGTCCGCCGTGAGCCCGAACTCCTGCTGGTACAGGACCATCCGGTGCAGCGCCGACGCCATCACCACCAGCAGCAGCACCACGAATGCCGCGCCGATCGCCCGGAAGAACCGCCGCCCCCGCCCCGCCGGCGCCAGCCGCGACTCGAGCCCCAGGAGGTACGGCAGCCCGAGCCCCGCCACCATGCAGAGCTCGAAGAATCCATGGCGCGCATACTCCGCCAGCGTCACCCCCTCCGCCTGCGCCACGTACGCCTGCCCGCCGAACAGGTAGCTCACCTGGAACCCCACGAACGCCAGGAACAGGAGGCAGAGCGGCCCGAGCGCCATGCCCACCTCGATGCTCCCGAACTGCCGCGTCGCCTCCTCCGCGGCCGGCTCTGCCGCCGGCGCCACGGCCTGTCGCGTGCCGAGCACCAGCGCCGCCGCCACCCACGCGCATGCCAGCACCACCAGCGTGTGTTGCGCCAGCGCCTCCGGGTCCACCCGCACCAGCGACGCCATCAGGCTCCCGAAGCGCTGGTCCGCGCTCCCGAGGAGCGCACCGAAGATGAGGAGGGCGGGCACCGCCACCAGCGCGCCGCGCGCCACCGCGCCCGCATGCTGCATCCGCCCCGGTCGCCTTGCGCGTCCCGGCTCCGCCAGCGCCGGCAGGAACCCCGCCACCATCCGCCCGCCGAGCGCCAGCCCGCCCCGCACCACCGCCACCGGCGTCAGCCGCACCGGCAGCGGCCGCGCCACCAGCGCCAGCAGCCCGAAGCTGACGCCGATGCCGAGCAGGTCGAGCACCCGGAGCATCGGGTTCTCCCGCCACAGCCACCCGAGCCCGAGCGCCACGACGAGCCAGAGGAGGCGCCGCTCATCGGCCAGGAGCGGCAGCGCCTGCGCGCGGCGCAGCTCCACCCACGCGAGCGCCAGCGCCGCCGCCCAGAGCGACACATTGAGCCCCGGCTCCACGTCGAAGAACAGGAGGTCGCCGCAGAGCCCCAGCAGCAGGAGCAGCGGGCCGGTCGCGAGTGGCGCGAGGCGCGAAGTGCTTTGTTCCATAAAGTTCCGAGACATGCCAGAGCCCTCCGGGGCACGGCGGCGCGCGGCGGTCAGCCGCGCGCCGCGCGGATCAGCGCTTCCATGTGGTCGAGGTACCGCTCGAGGGCCTTCCGGCCCTGGGCGGTGAGGCGGTACTCCGTGCGGGGAATGCGGCCGTCGAAGCCCTTGCTGCAGGCCACGTAGCCCGCCTCCTCGAGCTTCCGGGCGTGGACGGAGAGGTTCCCGTCCGAGGTGTCGAGGAGGGCCTTGAGGTCGTTGAAGCTGAGCGTGTCGTTGACGGCCAGCGCGCTCACGATGGCCAGCCGCAGCCGCTCGTGGATGACGCGGTCCAGTTCGGGGGCCAGCGCCGACTTGCCTCCGGCCACCGCCTTGAGGGGCTCGCTTGCCGGGGTGCGCTTGTGCGCCGTGTTGGTCCTAGCCACCGTGCCGCCTCGCAATCCAGAGCCCGAAGCCGATGTGAAGCCCGCCGAAGCCCAGCGCCAGGAGCGGATTGGCCCACGCCACCGGGGCGAAGAGCGCGCACATCCCCACCACCAGGAAGCAGGCGCCCATCACCGGCACCACCGGGATCGAGAGCGCCCCGCCCGTGGCCACCGCCGCGCCGTAGCAGAGGAGCCACATCCCCGGCAGCAGGTGCGTGAGCCCCGCCTGCAGCAGCGCCACCGTGAGCAGGGCGCCCACCAGCACCGGCGGCGTGAACGCCAGCACGAACCGCCGCCCCGGCCGCGACGAGAGCGGCGTGTCCCCCGCGCCCGCCTTCCGCACCATGGCCACCATCCCGATGGCGAATGCCAGCCACCCCTCCGCCACCCAGGTCAGCAGCCAGCGCTCCACCGTCCCCTGCTGCTCCGCGACGTACGCCGCCACCAGCGCCGTCACGCCCATGGCCACCCCGCCCCACCCGGGCACCCCGGTGAACGGCCCCGCCCGCTCCATCGCGTCGCGGATGAAGCGGAGGTTGTCGGCGGCGTGGTCCTCGAGCTTCGTGGGGACCAGCCGCGGGCCGGGGCGCTGGGGCAAGGGCATGGCTCCAGTGTACGGCCCGGGGCGCTGTCCGTCAAGTGCTTTATGTCACAAAGCCAGAGACCACGAGAGAGGGGGCGGCCCGCGCCGCCCCCTCCGCCCTACTGCACCGTCACCGTGAAGCTGCTCGCCGGGATCACCCGGAAGCCCGGCAGCGTGGCGCTCACCGTCGTCACCCCTGCCGCCTTCGGGTCGAACTGCACCCCGCCCGTCGCCAGGCTGTTCGGGGAGCGGGCGCTCCCGGCCTGGATCACCGTCTGCACCGACTGCCCCGTCGTCACCGTCGTCACCAGGTCGGCGGCCGTGGCATTGCTGTTCGTCACCGTCACCGGCACGTCCGCCAGCCCCGCCGCCAGCGCCTGCTCCTGGCTCAGGTTGTTGCCCAGCTGGTCCGGGATGCCCGTCCGCACCTGGAAGCCCGCGTTGGCCGCCCCCGCGCTGATCGTGCTCGGCAGGAAGATCACGTCCGCCGCCGGCTGCACCACCGTCACCGTCCCCGTGCCGTTGCTGTAGCCCGGCGCCGTCACCGTGTACGTCGCCGTGCCCGTGGCGCCCGGCACGCCCTGGATCACGAAGCTGATGCCGGTCTGCCCGTTGCTGAGCGGGAAGTCCACGAACGCGCTGCCCGCCGTGGTGGTGTTGGGCGAGATCAGGAACAGGCTCGGGTTGTTGCTCGTCACCCGCACCGTGATGCCGCCGTGCTGGCTCGCCCCGAGGAAGAGCGAGGTGGTCAGCTGCAGCGACGACCCCACCGTCTGGTCGCTCACGCTGATCGTCGGGGTCGAGATCGTCACCGTCTGCGACGCCGTCGGCAGCGTCAGGTAGTTCGGCGTGGTGCCGCTCACCACCGTCACCCCGGCCGCCGTGGCCTGGAACTCCACCCCGCCGTTCGAGGCCGGGGACGGCGTGCGCGCGGCACCCGGCTGGATGGTGACGCTGCCACCCTGGGCCGGCCCGCCCTGGAACTGGAGCGTCGCCACGCTGCCGTTGCTGTTGCTCACCGCCACCGTCACCGGCGCGCCGCCCGCCCGGATCGCCTGCTCCGCCGCCATGGCGGTGTTGTTGCCGTTGGGGTACCCGAGCCGGAACTGGAAGGCCGTCGGCGGGGTGAGGGTCGTGGTGCTGGCCCCGAGGAAGATCAGGTCCATCGCCGACGGCACCACCGTGGCGCTGGCCGACCCGTCGGTGAAGCCAGGCGCCGTGGCCGTGATCACCGGCACGCCCGCCGCCCCCTCCACGCCCTGCACGTAGTAGCTGAACCCCGACACGCCGTTGGCCACCGGGATGTCCACGAACGCCGTCCCCGGCGTGCTCGCGTTGGGCGACACCAGGGCGATCGCGGGATCGGAGCTCGTCACCCGCACGGTGACACCGCCGTGGTTCGAGGCGCCGAGGAAGCCGCTGGTGGACGTCTGCAGCCCGTCACCCACCGTGGTCGCGCTCAGGGTGATCCCCGGCGAGCTCACCGTCACCGTCACCGACGCCGTCGGCAGCGACAGGTACCCCGGCGCCGTGGCCGTCACCGTGGTGCTCCCGCCCAGGATCGGGTCGAAGTCCACGCCGCCGTTCCCGATCCCGCTCGGCGTCCGCGCCTGCCCGGCCACGATGGCCAGGTCCGCCTGGTTCCCCGACCCGAGCGACGTCACCAGCGCGCCCACCGCCGGCGTGGAGCTGACGATCGTCACCGCCAGGCCCGGGCTCCCCGGCCGCAGCGCCTCCTCGATGGCCATCGCCGTCCCCTGGCCGTTCGGCACGCCGATGCGGGCCTGGAAGCTCTGGTTCGGCGAGAACGTCGTGGTGGACGTGCCGAGGAAGATGATGTCGATCGCCGGCGCGGCCAGCTGCACCGTGATGGTGGCCGGCGTGAAGCCCGGCGCCGTGGCGATGACGTCCACCGTGCCCGTGGCCCCCTCGAGCGCCTGCAGGTTGTAGCCAAAGCTGGTGCTGCCGTTGGGGACCGCCACGGCCAGCGTCCCCGCGCCCACGGTGCTCCCGTTCGGCGCCAGGATCAGCTTGCTCGAGTCCTGGCTCACCAGCGTCACCGTGACGCCGCCGTGCTGCGAGGCACCGAGGAAGGCGCTCGAGCCCACCTGCATGCCGCTGCCCACCGTGGACGGCTGGCTCAGCGTGATGGCCTGGCCCGTGACCGTGATCACCTGGCGGGCCGTCGGGAGGGCGATGAAGCCCGGGATGGTCGCCCCCACCGTGTCCGCGCCCGGCGTGACCGGGTCGTACTCCGTGCCGCCGTTCGCCGCGCCGCTCGGGCTCCGCGCGGTGAGCGGGGCAATGGTCGTCGTGATCGTGTCGCCGAGCTGCCCGCCGCCGCCCACCAGCTGGCCGGTGCCGTTCGGGCTCGTGGTCACCGTCACCGTGAACCCGGGCGAGCCCGCCCACAGCGCCTGCTCCTGCGCCATCCCCGTGAGCTGCCCGTTCGGCACGCCCACCCGAACCTGGAAGGTGCTGTTGGGCGCGAGCGACGTCGTCGTGCCCGGCAGGAAGATCACGTCCAGCGCCACCGGCTGCAGCGTCACCGTGACGGTGTCCGGCGTGAAGCCCGGCGCCGTGGCCACGATGTCCACCGTGCCCGTCTGGCCGTCCTTCGCCTGGATCGTGTAGCCGAAGGAGCTGCTGCCGTTCAGCAGGTTCACGTCCAGGGTGTCGTTGCCCACCACGTTCGCGTTGGAGGTGAGCAGCAGCTTGGTGGAGTCGCTGCTCACCAGCCGCACCGTGATGCCGCCGTGGTTGGACGCGCCGAGGAAGGCGCTCGTCCCCACCTGCATGCCGGCGCCCGGGTTGTTCGGCTGGCTCAGCGTGATCGCCGGCGCCGACACCGTGATGCTCTGCGACGCCGTCGGGAGCGAGATGAAGCCCGGGGCGTTGGCCCGCAGCGTCGCCACGCCCGCGTTCACCGGGTCGAAGTCCACCCCGCCGCTCGCCGCGCCCGACGGCGTCCGCGCGCTGCCGGCCGCGATCACCGTGGTGACGGAATCCGCCACCGTGCCGAAGGTCACGAGGTCGCCCACCGGGAGCGAGTCGTTGACCACGTTCACCGTGAGCGAACCGCCCACCGCGAGCGCCTGTTCCTGCGCCATCCCCGTGAGCTGGCCGTTCGGGATCCCGAGCCGGACCTGGAAGCCCGAGTTGGCCGAGAACGTGGTGGTGGTGCCCGGCAGGAAGATCATGTCCATCGCCGGGGTCACGGTGGTGTACACCAGGCTGCCCTGGTTGAAGCCCGGCGCCGTCGCGATCACCGTGGCCGTGCCCAGCTGGCCCGGCACGCCCTGGATCGTCCAGTTGGCCGAGCTGACACCGGGACCGAGCACCACGTCGAGCGTCCCCGTCCCGGCGGTGCTCGCGTTCGGCGCGAGCCGCACCAGGTTCGAGTCCGGCGTCACCAGGTGGACCGTCACGCCGGGGTGGTTGCTCGCCCCGAGGAAGAGGCTCTGCCCCACCTGCAGCCCGGCGCCCACGGTGAGGCTGCCGCTCAGCGTGATGTCCGGCACCGCCGCCACCGACGCGAGCACGCTGTCCGGCTGCAGGTTGGCCGCCGTGGCCACCACGTAGGTGGAGCACGGGAACGGCCCGCCGGCCGCCGTGAGCGTGGCGCCCACCGTGGTCTGGCCAGCCGGGATGGTGGCGTTGGCCACGTTGACGCAGGCGGTGTTCCGGGGTGTGAGCGTCACGGCAATGCCGCCCACCGGCGCCGCGATCGGCGTCCCGCCCGTCTCGAAGCTCAGCGTGATGCCGGTGCCGAAGCTGGCGTTCAGGTTCACGCTCGTCTGCGTCACGTTGAGCGACGCCACCGTGCTCACCACCGACACGTCCGAGCTGTACGCCGGGTTGTCCACCGTCACGTTGGCCGTGCCCGGGAGAACCCCGCTCACCGTGGCGTTGGCCGTCGTGCTGCCGGCATTGATGGTCACCGTGGGCGTCACCACGCCCACCGCGGCCGGGTTGTCGCTCGATACGGTGATCACCACGCCGCCCACCGGCGCCGGCGCGCCGATCACGATCGGCAGCGACTGGGTCCCGGTGTACGCCACCGACAGGGTGGACGGCACGCTGATCGAGCGGTCCTCCACCGTGATCGGGAGCGTCCCCTGCACGTAGCCGCTCGCGTCGCCCCGGAGCGTGGTGCTGCCGAGCGACACGCCGGTGACCGTGAAGTCGATGAAGGTGCTGCCCTGCGGGATCGTCTGGGTGGCCGGCGCGCCCACCGAGGCGGTGCCCGGCAGGTCGCTCGTGAGGGTCACCGCCACGCCGCCCGCCGGCGCCGCCGCCGGGATCGTGGCCCGCACCGTCACGCCCTTGCCCAGGCCCACGTTGGGGAGGCCGGGGTAGGACAGCGTGATCGACGGCGGCCCGAACGTCGCCGTCGCCGTGAAGCTGGCGGGCGTGCCGACGCCGCTCACCGACGCCGTCGCCACCTGGCTCGGGGCGCTCGGGCCGAGTGTCCACGTCGTGGTGGCCTGCCCGGTGGCGCCGGTGGTGCTCGTGGCCGGCGCCAGGGTGCCGCCATCCGGCGTGGCCCACGTCACCAGCACGCCCGGCACCGGATTGCTCTGCGCATCCCGCACCACCACCACGAGCGGCGCGCTCAGCTGGCTCGCCGCCGGCGCCGTCTGGGCGTCACCCGAGACAATCGCCACGCTCGCCGGCACCCCCGCCGTGCTCGTGGCCACGAAGCGCACCGGCGGCAGCGTCGCCACGGTCGCGAAGAGGGTGTCGTCGCCCGGCGCGGCGTCCAGCGTCCAGCTGCCCACCGTGGCCACGCCGCTCGCGTTGGTCGTCTGCGTCCCGCCCGTCACGCTGCCGTTGGTCCCCGGCGCCGGGGCAAAGGTCACCGTCACGCCGGGCAGCAGCACGTTGTTGGAGTCCCGCACCTCGACGCTCGGCGGCGCCGCGACCGGCTGCCCCACGGTGCCCGCCTGCGCGGTGGCGCTCAGCGCCGTCACCGTCGCCGGCCCCGTGAGCGGCACCGTGACACCCATGGCAAAGGCCAGCGGCGAGCCTGTGAGCCCGGCGGCCGTCGCCTGCACCGTGAAGCTGCCCGGCGTGGCGCCCGCCGTGATGACGGCCTGCGCCCGCCCCGCGTTGTCCGTGCTGCTCGCCGCCGACTGGATCACCGTCCCGCTCGGCGCCCCCACCAGCGCGAAGCCCACCGCAAAGCCCACCACCGGGGCGCCGAACTGGTCCCGCACCTCGAGCACCACCGGCTGCGAGTTCTGGCCCGCCGCCACCGCCTGGTTGTCGCCGGAGATCTTCACCACGCTCGTGGGCACCGGCACCACCGACACCGACAGCGCAAAGGTCACCGCCGGCAGGGCACCGCTCGTCGCCTGCGCCGTGAAGCTGCCGGAGGCCTGGCCCGCCGTCACGATGGCCTGCGCCAGCCCCGCGCCATCGGTCGTCGTGCTGCCGGGCGCGATCGTAGTCCCGGCCGGCGCCCCCACCAGCGCGAAGCTCACCGGCGCCCCCGCCAGCGGCTGCCCGAACTGGTCCAGCACCTGCACCACCAGCGGCTGCGACGCCTGCGCGCCGCCCAGCACCTGGTTGTCGCCCGAGAGCTTGGAAAGGGTGCTCGGCACCGGCGGCACCGTCACCGTGAGCGTCGCCGTGTCGGCGAGCCCCGTCGGCGTCTCCGCCACCACGAGGTAGGTGCCCGGCACCGACCCGGCCTGCAGTTGCGCGGTGCTGAGCCCCGACTGCTGCACCGTGAGCGCCGTCGAGTCGTTCACCCCGTAGCCCACCGGCACCCCCGCCACCGGCGTGAGGCCCTGATACACAGTCGCCGTGACCTGTACCGTGCCGCCGGTCGCCACCGAGGGGCTCGAGAGCGCCAGCACCACGCTGTCCGCCGTGCTGCCCGGGCCCACGTACACCGGCGTGATCTCCGGGGTCTGCGTGGACTGCCCCGCCGTGGCCGTCACCGTGGAGTTGACCGAGTAATAGACCACCCCGCCGCCCCGCGCCTCCGCATACAGGTAGAACGACTCGGTGGGCTGGCTCAGCTCCAGCGTGATCGGCACCACCAGGCTGTCGCCGTTCTGGCTGAACTGGCCGCTCGTCACCACCCGCGTGAACGCCACCGACGAGTCACTCAGCCGGCGCAGCTCCACCAGCACCTCGTCCACCGGCACCGGCACGGACGCGTTGGCCCGGAACAGCGACGCGAGATCGAGCGCGCCCTGCACCGGGATCCGAGGACTCACCGCGCTATCGCTGGAGCAGGTGACGAGAAGGAGACATCCGGCCACGACGCGTGCCGCGCGCGCCAAGGCGCGCACAGTCGCCCGGAGGGTCCGGGGGCCGGAGGGGGAGGAAGTCACGTTGTGGAACGGGTATGGCTGTAAGAAGAAGGTAGGGACTCCTCCCCGGGGGTGTCAAACAGCGGGCAGGGCCAGATCCATGGACAGGGGCAGCCAGAGCCGGGCCGAGCAGCCCGTCCCCCCTTCCTTATTGCCGAGCGTCAGGGTCCCCCCATGCTCCTGCGCGATCTGCCGGGACAGCGCCAGTCCGATCCCCGACCCGCCCGGCTTGGTGGTGAAGAAGGGCACAAAGAGGTTGGCCGTGTCCGCGAGCCCCGGCCCGTCATCCTCCACCACCAGCTCCACGCCCTGCTCGGCATCGCGCCAGGTCACCCGCACTCCACCGCCGGTCTCGAGCGTGGCATCCACGGCGTTCCGCACCAGGTTGATGAGCAGCTGCTCCAGCTGGTCTCCATCCGCCTGGATGGTGCGTTCAGGCCCTGGGGCCACCGCCACCGGCAGCCGGGTCTCGAGCCGCGCCACCCGCCGCACCAGGTCCCCCAGCACCACCGGGCGCAGCACCGGCCTCGGCAGCTTGGCCAGCCGCGCGTACGCCGCCATGAACCGGCCCAGCGATTCCGCCCGCTGGCCGATGATGCCGAGCCCCTGCACCAGGTCGTCGTGGTCCTCGCCCCGGCCCGGGGTCCGCTCCAGGATGGTGCGGAGGCTCCCCGCCAGCGAGCGGATCGGCGCCAGCGAGTTGTTGATCTCGTGACTGAGCACCCGGATGAGTCGCCGCCACGCCTCCCGCTCCTCCGCCTGCAGCGTCCGGCTCAGGTCGGTGAGCACCAGCAACTGGTGCACCCGCCCGTCCTGCCGGAAGTCGGAGCGCCGGAGTTCCCAGCGCCCCTCCGTGAGCTGCCCCCGCTCCAGCAGCCTCGGCGTGGGCCCGCTCAGGCATTCCACCAGCCCGAGCTGCGCCGCGCTCCGGCCCAGCAGCCGCTCCGGCGGCTGGTCCAGCAGCCGCTCCCCCGCCCGGTTCACCAGCCGGAGCGACAGGTCGGCGTCGAACGCAAACACCGCCGCATCGATCTCGCTCATCACCGTGCGGAGCAGCGCCGTGGCCTCGAGGGCGCCGAGCCGCTGGCCGCGGAGCGTCTCCGCCAGGCTGTTGGCCTCGAGGTAGGCGAGGCCCAGCGAGTCGTCGTCCAGCGACGCGCCGCGCGCACGGAGCGAGTAATCGCCCTCGCGCAGCGCGGCCAGCATGTTGGAGAGGGTCTGCAGCGGGCGCACCACCCGCTCGTGCAGGTTGAGCAGGCCGAAAAGGAGGCCCAGGAAGATCAGGAAGGTGCCCGTCCACCCCACCCGCGACGGATAGTCGCCGGTCCACAGCAGGACGAGCGCAATGACAATGGCCGGCAGCGCCGCGATGAGCGCCAGCAGCACGATCCGTCGCGGATGCGCCGGCACCCCGGCCCCTACCCCCGGGGCTCGAGCCCGTGCCGCTCGAGCCGCCGGTACATGGCACTCCGCGACAGCCCCAGCGCCTTGGCCGCCTCACTCACGTTGCCGCCGGCCCGCTGCAGCGCCTTCTGGATCAGCACCTTTTCCACGTCCTCGAGCGGCAGCTGGTCCAGCCGCGTCGCTAGGTCGGCGGGCGGCGCCAGCGACAGGTCGGCCACCGCGATCAGCGGCCCGTCACTCAGGAGCACCGCCCGCTCCAGCGTGTGCTCCAGCTCGCGGATGTTCCCGGGCCAGGCATACCGGAGCAGCGCCTCCAGCGCCTCGGGCCGGAAGCCCGTCACCGCCTTCCGGTACCGCGCCGCGTGCCGCGCCAGGAACTGCGCCGCCAGCGCCGGCAGGTCCTCGCGCCGGTCGCGGAGGGGCGGGATGGTGATCTCCACCGTATTGAGCCGGTAGAGCAGGTCCTCCCGGAACCGCCCCGCCGCCACCTCCGCCCGCGGGTCGATGTTGGTGGCCGCCAGCACCCGCACGTCCACCTTCCGCGTCTTGCTGCTCCCCACCCGCTCCAGCTCCCCGGTCTGCAGCACCCGCAGCAGCTTGGCCTGCTGCCCCGGCGAGATGTTGCCGATCTCGTCCAGCAAGAGCGTGCTCCCGTCCGCCAGCTCGAAGCGGCCCATCCGGTCGCTCTTGGCGTCGGTGAAGGCACCCTTCAGGTGCCCGAAGAGCTCGCTCTCGAACACCCCCTCCGACAGCCCGCCGATGTTCACCGTGATCATCTGCCGCGCCGCGCGCGGGCTCGCCGCGTGGATCCAGCGCGCCGCCACTTCCTTGCCCACGCCGTGCTCGCCCAGGATCAGCGCGTTGGCGTCCGAGGGCGCCACCTTCTCCAGCAGCCGCGCCACCTGCCGCATCGCCGGCGAGAGCGCAATGAGGTCCGGCAGCCCCTCGCGCCGGAGCGCCTGATTCTCGCTCTCGAGCCGGGTGCTCCGCCGGAGCGCGCGGCCCAGCTCCACCTGCGTCCGGAGGATGGCCACCAGCCGGGTGTTGTCCCACGGCTTCTCCAGGAAGTCCCGCGCCCCCCGCCGCATCGCCTCCACCGCGCCCTCGACGCTCCCGAACGCCGTCATCACGATGATCGGCAGCGTCGCATCAATCCCCTGGATCCGGCTGATGAGGTCAAACCCCTCGCGCCCGCTTGTGGTGTCGCGGGTGTAGTTCAGGTCCATGAGCAGCGCGTCGAAGTCCCGCCGCTCGAGCGCCGACAGCACCCCGCCGGGCGAGCTCACGGTCTCCACCGCAAACCCTTCGCTCTTGAGCAGTAGCCGGAGGGCCTGCAGGATGTCGGCCTGGTCGTCCGCCACCAGGATGGTGGGGGCGCCGATGGGGTTGAGGGGCGTGTTGCTCATTCAGCGCGTCTCGGTGAGCCAGCGGACCAGGTTGCGGAGCAGCGTCACGTTGCCGGCGGCGCCCGGCGCGTTCATCCCGGCCGGCACCCGGTTGGGCCCCGCCAGCTGCGCCGAGAACATCGCGGCCTCCCCGAACACGGCCACGCGCCCCCGCCCCACGCGGAGCACCGCGCCCTGCAGCAGCCCGCCGGCCGGCGCACGCCGCGTGGCCGGCGTGAACACCCACGCCGTGTCCGGCAGCAGCTGCACGCTCCCCGCCGGCAGCACCAGCAGCGGCTCCGCGCCGGGCGGCGCCGTGAAGGCCTGCCCGGTGAACGTCCGCACCACCTCCACCCGCTCGTCCGGCGCGCGCCCGTCGGTGATGGGGTGCGCCCGGAGCGTCCCCGCCGCCCGGCTGAAGTCAGGCAGGTTCGCCTCCGCGCTGTCCACCGCAAACCCGTCGCTCAGCCCGAAGCCGAAGGCCCGGCCGAGCGTCGCCGCCCCGCCCCCGAACGGCATGTGATCGGCAATGAGCAGCAGCGACCCGCCCCCCTCCACCCACCGCCGCACCGCCGCCACCTCGGCGTCGCTGAACGCCGGGTGGATCGGCGCCGTCCACGTGGTCTCATTCTCCGCCGCGATGGCGTTGGCCACCACCAGCAGCCGAACGCTGTCCAGCGCCCCCGCCGTGAACGGCACGCGGCTCGGCCGCACCCGGTAGCCGTCCCGGGTGAGCAGCGCGCCGAAGGGCGCGTAGCGGCCGTCGAGGGTGTGGAAGTTGTGGTGTGCCTCGTCGAGGGCCACCACAGGCCCGCGGCCCGCCGGATGGGCGGGCCGCGCAATCACCGGCCGGAAGGCGGTGTCGGACACCTGCTGCGCGGCCAGCGGCGGCGCCACCAGCGCGAGCGCCAGCACCGCCCCGCGCACCGCGTCAGGCCGGCACCCCCGCCTCCGCCAGCCACCCGTCCTTGAGCCGGATGATCCGTCGCCCGTAGCGCGCATTCTCCTCCGAGTGCGTCACCTGGATGATCGTCGTGCCCTGCCGGTTGAGCCGGGCGAAGAGCTCCATGATCTCCCGCCCCTGCTCCGAGTGCAAGTTGCCCGTGGGCTCGTCCGCGAGCAACAGCGGCGGGTTCCCGATGACCGCCCGCGCCACCGCCACCAGCTGCTGCTGCCCCCCCGACAGCTGCGCCGGGTACAGGTCCTTCTTCCCCACGATGCTGAAGCGGTCCAGCGCGTCCGCCACCATCGCCGCCCGCTCCCCGCTCCGGAGGTTCCGGTAGCTGAGCGGCAGGTCCAGGTTCTCCGCCACCGTCAGGTCGTCCAGCAGGTGGTACTGCTGGAACACGAACCCCACACTCTCCCGCGCCAGCGCCGTCCGCTGCTTCGGGGCCATCCGGTGCACCGCCTGCTCCCGGAACCAGTACTCCCCCCCGTGCTCCCCATCCAGCATCCCGAGGATCGCCAGCAGCGTGCTCTTCCCCGCCCCGCTCGGCCCCATGATGCTCACGAACTCCCCAGGCGCCACCGTCAGGCTGATGCGCCGGAGCAGCCAGGTCGGCGACGGCTTGGTGGGCACCGACTTCTCCAGCTCCACCAGGCGGATGAGGGGCGAGCCATCCATCGCGGCCTCCGGGTCAGCCCGCGCGGAGCGCGGTGTTGGGATCGATGCGCCCGGCGCGGAGCGCCGGCACCGCGCTCGCCACCAGCGCCACCAGCAGCAGCGCCAGCGCGCCGAGGAGGAAGCTCGCCGGGTCGAGCGGGGTCACGCCGTGGAGCTGGCTGGTGAGGAGGCGCGTCAGCCCGGCCGCCGCCAGGAGCCCGAGTCCCACCCCCGCGCCCGCCAGCGCCAGCCCGCGGCCCACCACCAGTCGCAGCACGTCCCCGGGCCGCGCCCCGAGCGCCAGCCGCACCCCGATCTCCCGGGTGCGCTGCAGCACCAGGAAGGAGATGAGGCCGTAGATGCCCACCATCGCCAGCAGCAGCGCCAAGCCGGCAAATCCGCCCAGCATCACCATCAGGAACCGCGGCAGCGCCAGGCTCTGGCCCAGCACCTCCGGCAGCGGCCGCACCCGCCCGATCGGCACCGCCGGGTCCACCCGCCGGATCGCCGCCGCCACCGCCTCCCCGAGCGCCGCCGGCGCCCCCTGCGTGCGCACCAGCACGTGGATCGGGAACCACCCGTTGAAGATGCGCGTCACGCCCTCCGGCGTCTGCCCGGCCGGGAGGAACACCGTCGGCGGCGCGCTGCTCCCCACGAAGGAGCGCACGTCCCCCACCACGCCCACCACCCGGCGCGCGGCCGCATTCGCGTTGCCGCCCACCGTGATCACCTGGCCCAGCGCCTCCCGCTCCCCGCCGAGCAGCCGCCGGGCAAAGGTGGCATTGACCACCACCACCGGCTCCGCGCCCTCCACATCCCCCGCCGCCACGCCGCGGCCCTCGAGCACGGGCACGCCGAGCACGTCGACGTATCCCGGTGTGATGCCGCGGAAGTCGATGGAGGTGCCGAGGAACTCCCCGTGCTGCCGCACCGGCATGTTGCCCCCGCGCTCGAGCGGCAGCCCCGCTTCCACCACCGCCGCGCTGCGCACGCCGGGCAGCGTCGCGAGCTCCGCCGTGAGCCGCTCGTAGAAGGCCGAGCGCGCCACCGGGTTGCCGTAGCCGGTGCCCGTGATCCAGATCTCCGTGGCCACCACCGGCGCCGGGTCGAACCCCGGGTCGGTGCGGAGCAGGTTGGCGAAGGTCTGCACCAGCAGCCCGGCCCCCGTGAGGAGCACCAGCGCCAGCGCCAGCTCCCCCACCACCAGCGCATCGCGGAGCCGCGTGTGCGCCGAACCGCTCGTGGTGCGCATGGCGCCTTCCTTGAGCAGCTCGGGCCGCGCCCCCCGCCCCGCCTGCCACGCCGGGATCAGGCCCACCAGCGTCCCCACGAGCAGCGACACCCCCGTGGTGAACAGCAGCACCGTCCCGTCAATCCCGATCCGCCCGGCGTGCGGCAGGTCCGCCGGCAGGAGCCGCACCAGCAGGCCCAGGCTCCAGGTGGCCAGGAGGAGCCCGAGCGCCCCGCCCGCGAGCCCGAGCACCAGGCTCTCCGTGAGCAGCGTCCGCACCAGCTGCGCGCGCGTGGCGCCGAGCGCCTGACGCACCGCCAGCTCCCGCCCCCGCGCCAGCCCGCGCCCGAGCACCAGGCTCGTCACGTTGGCGCAGGCGATCAGCAGCACGAAACCGATGGCGCCCCCGAGCAGCCGCACCGGCCGCACCAGGTCGAGCGTCGGCACCTCGAGGGCCGGCGTGAGCGTCACCGCCGAGAGCGAGTCGAGCGTCCCCGGGAAGCGCGCCCGGATCTCCTGGCTGAGCGGCGCCCACTGCGGCGCCACCTGCGCCAGCGTGCGGCCCGGCGCCAGCCGCCCATGGAAGGTCAGGTTGCCGCCGCTCCCCACCGTCTGCGCCACCTGCGCCAGCGTGGACCACGCCTCGGTCACCGGGTAGCTCTGGAAGCCCGCCGGCATCACGCCCACCACCGTGTACGGCTGCCCGTCGAGCGTCACGCTCCGGCCCAGGATCCCGGGATCGCCGCCGAAGGCGCGCTGCCAGAAGCCGTGGCTCAGGATCACCGCGTTGGGGCCGGCCGGCTGGTCTTCCTCCGCCGTGAACGCCCGCCCGAGCTGCGGCGGCACCCCGAGCGCCCGGAAGTAGTCGTGCGACACGCGGAGCCCCGTCGCGCGCACCGCCCCCTCCTGCCCCACGATGTTGAAGCCGACGGGCGTCGCCGCCGCCGCGGCCGTGAGGCCCGGCCCGTGCTCCCGCAGGAACTCGAACTGCGGGTACGTCAGGAGGTACTCGCTCTCGTAGCCGCCCCCGGCCCGGCGGAGCTGCACCAGCCGCTCCGCCTCGGGATACGGCAGCGGCTTGAGCAGCACCCCGTACGCCACGCTGAAGATCGCCGTGGTGGCGCCGATGCCGAGTCCCAGCGTGAGGAGCGCCACCAGGGTGAACCCCGGCGCGCGCCGGAGCGCGCGCAGGGCCAGGCGCAGGTCGTGGAGCAGCATCGTCATGAGGGCCTCGGCACCAGGAAGTAGGCGCGGGGCGGAGGCCTCCGCCCCGCCGGAAGTCACTCGCTGCGGAGCGCCGTCATCGGGTCCGTCCGCGCCGCCCGCCGCGCCGGCAGCAGGCTCGCCACCACCGTGAGCACACCGAGCACCAGCGCGCTCCCGAGCAGGATCGCCGGGTCCGCCGGCTTCACCCCATAGAGCTGCGACGCCAGCGCCCGCCCCGCCGCCACCGCGCCCACCAGCCCCGCCACGATCCCGAGCAGCACCAGCCGGAACGCATCCCCCATCACCAGCCGCACCAGCGACCCCGGCGCCGCGCCGAGCGCCAGCCGCACGCCGAGTTCCTGCCGCCGCCCCCGCACCGTGTACGCCAGCAC
This sequence comes from uncultured Gemmatimonadaceae bacterium, assembly GCA_964598655.1. Lineage (GTDB taxonomy): Bacteria > Gemmatimonadota > Gemmatimonadetes > Gemmatimonadales > GWC2-71-9 > JADJOM01. Next base: position 57,023 of record CAZRCT010000005.1, read on the forward strand.
CGCATACAGCCCGAGCCCCGCGAGCCCGAGCGCCGCCAGCGCATACAGCCCGAACAGCGACGCTCCCAGCCGGTGCGACTGGTACCGCGGCGCCAGCACCTCATCGAGCGACCGCGCCGTCACGTACGGCAGCCCCGGCGCTGCCGTCTGCAGCGCCACCCGGAGCCCCGCCACCACGTCGCGCGCCGGCCCGCGGGTGCGCAGGAACAGCGTCAGGTGTCGCGTGCTCGTGTCCGTGGGCGCCAGCGGCACGTAATAGATGGCCTGCGGCTCCTCCCGCGGGCTGTACCGCACCCCGTTCTTGGCGATCCCGATGATCTCGGTGCACGGCTTCCCCGCGCCCCCGATGATCAGGCACTTCCCGATCGGGTCCTGCCCCGGGAAGTAGCGCTCCGCCATCGTGGCGCCGAGCACCGCCACCGGCGGCTGTGCCCGGCGGTCGGCGTCGGTGAAGCCGCGGCCCCGCAGCAGCGGGAGGCCCATGGTGCGGAAGTAGTCCGCCGTGGTCTGCTGGATGTACGGCCCGCCGCTCGAGAACCGCGGCAGCGAGTCGAGCCCCGGGATCCGGAGCGACACCGCCATGCTCCACCCGAACGGCTCCCCGTTGTTGAGCGCCCCGCTCTCCACCCCGGGATAGACCAGCGCCGCCGCCAGCATCGCGTCGAACGCCTGCCCCGTCTGCAGGCCGTCGAACCCCGCGTCGCGCGGGTCCGCGTCCACCAGGATGATGTGCTCCCGGTCGTACCCGATATCAATGCCCAGCACGTTCCGGAGGCTCCGCACGAAGAGCCCCGCGCCCACCACCAGCACCACGCTGAGCGCCACCTGCGCCACCACCAGCCCCGCCCGGAGCCGCGACCGGCTGTACCCCGCCCGCCCGCCCTCCTTGAGCACCGGCGTCAGGTCGCCGCGCGCCAGCGCGAGCGCCGGCAGCAGGCTCGACACCAGCGCCGCCAGCAGCGTCGCCCCGCCCGCAATCATCAGCACCCGCGGATCTATCCGAAGCCGCTCCGCCATGCTCTCCGTCAGCAGCGTCCCCGCCAGCAGCGCGCCGCCCCAGGTGGCCACCAGCAGCCCCGCCGCCCCGCCCACCAGCGCAATCAGCCCGCCCTCGAGCAGCAGCTGCCGCACGAGCCGACCCTGCCCCGCGCCGAGCGCCTTCCGCACCGCGAACTCCCGGGCCCGCACCAGCCCCCGCGCCAGCAGCAGGTTGGCCACGTTGGCGCACGCAATGAGCAGCACCAGCAGCGACATGGCCGCCAGGCCCTGCGCCAGTTCCGTCGGCGCGCTGGTGATGGGACTCGCGCTCTCGAGCGCCGGCGCCAGCTGCACGTCGCTGAAGCCGTTCGTCTCCTTCGCCTCCTCCCGCCCCGCCCGCACCAGCGCCGTCGCCTCCGCCGCCGCCTGCTCCAGCGTCACGCCGTCGGCCAGCCGCGCCGAAAGCTGCACCCAGTACCACCCCCGGTCCGTCGCAAAGTCGTTCCCGCCGATGCCGTGCGCCGACCAGACGCTGAGCGGCACCCAGAGGTCCGCGCCCTCCAGGTCGCCGCCGTCGAAGTCCTTCGGCGCCACGCCCACCACCGTGAACACCCGGTCGTTGAGCGGCAGCGTCCGCCCCACGATCGCCGGGTCGCTCCCGAAGCCCGTGCGCCAGAGCCGCTCCGACAGCACCACCACCGTGGGGCCATCAACCCGGTCGTCCTCCGGCACCAGCAGTCGCCCCAGCATCGGCGTGGCGCCGAGCAGCCCGAAGTAGCCGCCCGTCACCTCGGCCACCGACACCGACCGCGCCTCCGCCCCGCGGCCGAGCGAGCCCTGGTCGCGCGCCTGCGCTGCCAGCGCCTGGAAGCCCCTGGCCTTCTGGAGGTCGGTGAAGTCGGGGTAGCTGACGCTCGGGTTGGTCCACTCCCCGAACTGCGGGTTCTTGAAATGAAAGAGAAGGCGGGTCACCCGCTCCGGCGCCGTGACGCCCACGGGCGGCCGGAACAGCAGGAGGTCCAGCACGCTCGTGAGCGCCGTGACGGCGCCGATGCCGAGGGCCAGCGTGAGCGCCGCCGTGGCGGTGAAGCCGCGCGCGCGCGTGAGCCCGCGCGCGGCCTGCCGGAGGTCGTCCAGGAACTGCTGCATGCGTGCCTCCGGGTGGGTCAGACGCCCTGCAGCTCGGCCACCTTGTTGTCCTCGAGCACCCGGCCGTCGAACAGGTGCACGGCCCGGTCGGCGTGGCGGGCGTAGCGCGGGTCGTGGGTCACCATGATGATCGTGGCCCCGCCCCGATGCAGCGCCTGCATCAGCTCCATCACCGCCTCGCCGTTCACCGAGTCCAGGTTCCCCGTGGGCTCGTCCGCCAGCAGCATCAGCGGCTCGCCCGCCACCGCGCGCGCCACCGCAACGCGCTGCTGCTGGCCGCCCGAGAGCTGGGCCGGGTAGTGCTTCACCCGGTGCGACATCCCCACCTTCTCCAGCGCCGCCATGACGCGCTGCTTCCGCTCCGCCGCCGGCATGCCGCGGTAGGTGAGCGGCAACTCCACGTTCTCGTACACCGTGAGGTCGCCGATCAGGTTGAAGGCCTGGAAGATGAAGCCGATCTCCTTGTTGCGGATCCGCGCCCGCTCCGCCGCCGAGAGCTGCGCCACCGGCTTGTTGTCGAGCCAGTACTCCCCGCCCGTCGGCGTGTCGAGCAGGCCGAGCAGCGAGAGCAGCGTCGTCTTGCCGCAGCCCGACGGGCCCGCGATCGCCACGTACTCCCCGCGCTTCACCTCGAGGTGGATCTCCGCCAGCGCGTGCGTCTCCACCTCATCGGTGTAGAAGACCTTCTTGATGCCGTCGAGCTTGATCAGGGTCTGGTCGGTCATGGGCATGATCCCCGGGTGGTGCGTGACGGCGGGCGCCCCGTGCGCCGGCCAGAACGTTCGGTTGAGTTGGTCCTACCGGATGCTGACGCGGTCCACCGCGTCCCAGCGCGACATGTCGGACAGGATCACGATGTCGCCGGGCGCGAGCCCGCGGAGCACCTCGATCCGGTTCACGGAACTCCGCCCCAGCTGCACCTGCACCCGCTCCGCCTCGCTCCCGCCCGGGAGCACCCGGAACAGGCCCACCGTGCTGTTGGCCTGCCCGTACGCCGGCCGGCCCACGTTGAGCACGTTGTTGAGCCGCTCGATCTCGATGGTGCCGTCCACACTCAGGTCCGGCCGGGCCCCGCGCGGCAGATCGCCGTCCAGCGTCACGTCCACCGTCACGGTGCCGTTCTGCGCGGCCGGGTCGATGCGCACCACGTGGCCCTTCACGATCCCGTTCCGCGTGTCGATCGCCGCCGATTGCCCGATGGAAAGGTCCCTGGCCTGCGTCTCCGGGATCCGGAGTACCGCCTTGAGCCGCTCCGGCTGCACCACCTTGGCGAGCGTCGCTCCGCTGATGGCCCACTGCCCTACCTCGAGCGGCAGCTCCTGCAGCACGCCGTCCGCGCCCGCCCGCACCACCATGGCGTCCACCAGCCCGCGCTGGAAGTCCGCCACCGCGCGGAGCCGGCCCACCTGGGCCTCCTGCACCGAGAGCTGATCCGGGATGTTCTGGGTGTAGATGGTGAGCCGCTGCTGCTCCACCTGCAGCCGCTCCGTCAGCTCCTCGAGCAGGTCGCGCGACTTGGAGTATTCCTCGCGCGAGATCAGGTTGGCCGCCGCCAGCGCCGAGTCGCCGGCCGCCTTCCGCGTGGCCTCCCGGAACTGCGTCCGCACCGAGGCCACGACCCCCGCCTGGTTGAGCCTCTGGGTCTCGAGCTCGCTCTTGAGCGAAACCAGCTGCGCCTCCGCGTCGGTCAGTTGCCGCTGCGCCTGCAGCAACTGGATCTGCACGTCCGGGTTGCTGAGCTCGAGCAGCACGGTGCCGGCGCTCACCCGCGCGCCCGGCAGCACCGGCTTCTTCTCCACCCGCCCCGGCGTCACCGCCGACACCCAGCGGATCTGCTCCGGCACCAGCGTCCCCGGCCCGCGCACCTCGCGCACCATGGGGCCCTGCCGCACCGTGTCGGTCCACAGCGTGGCCGCCTCGACCCGCGGTGCCGCGGGCTTCAGGCGCGACAGCCCCAGCGTCACCACCACCACCGCCACGATCCCGCCGATCGTCAGGTACAGCCGGCGTCGATTGGGCTTCTTTTCGCGGGGTACGTCCACGGCTCCTCCAGTGACAGGCCGGGCAGGAAAGGCGCCCGGCAACACCCGGCGCAAGGGAAAGAAGCGTGCCGTCTTCGTCATTCCGCGCCGCGACCCCAAGTGCCCGTCCCGGGCCCACTTGGAAATCCGCGCGTCCCGCGTCGCACGACGTAACGCCCGCTTCCGGGATTCAGCGTCCCACAACCGGACACCCTTTCTCGTCCGCTCAACGCGCCGTACCTTGGCTCCGGTTCCACCACATCACCGCACTCCTGCACCGGCTTCGCCCCATGCCCCTCCGATTCCGGGAGGCGGCCACGGCCCGCGCGCGGACTCCCCTCCGCCCCCGGCCCCTGGCCCTGCTCCTGCCGCTCCTGCTGCTCCTCGGGTGCAGCCACAGCGATCCCTTCCCGGGCGGCCCCGTGGACGACGGCGGCCCGTTCACTCCCGGCCTCCCGCGCCTCCTCACCCGGAACGGCGGCGCCGACCAGTACCCCGCCTGGCTCCGCGACGGCTCCGCCTTCCTTTATAGCTACCAGGACACCACCGAGCGAGACTTCGACCGCTGCCTCGGGCTCATGCGCCGGGACGGCGGCACCCGCCTCCTCGGCAAGTGCCTCCCCGGCGACCCGTCCCACGCCAGCACCGACGCCCTCCTGGCCTCCGCCGCCTCGAGCGCCGGCCGCCTGGCCTGGCTCGAGGCCACCGGGCCACGCACCCTGAGCGCGCCGCTCAACGCCTCCCTCCGGGTCGGTTCCGCCGCCGCCGGCGTCCGCGGCGATTCCGTCCAGGGCTTCCCCTACACTGCCCCGAACGGCCTCCTCCACGTCACGCCCCTCTCGCTCTCCTGGCTCGGCGACACCGCCATCGCCTACGTGGGCGCCGACCAGTTCAACATCGTGGACTGCGTGGGCTGCGTGATGGACACCGTGCCCGTCGGCCGCCAGGTGATGATCCTGCACCTCACCGGCCCCGCGCCCGCACTCGAGCCCATCCCCAACACCCTCGAGGCCACCTCCGTGAGCGCGAGCCCCGACGGCAGCGCGCTCTATTACACGGAGGCCGGGAAGCCCTGGATCCTCCGCCGCACCCTGGCCACCGGCGCCGTGGACACGGTGGTGAACTTTGCCCCCGCCATCGTCCGTGACGTGAGCGTCGCGAGCGACCGTCTCGTGGCCATCGTCGGTGGCCAGGTGAGCTACGTGAGCCATCCCCAGTACGGCAACATCCAGCGCGACGCCGGCGGCCCCCTCTACCTCGTGAACCTGGCGGGCGGTCCTGCCACGCCCCTCTCGGCCCCCGGCGCCACCCTCCGCCGCCCCGCCCTCTCCCCCAACGGCACCCGCGTCGTCGTGGAAGAGATCCACCAGGGCGGCCTGGCTCCCGACCTCTACCTCTACGAGGTCCCATGAGCCGCCTGACACGGAGCCTCCTGCTCCTCGCCCTCGCCGCCGCGCCGCTCGCCGCCCAGACCACGGGCGCCATCGAGGGCACCGTGAAGGGCACCGGCCCCGAGGTAACCCTCCTGGCCGGCGCCCGCGTGGCGCTCGACGGCGGCCGCAGTGTCGCCAGCACCGACCCCCGCGGCATCTACCGCCTCCGCGAGGTGGCCCCCGGCTGGCACAGCGTCACCTTTTCGGCGATCGGTTTTCAGGCGGTCCGGCGGGACAGCGTACTGGTGCGCGCTGGTCAGACAACCGTGCTCGACATTTCGTTGCAGGCCCGCACCGTGGCCCTCGACGAGCTGACCGTCATCAGCACCCCGCACGACCAGCACCTCGACCCCCTCGCGGTCCAGGACCAGCAGCGCTACTCCGCCGACGACCTCCGCCGCCTCCCCGTCACCACCGTCGAGGAAGCCATCGCCCTCTCCGCCGGCGTCGTGGGGGAGAGCTTCCGCGGCGGCCGCGTCGGCCAGCAGGCCTTCATCCTCGACGGCCTCGGTCTCAAGAACCAGCTCGACGCCTCCACCGGCTCCCTGGGCCTCCGCCTCCCGCCCGACCTCCTGGCCGAGGCCTCGCTCGTCACCAACGGCTTCTCGGCGCGCTACGGCCAGGCCGTCTCCGCCTTCGTGAACCTGGCGACGCGGGACGGCGCCGACCGCTTCGGCGCCCGCGCCCGCTACGAGACCGACCGCCCCCTCGGTGACGGCGGCGACTACGGCCTCGACCGCGCCGTCGTCTCCCTCGAGGGCCCGCTCCCGCTCGGCATCCGCTTCATCGGCGTCGCGGACCTCTCCGGCCGCCTCGACGCCGACCCGGTCAATGCCCCGCGCCCCTCGGATTCCCGGGACCCCGCCTCCGGCGGCCCCGCCCTGCTGCCGCACAACAGCAGCGAGACCGCCGACCTCGCCGCCAAGCTCATGATCCCGCTCGGCCCTCACCAGGTGCTCCGCGTCCTCGGCGTCCACTCCGCCGAGCAGCGGCTCCTCTACGACCAGCGCTACAAGTACGACCAGGCCCTGGCCCCCGCGCGCCGCACCACCGGCAACCTCGTCAGCGCGCACCTGCAGCAGACCTTCGCCACCTCGCCCATCACCCTCGACGCGCGGCTCGGCTACTTCACCCGCGAGTTCGTCCGCGGCCAGGCCACCGAGCCCGTGGACTACGCCTTCGGCGCCTTCGCGGCCAGGCCGCTCGACATCGTGGGCGAGGACCTCGCCCGCCGGCAGGACACCGCCGCCGCCAGCGCCCCGCTGCCCGGCTTCCTGCAGCCCGAGTTCAGCGAGCGCACCCCGTGGGGCGTCCCCGCCTTCTTCCTTGGGAATGGCGCCCGCGGCGACCTCGCCTGGAACCGCTTCCGCGAGGTGCGCGGCCGCGTGGACCTGAGCCTGCCCGCCGGCTCGCGCGGCGACTTCCACCTGGGCGCCGAGTACTCCGGCCAGCGCGTCCGCACCTTCCAGCGCGTCCTGGGCTACCTCCCCGTCGGGGACTCGGTGCCCGCCGCCACCAGCAGCGACTTCACGCCGTATACCGCGGCCGCCTACGCCGAGCTCCAGACCCGCGCCAGCGACCTGGCCATCACCTTCGGCCTTCGCTACGACCAGTTCAGCGGCCGCGATGACCTGCCGAAGAGCAAGCAGAAGACCCAGCGCGGCCTCTCCCCGCGCTTCGCCGTGAGCACCGTGCTCAAGGGCGCCACCCTCGTGGCCAGCTTCGGCACCTTCCGCCAGCCGCCCGACTACCAGTACCTCGTGGACGCGGCCTTCGACGACACCCTCCGTACCGGCCGCTCCCGCGCCGGCAACCCCGACCTCGGCTTCGAGCAGTCCACCCAGTACGAGTTCAGCCTCCGCTTCCGCCCGCACCCGATCGTCAACGTGCGCGTCAACGCCTTCGTGCGGCGGCTGGACCAGATGGTGGGCAGCGTCCCCTTCGGCACCGATCCCGACTCGAGCATCTTCGGGAACACCGACGCGGGCACGGTGAAGGGCGGCGAGATCGTGCTGGAGCGGGAGCTGGTGGGCGGCTGGTCGGCGCGGGTCAGCTACACGCTGCAGGAGGCCACGGCCTTCTCCAGCAACGCCTTCTTCATCCGGAAGGCCATCACCATTGATCCCTTCACCGGCGACACCACCTTCCCGGCCAAGGTGGAGTTCCCGCTGGACTACGACCGGCGCCACTCGCTGACGGCCATCCTCTCGGGCGTCGCCTCACACGGCGCCGGCCCCACCCTGCTCGGCATCAAGCCTCTGGCGGACCTCGAGGGCACCGCCGTGCTCCGCCTGGCCAGCGGCCTCCCCTACTCGAAGACCAACGCCCTCGGCGACTCCATCCTCGGCCTCCCCAACAGCGAGCGCCTGCCGGCGACGATGACGGTGGACCTCCTTCTCCGCCGCTCCTTCGCCCTCGGCAAGAGCGGCGCCTCCGTCTACCTCGACGTCCGCAACGTCCTCGGCCGCCGCAACATCGTCGCGCTCCGCCGCGACAGCGGCCGCGAGGGCCCCTCCACCGCCGAGGTCCAGGCCCTCGCCGACGCCGCCTATCAGGCGCATCCCGAGCCCATCCCCTACGAGTCGCCACGCTATCGCGGGTGGGCGGACTTCGACCAGAACGGCTTCGTGGACGGCCCCGCCGAGCTGCAGCCGCTCTACTTCGCCGCGGCGCGGGACTTCACGCGCCCGCTGTTCGTGTACGGGCAGCCGCGGCTGGTGCGGCTTGGGATGGAGGTCAGCTTCTAGGAAGGGGAAGCCCGCCCTGGGGCCAGAGGCCTGTGTTAGGCCGACTCCCGGGGCGGGAGCCGCAGCAGCAACAAGGCCTCCTCGGGGTCGCCCAGGAAGCGCGCCACTTCAGCCTGCTGGGACTCGAGGAGTCTGGCGATGACCTCGGTGCGCGCATTGCCCACCACGAGCCAGATGACCTTGGGCGGCGCGCCCCGCAGGAAGCTGAGCTGCCGGAAGTCGTCGTCCTTGGTGACGACCACAAACCCATCCGCGGCCGCCCGGGCCCAGATCTCGGCATCCAGGGCGCTGCCCAGGTCCAGCTCGTACACGTGGCGACTGCCCGGGTAGCTGGAGGCCAGCCGCCCGGGCAGTCGCGGACTCAGGTTTTCATCGAAGAGGAGGCGGGCCACCCGGCCCTCAGGCGGCCGGGGGGTCGGCGAGACGGCGTTCCCGGGCCGCGGCAAAGGCCAGCGCGGCGCGGATGTGCTCGGGCTGGAGATACGGGAAGTCTGCGAGCACCTCCGCCTCGGTCATCCCACCGGCGAGGTACTCGAGGATGTCGGCCACCGTGACGCGGGTGCCGCGAATGCACGGCTTGCCGCTCCGGACCCCGGGGGTCACCGTGATGTAGTCCTCGAATCGCATGGTTCTATAGTATCCCGAGGCTCCGGGGCGGGCAACCGGCGGCCGGTTAGGGGCCAGGAATGGCCGAGGCCCGACAGCGACTCCCGCGACATCCATCACGGCTCAAGCCCCTCCTGCCCCCGCCCCGCTACTGATCCCGCAGCGCCTCGAGCGGCGCAATCCCCGCCGCCCGCCGCGCCGGCAGGTACGACGCCAGCGCGGCGACGCCGATCAGCAGCACCGGCACCCCGGCAAAGGTGAGCGGGTCGGTGGCCGTGACGCCCACGAGGTAGCTCTGCACGATGCGCGTCAGCGCCAGCGACGCCACGAGCCCCAGCACCACCCCGGCCGCCGCCACCCCGAGCCCGTGCCGCAGGATGAGCCGGAGGATGTCCCGGTCGCTCGCGCCGAGGGCCACCCGCACCCCGATCTCCCGCGTCCGCTGCCGGGCCGAGAACGACACCACGCCGTAGAGCCCGAGCACCGCCAGCACCAGGGCCAGCGCCGCGAAGCTGCCCGTGAGCGCCAGCAGGAACCGGGTCGGCGCCATCGCCTCCGTCACCCAGGACTCGAGCGTCGCGAGGTCCGCCACCGGCACGTCGCGGTCGAGGGCCGCGACCTCCGCCCGGAGCGGCGCGAGGAGGCTCGCCGGATCGGCCGAGGTGCGCACCACGAAGGTGAGCGGCAGGAACGACTGGAACACGTAGGGGAAGTAGATCGTCTCCCGGCTCTCCGCGGCGAGGGAGGTGGACCGCACGTTGGCCACCACGCCCACGATGGTGAGCGGCAGCCGCTCGATGCTGAACGTCTTCTCGTTGAAGTGGTCCACCAGGACCTGCGCCCCCACCGGGTTCTCCCGGCCGAACACCCGCGTCGCGAACGTCTGGTCCACCACCGCCACGTCGAGCGCGGCCTCCTCGTTGTCGGCGCGGACCAGCGTCCGGCCGGTCACCAGCCGGATCTTCATCGCCTCGAAGTAGCCCGGCAGCACCGCCTTGTAGTCCGCCTTGTTGGCGCGGTACTCGTCGTCCGACCCGCCGATCCTGCCGTACGACCCCACCGCATACTGCTCCCCGCCGGCCAGCGGCAGCGGCGTCACCCCGCCCACGGTCTCGACGCCGGGGAGCGCGGCCAGCCGGTCGCCGAGCTGGTTGACGAAGGTGGCCCGCGACTGCGAGGTCAGGTACTTGATGAAGGGCAGCGGTGCCGTGAACGTCGCCGCGTTCCGCGCCTCGAAGCCGGGGTCCACCCGCTGCACGGCGGCAAAGCTCCGCAGCATGAGCCCGGCGCCGATCAAGAGCACCAGCGACAGTGTCACCTCGATCACCACCAGCACCGTGCGGAGCTTGTTCCCCCGGGCGCCGCCGGTGTCGGTGCCGCGATCCCGCAGCCCCGACGCCAGGTTCCCGCGCACCGCGCGGAGCGCCGGCGCCAGCCCGAAGAGGAGCGTCGCCACCACCGTGACCACCGCCGCGAACGCGAACGTCCCGGCATCGAGGCTCACCTGCTCCATCCGCGGGAGGTTGGCCGGGCTCAGCGCCTTGATCACCCGGATGCCCTGCCAGGCCAGGAGCAGGCCGCACAGCGTGCCGGCCACGGCCAGCACCAGGCTCTCCGTGAGCATCTGCGCCACGATGCGGCCCCGCCCGCTCCCGATCGCCGCGCGCACCGCGATCTCCCGGCTCCGCTCGCTGGCCCGCACCAGCAGCAGGTTGGCGATGTTGGCGCAGGCGATGAGCAGCACGAACCCCACTGCGCCGAGCAGCGCCAGCAGCGCCGGCCGGGAGTGCTCCACCACGTCCTGGTGCATGCCGGCCACCCGGATCTGGAGCTGCTGCGTGGCGTGGAACTGGTGGGTGGCGCGGAGCGTGCCCGCCAGGCGGTCCATCTCGTCCTGGGCCTGACTCAGGGCTACGCCGGGCTTGAGGCGCGCCACCACCGTGAGCCACGCCGCCTCCCGCTCGAAGTCCCCGATGTTGCTTGGCAGCACCCCCCAGGCGTCGATGTTGGTGGGCATCGCCGCGTCCGCCGGCAGGTAGATGCGGAAGTCCGCCGGCAGCACGCCCACCACCTCCGAGCCCCAGCCATCGAGCTGGATGGTGCGGCCGATGATCGACGAGTCGCCCCCGAAGCGCCGCTGCCAGAGCCCGTAGCTCAGCACCACCTTCCCCGGCGGCAGGTCGGGGTTGGGCTGCCCGAACTGCTTCGGATCAATCGGGAAGGCATCCTCGGCCACGTGGTTCCGGCCGAGCGCCGGCTGGACCCCGAGCAGGCTGAGCAGGTTCCAGGTGACGTAGGCGTTGGTGAGCCGCTCCGGCGGCCCGTCGCCGGTGAGCGTGCCCGTGAGGGCCACCGCGCCCGCAAAGCCCTGGAACAGCGTCGTCTCGCTCTGATAGTCCTTGAAGTCGGGGCCCGAGACCAGGGAGCGCGACACGTTGGTGGCGGGGAGGCGAGTCCAGACGAAGGCCAGCTGCTCCGGGTCCCGGAACGGCAGGTCCCGGAAGAGGACGGCGTTGGCCACGCTGAAAATGGCCACCGTGCTGCCGATGCCGAGTGCTAGCGTGAGCACGATGACGGCGGTGAAGAGCGGCCGCCGGCTGAAGGAGCGGATGGCGAACTTGAGGTCGCGCAGGACTTCCTGGGGCATCGACACGGCGGTGCTCCTCCTCGTTGCGGGATGCATCCTGCGACACTACCAGACGTGGCCTTGGGAACCGCCGAGGCGGCTGGGGGACGGACGACCTGTGCGGTGGCGGCGGGCCGACGAGCCAGGGCCCGCTCCAAACTTCCCTCGGGTACGCATTCACGGAAGGGGCGGCCAGGGGAGGCCCGCGCTGCTTCCGGATGTCCTACAGCCACCGTTGCACGGGATCTGCCCAGGGGCCCGTTCACTCGTCCAAGCGGCGTCTATCGGCGCGGTCTTCCTCGACCGAGGCGTTCGCGCGGCCGAGCCGCTCCAGGATGCCCCGGCGGGTGGGGGTGGCGAGGGCGGCGTGGAGGAGGGCCGGAGTTTGTTGAACCATGTGGTTCAGTGTATCACCGTGGCCGACGGCCGTCAAGCGTGGGCCCGCCCTGCCACGCCGGCCGGCGCGGGCGCAGCGCGGCACCGTGGACAGCACCGACGTGAGACCACAACAGCCTCCCGTCTGCTGCTCCTACGCCTGCCTCGTTACTCTGACTTCATAGTACCGTGACGGCTCACGCGAAGGAGTCACCGGCCATCCCGGGGTGATTCAAACAGACGACACCATGCCGTATCTCTGCTAGGACTGCCGAAGCTCGCCCCCATCAGGCGACGGGACTTGCCTCTTCTTGATGGAAACGCACGGCAAGATGGCCAAGACGGCCATTGCGGTCCCCACCAGAAGGACGTTTCTGTCATGACGTACACTCAGTCCGTTGACGAGATCGGTCACCCCAGCCCTGTAATCGGCCAGGGGGGCCTCAGCACGACGCCGCTGGTCGATCAGTTCCCGGCCAATAAGTTCTGGGTCCTCCATCAGTTGCCACAAGGCGAACAGCAGCGCTCCGGAAGCGAGCACCCGCATCCACCTCTTGGGAATACAGGCGGCGCCGACGAGCACAACGGAGATGAACAAGAGCAACAAGGGGCTACCCTCCAAGCTCTCAGATGGGCTGATCGGCGGAGGCGCCGCGCGGCTGGCTCCCCCAGGCGGAGCGGGATGCCGGCACCAGCCGGGCCCGACGCCGGTGCGAGGAATGACCTCACGGGCAAGTATTGCTTGGTAGCGCTCACTCCGGTCAGGACTCCAGGAGATCAACCAGGAGCCGTCGCACTTCCAGGTCACGCTCGCGGCTCAGGGCAGCCCTCAGGGCCTCCCGCGCGGGTGCCCCGTCTTGTCGGCCAAGTGCGATGGCAGCCGCCGCGCGTCCATCACCGTCGCCAGACGACAGCAGGAGCACAAGCGGGGCGACCAGAACAGGGTCGCAAAAGTTGGCAGCGATCTCAGCATTCCACGCCCTCACGGGTTGGAGTGGACTTTGGAGATTCTGCACGAGGCAGGGCACTACGATGCCCGGTGCAGCCTTCAGAACCGCGGTCTCCACGAGCATATATACACCGTGCCCATCCCCCTCTCGAAACACCTGAAGGAGCAAGGGCACCGCGTCCTCCCTCGGCCATCGCCGACAGAACTCGATGGCCTCGACCAGCTGCTGCAACTCTTCCGCGGTTGCCTCGCCGCGTCCACCACTCTGCTGCTGGGTGCGCAGTGCGCTCAGCGCTTCGTCTGAGGGTAGCCCCGCCTAGAGGTCCAGCCGTAAGTTGACAGCTCACCGCCCGCTGGGCGAGGAGGACTGTCCGATGCGGAAAGGCCGCTTCACCGAGGAACAGATCATCGCGGTCCTGCAGGAGGCCGAGCGCAGTGGCAAGAGCGGCGAGACCATCCGCCGCCACGGGATCAGCCGCGAGACCTTCTACCGCTGGCGCCGCAAGTACGGCGGGCTGCAGGTCAGCGAGGCCAAGCGCCTGCGCGCGCTCGAGGAGGAGAATCGCCGTCTCAAGCGGATCGTGGCGGACCAAGCGCTGAACCTGCAGGTCCTCAAGGACGTCCTGGGAAAAGCGTGGTGACGATGCCCGACCGGCGTGCCCTCGTCACCGCGATCCTCCCCCAGGCCGGCAGCGAGCGGCGCGCCTGCCGCTGGCTCGGCGTGCACCGGCGCGCGCAGCGCTACCGGAGCCGCCGCCCCGACGAGGCGCCGCTGCGCACCGCGCTGCGGGAGCTCGCGGGGCTGCACCCGCGCTGGGGCTTCCCGCTCCTGCTCTGGGCACTGCGCCAGCGCGGCGTCCCGGACAACCACAAGCGCGTGCGGCGGCTGTACCGCGCCGAGGGGTTGGCCGTGCGCCGGCAGCGGCGGAAGCGCCCGGTGGGGCCGCGGGTGCCGCATCCCACGCCCGGCGCCCCGAACGTCTGCTGGGCGATGGACTTCGTGCGGGACACGCTGGCCGACGGCCGCAGTTTCCGGGCGCTCACCGTGGTGGACACCTTCACGCGCGAGGCGCTCGCCGTCGCGTCCGATACGACCCTGAGCGGCACCCGCGTGGCCGACGTCCTCGCCGCCCTCGTCGCGGCGCGCGGCCGGCCACGGACGATCGTCGTGGACAACGGGCCGGAGTTTCACAGTCGCGCGCTCGTGGCCTGGACCCAGCAGGTGGGCATCACGCTGCACTTCATCCGGCCGGGCAAGCCGGTCGAGAATGCCTTCATCGAGAGCTTCAACGGCCGGCTGCGCGATGAATGCCTGAACCAGCACTGGTTTCTGTCGCTGGCCGATGCGCGCCGGGTCCTGGCCCGGTGGCAACACGAATACAACACCGCCCGCCCCCATCGCGGGCTCCAGGGCCGCACCCCGGCGCAGGTGGCCGCCGAGTGGCAGGTCGCTGTGCCAACACCGCTGTCAACTTTGACCTGGACCTAAGACGGGGCCACCGTCACGCCTGTACACTTACGGCCCTGAGCTACTGCCGGACCGCAGCGACACCACTCCTTGGTCGTCCACCAGAAAAGACACCCCTCCAGACGCCAGCGTGGTCACGTCCAGACAACCCTTATTGATGGCTCGCGGCGGCACCAGTTGCTTGAACCCTGACGGGGTCACACCATAGCGTACCCTGACTACGCCGTTCTTGGAGGATGGATCTTCCTCCGCGATCTTCCAGTACACGTTGTCGCCAGTCCTGCCATCCGCGCCACACGTTGACACCACAAGAACGCCGAAGCTAATAGGAACCTCTTCGTTCTTGCTCGCGGAGATTACGAACGTAAGTTCCTCCACGGACGATCCCTCGACAGAAACGAAGGCGCGAGGTGGGCATCCAAGAACAAGGAGTATGGCAACTATGGGGAGCGCGGCAGGAAGCCTCATGTTGAATAGGCGCGGCATAGCCTAGTACTCCGGTTTGAAGGGAGAAGCATCGCAAGCATGGACGTCCCCTTGGGCAAAGCACCTCTGAACCGTTGTGGCTTGTTGCTCCATCCCCATCGACCAGAAGCCGCCAGTGGACGCGCCATAATCGGGGGGTGGGAAGTACCCCTCGCCTTTGCCGAACAAGTGTTCCTTAGCACCTTGCCAAAGGTAGTCGCCGTCCCCCCACTTATCGAATTGCACGACATGAGTTAGTTCATGTGCAAGCCACCCTTCCTGACGCGGCTCCCGTCCGGCAAAGATGTAATGGCCAGCAGCGAACCCCCCTGGACTGAACATCATAACGGTGTTCCAGTTACCACCGGCCGTGATGATGGTAATAGAGTTACAGCCGCTGATGATCTCACGACAGAGGGGAGCTAACCGAATCCTCTCCTTGTCGCTCATCTTTCGTGTCCTAGGAGGCAAGAGTGTTGAGCCTCGGCCCCAGATCGATGACACCGTCCCGGCGAAATCCTCTGCAGTCAGGCCACGGACGCCAGCGTTCATCGGCACCCCATTCAGATAGATCGCGGTACCACCAAGCCCTTTGTACATTGCGCTCTGCCCCTGCAAGTACTCCTGCAATCGTTCGTTCACTTCCCCGAACGCATCGGGTGCGGCGCCGTGTCCAGTGGGATCCCGGCCATCCAACACGGCTCCATCGAGGTAGGCGTAGACATTGCGCCCACCCTCAAAGCCAATCGGATCCTCGGACATGAACCGTCGCGCTTTCGGATCATAATACCGCGCCCGCATGAAGTACCACCCGGTTTCGGGGTCGTACTCCCGCCCCGTCCAGCGGTATCGCAAGGCCAAGCCCCCGGATCCTGTGCTGTCTGCCACCTCCCCATAGGGCCGGTAGCCGAAGGTGTAGAGAAGGGTCCCATCCCGCTTTACCAACCCGCGAACGCTACCCAGACGATCGGTGACGGCGTAAGCATGGATCGCGCCGCCCGCAGTGCGGACGGCCATCAGGTTGTCGGTGCCCGGGCCCCAGGTGTACGCCAGGCCGATAGTGCCGGTGGAATCGGTCTCGAAGGCCACCTGGCTGCCGTGGTAGACGAAGCGGGTGTACGCAACCGTGCCACCCGTGACGCTCGAGTACACGCGCTTGGCGATGCGATTGCCGAGCAGGTCGTAGGCGTAGCGGGCCACAGCCGAGTCACCGCTGAAGTAGTCACTGCGGCGCACACTCACGAGGCGCTCCAGTCCGTCGTAGCCGAAGGTCCAGATGCGCGGCCCCGCCTGACCAAAGGTCGAGTCCTTGATCCCGACGACATTGCCGGCGAAGTCGTAGGTGTATGCGTAGGAGTGGCCGCCGGTCTTGTAAGTCGTGAGCTGGGACGTAATGGGGTCGCTCGTGAGGCTCGTCATTCCCCTGATGTTCACATTGCCCGTCTGGTCGAAGAGCATCGTGTCCCGGATCCCGGGCTCGTTGCCGTCAACGGTGGCGACCCAGTTGGTCACCCGCTCCCAGCCGTCGTACTGCACCGAATCCTGCCAGAGTCGCCCCAGCGGGTCCGTCCAGGAGGGTTTGAGGGCAGCTCCGTATTGACCACCCCCAGCCTTTCGCTGCCACCGACTCAGGACGGTGGCGCCCATCTTCATGACGGTGGAATCGAGCTGGTCATTTGGGAGGTAGTAGGTGCTCGTGGTGAGGATCCGGCTGGGATCGCCGAACATGATCGTCGGCCCCGATGCACGGCCCTTGGCATCGAAGACGTACACGGCAGTGTCGCCGTAGGGCGTGATCAGCGTGTCGGCGAGGCCACGGTTGGTCTCGTAGCGGTTGCTCCACGTGCCCTGGACATCCGTCAGCGTGCTCGGTCGCTCCCACGTGTCGTAGGTGTAGGTGGTGGACCGGGCGGTGGTGCCAGTGTACACGGTGTCGACCTTGAGGCGGCCCCGCTGGTCGAAGCCGAAGCGGGCCTCGCCGTTCACGCCGCCGATCGAGTCGACGGGCGCCGAGTTCCAGAGGCGGGTGAGCTGGTCGAGGGGCCCGCCGTAGGTCTTGCGAATGGTGCCGACGCCCGGCACGGTGGTGAGCGTGTCGCGGTTCCGGGAGTCGTAGTTGGTGGTGATGACGTTGCCGCGCCGGGTTCGGGTCTTCTTGAGGTTGCCGGCCGCGTCGTAGAACATCGAGTCCATCACCCCCGCGGAGTCGGTCCAGGGCCGGCGCACGCGCAGGCGCCCCAGCCGGTCGTAGAGATACTCGGTCTTGGTGCCCCGCTCGTTGGTGCGGAGCGAGTCCCGGCCGGCCCGGTCGTAGACGTGCCGGAGCGGGATCAGGTGCAGGGTGTCGGTGGAGCCGTACCAGGGCCCGCTGCAGGGGTCGGCGCAGTTGTCGGTGCGCTGGAGGCGGGTCGAGTCCACCCGGTTGGCGGCGTTCCAGTAGATCATCGTCTTCCGCCACTGCCACTGGGGAGTGCTCCCGTTGGCCTGCACCGCGACCTTGGTCTCGCTGACCGAGTCGCGTCCGAAGCGGTCGAACACGGTCCGGCCGAGCAGGTTGCCGAGCTCGCCCGTCTGCTCGCGCATGTTGCCCCAGACCGTGTCATAGGCGAACTGCTGGAACTCCGAGGGCACGTTCCCGGGTGGGGTGAGCCGCCAGAGGGTGCCGTTGCTGAAATAGCTGTAGCGCGTCGTGTCCCCGGTGGGGGTGATGGTTTGGGTGACGAGACCGGTCGCCGAGTAGGCGGTCGTCCACACCTTGCCCCGGTTGTCGATGCGCTGGACCACCCAGTGGTTGGCGTCGTAGACCAGGCTGTCGCCCCGCAGCGTGTCGCCGGTGGCGCGGATGATGTAGGACTTGACGGGGCGCATGAGGCGGTCGTAGGCCGTGTAGGTGCGGCTCGAATCGGCCACCTTGCCCTCGGCCCAGAGCGGGAAGCCGTTCTGGTCGTAGGCGGCCCGGCTCAGCACGCCGAGCGAGTCCCAGCTCCGCCGCGCCTGCCCCCAGCGGTTGAGGAGCGAGCGGGTCCAGAAGTTCCGCGGGTCCTTCATCTCCACGTAGATGCTGTCGAGCGAGCGCACGCTGCCGTAGCCCTGCTTCTCCATGGCCGTGTAGGTGATGACTGGCGTGATCACCGCGTTGGTCTCGTCCTCCACCCGCGGGAGCCGCGAGGAGACCGGGCGGCGGCGGAAGGTGGAGTCGTAGGTGACGATCGTAGTGTCCTGGAGGACCCCGATACGCTTGGTCAGCACCACGGTGCTCGAGTCCGCGTACGCCTTGTACACGTAGGTGGTGAGCGCCGGCCTTGCCGAGGGCGAGCTCAGGGAGTCGTATACCAACCGGCCGTTCCCATCCACCGTGATCCGGGTCTCCCGCTCCCCCGGGGTGCCCGGCAGGCTCGTGATCTTCGCCAGCTTCCCGCTGGTGTAGGTGAAGCTGATCTTCTTGCCCTTCGGGTCCTTGAGGCTGTCGATCTGGGCGGCTACCGTGCCGTTGTAAAAGATGGAATCACGGTTGCCGTTCGGGTCGATCGTGGCCACGAGGCGGCCCTGGCTGTCGAAGACCGACTTGCCGAGGCTGCCGCGGGCCGTGAGTTCCCAGCCCGTCCCGGTGCGGGTCAGCAGGGCGAAGCTGCCGGGGGGCGCCAGGTAGAGCGAGTCGCCCGTGCCCCGGAACACGGTGACGCTCCCGTTCGGGGCCACCAGGAGTCGGTCGCCGCCGGCCGCGGCCAGCTGGACGCCGGCGGTGGGCCACCAGCCGCTCCCGTAGGGCGTGGTCCGCCGATCCACGAGGGCAACTTCCACCGAATCCACGCCCGCCTTGGTGACCGCGCCCTTGGTGACACTGACCTCCACTTTGAGCCACTTCCGGGTGGGCGCGCTGAAGGTCTGGCTGGCGAAGTCGGGCTGGAGGACCGTGCGGCAACGTTTCGCACCAGCAGTCGCGCATGACGGGCTTGAGAGGACCACGGAGTCCATGCGGGTGGTCCCGTCGATGGCAACCACCTTGAGCGTGGCCGGGGGCGACATCGCGTCGGGAATGTCCACGTCGACGGGCAGCAGCACGCGCGGATAGGATTGCCGGGTGGAGTACACGAGCCCGGTGCCGCGCGGGGTGTTCATCGAGATGTAGGGCACGGTGGCAAAGCCGGTCTCCACCTCCGCCCCGCTCACCGCGAGGCCCGGCCCGAATGGCGAGCTGAAGCCGGCGCCAAGAGCCTCGAGCGGGATGCTGGAGAAGCCCACGGCGGGGGTCGAGTCGGCCGGCAGGACGGCCCACCGGATCACGGTGTTGCAGGCCCCGCCCATCGAGCAGGCCCGGACCTCGACCTGCGCCGAGTCGCCAAGATTGAGCCAGCGGGTCGAGTCCACGTCCCACTCGAGCAGGCGGCGGTTCTGGCGCGCCAACGCCGTCACGGTGTCGCCGCGCCAGCGGAGCAGCGTGGCCGCCGTATCCACGGTGGAGCCGTTGCTGAAGAGGGCGCGGATGAGGGGCTGGCGATTCCGGACGAGCGCCCGGTTGCCCGCGGTCACGGCAGGCACCACGAGCGTGACGGTGGGCGCCGTGCCCGAGTCGCCGTTCACCAGGTAGTGGCCGGAGCCGCCGTCGGAGGAACTCAGCGTGAGGGTGCCGGTCCCTACGCGGAACGTCACGGTGATGTCCGTGTCGGACCACGGCGCAAGGGTCGGCGTGGCCGGCGCGACGCTGAGACAGGTCAGGGCGCCCGTGGCGCCGCAGGTGAGCGTCGGCGTCTTCGTGGCGCCGCCGTTGTTCCAGACGGTGAAGGTGACCTGCTGGATGGTGTTCGATTCGAAGGTCACCGACGCTTCGCCAGGCGTGATGGCCGTGGGGTAGAGCCCCCAGCCGCGGCCGAGGGGAATCAGCAGCGGGAGCAGGAGCACCAGGGAGAAGACCGGGGGCAGGCGGCGCAGGGCGGCGGGCACGAGAGCTCCGGGAAGGAGGATGCCTCGTCTATGTCATCAAGCGTGCCACGGGCGGGGTGTTGTCCTGCAAGCACTTAGGGTGGCGAGGGATGGGTCCGTCTCAGTTCGTCTCAAGACATCTCAAGAAAGCTCAATTCGTCTCAAATCGTCTCAGGCCGTGGTGCGGAAGTGGGTTGGGGATGAGGCGGGACGCCTAGCGTCGGCGCCGCTCACTCCTGACAGCGGCCCTCTTGGTAGTTCCACCGACCTCCGTGGTCCAAGCATCCATCGACCTGGATGCATTGTCGGGGCACAACACCGGCGAGTGCCACACAGGCGAGCCGGCAGGCGCGCTGCACCGCGAGGCGGTGCTCGCCCACCAGGATCGCCACGACCTGCCGCTTCGCGGACTGCCTTACAGTTCTCGGTGCAGGACGTCCTTCAGCGCCGCATCCTCAAGCGCCTTCTCGGCGTAGAGGCGCTTGAGGCGGGCGTTTTCGCCCTCGAGTTCCTTCAGCCGGCGCAGCTCCGGCACCGAGCTGCCGCCGTACTTCGCCTTCCAGGTGAAGTAGGTCCGGCGACACATGCCGTGCTTGCGGAGAATCTCGGCGACGGCCACGCTGGCCTCGCGCTCCTTCAGGATCTCGACGATCTGCGACTCGGTGAAGCGGGACTTCTTCATGGGGTCCTCTCAAGGGCCTGAAGAAGTCCAGCCTCGTGTGTCGACCTGGAGGGGTAGCTTACCCGCCCCCCCGGTTGGGACCCTCCAGCTAACTGGCCCGCTTCTCGGGGGAATGACTAGGCGGATGTAGCCTGATCATTCGGAACCGGCCATACATCTCAGTGCCGTGCTCGACAGTACCGGCAACGGTGTCGATGCCGACGATCGCACCATCGAGAGTCACGCCTGACAGCAGAGTGAGCCTCACTCTCACGTCAGAAATAGCAATGCCCCGTATCTCTCGCGACCACAGAAGGGATTGACGCCCTTGTGGGCCCTGCAATTGACCCTCGTACCACAGAGGACACCGGGCCTCATCACCGCCCCCTCCCTGCCGCATGGGTCCTAGGGCAACATGCATCTCGGCCGGGGCCTGGACACGAGCCGAATCCCCCCCCACGAGCTCTACAACAAGCAACCAATCGCCCGTCAACACCGGGCGCGACGTCACGCAACCTGTGGCCTGCGCCCGTAGCCCGGCGCAGAGGGCAGCACTGGCAATAACAATACCAGTACTCCTTCGCAACAACCTCTTAGCTGAGAAGACTAAACGCATGGCAACCTCCGAGTTCGACCTTGGGGACACCTCAAGCTTAGTGGCGTGTCCTTGTGCCATAATGCCCTCGATTGACCCCACGAGCCGTGTTCTCCCAGTCAAGTGCGGTGATATTTGACCGACGTTCGTATGCGTCCCGATCCACAGGTAGGTTGTACGCGTTGTTTGCGTAAGCCCACTGCGAGAAATAGATGTGTCCAAACTCGTGCGCGAACACGGTTGCAGCGTCTACAGGTAGACCACCCAGTTGCGGCAGCTGCGAGAGTGCCCCAAAAGCCTGAGGATTGTAGGTCATGGTCCATTCACCGGTAGCACTGCTGAAAACACTACTCGGGTTCAGCCCATTTGGATCGACAACGATATTGATAACATCAATTCCGGTATCCAGCTTCTGCCATGCCCAGGCACATGCCGAGTTCGCCATGCAGGCATTGTAGTCAGCTGAACTCCCCTGGAAGTTGATCTTGCCGCTGGGAGGAGGAAGCAGCGATATCCGAGTAGGGTCAATGACCGTCGAGCCTGGACTGCCGCTCACAGCAATACACATCCCGCTGCTCGCGGAGATGCCATCAATAATACAGCCTGTATCCCCGTTGCAAGTGTCGAGGCCAGCGCAGGGATCGAGCGCCCACAGGTTAAAGGGAACCTCTTCGTTCATCCCACTCGGATCGACCTGAGTGAGCACCCTTCCGCCGACGAATGCGTAGAGATTCGCACCCCCAGAGAAACCCACCGGGTCCTCCTGGGTGAACCGACGTTGCCCGGAGTCATAGTACCGCGCGCGGAAATACACGAGCCCTGTCTCGGAATCATGCTCTCGTCCGGTCCACCCGTAGCGCAGCGTAGGCAGCGTGCCGGACGAGTCTCTTGCCAGTCGCGTTCCGTACGGGGTGAACCGCTGATGCATGATCCACGTGCCATCCCGTCTCACCAGTCCCCGCACGCTGCCTAGGTGGTCGGTCACCACGTTGTAGTAGGTGCCGGTGCTGTCCGTGAAGCCCAGCAGGTTGTCCGTACCCGGGGCCCAGGAGTACTTCGTGGTGATGGCCCCGGCGGAGTCGGTCTCGAAGGCCACCTGATCGCCGTGGTACACGTAGCGCCGGTATCGAGGCCCGGTACCGCCGAGAGGGCGCGAATAGACGAGCTTGGCAATGCGCCGGCCCAGCACGTCATACCCGTACCGGGCTACGAGAGCGTCCGCGGGCGAGCCCACCCCGCGGTACCGCACCGCCCGCAGCTGATTCAGGGCATCGTAGGCGTACTTCCAGGTCACCGTGCCCCCCGGCCCCGCCTCGGCGCTCTGGGTGAGGTTGCCGACCGCGTCATACGTGTACCGGAATGTGGAGCTGCCCCGCACCAGCGAATCCAGGCGATCAGTGACCGGGTCATACCACCGCGATTCCCCGATCACCTTCAGGTTGCCGGTGCGGTCGAAGCCGAAGGAGTCGCTCGCGAACGCCTGGAAGCTGCTGCCGAGCGGCGTCTTCCTGTACTGGCGCCAGCCAACCACGCGGCCCCAGCCGTCGTAGCTCACGGAATCCACGGAGCTGTCTGGCGATGCCGCGGAGCCTTGCTGTTCCGTCCACAGCGGGCCCAGCGGCGGCCCGACCGTGGTGTCGCTCGTGGTCCACTCGGGATCATACGATCCGGAGTTCCAGCCCGTGGCGCCCGCGGCGGTGGTCATCTCAGCCAATCCGCCAGTCCCAGTGTAGTAGAGAGACTGCCAGAAATCCGGCTGCCCTGCCGCCCGAGTCACCCGGCTGGAAAGACGGCCTCCCTTCACAACCGAATAGGTCGTCGAGTCCCCGAAGGGCGTCTGGACGCGAGCTGCGTGGCCGCGTGTGGGGTCGTAGCGCACCTTCCACTGGCCCAGGGTATCCTGCAGCACGCTGTCCCGCTCGAACGCATCATACGTGGTGCGCGTGACCTGCGCCACGACACCGGTGTAGGACGTATCTGCCAGCAGCCTGCCTCGGGCGTCGAAGCTGAAGCCCAGACCCCCACCCACCCCGCCGATCGAGTCCACCGCGTTGGCGTACCAGATGCGGCTGAGCTGCCCTGCCGGGCCCCCGTACGTCTTCCGTAAGGTGCCGACGCCCGGGATCACCGTGCTGGTGTCTCGGTAGCGGAGGTCATAGGCCACCGTGATCGTGTCGTTCCGGCGGGTGATGGTGCGCTGCAGGTTGCCGGCCACGTCGTAGACCATGGAATCCCGCGACCCGTTCGGGGCCTGGCGGCGAATCAGCCGGCCCAACCGGTCGAAGGTGTACACCGTGGCCTGCCCGCGCTCGTTGAGCCGGATCGAATCCCGGCCGGCCGTGCTCAGCACGAACCCCACCGCGCGGACGTGCGCGCTGTCGGTGCCGTAGGCCGGTGGCGTGTCGCAGGGATCGTCACAGTTGTCGGTCCGGGCGCTGGTATCGGCGGCCAGCAGGTTGAGCGAGGCCAGGTAACTGTGGCTGGTGCGCCGCCATTGCCACTTGGTGACGGTGGCCGTGACCCGAGTCCGGATCCGGGTTTCGCTCGTGAGGGTCCGGCCCAGGCTGTCGTAGCTGTGGATCCCCACCAGCTCGTCCCCATTCCGCAAGTAGATGTACTGCAGGTTCCCTAACCCATTGTAGGTGTAGTTCACCACGCCCTGCACCGGGTCCACCGTGGCGGCCACCAGCCCCTTCTCGGCACCGCTACCCCAGTAGGTGTAGCTCGTGGTGTCGCCACCTGGCCGCTTGACCTTCGTGAGGTTGCCGCTCCCGTCATACCAGAGGCTGTCCACCTTGCCAGTAGGGTCTATGCGGCGGACCACCCGGTCGCTTCCGTCATACACCAGGCTGTCGAGGCGGAGGGTGTCCACCGGCGAGCGCTCCGAGCGCCGAATCCAGCGCTTCACCAGGCGCCCGAGGGTGTCGTAGGTGAAGTAGACCCGCGAGATGTCCCCACTCTGGTTGCCTTCCACCCAGAGGGCACGACCATCGCCGGCGTAGGAGGCCCGGCCCAGGACACCGAGGGTGTCCCATGTCAGGCGCGCCTGCCCCCAGCGGGTCACCCAGGACCGGCTCCACAATCCTGCGGGGTCGCGCACCTCGACCGTCATCGCGGTGGAGTCGAGCGGGGCGACCGTGGCGGCGCCGGCCCGCTCCAGCGGCAGCCAGGTGAGCCGCGGGGTCGTGTCCGTCCCGGCCGCCGTCTTCACCCGCGGCAGTCGGGCCTGGTACGGCCGACGGCTGTAACGGGCCAGGCTCGAGTCGTAGATGACGAAGGTGGTGTCGCCCACGAGGCCCGCCCGCGAGCGGATGAGGTAGGTCTTGGTACCGCTGGTCACGGTGTGGTAGCCGTACCGCGTCCGGAACCGCGTCCCGCCAATGGAGTCGGTCTCGAGCAGGTTCGTGGTCCCGTTCACCGTGACGAAGTGGTCCCGGGCCGCCGCCCCTGAGAGGCTGGTCAGCTTGCTCAGCTTGCCCGAGGCGTACGTGAAGGTGATCGCGCGGCCCGTCGGGTCCTTCACTGCGAGGACGGAGTCCGTGGTCCCGCCGTAGAGCACCGAGTCGGCGTTGCCGTTCTGGTCGATGCTCGCGGTCAGGCGGCCCTGGAGGTCAAAGGTCAGCTTGCTCCCGCCCCCCCGCGGGGAAAGCTCCCAGCCCGCCGCCACCTTCCGCAGCACGGTGGTCGTGCCGAGCGGTGGCACATACAGGCTGTCCCCATTGCCCCGATACACCGAGACCGCCCCGCTGGCCCCGACCAGCAGGCGATCCTCCCCGGCCC